>DASXES010000061.1:0-50451 GCA_036489975.1 Roseiarcus sp.
CGATCCTTCGCGCCGCCGAGATCATGGCCCGCTTCATCGCCGCCGCCTCGAGCGACGTCTCGCTCAACGCCAGACCGCTGATCGCATGGGTCCCGATGAAGGCGACATCGACCCTGAGATTGCTAAGAAAGCTTTCGCCTGGCTCGCCGAGGACGGTCAGGGAACCCGGCCGCACGGCGCCGCCCAGACAGAGAACACGAATCTTGCTCGATGCACACAGCGTCTGGCCGATGCCGAGGTCGTTGGTGACCGCAGTGAGCGCAATGTCGCGCTCGACGCTCGCGCGAGCCGCCGCGAGCACTGTCGAACTGCTGTCGAAAATGACGCTCGCGCCGGAATGGAGCGTCGCCGCCGCTGCAAGCCCGATCGATTCCTTTTCCGGCCGATCGAACTCAGCGGTGATCGCGGCCTCTGGCTCAAAGGTCGATTGCAGCAGCTTCTGAATCAGCGCCCCGCCGTGCGAGCGCTCGAGATAGCCGCGCTCCTCCAGATGCTCCAGATCGCGGCGGACCGTCGACAGCGAGATGCCGATCGCCTCCGCCAGCTCCTGGATCGAGGCTGCGCCGCGTTTGCGGATGTGATCCAGCATGAAGGCCCGGCGCTGCGCGGGTATGAGCTCTGGGCGGCGAGGCGAGGCCATGGCGCTTCCGTCAGGTCGAGAGTTTCGTGCGATGGATGGCCAGCATGACGAGAATGATCGCACCGAACACGATCTGCCGCACCGCGTCCTGAACCTGCATCAGCGAAAGGACCGAGGACAGGAGCGTGATAAAGATGGCGCCGACGAAAGTGCCAGAATAGCTGCCGCTGCCGCCGAGAATCGACGTGCCGCCCAGCACCACCGCCGCGATCACCGGCATCAAATAGCTGTCGCCCATGCCTTGATAGGCCTGGTTGGCGTAGCCGACCAGCAGCAGGCCGCCGAGGCTCGACATGAAACCGGCAAATGCGAACACACAGACGATCACGCGATCGACCGGCGCGCCGGCGAGGAAAAGGGCGCGCGGCGACTGGCCGAGCGCGTAAATGTAGGTCCCGAACACCGTCCGCCGCAGCATGAAGATCGTTCCCGCCCCAATGGCCAGCCAGAGCAGGAAAGCATTGGGGAGGCCGAACGTGCGCCCGTGGGCCAGGAACACGGCCAGCGTCGGGGGCGCTCCGTGCGGCTTGAAGCCGCCGGTGTAGAAGACCGTCATGCCCAGCAGCATGGCGTTGACCGCGAGCGTCCAGACCATCGCCGGAATGCGGAAGATGGCGACGCCGAGCCCGTTGACCGCGCCGATGACAATGCCGCCCAGGAGGGCGGCCGGGATGGCGAGCCCGGCCAGCGCCTCGCTGCTCGCGCCCGCGAGCGAGGTTGCGAGAATGGCGGTGCTGGTGATCGTCAACGGCACCGAAAGGTCGATCTGGCCGAGCAGGATCACGAGCATCGCGCCGGTGGCGAGAAGGCCGACAATGGAGGCGATCTGGAGCTGCTGGAGCAGATAGCCGAGCGACAGCACGCCCGGCGACATGATCCCGGCGCCGATCGTCACCGCAACGCAGGCCAGGATCACCAGAAAAACGGACCGGTCGATCGTTCCCTCCCCGCGCCTTGGCGACCCCGATCGCGACAGGATAGCCGACATCACGCGAACCGCTCGAGCCGGGAGCGCACGCGCAGCATTCCAAAGGCGCCGAGCGCGATTGCGATGGCGAGGATCGCCCCTTCGAAGAAGGGTTGCGCCAGAGGCGGCAGGCCCGAAAAGAACATGAGCCCCGAGATCGTCTTGAGGATGAAGGCGCCGAGCGCTGCGCCGAGCGGCGAGCCTACGCCGCCCGACAGCGCCACGCCGCCAATGACAACGGCCGCGATGGAGTTCAGGGTGTAGGGCGGCCCGACATTCGGGTCGCCCGTCAACGTGATCATGCTGACATAGAGCCCCGCGAGCGCGGCGAAAAAGCCGCCCAGGCCATAGGCCGAAAGCGTCACGGCCCGAACGCGGATTCCGCTCATCAGGGCGGCCTCGCGCGAGGAGCCGATGGCGTAGAGGCTCATGCCAAACCGGGTCCGCCTCAAAGGCGTCGTCAACAGGATGAGGGCGACGGCGATGATGATGAGCGACGCCGGGACGCCATGCACGTCGTAGGTGAGCGCGTCGGAAAGGCCGTCGCTGATCTCGCCACCGGGGGTCGGGCGCAGAAGGAGGGCGAGACCGGAATAGATGCTGCCGAGCGCCAGCGTGGCGACGATCGGCGGAACGCCCGCGACGACCACCGCCGCTCCATTCGCAAGTCCGCAGGCGACGCCGACCATGAGCGCGAGCGCAACCCCCGCCGCCACATGGAGCGGGGAGCCGGAGACGACATAGGAGGCGACGACATTGGTCAGCGCCACGACCGGCCCAACCGACAGATCGATGCCCCGGACGAGCACGACGAAGAACTGCGCGATCGCGGCGAGCGCCAGCAGCGTTCCCTGATTGGCCCAGATCGTCAGCACATATACCGAGAGCCCGCGGGGATGAATCGAGATGAAGAGAGCGAAAAGGATCGCGAGCAG
The DNA here is from genome assembly GCA_036489975.1 of Roseiarcus sp. Classification (GTDB taxonomy): domain Bacteria; phylum Pseudomonadota; class Alphaproteobacteria; order Rhizobiales; family Beijerinckiaceae; genus Roseiarcus. The sequence continues at coordinate 2,543 of DASXES010000061.1, forward strand.
CACTGCCGCGATGGCGGTGCGCGAAAGGCGCAAGTTTGCCACAGCCTTCATTGCGCGGCGGTCTCCGAATGGACATTGAGCGTGGCGGCGACGAGCGCGTCCGGCGTGACTTCGGCTGCGCTCATCTCGCGAATGACCCGGCCGCGATAGAAGACATAGACCCGGTGGCAGACATGGATCAGCTCTTCGTAGTCGGTCGACTGAAGGACGATCGCCAGGCCATCCGCCGCCAATTCCTGCAGGAGGACATAGATCTGCGCCTTGGTGCGGACGTCGATGCCGCGCGTCGGGTCCATGAGCAGGAGGCAGCGCGGCGAGAGGGCCAGCCATTTCGCGAGGACAACCTTCTGCTGATTGCCGCCCGACAGGGTCTTCACCGGATCGTCGAGACGGCCGAACGTGAGCGCCAGGCGTTCGACCAGCCGGGCGATGGCGCCGTCCGTCGCGTCGGACGCGTGGGTAAGGCCGAAAGGTTTCCGGCTCAGCGCAGCCAGCTGGAGGTTGTCGGCGATCGACATGTCGAGGATCAGGCCCTCGGTCTTTCGATCCTCGGGCACGAGCGCGATATTGGCGCCGGGCGCCTTGGCGCGGCTCGGCGTCATGCCCGAGAGCGGCCGTCCGTCGAGCATGATCGCGCCTTCGAGATGGCGCAGCACGCCGAAGATGGCGTGCATCACGTGCTGCTGCCCCTGGCCGTCGAGGCCGCCGAGCCCGACGATCTCGCCGGGGCGCACATCGAGGTCGACACCGTCGAGCGCAGGCTCCCAGCGCAGGGCGCGGCAGGAGAGAAGCGGCGCGAGCGACGGATCGGGCGGCGCGACCCGGGGGGGAAACAGCTCCTTGAGCGGCTGGCCTATCATCAGCCCAATCATGGCGTCCCGGCTTCGCGCGCCTGCGGGGAAGGTCTCGATGTGCCGCCCGTTTCGGAATACGGAGATCCGGTCCGCGACGGCGTCGATCTCGTACATGCGGTGCGAGATGAACAGGACGCCACATCCCGAATTGCGCAGCCGCCGGATGACTTCGAACACCTTTTCGGCGCGCTCGGCGGTGAGCGCCGAGGTCGCTTCGTCGAGAATGAGGAGGCGCGGCTTGCGGTGGATCGCCTTGGCGATCTCGACCAGCTGCCGGTCGGCAAGAGGAAGATCGGAAATCAGCGCCGTGAGACGGATATGGTCGCCGCCGATGCTGTCCAGCGCGCCACGCGCCGCGCGGCGGGCGCCCTGGCCGATGAAGCCAAGGGCCGGGCCGCCGTCGCTGATGAGGAGGTTGTCGCCGACCGTCAGATGCGGCATCAGCGACAATTCCTGAAACATGCAGACAATGCCGAGCGCCGTCGCGTCGCGCGGCGAGGCGAAGCGCCGCGCGATCCCATCGACGGCGATGGCGCCGGTGTCAGGCGCGATGACGCCGGCGAGCAGCTTCATCAGCGTCGTCTTGCCGGCGCCGTTCTCGCCGAGGACGGCGTGAACGATTCCGGGGTCGATGGTCAGCGAAACCTCGGCCAGAGCCGGAACCGCGCCATAGCTTTTCGATACGTCCGTCAGCTGGACGAGCGGGGCCATCGCGCGGTCCTTGGCGGCTTAGCCGTTATTCGAGGCGTTCTGACCCATCAGTTCCTGCGGCGTGAAAACCGGGAAGCACTGCGGATAGCCGGTCGTGGTGTAGAAGTTGGGCGGCAGGTTGGGGAAATAGTCCTTCCCCTCGACAAGGTCAGCGTTGTTCTTGTGCGGGATGGGCAGGAACACTTTCTGGGGCAGCGCATTGCCCTGCAGGAGGACGACGGCGGCCTCGAGCGCCAGCGCCGACATCGCCGGCGCCTGCGCGGCGGTCACGCCCGGATACTTGCCTTTGGCGGCAAGCTCTCGCGTGCCGTTGCCCGCGTCCACGCCGATCGGCACGATTGGATGGTGGGCCGCCTGCATGGCGTGGAGCGCGCCGATCGCGCCTTCCTGAACCATCACTCCATCGAACTTGCCGTTGGTCGCAATGGCGTCGGCGGTGCCTTTCTCCGCCGTGCCCGCGTCCCAGTTGCCGACCACCTGCACGACCTTCAATCCCTTATACTTGTCGAGCACCGAGCGCATGCCCTCGTGATTGTCGCGATCGACGCTGTTGCCGGGCAGCCCGGAGATTTCAAGCACCTGGCCGGTTACATCGCCCTTGGCGGCCTTGATGCCGTCGACCACCGCCTGGGCCTTCATCCGGCCGAGCTCGAACTGGTCCTCGTTGACCTGCACGATCTTGTCGGAATCGAGCACGTTGTCGAAGGTGACGAGCACCGTCCCCGCACGCTGCGCGCGCTTCACCACCGCGTCGAAGGCGGTGGGATTGACCGCGTTGATGACAATCGCGTCGTAGCCGGCGGCTATGTAATTGTCGATGGCTGCGATCTGCGCCGCCGAATCGTTGCCGACGGAGATCACCTTGAAGTCGGCGAGCTGCTTGGCGTTGTCGGGCCGCGAGCCCCAGGCCTTGGCGGACTGGATGGCCGTGATGCGCCAGTCGTTGCCGACATAGCCGTTCACCAGCGCGATCTTATAGGGCCCCTTTTTTGCAGGATACTGGATCGTCTTCTTGTTGTCGGACGCCGGGCTGAAGCATTCCGGCTTGTACGTGTCCGCTGCGCGAGCGAAACCCGACGCCAGGACAGAGGCGGCGAGCGCCATTGCAAAAGTTTTTCTCGATACCATGAACATCCTCCCTGTTTTGAGGCGCGGCTTCTCTCTTCGCGTCGGTGCCCAAACATGGCAGAAAATGGCAGTTTCCGCTCGCTGTCAAGCGACGATCTGTGGCGCTTGGGCCAATTCTGTCGAAAAATTCCATCGATATGAACGAATTTGACAGATTATAACTTTTCATGGTTCAAATAATGCACTCGTGTTCGCCAAAGGTAAGGGGAGGAGACCGACAGTGCCCGGTCCAAGGATCGCGGTGACCTCGGGAGATCCGGCTGGAATCGGTCCGGAGATCATGGCCCGCGCAAGCGTCGTGTTGCGCTCCCGTGTAGCCGACGGCGAGTTGTCCCTTCTTCTCATCGGCGCCGGCGCTGCGCACAAGGCCGCGCTCAAGCAGCTTTCCATCGAAGATGTCGCCATCCCCGTCGCGTCCGCCGGGTTGGCCGAAGATCTGCCTTCGATCGGCTTCATCGATATCGATCAGGCCGGCCAGCTTGTTCCTCTGGGCCAATCGACCGCCGAGGGCGGCCGCATCGCCTATGACGCGATCGCGACTGCGGTGCGGCTCGCGCTTGCGGGCGAGGTCGATGCGATCTGCACCGGCCCGATCAGCAAGGAGGCGCTCAATTTCGCCGGACACCACTATAGCGGGCACACCGAACTGCTGGCGGATCTCACCGGCGCCCGCGACAGCGTGATGTTGCTTGCGCACGGCGCCATGCGGGTCAGTCACATGACGACGCATACCGCGCTCGAGGACGTGCCCCGGCGCGTGACTCCGGAGCGGCTCAGCCGGGTCGTCGCTCTCACAGACGAGGCGCTCAGTGCGCTCGGCGCGCCGCGCCGTCGAATCGCTGTCGCCGCGCTCAATCCGCATGCGGGAGAGGGCGGCCTCTTCGGACGGCAGGATATCGACATCGTTGAACCGACCATCCGGCGCCTCAGCGAGCAAGGCTACGATGTTCACGGGCCGGTGCCCGGCGACACGGTCTTCGTGAAGCTCCGCGCCCGGCAGTACGACGCCGTGGTCGCCATGTATCATGACCAGGGCCACATCCCCGTGAAGCTGCTTGGGTTCTCGGTCGATGAAAAGACCGGTCGCTGGGAGGCGCTCAGCGGAGTCAATGTGACGCTGGGCCTTCCCATCATCCGGACTTCCGTCGACCACGGCACGGCCTTCGACATTGCTGGCCGCGGCATCGCGAGCGCGACGAGCCTGATCGAGGCGATCGATCTCGCCGTCACGCTGGCGCGCGCCCGCCAAACAGTGAGGGCTTAGAGGGGCGCGGCATGGCCCGCGATAAATCGGAAAAGGCCGTGCGATCCCCCATGCGACGCGGCCAAAGAGGAGGAAGAGGTGATTCTGAACAAAATACGCAATGGACTCCTGGCGCTTGCCGCGCCGCTGCTGCTCGCGGCGAGCCCGGCTGTGGCGTCGAAAGACACCCCAACCATTGGAGTCGTCGTGCCCACGCTCGATGCCCAGTTCTGGAACAACTACATCGACTTTATGAAGAAGGGAGCCAAGGAGCTCGGCGTCAATCTGATCGTACTTAACGCCGACAACAAACCCGACCAGATGGTGAAGTCGCTCGAGGACCTCGTCGCCCGGCCGGCCGATGGCATCATCTTCACGCCCTACTGGGCGACCGCGGCTCGCGGCTTGAGTCTCGCCAAGGACGCCAACATCCCGGTGATCCTCACCGACAGCTATCCGGACTTCTCGCCCCAGTCCGAACGCTTCCCCAACTATAAGGCGTTCGTGGGCCCAAGCGATGAGGACGCCGGGCGCCAGATGGCGGAGGCCTTGTTCGCCGCCATCCCCGCGGACGCCAACGGCAAGAAGGTTATTGGCGTCGTCAACGGCACCGCTGGAACGTCCGTCGCCATCGACCGGCGCAAGGGGCTTGAAGACGCGCTCAAGGCGCACCCGGAAGTCGTCGTCGCCGGCGAGGTCGACGGTAATTTTGTCCGCGATACCTCGCAGACCGTGTTCGAATCGCTCTACCAGGGTCATCCCGACATCAAGGGCGTATGGGCGGCCAACGGCGGCACCGCGACCGGCGTGATGACGGCGCTCAAGAACGCGGGAAAAAAGCCAGGCAAGGACGTTATCGTCGTCGCCATGGACCTGAACCCCGAGAACGTAGAGGCGGTGAAGAACGGCGACCTGCTCTTTGACATCGGCGGCCATTGGCTCCAGGGCGGATTCGCGCTTGTGATGTTGTACGACGAAATCAAGGGCCACCCCGTTCCGAAGGACCAGGACAACGTCAAGCTGAAGCTTCTGCCGCTGACCAAGGATCGCGTCTCGCAATTCGAGGCGGACTTTCCAGCCGGCGTGCCGCCTTACGATTTCAAGGCGCATTCGCGAACCTACACCCCGAACGCCGCGCCGGCTTCGTTCGAGCTCAAGTACTCCAAGTAAACCTTGGCGCGTGAGGGCCGGTCAGCCGGCCCTCACGGGAGCCTGAGCAGGGGCGTTCAGTGAGGATTGTCGCTAAAGACCTATCGAGAAGCTTTGGCAGCACGCGCGCGTTGTCGGGCGTGTCGGTCACGCTGGCGCCGGGCAAGGTGCGCGCGCTCGTCGGCGAGAACGGCGCGGGCAAATCGACGCTGCTCAAGATTCTCGCTGGCGCCGAGCGGCCGGATTCCGGCCGGATGATGCTTGACGGCCGCTCTTATGCGCCGCGATCGGTGGTCGAGGCGACCGGGCTCGGCGTCGGCCTTGTCTTCCAGGAAATCACCATCAATCCGTCCCTGACAGTGGCGGAGAACATTTTCGCCGGCCGGCTTTCCCGCTTCCGCCGCCATGGGCTATTGCGGGCGGCTGCGCTCGATCGCGCCGCGCAGGCTTTACTCGACAGCTTCTCGGCGGAAGTTTCGGTCGCGCGACCGCTTTCCGCGCTCGATCTCGGACAGTGGAAGTGCATCGAAGTCGCGCGCGCGCTCTCGGCGTCGCCGCGCGCCCTGCTGTTCGATGAATCGACCGCGTTTCTGAACCATCGCGAGGTCGATATCGTCCTTGAAGCGATGCGGGCGCTCAAACGTCAGGGGCTGATTGTCGCCTTCGTTTCGCACCATCTCGCCGAAGTCGGCGCGGTCGCGGACGAGCTGACGATCCTCAAGGACGGGCGCAAGATCGGCGACTATGAAGCCAACGCGCTTAGCCGCGACCAGATCCAGGGCCTCATGGTCGGGCGCGACCTGTCGAAGGGTCTTTTTCCGCCGCGCGCCGCGCAGGCTCATTCCGACAACCTGATGCGCTTTGAGGAGGTTGCGGATCATCGGCTCAAGCCGAGTTCTTTCGCGCTTGGGGGCGGCGAGATCGTCGGAATTGCCGGCCTCAAGGGAGCGGGCGGTCAGCGCATCCTTGAGATGGCCGCCGGCGTGGCGCCGCTCCAATCGGGCGAAATGAAACTCGTCGGCGCGTCGTTTCGCCCGCGCATTCCCGCCGACGCATGGGACCGGGGCGTCGCCTATTTGCCCGGGAACCGCACGGGCGAGGGACTCATCGTAGGCGCCAGCGTCCTCGACAATCTCGTGATGGCGCGCCCGCCGCGCCGGGGCCCCCTCTTTGACCGTGGGCGCGCCAGAAAGCTCGCGGGCGCGCTCATCCGGCGCCTGTTCATCAAGACCAGCGTCCCGCAGGCGCGGGCCGGTGCGCTGAGCGGGGGCAACCTTCAGAAAGTGGTGCTCGGCAAATGCTTCGCCGTGGATCCTCGCGTGCTCCTGCTCAACAATCCGACCCGCGGAGTCGATGTCGGGGCGCGGGCCGAGATCTACCGCTCGTTACGCGAGGCGGCGGGTCGTGGTGTGGGAATTCTGCTCGCGAGCGAGGATCTGAATGAGCTGATCGGCCTCAGCGATCGCATCCTGGTCATGCGCACCGGACGGATCGTGACCATAGTCAACGGTCCGGCCTTGGCCTCCGAAGACGTCATCATCCGGCATATGACCTGAGGGGACCCCATGACGTCCGCCAAGCCTCACGTGGATATCGAGCAACCGGCCAGCCGCCGCTTCGGACGCGACCACGTGCGGCGCTTCTTCCCGGTTTTCCTGCTCATCGCGCTTGCGGCCGCCTTCTCGCTGACCTCGACCCGTTTCCTTCAGTTCAACAATCTGATGATCGTCGCCCAACAGGCTGTCGTCCTGCTTGTCGCGGCGCTCGGCATGACCTTTGTGGTCATCGCCGGTTCGATCGATCTTTCGGTCGGCGCCATTGTGGCGATCGCCGCGCTGGTTGCGGCGAAGACCTCTGCCAGCATTGGCCTTTTCGCGATCCTTCCGGCCTGCGCGGGCGGCGCGGCGTGCGGGCTCGTCAATGGATCGATCGTCGCCAAGGGCAAGGTGCCATCCTTCATCGTGACGCTCGGCGCGATGGTCGTCTATCGCGGAATTGTTCTCTATTTCACCCGCGGCGCCCCAGTCTCGATCGAGAACGAAGCGTTTCTCGACGTCTATTCAGGACGCACGGCCGGAATCCCGAATTCGGTCCTGATCGCCGTGGTTCTGATCGGCGTTTCGGCCTTCATGTTGAATCTGACCGTCTTCGGCCGCGAGGTGCGCGCGATCGGCGGGGGCGAGCGCATCGCCCACCTTAGCGGCATCCGGGTCGATCGCGTGAAGGTCGCAATCTTTGTGCTGTCGGGGCTGCTCTGCGGCATGGCGGGGTTACTTCAGGGCGCCCGGGCCATGGCTGCAACGGCGCAACTCGGCGAAGGACTCGAGCTCGACGCGATCGCCGCCGTCGTCGTCGGCGGCACGCCGCTGACCGGCGGCGTCGGGAGCATCCAGGGCACAATCCTCGGCGCGCTCATCATCACGATACTCTCGAACGGGATGAACATCATCGGCCTCGATCCCTATTTCCAGAATATCGTGAAAGGACTGGTGCTTGTCCTGTCGGTGTTCGTCACGATCGACCGCGAAAAGATCGGCATCATCAAGTGAGCACGCGCCGAGCCCATAAAGGAGACCTGCAATGACCATCCAAACGATGCGCGACTTCGGCATCGGCGAAGGCCAGCTCTACATCGGCGGCCATTGGGTCAATTCCGCCAGCAAAGAACAGCGTGAGATCGAGAACCCGAAGGACGAAAGCATCGTCGCCGCCGTCCCTTCGAGCACGATCGAGGATGCGGACCGCGCCGTCGCGGCGGCGCGCAAGGCCCAGCCGCAATGGGCTCGGGCGACGCCAATGGAGCGGGGAGCGTTTCTTCAGAAGCTCGCGAACCGGATTGAGGAGAACAGCGAGACGCTCGCCCATCTGCTCACTGCGGAGGGGGGCAAGCTGCTCGCGGAATCCCTGATCGACGTCGGGTTCGCCGCGATGCTGCTGCGTTACGCCGCCGAGAGCGCGCGCAGACTCCAGGGCGAGATCCTGCCCGGCGAGGGACGCGACGAACAGATCTGGATTCAGCGCGTCCCCTATGGCGTGGTCGCCGGCATTACCGCCTGGAACTTTCCGGCCGCATTGTTCGCGCGCAAGGTCGGTCCCGCTTTGGTGACCGGGAACACGATCGTCGTCAAGCCGCACGAACTGACGCCGCTGACCACCCTCGTTCTCGGCGAACTGAGCCGGCGCGCCGGCATACCCGAGGGCGTCATCAACATCGTGGTTGGCGACGGCCGAACGGTCGGCGCCCATCTCGTGTCCCACAAGGGCACCGACCTCATCTCGATGACCGGCAGTGTGCGGGCGGGAGGCGAGATCTACGCGCTCGGCGCCGAGCGCATCAAACCAATCCGCCTGGAGCTCGGCGGCAAGGCGCCGTTCATCGTGATGGACGACGCGGACATCGACAAGGCGGTCGACGCGGCTGTGACGTCGAAGTTCTTCTTCGGCGGCTCGGTGTGCACCTGCAACGACCGCATGTACCTGCACAGGAAGATCCACGACGAATTCCTCGACAAGTTTCTGGCCAAGGTCAAAAAACTCAAGGTCGGCGATCCCACGAGCGACGTGCAGGTTGGCCCGCGCATCAGCGCGGTCGAAGTGAACAAGCTCGAGGCGATGAAGGCCAAGGCTATCGAAGAGAAGGCGACCCCGCTGATCGAGGGCAAGGCGCAAGGCGCCGGTTTCGAACGCGGCCATTGGTTCTTCCCGACCATCTTCTCGGTCAAGTCGAACGACCTCGAAATCATGAGGCAGGAGACCTTCGGCCCGCTGATCGCGGCGATGGCGGTCGACGACTTCGATCAGGCGCTCGCCTATTCCAACGATTCCGACTACGGCCTCTCGGCCTATCTGTTCACCCGCGACAATCGCAAGATCATGCGCGCGGTGAACGAGCTCCAGTTCGGCGAAATCTACGTCAACCGTCCGTCAGGTGAGAGCCCGCATGGCTTCCATACCGGCTTCCGCAAGAGCGGCCTCGGCGGCGAGGACGGCCAGCACGGCATCGAGGGCTTCATGCACAAGAAGACGCTTTACAACAGCTACGCCGAATAGCGGGCCGCAGTCCCGTCTCCGACGCTCGATGTCGGCGACGGCCGCTTGCGCAGCCTGCGGATGCGCCAAGCGATTCCGACGCCGCAGCAGGCGGGCGGCCACTTGGCCGGCCGCGCCACGGGAGGACAAACCATGCAGACGAAATGGATGACAACGGCTCTGGCGCTCGCGGTCGTCGCGACCGGCGCTCTTCGCGCCTCAGCCGCAGACTATAAGTGGCCGGACAACATTCCCCCTGAAGCCAAGCAGCTTCTGGAGCCCCCGCCGCTGTCGCCGACCGGACAGGCCGTGCCCGGCTATCCTGACGGGGCGCCGGCGGTTTCGGCCGACACCCTCAAGCTCTCCGACGAGGACATCGCCAAGCTGAAGGCTGGCAAGTTCACCGCCGGACTGGTGATGCATACGATGGACGCGGGCTGGCCTCACCTTCAGGTTGCGGGCATCACCAATACGTTGAAGGAATACGGGATCGAGGTGGTCGGAACGACCGACGCGAAATTCAACGTCGGCCAGCAGATCAGCGATCTCGAACAGATGATCGCGCGCAAGCCCAATGTCATATTCTCGATTCCGATTGACCCCAAGTCGTCGGCGGAGGCGTACAAGAAGGCCGCCGCAGCCGGCATCAAGCTGGTCTTCCTCGACAACGTCCCGGTCGGAATGGCGCCGGGCAAGGACTATGTGTCGGTCGTCGCCGCGGACAACGAGAAGAACGCCTTCTTCGCCGCCGACGAACTGGCGAAGGCGATTGACGGCAAGGGTGAGGTCGGGATTCTGACCCTCGTCTACGACTATTACTACTCGGTCGCCGCGCGCAAGGTCGGCGCGCTGAAGGCCTTCGCCCAGTATCCGGACATCAAGGTCGTGGGCGTGGGCACGTTCGCATCGCCGGAAAAGGCCTACGAGGTCGCGACCAGCATGCTGACCGCGCACCCGAATCTCAAGGGCCTGTTCGTCGCGTGGGACACTCCCGCGCAGCAGGCGGTCGCCGCGGCGAAGACGCTTGGGCGAAAGATCATCGTCACGACCAACGACCTTGCGGCGGACAGCGCGGTCAATGTCGCGCGCGGCGACTTCCTGGCGGTGGGCGCCCAGCAGCCTTACGATCAGGGCGTCTCCGAGGCGAAAGTCGCAGCTCTCGCCCTGCTCGGCAAGCCGACGCCCCCCTATGTTTCGGTGCCGACGCTGCGCGTGAAGAAGATTGACCTTCTGAGCGCGCTCAAGCAGGTGACGAAGGAGGAGCCGTCCGCCGCCCTGATCAAGCTCTGCGACGGTCAGTGCTTCTGACGCGCCAGGACCTGCTTCTGACGCGCCAGAACCTGCTTCTGACGCGCAAGGACCCGGCGGGCCACCGCCCGCCGGGTCCGGCTTCATCCGCGAGGCGCCGTTGACGGGTTCGCAGACATCAGGCGCGGCGCGCCCCATCGTATCGATGGAGCGCATCCAGAAATCGTTCGGCGAAAACCGCGTCCTGAGCGACGTGTCGCTCGTCGTCGAGCGCGGCGAAACGCATGCGCTTCTGGGCGAGAACGGCGCCGGGAAGTCCACGTTGATGAAAGTCCTGATCGGCGTCTATTCCGCCGACAGCGGACGCATCGTCCTTGACGGCGAGGACGTGACCGGCCTTTCGCTGCGCGAGCGCGTCGACCGCGGCGTCGCGATGATCTTCCAGGAACTGAGCGTGCTGCCGAATCTTTCGGTGGCCGAGAACCTGTTCGTCCTGCGCGAGCCGCGCAGTCTCGGCTGGCGGGTCGACATGCGGCGCATGATCGCCGACGCGCGGGCGCTCATCGAGCGCTACGGATTCGAGCTCGACGCCGCCGCGCGCGCTGGCGATCTCGGCTTTGCGCAGCGCCAGATGGTCGAGATTTTGAAGGCGCTTTCCCGGGGAGCGAAGCTTCTGGTCATGGACGAGCCGACCTCATCGCTCACGGCGCGCGAGGAGGAGACGCTGTTCACGATTGTGGACCAGCTCAAGGCGTCCGGGATCGGCGTTGTCTATATCAGCCATCGCATGGCGGATGTGCTGAGGCTTTCCGACCGGATCTCGATCGTGAAGGATGGACGCCTGATCGGACCGCTGCTGCCAGGCGAGACCTCGATCGCCCACATCGCCTCGCTCATGTCGCGTCCGGCGGAGGGCGAGGATGCGCCCTCGCGCATCAAGGCGGAGCCGCCCAAAAGCGTCGCGATCGCTCCCAGAGCCGGGGCGCCGGCGCTTTCGGTCACTGGCCTCTCGACCGCGCACAAGCTCTCGAACATCGCTTTCGAGATCGCGGCGGGCGAGATCGTCGGCCTTGGCGGCCTTGTCGGCAGCGGACGCTCGACCTTGGCGAAAGCGATATTCGGGCTCATTCCCGATGTGTCCGGCGCGATCGCGGTCGCCGGACGGCCGATCCAGCTCGGCATCGTCCCGCACGCGGTCGAAGCGAAGATCGGGCTCGTTCCGGAGGACCGCAGGCGCGAAGGCCTCGTGGGCAACCGGTCGCTCGCGGAGAATTTCGCGCTCACCAACCTCGCGGGCCTGTCCCTCGGCCATGGCTTCGGGCCTATGGCGACGGGCAGGATCGCCTCGCTGTTTGCGCGCTATCGCAGCGATCTCAGCCTCATGTGCCGCGGACCTCAGCAGGTCGCGCAGGAGCTTTCGGGCGGCAACCAGCAAAAGGTCGTGTTCGCGAAGTGGCTGGCGACGAGTCCCCGGGTTCTGATCCTCGACGAGCCGACATCGGGGGTCGACATCAATGCGAAGCGCGATATGCGTGATCTGATCAAGCGCAAGGCGGCCGAAGGCGTCGGCGTGCTCCTGATTTCATCGGAGCTCGAGGAGCTGATGGAGCTCTCCGACCGCATCCTGGTCGTCGCCGGAGGCCGCATCGCCCGGACCCTCGAGCGGATCGAGGACGAAGCCCATCTGCGCACGCTGCTTCAGATCGATGCCGACCGGCGGGCCGAATTTCATGAGAAGGAAGGAGCGGCATGACCACGCTGGCAAGTCCCGCACGCGGCAGTCTTGCGAATTTCGCTCGAGACCACATCACTTACGGAATCTTTGCCCTCATCACCCTCTACTTCATCGTTTTCGCCCCCAATTTCGCTTCGCTTGCGACGGCGAGCGCCGTGTTGCGCATCACCGCGATCGTGTCCGTGATGGCGATCGGCATGACCTTTGTCATCGTCTCCGGCGAGATCGACCTGTCGGTCGGCTCGGTGGCGAGTTTCGCCGGCATGGCGGTCGCGATGCTCTATGATAGCGGCGCGCCCACGTTCGTCGCGCCTGTCGCGGTCATCGCCATGGGCGCGCTGATCGGCGCCGTCTCGGGCCTGCTCGTCACCAAGGCGCGCATTCCCTCGTTCCTCGTGACCCTGGGCATGCTCTCGATCTTCTCCGGACTGGCGCTCACCGTCACCGACACGAGGCCCATTCCCATCCTCGACGACACGTTCTCCGCCATATTCTGGAATGGCTCCTTCCTCGGCATGCAGGCGCCGATCATGTGGACGCTGGCCCTGACCGCGATTGGCTATTACATGCTCCATCAGCTGCCGTTCGGGCGCAGGGTTTTCGCGACCGGCGGCAATCCGGTGGCCGCGCGGTTCTCGGGCGTCAGAACGGACGGGGTGAAAATCGCGGCGTTCGTGATCTCCGGCGTCACCGCGTCGCTCGCTGGCATGATGCTCGCGGCCCGCTCGACCGCGGGCAATCCCAGCCTCGGCGCGGGTCTCGAACTCGACGTGATCGCCGCGGTGATCATCGGCGGCACGAGCCTGTTCGGCGGCTATGGTTCGATCGTGGGCTCGGTGATCGGCGCCATCTTCATCGGCATCCTTGGCTTCGGCCTCCTCGTGATCGGCCTTTCGACCAGCATTCAGGAAGTCGTCAAGGGCGCGATCATCATCCTCGCCGTGTCGCTGAACCGCCGGTAGGCCCTGCAGACCGATCTCCGTTCCGCGCGAAGGTTGGGGTTCGTGCGGGCCTACGAAGTTTCAGTTGGCCGATCCGCGCCCCTCCACCACCCGCTCAGCCACCCGCCAGGCGTTGGCCATGATGGTCAGCGTCGGATTGGCGCCAGTCCCGGTCGGGAAGGGCGAGCCGTCGACGGCATACAGGTTGTCAACTTCGTGCGCGCGGCACCAGCGATTGAGCACCGAGGTCGCGGGGTCATCGCCCATGCGCGCCGTGCCGTGCTGGTGCGAGCAATTGCCGGTCACGCGGTCGGCATAGACCTTCTGCACGCGCTTCGCGCCCGCCGCTTCGAGAATCTCCGCGCCGCGGTCGATGAGGAACCTGCCCTGCTTCATGTCGTTCTCGTGAGCCTGTGTCGTTATGCGCGCGACCGGCAGGCCCCACGCATCCTTGACGTTGTCATCGAGCTCCACACGATTGTCATGGCGCGGCATGTCGTGCAGCACCATGGCGACGGCCATCGTGTGGTTGAAATGGTCGCGGTCGTTCTGCTTGGCGGCTGCGCCCCAGGCCGGCGCGTCGGGCAGGCGCCAGTTGATGGGCAAGGGAATGCCGACGCCCGCGCAGGCGATGTGGCCGCCGCTGATGAATTCGCGGGACACGTCGTGCTCGTAGAACTGAAAGCTCGACGCGCTCACATAGCCGCCGCCCGCCCAGGCGTAGATCGGGTCGTCAAAGACTCCCACGGCCGCGCTATATTCGTGGAAGGTCACGTTTCTCCCCACGAGGTCCGACCCGTTCGCAAGTCCATTCGGGAAGCGACCGGATTTCGACATGAGCATGAGCCGCGCCGACTCGACGGCGCCACAGGCGAGGAAGAAGAGGTCGGCCTCCTGCTCGATGAGATCCCCGTCGGCGTCCTCGTAGATCGCAGCCTTGATCCTGCCATTGGCGTCGAGTGCAAGCTCCCGCACATAGGCTTCCGGACGAAGCTCGTAGCGGCCGGTTTTCACCGCGTCGGGCACAAAGACGTTGAGGGCGCTTGAACGGGTTCCGGTCGGGTCCCCGTGCTGCTGGGCGAACGCGCTGATTACGGTCGACTTGCGACCGTTGTGCGCACGCGAGAGCGCAGCCTGCGGGGTTGGAAAGGCGTTCCACCCAAGCGCGGCGCATCCCTTGTGAAACTTCTCCGCGTATCTGGAGACCGGAAGCGGAGGGCAAGGATAGCCGCGGCTTCGCCGGCCCTCGAACGCGTTCGCGCCCGCGAGGCCGGAGACGCCGAACGCCCATTCGACCTTGGCGTAGTAAGGCTCGAGCTCGTCGTAAGAAATCGGCCAGTCGGCGAGGCTCGTCCCTTTCAAGGGGCCCGCGATGGTCCGCAGCCGAAAATCGTTGGGCGTGAAGCGCGGCAGCCATCCCTGCCAGTGAACCGTTCCGCCGCCGACCATCTGTGGCACGGGACAGAACAGCTCGACGCGCGGCTGGTCGGCGGCGGTCGCGCGCGTCGTCCGGGGATCGAGCAGCGGGTCGGGCCAGAGGTTGTAGCGATTGATGTTCGCAAGCTCGTCGCCGCCGAAAGTCTCGCGGCCGCGCCAGGGGCCCTTTTCGAGGCCGACGACCCTGACGCCATTCTCGGTCAGCACCTTGGCGACCGCTGCGCCCGAGGCGCCGGCGCCGATGATGCAGGCCTCGGTCCGCGGGGGCTTCTTCTTATTCGCCACCATTGGCCTCCCGATACTTTTGCTCCTCGCCCTCGGCGAACCAGGGCAACGCGCTGTAGCGGCCTGTGAACACCTCCATGAGCGATGCCGGGCCTGGGAAGCCGATCACTTTCCACCCGGCCCGCTCTCCGTTGCCGCCATAGATTGGATCCGCGTAGAAACCCTGTCGGGTATGCAATGCGAGCAGCGGCACGAAGGTCAGCTCGGTCTCGGTCAAGGTCTGCTGCAAGGCGGGCCCGTCGCCGCCGGCGCCGCCCTTTTCCCTGCGCTCGAGCGCCCGCAGCGCTTCGTCCTGCTGGCGCTCGCTCAGCGCCTTGAATGGCGCGCCGAAAGTCTGCTTCGCAACCGCGTCGAGCGCTGCGATTCCTTCGACATAGGTCTTCTGCAGCATGCCGACCCGTTGTCTCCACGCCTGCGCCTGCTTGCCCGAAAGCGTCTCAAAGCCGCTCCCGTCGGGCCTGGCATAGATGAAATCGATTCCCGACAGGTAGCGCTCGACGAAGTCGATCGTCCGGGCTTCCCGCGCGCCCGGCTCGTGATCTGTCGGAATCATCCGCGCCATGGCGGCCTCGACAGTCGCGCGCTGATGCGCGTCGAAGAACGTGTCCTTGCTCACGGGGTTCTTCTCCCTGTCCAGCGCGCCGGCCCGCGTTCCGAAAAGACGCAGCCTTCCTGCCCCGCCCCCTTCTTCAGGCGGCGGCCATGCTTCGCGTGATGAAGGCGAGGCTTCTCGCCGCGCCCCCCGCGGGGTCTGGCCAGGCGTCGAGCTCGGCGGCGATCCAGCCGCTGTAATTCGTCTCCTTCAACGCCCGAATGACCGCGGCGTTGTCGAGATCGCCCTCGTCCAGCGGCGTGAATGCGAACGGATCCCGGCGCAGGCCCTTGAGATGCACATAAGCGATCCGCGCGCGATGCTTTCGAATCATCGCCGGAACGTCGCCGCCCGCCGCCGCGAGATGGGCCGTGTCCGGGCAGAAGCGGATCGCGGTCAGCGAGAAGATTCTGTCGACCTCCGACGGGCCTTCGACAATGGTCGAGAGATGCGGATGATAATGGGCCATGAGCCCGCGCGCCTTCGCGAGCGCGTCCGCCTTGTCGAGGCCCTCGGCGAGCCGCTCATAGTCGCCGGCGGCGACCCCTTTCAGCCGCCTTGCGCCGCCCCCGATCACCAGATGCTCGGCGCCGAGTCCGGCGCTTGCATCGGCGACACGCGCGATGCGGGCGAGCTCCTCGTCGAGAATGTCAGGGAAAATGAAATTCGCGCCGGAATAGGCGGCGACCAGTTTGACGCCGGCCCCGTCGAGCGCGCCGCGCAAGGCCTTCGCGCCGCCGGGATGGTCGAGGACGTTGCCGTCGAACAATTCGACGCCCTGATAGCCGGCCGCGCCGATCTCAGCGATCGCCCGGCCGATATCGCCGAAGGTGAGATACGTGAGCTGACCGATCGAGGTGACACCGACCGCATTTCCGCCAAGCCGTCCCCAACAATTGGCTTGGTAGGCGCAGCGAACGTCCAAGGCCGTCTCCCCTGCAAATCCGCCCGCCGAATGCGCTTGCTGCGTCTGGCTGTCGGGGGGATGAATGCGGACGGCGTTCGTCCTTGTCAATCTAAATTGGGGAAGCTCCGGTTTTCGGATAAATTCTACGACTTGCGGCTTCAACTCAGTCCGTTTTCAGCCATTGCCAAAGGGCGCTTCGGCGACCGGGCGTCCGCCTCCGGCGCAGCGCCCGCGGGTGCGTCTCATGTTGGCTTTGGCCCATGTATCCGCCTTGGGTCGACGGCTTAAAACGAATGGCTACGCGCTGGTTGAAAAATCGCTCGCCAAGTTGCTTCATCGTTGTTTCGAGCAATGACGCCGCCGGCGGTTTCGGCTCGTGGAAGCGACGCGGCGAAAGTTGCAGCGTAGCCCCCACCGCCGCGGCTTGCCGAAATGGTCGCGGCGAGAGCCAGAGCGTGGTCCGCGGCTTGCTTCGCTCCTCTGGCGCGCCACGGTCATCGTCTGGTAATTGAAATGATCTGCCGCGGAGACAATTTCTGAGCGGAGGGCGATGACGAGTCTGGCTGGTTTCGCGGAACGCTGCATGTTGACGGTGCTCGCCGTGGACACGGTCGATTCCACCGGCCATATCGCCCATGTCGACCCCGATCAGGCGCACGAGCTTCTGGATCGCATCTTCGACCATCTTGAACGCGCGGTCGAAAAGTCCGGCGGCCTGCTGGTTAGCTATGCGGGCGACGGCGGCCTTGCGGTGTTTGGCTGGCCGAACGCGATTGAAGACCATGCCGACAGGGCCTGCGAGGCGGCATGGCGGATTCAGGAGCCCGCGGCCCGCGAAAACCCGCTGCGCGGCGCCGACGGCCGGCGTGTCCAGTTTCGCGTGGGCGTTCATAGCGGACTTGTCAGCCTGCGCTCGATCAAGCGCGACGCGCGGGCTGGGATCAACACGGTCGGCGGCGCGGTGCATCTCGCGGCGGCGCTGCAAAAAAGCGCCCGTCCGGACCGGATCCTGCTGAGCTCAAGAACTGTGCAACTCTGCGGCTCTCCGCTGCAACTGGCCCCGTCCTACAGCGTCCCGGCGCTTCGAAAAGTCCGGCTGAAGGTCTATGAACTCACCGCGCCCCCGGCGCCGGAGATCGCGCAAAGCGCTTTCCGAGACGGTCGGTTTCCGGTCGTTAAGCGCCAGCTGGAACGGCGCAAAACCGAGGACACGCTGGTCGAAGGGCGCGGCGCGGTCGCGCCAGGCCGCAGGCCGGGCGTCGCCAGAACCCCGCTCGCCTCCACGAAACCGACCGTTTTCGCGGAACGTTGCATGTTGACGGTGCTCGCCGTCGACACGGTCGACCCGACCGGCCTGATCGCCGATATCGATCCGGATCTGGCGCACGAACTTGTCGATCGCATCTTCGACCATGTCAGGCGCGCGGTCGAAAAGTCCGGCGGGATCCTGGTCAGCTATGCGGGCGATGGCGGCCTTGCGGTGTTTGGCTGGCCGAACTCGCTTGAAGATCACGCCGACAAGGCTTGCGAGGCGGCGTGGCGAATTCAGGAGCCCGCGACACGCGCAAGCCAGCTGTGCATCATCGAAGGCCGGTCGGTGCAATTTCGGGTGGGCGTGCACAGTGGGCTTGTGAGCTTGCGCTCGACCAACCGCGACGTGCGGGCCGGGATCAACACGGTCGGCGGCGCCGTGCATCTTGCGGCGGCGCTGCAAAAAAGCGCCCGCCCCGACCGGGTCCTGCTGAGCTCAAGAACTGTCAGTCTTTGCCGGTCTCCCCTGCAATTGGCGCCGTGCGACAGCGTCGCCGCCTTGCAAGGCGTCCGGCTGAAGGCCTATGAACTTGCTGCGCCCCCGGCGACCGAAACCTGGGAAAGCGTTTTTCGCGCCTATCGGTTTCCATTCGTCGGGCGGGAGCTGGAAAGGCGCATCCTTAAGGAGACGCTGATCGAACGGCGCGGCGCGGTCGCGCTGATCGGCGAGCCCGGCATCGGCAAGACTCGGCTCGCCGCGACCGCCATTGACGATGCGCGCCTGAAGCGTATGGGCGTCCTCGCCTTCAGAGGCGACAACCAGAGACGCACGACGCCATTCTCGGCGATCCGGGCGCTTATCCTGCAGAGTCTGTCGCTTAGGCCCGCCTCGTCCGACGATGAGATTCTTCGGGCCTTCTCGGAGACCGGGGCGGGAGACATGAGGCCGTTCGCCGCGACCGTCATGCTCGAAGGGCGCGGCGACGTGCGTTCGAACGGTGCGTCTTCCACGCGGACGCAAGTCGCGCGGGACCTCATCGAGACATTGGATGCATCGAAGAAAGACGCGCCTGCGCTCGTCGTCATCGACGATCTGCAACTGCTCGATCCGGAAAGCGTCCTCTGCCTTCGCCTGATCGCAAAGGCGAGGGCGGGTCCGCACCGGTCGCTGCTGATCACCGGCCGTCCGGAAGCTGCGGCGTCGGTCTGGACGCTTGCGGACACCGTGCTGAATCTCGGGCCGTTGCCGCGGGAAGCCATGGTCGAGCTCGCCCGCAAGCTATGGTCTGGCGCCATGCCGAAACCAAGCATGGTCGAGAAAGTGCTGGACCGTGCGGACGGCGTGCCTTTTGTCCTCGAGCAGATCGCGCTTTCCGAAGCGATTGGAGACACAGACAAAAAGAACGCCCTGCCGGACTCTGTCCAGTCGGTGATTCACGCCCGGTTGAATCACTTGTCGGGCAAAGCCAAGACGTTTGCGCAGGGGCTCAGCATCCTGGGGGAGGAGGTGGATGTCGATCTGGCGTCACGGGCCCTCGGAATCGAGAGGGCGACGCTGCTGCGCCGGCGGTCGGAACTCGAGCGTTTAAGTATCGTTCATCCGCTGATCGCCGATTCGATCCGGTTTCGTCACGCCATCGTCGCCGAGGCCTGCGCCGAGACGGTGCCTGGCGCTCGACGCCAGCAGATTCACCGCGCGGCGATCGAGGCGATCCTCTCGACCGGCGATGTCGCCAGGCATTACGAACGCCTCGCTTATCATGCCGAAGGCGCGCACGACGACGAAAGGGCGCTGGAATATTTGTGGCTCGCGGCGCTGAACGCGCGCCGCACATCGGCGAGCGGCTCGCTTTACCTGACGTTTAAACGGGCCATGACTTGCATCGAGCGGGTCGGAGAGCCGGCCGCAGCGAAGTTCGTCGACTTCGTTCTGATGGCCTTCGGCTCGCTCGCCCAGATTGGCGAGTTCCGAAGTCTCGGAGTTTACCTTCCTCGCGCTTTGGAGTTTGCCCGCAAGCAGGACAGGAAGGGCAAAGTCTGCGCAGCCCTCTGCCACCTCGGTTTGGTCGGCTGGTTCGAAGCGCGCTACGCGGAGGAGAGGGAGCAGGCTCAGCAAGCGCTGGCGATTGCGACCGAGCTCGACAGTTTGCCGCTAATCTTCGCCGCCAAGTTCAATCTTGCGGGCTCGCTCTACGGCCTTGGCGCGCTCCACTCTGCGATCGCCCAGCTACGCGAGCTTTGCGCCTTGTTGAGCGGCGAACTGGCGACGGCAAGGCTGGGCGCCGCCGGTATTCCGGGCTCGATGGTTCGAAGCTACCTTTGTCTCTTTCTGACGGAGATCGGCCGCCATGACGAGGGCCTGATGCTCTCCGAACAGGCCCTCGATATCGCGAAGTCGCAGGGAGAACCTTATTCGGAGATCCTCGCGCTGCTCGCGAAGAGCCGAAACATCATCCGGCTCCAGCGTCATTCCGAGGTGATCGCATGTCTCGAATACGCCGTCGGACTGATCGAGCGGAACGACTACCACGTGATCCTGCCCCACATCCTTGGCACCTTGGCGAGCGCGCGCGCCAGGGCCGGCGAAGGCGCCCGGGCGGTGCGGGACGTGGAGGCCTGGCTGAACGGCGAACGGGTGGACCGGGTGGGTCCTTTGGAGCTTTTTTATCTTAACGCGGGCTATGCGGAAGCTTTGTCCGAGGCTGGCGACGTCAGGCGGGGGCTGGCTACCGTCGACCGCGCCGTCGAAATCGGCCGCAGCATCTCAAACCCCTGCCTTATGGCGCATGGCCTCGGCCTCCGCGCCCGCCTGCGCGATCTGGTTTGCGACGCGTCCGGCTCGCAGGACGATCGGGCAGAGCAGCGGGACTTGTGCGCGCGCTACGGAATCGTCAGGGAGAGCTGAGCCGGCCGAAAATAACGGCCCCGGGGTTTCGGCCAGCCTGTCGTTCCTGAAACCCGTCCGCCCGCGTCCAGGCGGGCGCGACGCGTGCTCAAGGGCTGTGTCGCAAAACTGTCATCGCTCTGTCGTAACAGCCTTAAGCGGGGGCCTTAGAAGCTTAAGGCTGTGGCGCGTTCCAGCTCATTGGCGTGAAGCGCGGCCGCATTCCCCCAGGCGCTCGAGAGGCATCAATGCAGGTCAGTCAACTCATCCGCGTCGCGGCGCTCGCCATATGCGGCGCGATGGCCACCGTCGCCAACGCCGCGGATATTTCCGGCGCAGGCGCCACTTTTCCGTTCCCGATTTACGCCAAGTGGGCGGACGCCTATAAGAAGGACACCGGCAACGGTCTGAACTATCAGTCGATCGGTTCGGGCGCCGGCATCAAGCAGATCAAGGCGAGGACAGTGACGTTCGGCGCGACTGACGCGCCATTGGCGCCCGCGGAGCTCGAGAAGGCCGGGCTTGCGCAGTGGCCGATGGTGATGGGCGGCATCGTGGCGGTCGTCAATCTTGACGGGGTGAAGCAGGGCGCCATTGTCATCGACGGCCCGACCCTCGCCCAGATCTATCTCGGCAAAATCACCACCTGGAACGACCCGGCGCTCAAGGCGCTCAATCCGAAGCTCGATCTGCCCAATCTGCCGATTGTGCCCATCCATCGCGCCGACGGGTCGGGAACCACCTTCAACTTCACCGACTATCTCGCCGAAGTATCGCCGGACTGGAAGTCGCAAGTCGGCGTGTCGACGACGGTTGACTGGCCGGGCGGCATCGGCGCCAAGGGCAATGACGGCGTCGCCAACAATGTCGCCACCACCAAAGGCGCGATCGGTTACGTCGAATATGCTTACGCAGTCCAGAACAAGCTGACCTACGCCGCCATGGCCAACAAGGCGGGGAAGGTGGTCACGCCGACGACGGAGGCCTTCCAAGCCGCGGCCGCCAACGCCGATTGGGACCACGCGGCTGGCTTCCACCTGATCCTCGCCAATCAGGCGGGCGACAAGTCGTGGCCGATGACGGCCGCTACATTCATTCTCCTGCCCAAGGACCCGCCGAATAAGGCCGCCGCCAAGGACGCGATCGACTTCTTCAAGTGGGCCTATCAGAAGGGCGATAAGATGGCCGAGGACCTCGACTACATTCCGATGCCCGACAACGTCGTCAATCTGGTCGAGGCGATGTGGGCCAAGGACGTCAAGCTGAACTAACCCCATTGGGGGGTGAACGGCGCCATTGTTCGCTCCCCGTAACCGCGCTCGACGCATCCCCGGCTTGCAAGAATGTCGAAGCAACAATGACGGCAACCGCGCTTCAAAGGCCTGGCGTCACCCAGCTCCAGCCGATGGACCGCGCCCGAGCGCTGGCGCGACTCAAATTCTCAGACAACGGCTTCCGGCTGCTGACGCTCGGCTCCGCGGTTCTCGTCCTCGTGCTGCTGCTGGGAGTCGCGATTTCGCTGTTTTTAGGAGCCCTGCCGGCGTTCCGTGAGTTCGGAATCGGCTTTCTCTTTTCCGACGCCTGGAGTCCGCCGAAAGAGAGATTTGGGGCGGCGACCGCGATTTACGGCACCCTGGTCACCTCGTTGATCGCCATGCTGATCGCCGTCCCCGTCGGCCTCGGCATCGCTGTCTTCCTGACCGAACTTTGTCCGCCCATGCTACGCCGTCCCATCGGCGTCGCGATCGAGCTGCTCGCCGGAATTCCCTCAATCATCTACGGAATTTGGGGCGTCTATTATTTCCGACCGGTGATGCAGGCCTACATCCAGCCCTTCCTCATAAACACCCTCGGGAACGTTCCCGGAATCGGCTTTTTGTTTGCGGGGCCGCCGTTCGGCTACGGCGTGCTGACGGCGGGCCTCGTGCTCGCGCTGATGGTCCTACCCTTCATCACCGCGGTGTCGCGCGACGTTTTCGACACCGTTCCTTCCGTGCTCAAGGAGGCCGCCTATGGGGTCGGCGCGACGACCTTCGAGGTCGTCGGCGCCATTGTGATTCCCTACACGCGCGTCGGCGTCATCGGTGGCGTAATGCTTGCTCTCGGCCGAGCGCTTGGTGAAACGATGGCGGTCACCTTTGTTATTGGCAACGCCACGAAGATCCAGACTTCAATCCTCGCTCAGGGCACGACAATCTCGGCCATGATCGCCAATCAGTTCGCCGATGCGGATCCGGGGCTGTTCACCTCCTCGCTGCTGGCGCTCGGTTTCATCCTGTTCGTTATCACATTCCTGGTTCTCGCCGCCGCGCGCTTGATGTTGGCCCGCATGGAGCTGAAGGCCTAACCCATGGTGGAGTTCCATTCAGGTCACATGCGTCTCTATCTCAGGCGCAAGAGACGCAACGTCGTCTGGACAGGTCTCGCTTGCGCTGCGACGGCCTTGGGCCTGGTCATGCTGGCGATCATCCTCGTCACCCTGCTGTGGAACGGCTTTGGCGGATTGTCGCTGGACGTCTTCACCAGGAACACCGCCCCGCCGGGCGTTGTCGGAGGCCTGCTGAACTCCATTGTCGGCAGTGTCGTGATCACTACGGTTGGGCTGGCGCTCGGCGCGCCGATTGGCATTCTCGCGGGAACCTATCTGGCCGAATACGGCTCGGGCTCACGACTGGCCCTGGTCGTGCGATTCATCAACGACATTTTGCTGAGCGCGCCTTCGATCATCGTCGGCCTGTTCATCTACGAGCTGCTCGTGGCGCCGGTGGGGCATTTCTCCGCTCTGGCGGGCGGCGTCGCGCTCGCAATGCTCGGCGCCCCGATCATGGTCCGCACCACCGAAGACATGCTGAACCTGGTTCCGAATCAGCTGCGCGAGGCGGCCTCGGCTCTCGGCATGCCGCGGTCGCTGATCATCCGCAACGTCGCCTACCGCGCCGTCATGTCCGGCCTGGTCACCGGCGTTCTTCTGGCAATCGCGCGCATGACCGGCGAGACCGCGCCTTTGATCTTCACGGCGCTCGGCAATTCGCTGTTCACGCTCGATCCGCGCGGTCCGATGTCGAGCCTGCCGCTCATCATCTACGAATTCGCGCGCAGTCCCTACGCCGAGCAACAGAAGCTCGCCTGGACGGGCGCCCTCATCCTGACCTTCGCTGTGCTCGTGCTCAGTATCATGGCCCGGGTTCTCTCCGCCTCAATCAAGCAGAGATAATATCCGAAAGGATTTCGAGCATGAGCACCGCCGTCCAGACGCAGAAGCCGTCGAATCCGTCGGCCGCCGAGAAGGACAAGGTCGTCGTGCGCGGCCTCAATTTCTATTATGGCCAGACGCATGCGCTCAGGGACGTTTCGCTGAACTTGTACGAGGGCCAGGTGACCGCGTTCATCGGCCCCTCGGGCTGCGGCAAGTCGACATTGCTGCGCGTGCTCAACCGCATGTACGACCTCTATCCGGGCCAGCGAGCCGAGGGCGAGGTCATGCTCGACGGGGAAGACATCCTCGCCCCTGGCCTCGACCTCAATCTCCTCCGCTCTCGCATCGGCATGGTGTTCCAGAAGCCGACGCCGTTCCCGATGACGATTTATGAGAACGTCGCCTTCGGCATTCGACTCTACGAGAAACTGCCGAAATCCGAGATGGACGCGCGCGTCCAGTCGGCGCTTGAGCGCGCCGCGCTCTGGACCGAGGTGAAAGACAAGCTGAACGCCAGCGGTCTCAGCCTTTCGGGCGGGCAACAGCAGCGCCTGTGCATCGCCCGCACCGTCGCGATCAGTCCTGAAGTGATCCTGTTCGATGAGCCGGCGTCCGCACTTGATCCGATCTCGACCGCCAAGATCGAAGAGCTCATCGACGAATTGTCAGGCGACTACACGATCGCCATCGTCACTCATAACATGCAGCAGGCTGCGCGCGTCTCGCGCTACACCGCGTTCATGTATCTCGGTGAGATGGTGGAATTCGACGAGACGGACAAGGTCTTCACCTCGCCGCGCGACAAGCGCACACAGGACTACGTCACCGGCCGCTTCGGCTAGGGGAGGCAAAGCCTTGGTGGACCAGCACACTGTCAGAGCCTACGACAAAGACCTCGACCTGCTCGAGCGGCGTATTGCCGAGATGGGGGGGCTCGCCGAGAAGATGGTGATCGACGCTGTCGACGCGCTCGCCTCGGGCGACGCCGCGCTCGCCCATCAGGTCGTCGCCACCGATCCGCGGCTCGACCTGCTGCAGCGCGAGATCGAAGAGCAGGCGATCCTCACGATCGCGCGGCGCCAGCCCGTGGCGATCGACCTGCGCGAGATCATCGGCGCCATCCGGGTCGCGGGCGATCTCGAGCGGGTGGGCGACCTCGCCAAGAACATCGCCAAGCGCTCGGTCAAGATCGGCCCCGAGTCGCGCGTGCCGCGCGCCATCGTTGGCATCAGGCACATGAACGAGTTCGCGACGGAGCTGCTCAAGGACGTGCTGGACGCCTACGCCCAGCGCGACGTCGACCGGGCGCGCGACGTTTGGGAGCGCGACGTCGAGCTCGACGCGCTGGAAGACTCGGTGTTCCGCGATCTGCTCACCCACATGATGGAGGATCCGCGCAACATCACGTTCTGCGCCCATCTTCTGTTCTGCTCGAAGAATATCGAGCGGATCGGCGATCACGCGACCAATATCGCCGAAACCGTCTTTTACCTTGTGACCGGTTCCAACCTGCCGACCGAGCGGCCCCATGGCCGGCAGCAGACTGACATCGAGGCCGACGCAGGAGGGGATCGCCGATGAACCAGGCGCGCAAGGATATAGTCCGGCCCGGAGCCGCTTCCGCGCCCCGTATCCTGATCGTCGAGGACGAATCCGATCTCTCCTTGCTGCTCGGTTACAATCTCGAGGCGGAAGGATACCTCGTCGAGAACGTCGAGCGCGGCGACGAGGCGGAGTTGCGCCTGGCCGAGAATGCGCCGGACCTTGTGATCCTCGACTGGATGCTGCCTGGCGTCTCCGGCCTCGAAATCTGCCGCCGCCTGCGGGCGCGCGAATCCACCCGCACGCTGCCGGTCATCATGGTGACGGCGCGCGGCGAGGAAGCCGAGCGGGTGCGCGGCCTTTCGGTCGGGGCGGACGACTATGTGGTGAAGCCCTTCTCGGTGCCCGAACTCATGGCGCGCGTGCGCGCGCTTCTCAGGCGCAGCCGGCCCGAGCGGATCGCGGAACGTCTCTATGCCGGAGATCTCGATCTCGACCGGGAGACCCGGCGCGTCCGGCGCGGCGCGCGCGACATCCACCTCGGCCCGACCGAGTTCCGGCTGCTCGAATATCTTCTGGAAAAGCCTGGCCGGGTGTTTTCGCGCGCGCAATTGCTCGACGGCGTGTGGGGTCAGGCGGCGGAGATCGACGAGCGCACGGTGGACGTTCACGTGGGCCGGCTGCGCAAGGCGCTGTCGCGAGGCCGCGAACGCGACCCCATCCGAACCGTCCGCGGAACCGGCTACGCCTTCGACGAGACCTTCGGGAAGGTCATGAGGGCCGTCGGTTCGGAATAGGCCGCCAAACCGATCACGACCGCCTTGCCAGGCGAGCCTCAGCCGCGGCGTCCACAAAATCGCCAGGAAGCGCGATCAGGTCCCGCTGACGATACGCCACGTCTCGCAGCGCAACATTCCCCATTGACGCTTCCCGCGAACCATGCCCTTCACCCCGGTTCCATGGTCGAAAACGATAGCTCCCCAGTCATCGCGGCGATCGTGCGGGTCGTTCGCCTGTCGACCCGCCATGCGTGGGTCGTCATTCCCGCCTTCCTGATCGCCGCCGTTCTCGCCGGCGTCTACGTCTCGCGCCACATCGCCATCAACACCGACTCGGGCACGCTATTGTCGAGTTCGCTGCCCTGGCGCCAGCAGGAGCTGAAGCTCAATCGGCTCTTTCCCCAGCGGACCGACCTCCTGATCGCCGTCATCGACGGGGCGACGCCGGAAGCGGCCGACGAGGCGGCGGACGCGCTGGCTGGCGCGCTGGCCAACCGGAAGGACGTGGTCCGCACCGTGACCCGGCCGGGCGGGGGCGAATTCTTCGCCCGTGACGGAATCCTGTTCCTCAGCCTCGCCGAGGTGCAGCGCAACATGAACGAGCTGATCAAGGCGGAGCCTTTCCTGGGCACGCTCGCCGCCGATCCGACGCTGCGCGGCGTCCTTGGCGCCATTTCGCAGTCGCTCGAGGGCGTGCGGCTCAAGAAGACGACGCTCGAAGACATAAGGCCGGCGGTCTCCGCCATCGCCGACGCCCTGGAAGGGGTCGAGCAGGGTCGGCATCCGGCCTTCTCGTGGCGTCGCCTGATTTCCGGGCGCGCGCCGGAAACATCGGACCTGCGGCGGTTCGTCAACATCCAGCCCGTGCTCAATTATGGCGATCTCGAGCCCGGGGGGCAGGCGACCAAGGCTATCCGGGCGACGATCGCCAAACTGGGCCTGACGCCGGACAGGGGCGTGAGAGTGCGCCTCACCGGCTCGGTGCCGCTGGCGGATGAGGAATTCGCCACCATCGCAGACGGCGCGGCGCTGAACGGCGTCGTGACGATCCTGGTCGTGCTCCTGATCCTGTGGCTGGCCTTGAGGCAGGCCCGGATCATCATCGCCGTTCTGGTCAATCTCGCGGTCGGCCTGTGTTTCACCGCCGCCGCCGGCTTGATGATGGTCGGCGCGCTGAACCTCATCTCGGTCGCCTTCGCCGTGCTGTTCATCGGCCTTGGCGTCGACTTCGGCATCCAGTTCAGCGTCCGCTATCGGGCGGAGCGGTTCGCCGACCGCAATCTCACCGAGGCTCTCGAACATACCGGCCTTGGCGTGGCCCGGCCGCTTCTGCTTGCAGCGGCCTCGATCGCCGCCGCTTTCTATTCCTTTCTGCCGACCGCCTATGTGGGTCTCTCCGAGCTCGGACTGATCGCCGGGACCGGCATGATCATCGCGTTCCTGACCACCGTCACCTTGCTGCCGGCGCTGCTCGCCGTGCTGCGGCCCGCTGGCGAGCGGGCCCCGGTCGGCTGGGCGTGGCTTGCGCCTCTCGACCATTTTCTCGACCGGGA
Source organism: Roseiarcus sp. (assembly GCA_036489975.1). Lineage (GTDB taxonomy): Bacteria > Pseudomonadota > Alphaproteobacteria > Rhizobiales > Beijerinckiaceae > Roseiarcus. The sequence continues at coordinate 30,007 of DASXES010000061.1, forward strand.
GCGCAACTGGGTCGTCGGGATTACGCTAGCCGCCGTCATTCTTGGCCTGCCGCTGCTCCGCGGCCTGCAATTCGACTTCAACCCGCTGAACCTGCGCTCGAAAAGCACCGAATCGGTCTCGACCCTCCTCGATCTGATCCGCGACCCGGACACGAGCCCCAACACCATCGACATCCTTGAGCCCAACCTCGCCAGCGCCTCGGCGCTCGCGGAAAAGCTCAAGCAGCTGCCCGAGGTCGCCAAAGTGCGAACCCTTCAAAGCTTCGTCCCGAAGGACCAGGACGAGAAGCTCGCGATCATCGGCGACGCCAACTTCTTCTTCGAGAATACGCTCAATCCGACGGTCGACCCGGCGCCCACGCCAGCCGAAACGCTGGCGGCGATCAACAAGACGGCGGGCGAGCTTTCAACCGCGGCGGGCGATCAGCAGACCCCCGCCGCCGCTCAGGCGCGCCGGCTCGCGAGCGCGCTGACCGCTTTGGCGAAAGCGCCGCCTGCGACCCGCGAGGCGGCCGAGCGCGCGCTGATCACCCCGCTCATGACCATGCTGAGCCAGGTGCGCGATCTCTTCAAGGCCGAGCCCGTGACGCTCGAGACGCTTCCGCCCGCGCTCAAAAGCGACTGGGTCGCCCCCAACGGCGAGGTCAAGGTCGAGGTTGCGCCGAGCGGGGACGGCAATGACAACGCGGTCCTGCGCCGCTTCGTCGACACGGTGCGCGCGGTCGCGCCCCAGGCTACGGGAGCGCCGGTCTTCATCGTCGAGGCGGCGGCGACCATCGTCAAAGCGTTCTTCCAGGCGGCCGCCTGGTCGCTCGCGGCGATTGCGCTGATTCTCTTTGTGGCTCTGCGGCGCTGGAGGGACGTGGCGCTGACGCTCGTGCCCCTGTTGGTCGCTATTATCGTCACGCTCGAAATCTGCGTTGCGATCGGGCTCAAGCTCAATTTCGCCAACATCATCGCACTGCCGCTTCTGCTAGGCGTCGGCGTCGCCTTCAAAATCTATTACGTCATGGCGTGGCGGGCGGGGGAGCACAACTTCTTGCAGTCAAGCCTGACCCGGGCGGTCTTTTTCAGCGCCTGCACGACGGCTACAGCCTTCGGCAGCCTGTGGTTTTCCCATCATCCCGGCACCTCGAGCATGGGCAAGCTCATGGCCCTGGCGCTCGTGACGACGCTGTCGGCCGCGGTCCTGTTCCAGCCCGCTTTGCTGGCGACACAGCGCGCCCATACCGGGGAATAACGCCGGCTCACAAATAATTGGACGGCAGTGTGGCAAAAGGGTGATAGTCGCGGCCGAGCGGCTCTGCTAGCGTCCCCACGGGCTGGGGTCTGATTTTTCGGAACCGGAGCGGGAGGCCACAAAAGCACGGTCCTTGCCGGGCTTGTGCTGAAAGCTTCGCGTTGCGTTGGAAACTCGAGAGGGATCATCGACGCATGCGGCGCGCTGAACGTTGGATCGCAGGGTTGAGCGCGGCGGGGCTGGCGGCGCTCCTCGGCGCCTGCGCGGGCGTCCCGCGCGACGCGTCGCTCCCGATCGATGATCCCAACGAGCACTTCAACCGCGAGGTTCTTCACGTCAACCAGGTCGTGCTCGACCCCGCTGCGACGGTCGTCAAGTCCGTGCCAGGACTGATCCGGGACCGTTTCCAGGATCTGGACGCGAACCTGAAAGAGCCGCGTGTCTTCGCCAATACCGTCCTGCAGGGCCGCCTGAACGCCGCGGGCATTACCGCTGGCCGATTCGTCTTCAATACGCTCTTCGGCCTGGGCGGCTTGTTCGACGTCGCGGCGCAAGGCGGATTGCCGCAGCAGACAGGCGATTTCGGTCAGACCCTGTTTGTTTGGGGCGTCCCGGCAGGCACCTACACCGTGGCGCCCTATTTCGGTCCCTCGACGCAACGCGATGGATTCGGCGGCATCGTGGATTCGGTCGGCGATCCCGTCGGCTGGGTGGTGGGCGGAATTTTCATTGGATGGCCTTGGACGATCGGGACGGGCGCCCTGGGCGCGGTCGCCCATCTCGGTCAGTGGAAACAAGCCGAGAATTCGTCAGTCGACTTCTACAGTTTCTTGCGCTCGGCTTACTACCAACAGCGCCGGGCGGAATTGCGTGAGGCGCAAGGCCTGCCGCCGGAAATTCAATCGCCGGCCACGCCGACCCCGGTGGCTTCGTCGCCGGCTTACACGATCCCGCCGCCGCAGTAGAGGGTCAAGGCGAGGTCGAGTTCGCCTTCTCCGCCCGGCGGGCGATCCAACGGCGCCCTTCAATCCATTGCCAGGCCGCCAGACCCGGCAGGCCGAGCGCCAGCTCGCGAACCCTTTTCGTGAGAGAAACCGCCAGCGCCAGATCTGGGGGGACGCCGAGCAGCCCGCCAAACAGGACGAGACCCCCCTCCTGAGCGCCCAAGGCTCCCGGCACCATGAACGCTGCGCCCCGCACGCCGGCGCTCAGGCTTTCGAGGATGAAGGAATCCGTCACCGTGAGCGGCTTGCCCAAGGCCCACATCGTCAGCCAGACCTCGCCGACCCCGCTCACCCACCCGACGAGCCGCAGCAGGCTCGAATACGAGAGGGCGAGGCGCCGGCGGTACGTCGCCACGACAGCGCCGTCGATCGCTTCCGCCCGGCCGGTGAAACCGGACATCCAGCTCGTTGGCGCCAGCCGGTGAGCCCATCCGATAAGCACGCCGAACATGCTCATGTGCTGCAGCCGGATGAAAACAGCGATCGCCGCGGCGAAGATTGCGACGCCGGCCGTGAGTCCCCATGCTGTCGCAGCCGCGTCGTGGGTCTGCTTGGCGGTGAGCAGGCCCACGCCGACAAGGACAAAGACGAGCTGGGTTGCTGTGCCGACGGTGATGTCGACCACCATGCTGGCGGTGGCCTGGGCGCCTGAGACGCCCCTTTGATGCACGAGCCGCGCGCCCACCACGTCTCCGCCAACGCCGGCGACCGGCAAGAGGGAGCTGACCGATTCGCGGATCCAGCGCATCCACAGAAAGCTCATGAGGCCGGGACGGCGTAGGCCATCGGGAGATGGGCGTTCTTCCGAACGCCCTTTGGCCGGAAACAGCGTTCGCCAGGAGACCGCGTCAAAGTACACTGGAATGATATGAAAGAGCGTGATCGGCACGAGCCACCAGCCAACCGCCAGCATAGCGTCGCCCACCTCGGCGGCGCCGCTGTGCAGGATAAGAAAGACCACCAGCAGAAAGCCGAGAAACGCTGCGACAATGAGCGATTTTGAAATGATAGGGCTCCCCGTCCAGCCGCGGATCGCGCCCAAGACTGCGCAGGACTACGATCGCCGTCCGCGATCGTCTATCAGCATTTGTCGCCGAGGTGGAGGTAGGCGTCGCCCATGCGGATTGATGACCCCATGCCCGAACTGCCGATTCTGATTCTCCTACCGTCCATGGAACCGCCCGACTCGACGGCCATCGAGCGCGGGCCCGACGGCGACCCGATGGTTCTGGGGCTCAGCCTTATCCAGCGAGCGGTCCTTGCGGCGCAGCGCGCGGCTTATCGGCGCACGCTTCTCCTCGCGGATGGCGTGGCTGGAGCCGCCGGCATGCTTTCCTCTTCGGCGCCACTGATCCTCGCCCCAGCCGCCATTCTCGCGGAAGCCGACTGGCTCGAACGGATGGCCTCGATCCGTGTCGAGCCGGCCGCCTGGGCGGCGATCCCGGGCCGGATCGTCATGCTTCCCGCCGCTTCCGCGCCGGCCGCTGCGAATGCGCTCGCCGAGGACGGCGGCGTGCAGGACCTGGCGGCGGCGGAAAGCCGGCTTGCCCGCCTTTTCGGCCCGCCCGCGCCAATTCCGGCCGGGATCGACCCGATGGTCGTGGAGACGCCGGCGGACGTTCGCGCGGCCGAGCGTCGCCTCATGCGGTCGCTGGTCAAGGACACCGACGGATTCATGGCGCGCCATGTCGAGCGGCCGATCTCGCTTGCGATTTCGCGCCGCCTCGCGCGAACCGCGATCACGCCCAATCAAATGAGCCTGATCTCGATTGCGGTCGGAATTTGCGGCGGGCCATTTTTCTTATCCTCCCGCCCGCTCATGCAAACCATCGGCGCGCTGCTGTTTCTGGCCCATTCGATCCTCGACGGCTGCGACGGCGAACTGGCGAGGCTCAAGTTCCAGCAGTCGCGATGGGGCGGCATCCTCGATTTCTGGGGCGACAACGTCGTGCACACCGTCATTTTCGGCTGCATGGGCGTCGGCTGGAGCCTGGCCGCGGGCTCGCTCTGGCCGCTCGCGCTCGGCGCCGGGGCCGTCCTTGGCACGCTGGGGTCGGCGGGTTTCGTCTATTGGCGCGTGATGCGCCGCAAGGACGACGGCGGGGCGCTGTTCACCTCGGTGTCGGCTTCGCCGGGCGGGCCGCTGACGCGGCTTCTTGATTCCGCCTCGCGCCGCGATTTCATCTATCTGGTGATCCTGCTTGCGCTCTTCGGCCGGTCGAACTGGTTCCTGGTCCTGGCTGGAATCGGCGCCCCGGTCTATTTTCTCCTGGTGCTGCTCGCGGCCCGGACGAGAAACCCGGCGGATCGCCTGAAGGAGAGCGACCCAGGGCTTGCGCGAAGCGCCAATCCGCCCGCGCCTGAACAGGAATGAACATCGCGCTTCGATCCGCGCAACGGCGCGGGCGCGCCTTCGCGCTTCGGCCATGAAGGCGATGATCGGTTCGGATCATCGAGTCTTGGTATTAGACAGAATTTGCCGTCGTCAGCGCATTGAGCGTCGCCAGCGAATTAAATTGACAAAACAGAAAGCAAGATTATTATTCTGATTGATAGAATCAATTCAGACTTGGCCGCCGCCGCGCACGCCAAAGGAGAAACTTTGCATAAAAAACCGCAGAGCCACAACCCATAACGCGAGTTCGAGGTCGGGGAATTATTTTTGTTTTTTTCCCCTGTAACCCTTTGAAAAGTCCCGATTCCACCAAACAAATCCAAGCATAAAAAGCATTTTTGCTTGGAATTTGTTTGGTTTTGCTTGCAGCAAACTCGCGCGGTGGTTGTAAAAACCGATGAGGCAGGCATGAAGCCATGAGATCATGCGCCCGCCTCGCGCGGACGCCATAATCCGAGGCGTTCTGGAGCCAGGCTCTTACGATGCAGCCGCCGCCAGAGGCGCGGCGCTCAGGCTTGACTGGGAGCGCCACTGGTCGGTCGCCGAGGCGGTACGGGCGCAGCCGATGGTGCATTGGGCATTGCAGGTCTTCGGCGCCTCGAACTGCTCTCGAAGGTCTGCGTAGCTGTAGGCGAGGAGATCCTTCGAGAAACTCTCCCGGGTCTGATAGCACCAGTGCACGCTTCCGAATTCGTCAATGTAGAGATAGCGGGAGCCCGAACGGCACTTGAAGGGCGCTTCGCCGGACTCGATCATCTTGCCCCGGTATCCGAAGGCCTCGTTCGCGCGGTCGCCAATGCGACGCTTTGCTTCGTCGTACGCACTGAGTTCCTCGTGCGAGAGCTGCGACTGCCCGTTCTCGTCATGAACCAAGAGAATGCGCGGCGTGAAGCCGTGCGCCTTCGCGAAGTCCACGACCTCGAGAGCCTCGTCCGGCGGCGCGCTGCCGATGACGCCGCTCAGGACCACCTTGAAGCTCGCCTTTTCCGCAAGCAGCTCCAGCTTCTTTCGCAAGGGCTTTAAGGTCTTCGCAGTGACTCTATTCGGATTGACCCCGTCCACGCTGATCTGCATGTCGGTGAGGCCAGCCTCATTGAGGGCTTCGATGAGAGCGGGGGTCAGACGCCATCCGTTCGTGATCATCATTCGCCGCTTGAAACCGAGCCTCTTCATCTCGGCCACGAGGTCGGGCAGGCGCGGATGCATCGTCGGCTCGCCGCCTGTCAGGCAGACCGCCCACGTACGGAGTTCGGCGAGCTTTGCGAGGCGTAACACGAGTTCATCGTAGGGCGCCGGATCGGACGTCCGGTCGTATTCCGTGCAGTAACCGCATTTCAGGTTGCACCGCCGCGTCACAACGACCTGGGCGAGCCAAGGCCCGTAGCGCAACCACTGGAAAACGTTCAAGCTCGCCATGTAGATCAAGCGCCCCGCGGGCGCCTGGGTTTGGCGCGCCAAGACCCCTACCTCAAGCCGGTCTCTTAGGTAAGCCCTAACGTCCCAGAAGGCGGCCCTTATCCGAGCCGCAGCCGGGCGCGCGGGCGCCGATGCCCGGCGCCAAACTCGCACGGGTTCGCCGCTGGCGGTCCGCGCCACAATCGAATTTGCCCTGAAGGCCAGCGTCCGGCAGGGACCGCTCAGGGACCGCCGTCATCGATGGCTTTCGGCCGCGAATGCGATATGAACTGGCGTTTCGCCCCGAATCGAGTTCGCCCATGCTTCTCGCCGACACCATCCGCACAATCCCCGACTATCCGAAAAAGGGCATCCTGTTTCGCGACATCACGACGCTTTTAGGCGATGCGAAAGCGTTCCGCCGCGCAGTCGACGAGCTGGTCCAGCCCTGGGCCGGGACGAAGATCGACAAGGTGGCCGGGGTCGAGGCGCGCGGGTTCATCCTTGGCGGCGCCGTCGCGCACCAATTGTCGGCGGGCTTCGTGCCGATCCGCAAGAAGGGGAAATTGCCGTACGCCACCGTGTCGATCCCCTATTCGCTCGAATACGGGCTGGATCATATGGAGATGCATGAGGATGCGGTCACGAAAGGGGAACGGGTGATCCTGGTCGACGACCTGATCGCGACCGGCGGAACAGCGGAAGGGGCGGTCAAGCTCCTGCGCCAGATGGGCGCCGAGGTGATCGCCGCCTGTTTCGTCATCGACCTGCCGGACCTCGGCGGCGCGGCCAAGCTCGCGGCTCTAAACGTTCCGGTGCGCAACCTGATGACGTTCCCAGGCCATTGAGAGGCCGGCGCGCTGAGGCAGAGCTTCGCCGACGTGCGCGTCACCCGCCCTTTTCCTGCCGCGCGGCCACCGCCCGCCAGTGGGCGTCGAACAGCGCGGCGCCGAAGTCGAGCGCGTCCGCCGAGGCTTCCCGGATGAGCGAGAACGCGGTCGGCCGGCGCGCGGTCAGCCGCCCTGTGAGCGAATTCTCTTCGAAAGTGAAATGAGCATGGAATTTCCTAGCCAGATTCTGCATGCCGACATTCTCCGGCAGGCAGACGATCTCGATCGCCTCGACGCCGTGGTTGGCGGCCGCCCGCAGAATGCGGGTGAAAAGCTTGTCCCCGACGCCGCGGCGTCGATAGCGCTCATCGACCGAAAACGCCGCCTCGGCGTGAATATTGCGCCCGAACGGCGCCTGCTCGCTCCAGATCGCCTGGTTCGAGCGCAGTTCCGCCGCGCCGACCAAGCGGCTGTCGACAAACGCCCCATAGATGAGGTCGCCCTTGCCGAAACAGTTCTCGGCATAATGGACAAGGAAGTCGTCCGACATGCCGCCGCCGAAGCGCAGGTGGCGGCTGCGCGGATCGAGGGTCAGCAGGTGATCACGGAACGCTTCCTTGTCCGAGGGCCAGAGCCGCCGGATTTCAACCTGGGACGATGACGCTTCGTTCATAAGCCGACCTCGCCGATTCGTCCCTCGGCGCTTCATCCGGGCCCGATGTTGTACATCGCAGCATAAATTTCAACCGCTTCGCCGATCCGGGGAGGCGCCGTGGCCATAGCATCTTATCGGCCGAAAGGCGGCGCAGGGCGACGTCGAAAAGAAGCGCGAAGCTTTGTGGCTTAATCAGAGCGAGAATGTCTTGCGGGTAAATCCAGTTGAAAACCAGGCAAATCTTTTGCGGCCAAGTCTCATCCGCGTCCTTTGCGGCCAGGTCTCATCCGCGCCGTTCGCTCCAGTGGCCGCGCTCCCGCCCGGCGAAAATGTCCTTGATCTCCCCGATGATCCTGGCGCCGTCGAGGGAGCCATGAACCGTGGGAGCATCGACGAGGGAGTTCTGAGCCGTCTTGAGGACACCCTGCGCGTCGTCGACGGTGAGGACGTTCTTGCGCACCAGAATATCGAGGATCGCCATTGCGATGGCTCCGCCAACCATGGCCGTTCCGAGCGGGCGACTGGTGAAGGACGCGTTGGACATGACGGAACTCCCAAGAGACGGCCGGTGAAGATCGCGCGCCGGAAACGGTTATCGAGACAAGAAAAGATCGCGCCCGCACGAAATCGCGCCCGCACGAACATGTCGCTCGCGCGGGCGGACGCCCCCATCCGTCTCGCAGAAATCAAGCCGCCGTTCGCGGCCTCAAGCCGCCATCGACTCGATGGCCACGTAGCGCTGCCCGTCCCACACCCGCGCGTTCGGCGGCTTATAGGCCATCCGGCAATGTCCGGCGCAGTAGGAGCGGCCCTTCGCCGTCTGAACGCCGCAATAGACGAAATCCTCAGCTGTTGGATCGCCAAGCGGCCATCGGCACGCCCCTTCGCTGATCGCCTCGAACCCCACCTTCAACATCTCGCCGACCTCAGCCTCGGCGAACATCCATGCCGGTTTCCTCTCGCGCGGCATGGCCGGGACGACGGCGCGCCTCCACAGCGACTCAGTGCGAGCGATCGCCGGGCGGCGCGGCCGCTCGGTCACCGATCGCGGCGGCCGGGGCGCAGAGCACTGCACATGGCCGGTGAGCTTGACGCCGATCCGGTTCGCCTTGCCGATCACCGCGTTGCGGGAAGGCGCGCCTAGCGCTGTAGCTATGGCGCTCGCGCTTTTTCCTTCGAGCGCCATCTGTCTCAGAGTCTCGATCGCCGCATCGGTCCACATATCCCACGCCCTCCGTTCTGTGGCAGTGCAAGTCGGTAAAAAACCTAGCTTCCCCTGCGATGCGCGGCCGGCGTGACGCTGACTGTCCCTCGCTCCATCATCGTCAATCCGGAGGCCCCGTAGGTTGTATATCATGGTTAATACAACTAAACGTTGCGTCTGGCAACAGCGGATTTGTCAGGATTTGTCACGGGACGCGCCAGGAGCGAATTAGGACCGCTCAGCGGCGCGCTTGGGGGCGCACTCTTGCGCGCGGGACCTTGGCCGGCGCTGTCTCAGGGACGAACCGCGCGCATGCTCATCAAAAACTGGACAAAAACGCGCGTCGCCGCCATTGTCGCGCCCGAGTTTTTTCACCTCTGCTTTCAGGAGACGCCCGCATGACCACCGCCGCCGCCGTCAAGCCCGCCGGAGCGCCGCGAGCGGAAGTTCCCAACGACTTGAGCGCGTTCTGGATGCCGTTCACGGCCAATCGCGCTTTCAAGAAGAGGCCGCGGCTCGTCTCGCGCGCCAAGGACATGCATTATTACACGCCCGAGGGGCGCGCGATCCTCGACGCCACGGCGGGTCTGTGGTGCTGCAACGCCGGACACAACCGGCCCTCGATCGTGGCTGCGATCCAGAACCAGGCGGCGGAGCTGGATTTCTCACCGAGCTTCTCGTTCGCCCACCCGCTGGCCTTCCAGCTTGCCTCGCGCCTGGCCGATCTCGCGCCTGGCGATCTCGATCACGTGTTCTACTGCAATTCCGGCTCCGAGGCCTGTGACACGGCGCTCAAGATCGCGCTCGCCTATCATAATGTGCGCGGACAGGCTTCACGCACGCGCCTCATCGGCCGCGAACGCGCCTATCATGGTGTGGGCTTCGGCGGCATCTCGGTCGGCGGCATGGTCAACAACCGCAAGCACTTCGGTTCGCTCCTGGCTGGCGTCGATCATCTGCCCGCGACCTACAACCGCGAGCATCAGGCCTTCACCAAGGGCGAGCCGGAATGGGGCGCCCATTTGGCCGACGCGCTCGAGGGCATCGTGGCGCTGCACGACGCGTCCACCATCGCCGCGGTGATCGTCGAGCCGATGGCGGGCTCGACCGGCGTCCTGCCGGCGCCGAAGGGCTATCTCAAGCGCTTGCGTGAGGTCTGCGACAAACATGGCATCCTGCTCATCTTCGACGAGGTTATTACCGGCTTCGGCCGTCTCGGGGCCCCGTTCGCCGCCGAGCGCTATGGCGTCCAGCCTGACATGATCACCTTCGCCAAGGGGGTCACGTCTGGCACAGTGCCGATGGGCGGGGTGATCGCGCGCAAGCACATCTACGACGCCTTTATGAATGGGCCGGAGGGCGCGATCGAGCTGTTCCACGGCTATACCTACTCGGGCCACCCGCTTGCTTGCGCTGCGGCGCTGGCGGCGCTCGACGTCTATCGCGACGAACGCCTGTTCGAGCGCGCCAAGGCGCTCGAGCCCAAGTGGTACGACGCCATCATGGGCCTCAAGGGGCTGCCCAACGTCCTCGACATCCGCTGCGTCGGCCTGACCGGCGCGATCGACCTGGCGCCTGTTCCAGGCAGCCCTGGCGAGCGTGTCCGTCGCGCGCTCGACCACGCGTTCTTTGACGCGGGCATCATGATCCGGCCAGCCGGCGACACGATCGAGCTCACCCCGCCACTCATCGTGAGCGAGGATCAGATCGGCGAGATCATCGACAAGGTGGCGGCGTCGATCAAAGCGGCGGCGTAACTTTCGGGGGTGCCGAAAGATTGCGCACGAGCGTTTCAATCGGCCCTTGTCAAGTCTGGTTCGCTCTCACACTATAGCCGCTTGCGACGTCGCTGAGCACAGTCGAGCGCGCGCGGCGAGGTGGGAGGAAAAACGAGATGCGTAAATACATTTTAGCTGTCGCGGTCGCGTTGCCGATGATGGTCGGCCACGCGGTCGCGCAGGACACGCTTAAGATCGGGTATATCGATCCCTTGTCGGGAGGCGGCGCCAGCGTCGGCGAGGGAGGCCTCAAGACCTTTCAGTATCTTGCCGACGAACTGAACGCCCAGGGCGGGATTCTTGGCCATCGGGTTGAGGTCGTGCCATTCGACAACAAGACAAATCCCCAGGAGAGTCTTGTCCAGGCGCAGAATGCGGTCGATCAGGGGATCCACTATATTACACAGGGAAACGGTTCGTCCGTGGGTGCGGCTCTGGTCGATTTCGTCAACAAGAACAATTCCCGCAATCCCGGCAAAGAGGTCCTTTATTTCAATTACGCCGCGATCGATCCCGTCCTGACGAACGCGAAATGCTCTTACGGGCATTTTCGCTGGGACGCCAATTCAGACATCAAGATGGAGGCGCTTACGAATTACATGAAGAACCTGCCGGCGATCAAGAAAGTATACCTTATTAACCAGGACTATTCTTTCGGGCAGGCGGTTCGGACGGAAGCGAGAAAAATGCTCGCGCAAAAGCGGCCGGACATCCAGATCGTTGGAGACGAAGTGGTTCCTCTGCTCAAGGTGACGGACTTCTCCCCCTATATCGCCAAGATCAAGGCGTCGGGCGCCGACAGTGTCGTGACTGGCAATTGGGGGCAGGATTTCGCCCTGTTGCTTAAAGCGGCTGCGGACGCCGGGCTGAAAGTCAACTGGTACACCTACTACGCCGGCGGCGCCGGCGGCCCGACGGCCGTCAAGCAGGCGAACCTCGATCACCAGGTGTTCCAGATCACCGAGGGCATTCCCAACTCCGGCGACAAGGCGGCGATGGAGTTCGAGAAGGCGTTCCGCGCCAAGGTCGGCATCTCGCTCTGGTACCCGCGCGCCGTCAATGAAATGCGAATGTTCAAGGTCGCCGCGGAGAAAGCGAAGTCGATCGACCCGTTGAAAGTGGCGGCCGCGCTCGAAGGCCTCAAGTTCGATGTGCTCGATGGCGGCGAGGGCTTCATGCGCGCCGAGGATCATCAGTTCTTTCAGCCGATCTATATCTCCTCGTTCGGTAGCCTTGGCCCCAACGAGCCGTTCGACGAGGAGCACACAGGTTGGGGCTGGCACCTGGTTTCGAAGATCGAGACGGCCCAGACCATGGTGCCCACCACCTGCGAGATGAAGCGACCGTGACAACCGGGATTCCCTCGGCGCCCGCATGCCGGACGCCGAGGGGGGCCGGACGGCTGGCGCGACGTCTAAGGAAATGCTCGTCGAATCGCGAATGGCGGCGGTCCTGCCGTGCTTGAAATCCTCGTCATCTCGACCCTCAACGGCGTCCTTTTCGGGATGCTGCTGTTTCTGCTGTCGAGCGGGCTGACGATCATCTTCAGCATGATGGGCGTTCTCAATTTCGCGCACGCGAGCTTTTATATGCTCGGCGCCTTTTTCGGCTACCAGCTCACCCGCTGGATCGGCTTCTGGCCCGCCCTGGCAGTCGCGCCGGTCGCCGTCGGGGCCATCGGAGCGGCGGTCGAGCGCTATGGCCTGCGCAATGCGCATAAGCACGGGCATGTGGCCGAGCTGCTGCTGACGTTCGGACTGGCCTTCGTCATCGAGCAGATCGTCGCGATGATCTGGGGGCGAAGCCCCGTGGACTACCGGACCCCGAAGGCCCTCGACTTCCCGGCCTTCACAATCTTCGCGACCAATTATCCCGCCTACAAGCTCTTCATGCTGGCCGCCTCGATCCTGATCTTCGCCACGCTTCTCGTCGCGCTCAGGCGGACCCGGATCGGACTGGTCGTCCAGGCCGCCTTGACGCATCCGCACATGGTCGCCCAACTCGGCCACAACGTGGATCGCGTCTTCATGATGGTGTTCGGCGTCGGGGCCGCGCTTGCCGGAATCGCCGGCGTCATCGCAGGACCGGAGCTGGTCACGCAATCCGACATGGCGGCGATGCTTGGCCCCATCCTCTTTGTCGTGGTTGTCGTGGGGGGGCTTGGCTCCCTGCCGGGGGCGTTCATCGCATCGCTCCTCATCGGCCTTCTGCAAACCTTTGCTGTCGCCCTCAACGGTTCGCTCTCGAGCCTGTTCGGGCCGCTCGACCCCAGCCTCGGCCCCTCCGTTCTCAGCGATATCTGGAACGTCACGATCGCCCAGATCGCCCCGATCCTGCCCTATGCGCTGCTTGTGCTGATCCTGATCGTTCGGCCGCTCGGCCTGATGGGGACCCGGGAAACGTGACAGAACTTGCGCGTTCCGTTGGGGAGGGCGTGCCGGGCCTGCGCTTCTATGGCCTCTGGGCCGGCGCCGCGGTCCTGTTGATCGTCCTGCCTCTCATTTTTTCGTCCGGGAGCTCGCTCACGTCCTTCAGCCTCATAGGCATCGCGATCATCTTTGCCCTCTCGTATAACATTCTGCTCGGACAGACCGGTCTCCTGTCATTCGGCCATGCCGTCCATTACGGCTTGGGGGCCTTCATGGCGGTCCATGTCATGAACGCGGTCGCGGCCTATGGCTGGCCCATCCCGCTCCCCCTCATTCCGCTGTTCGGCGGTTTTGGCGGTCTTGCCTTCGCGCTTGTGCTCGGCTGGGTGATGACCAAACGGGCCGGGACAGTCTTCGCGATGATCTCTCTGGGGATCGGCGAACTGGTCGCCTCGTCATCCCTGATCCTGCGCAGCGTTTTTGGCGGCGAGGCCGGCGTGACGACGGACCGCACGGCTCTCCCCCATCTGTTTGGACTGACCTTCGGACCGCAGATCCAGATCTATTATCTGATCGCCTTCTGGGTCGTGGTTTCCACCGCCGCGATGTATGCGCTCACGCGCACTCCGTTGGGGCGGATGTGCAATGCGGTCCGCGACAATCCCATGCGCGTCGAATTCATCGGCTACGATCCCCATGTCGTTCGCTATCTCGCCTATTGCTTCGCCGGCTTTTTCGCCGGCGTTGCGGGCGGCCTCACCGCGGCCAATTTCGAGATCGCCAACTCAGCCAATCTCGGCGCCGCCCAGTCCGGCTACGTCCTGTTTGCGACTTTCATCGGGGGGGCGGCCTATTTCATTGGGCCCATCCTCGGCGCCATCCTCGTGACCTATCTGCAACTGGGCCTCGCCAACCTGACCCCCGTATGGGAGCTTTATTTCGGAATCATTTTTATTGGCATCGTCCTGTTCGCGCCCCTGGGCCTGGCGGGGCTTCTCATGATGCACCGGCCGCTGATCCGGGCCGGAACGCTGGGGATGGTGATTCCTTCCTATCTCATTGCGCTCATACCCACGCTCGCCTTCGCCTGCGGCGTCATTCTGGCCATTGAAACGATCGCGCGTTACACCAATAGCGAAGGCCAGGGGAATCTCATCAACCTTTTCGGCCTGCCGTTCGAAGCCCACTCTCCAACGACCTGGGCGACTGCGGCGGTCCTTGCGATCGGCGGCTTCATCGTCGCGCGGGCGACATGGCGGCGCCTCAGGGAAGCCTGGGATCGGGCGACGACAGTCGCGCGGGATCGAGGATGTTTCGCGTGACCGCGGCGATCGAAGTCCGCGCTGTCGAAAAGCGCTTCGGCAATGTCAAGATCATCAGCGATCTCAATCTCACGGTCGGGCAGGGCGAGCGGCACGCCATCATCGGCCCCAATGGCGCGGGCAAGTCGACGACCTTCAACCTGATCAGCGGCTATATGCAGCCGACTTCCGGGGAGATCCGGCTGAACGGCGAGCGCATTTCGGGATTGCGCCCCTTCCAGATCAACCGACGCGGCCTCTCGCGTTCCTTTCAGGTGACGAACGTGTTCGCGCGGATGACGGTGTGGGAGAACGTCCAATGCGCGGTCCTGTGGGCGAGCGGGCGCGGCTACGCTTTCTGGAAGAACGTCGACGATCTTCCGGAGGTGCGGCGACGGACAGCCGACATCCTGGAGGAGATCCATCTCATCGGCCGGCGCGACATACCGGCCGGCCTGCTGACCTATGCGGAACAGCGGGAACTGGAGATCGGCGTCACCATTGCTGGGGGCGCGAACGTCATCCTGCTCGACGAGCCGACCGCGGGAATGAGCCACGCTGAAACGGAGCGCGCCGTCTCCCTGATCCGGCGCGTCAGCGAGGGCCGGACGCTGGTCATTGTCGAACACGACATGAGCGTCGTGTTCGGGCTAGCCGACCGCATTTCCGTTCTGGTGTACGGCAGCATCATCGCGTCGGGCGCTCCCGGCGAGATCCGGGGAGACCCGAAGGTCAAGGAAGCCTATCTCGGCGAAGAGGCCTAGCCATGCTGGAAGTCCGGGGCCTCCATGCGTATTACGGCAAAAGCCATATCCTCCAGGGCGTCGATCTGGATGTCCGGGCCGGGGAGGTCGTAAGCCTGCTCGGACGCAACGGAGTGGGTCGATCGACCACCGTCAAAGCGATCATGGGGGAGGTTCGCCCGCACGGAACGATACGGTTCAAGGGCGAGGACATTGCAGGTCGGCCAAGTTACGAAATTGCCTGGCGCGGCCTCGGTTATGTTCCGGAGCACCGCGATATTTTCCCCGGCCTGACCGTGCGTCAGAACCTCCTGCTCGGCGTCAAGGATCCGAGGCGGCCAGGAAAATGGCGGCTCGACGACATGCTGGCGATGTTCCCCAACCTGGCGGCGCGCGCCGACACGCCCGCCGGCGTTCTGTCGGGCGGCGAGAAACAGATGCTGACCACCTGCCGCACCTTGATGGGAGATCCAGATCTCATCATGATCGACGAGCCGACCGAGGGGCTTGCTCCGCTGATCGTCCGTCAGGTGGGCGATCTCATCGCGCATATCGCTCAGGCCGGAGTCGCAATTCTTCTAGTCGAGCAGAAGCTTTCGATCGCCATGAGGATATCGCACCGGCTCTATGTCATGGGCCACGGCCGCATCGTCTTTGAAGGGTCGCCCGACGATCTCAGAGCGAATGACCGGGTCCGCAAGGACTGGCTCGAAGTCTAGACGGCGCTGGCGGGGCTCGGGCGCCCCGTGCAGACTGTCTGGAGCTAGACGGGCGCCGAAGCCGGCTCGGACCCGTGCGGACGGCGCGCTCGCGCGGCGCGATTTTAGGCGCCATATTGCGTTCACATTTCGCGGACCTGCGCGTATCCTCCCCCTGCTCTGCGCGGGACGCGCGCGACCGGACACTTGCGAGGGAGAGTTTGATGGGCAGTCGTTTCCGCACATTCGCGGCCGGGGCGGCGCTGGCCGCGGGCATTGCGCTCGCCCCAACAGCGTTCGCCAAGGATTGGAAAACCGTCGTCATCGGCATGGAAGGCGCCTACGACCCTTGGAACCTGACCGACTCGAGCGGCAAGATCGTCGGCTTCGAACCGGACCTGATCATGGATGTCTGCAAGCGGGCGGGGCTCGAATGCAAGATCATCGCCCAAGACTGGGATGGCATGATCCCGGGCCTCAAAGCCGGCAAGTTCGACGTCATCATGGACGGCATGTCGATCACCGATGAGCGCAAGAAGGAGATCGACTTCTCGAAGCCCTACGCCGTGTCGCCGGGAGCTTTTCTCGCGCCCAAGGACAGTCCGCTCGCCAAGGCGCCCGACGCGGGCAAGCTCGTCAATCTCGACACGGACCCGAAGGAGGGCGACGCGGCGATCAAGGGCGTCCAGGCGGCGCTCAAGGGCAAGACGCTTGGCGTGCAGGTTTCCACCACGCACGCCAATTTCGCCAGCCAGTACATGAAGGGCGTCGCGGATGTGAAGGAATACAAGACCATTGACGAGCGGGATCTTGACCTGAAATCGGGCCGCATCGATGCGTCGCTCGACGACTATCCCGCCATGGTCGCAACGGCCTCGAAGCCCGACGCCAAGGACATCGCGGTTGTCGGGCCGAGGTTCATCGGTGGCGTGTTCGGCGCAGGCACTGGCCTGGGCATCCGCAAGAGCGACACGGATCTGACCGCCAAGTTCGACAAAGCGCTGACCGAGGCCATCGCGGACGGGACGGTGAAGAAGCTCTCGGAACAGTGGTTCAAGGTCGACATGACCCCCCAGCCGGGATCTTGAGCGCGCTCTCGCACTGAAGAAGCGCGCTGCCGGAGGGCGCCGGGGTGGGCAATCTCGCGATCTTCGGTTTTGGTGACGGCGGCTGGGGCCTGGCGCTGCTTCAAGGAGCGTTGATGACGCTCCTAGTCTCCGCCTGCGGCCTCCTCATCGGCGCGGCGATCGGCTGCCTTGTCGCCTGGGCGCGGCTCTCCGGAAAGCTGATGGCGGGTGGTGTGGGGCAGGCCTATGCGGCTCTGTTCCGCGGGTTGCCGGAACTGCTGATCGTCTATTTCGTCTATTTCGGCTCGTCGGCGCTTCTGACCGGAGCCGCCAACGCGCTCGGTTACGATGGCTTCGTCGGGGTGCCGAGCTTCGCGGCCGGCGCGCTCGCCGTCGGGGTCATCTCGGGCGCCTATCAGGCCGAGGTTTTTCGCGCCGCCTACCTCGCCATCTCGCGCGGCGAGCTCGAGGCTGCGGTCAGCGTCGGCATGAATAGGGCGTTGTTGTTTCGCCGCATCATCGCGCCGCAAGTTTTGCGCTTCGCCTTGCCTGGACTCGGCAATCTCTGGCAGGTCGCGCTCAAGGATTCCTCGCTGATCTCGGTCACCGGCCTCACCGAACTCATGCGCATCTCCCAGGTCGGCGCCGGTTCGACCCATAGGCCTTTCGCCTTCTATCTCGGCGGCGCGGCGCTCTATCTCGTGATGACGATTGCGACGACCCGCTTCTTCGACGTTGCCGAGGCGCGCGCCACGCGGGGCATGCGCCGGGCGACGAGTTGAGGCGCACGAATGGACTTCGATTTCATCTCGAAAACCTTCGTCCGTCTCCTCGCCGCGCTGCCGCTGACCCTCTCCGTCTGGTTCCTGTCCGTCGTTCTGGGCGCCTTGATCGCCGCGGGCGTGACCTGGATGCGGGTGAGCGGCGTCAAGCCATTCGAATGGTTCGCGCGCGCCTATGTCATGGTCTTTCGCGGCACGCCGCTCCTGATCCAGCTCTTCGTCGTCTATTATGGCCTGGCTTCGCTGCCGGCCGTGCGGGCGAGCTTCGCCTGGGGCTTCCTGCGTTCCGCATTCAATTGCGCGGTGCTGGCCCTCGCGCTTTGCACCGCCGCCTACCAAGCCGAGATCTTTCGCGGCGCGCTTCTTGCCGTGCCCCACGGTCAGGTCGAGGCGGCGCGCGCTTGCGGCATGTCGAGGCTGCTCATGTTTCGACGCATCATTTTTCCGATCGCGGTCCGGCACGGGCTTCCGGCCTATTCGACCGAGATGATTTCGATGGTGAAGTCGACCGCGCTCGTCTCGCTCATCACTCTGTGGGACGTGATGAGCGTTGCGCTCAAGATCCGCAACGATACGCTGGTCACCTATCTGCCGCTCATCCTTGCCGGCGCGATCTATTTCGTCGTCAACTACATCATCGGCGCTGGCTTCCTCGTGCTTGAGCGGCGCCTGTCGCCGCACCTCCGGCCCCGGCCGAGCTGAAGGACGCGTCCCATGTCCGTCGCGACGCCAGCGCTCACAGTCGACAAAATGCACAAAAGCTTCGGCCAGCTCGAAGTCTTGAGGGGTGTGTCCCTGACCGCCAATGACGGCGACGTGATCTCGATTCTGGGCTCGTCCGGCTCGGGCAAGAGCACGTTTCTGCGCTGCATCAACCTACTTGAGACGCCAGACCAAGGCGTCGTGACGGTCGGGGGCGAGACCATCAAGATGCGCCGGCGGCGCGACGGGCGGGCCGAGCCCGCAGACCGGCGCCAGGTCGATCGCATGCGCTCCGAGCTCGGCATGGTGTTCCAGGGCTTCAACTTGTGGTCGCATCTGACGGTGCTGGAAAACCTGATCGAAGCCCCGGTGCACGTGCAGAAGCGCCCGCGCGCGGAATGCATCGAGGAGGCGCGCGCGCTGCTGGCGAAAGTGGGCATGTCCGAGCGGGAGAACTATTACCCGGCGCATCTCTCGGGCGGCCAGCAGCAGCGCGCCGCGATCGCGCGCGCCCTCGCCATGCGGCCGAAGGTGATGCTTTTCGACGAGCCGACCTCGGCGCTCGATCCGGAACTCGTCGGCGAAGTGCTGCGCGTGATGCGCTCGCTCGCCGAGGAAGGGCGCACGATGCTGGTGGTGACCCACGAGATGAGCTTTGCCCGCGACGTCTCGACCCGAGTGATGTTCCTGCATCAGGGGCTGGTCGAGGCGGAAGGGCCGCCGCAGGAGCTTTTCTCCGCCTCGACCTCCGACCGCTTCCGTCAATTCATTTCCAAGGAGCGCGGGTAGGCGCGACGATGCCGCGCCTGTTCACGGGACTCGAACTACCGGGCGCCGTCGTCGCCCAGCTTGGGCTCGCCCGCGGCGGGGTCGTCGGAGCGCGCTGGCTCGAGCCCGAGGACTACCACATCACACTCAGATTTATCGGCGACATCGACGCACGGACCGCGCAGGACATCGCCGAAACGCTTGGCGACATCCGCCGGCCGAAGGCCCCGGTGCGCTTCGAGGGGCTGAGCTGGTTTGGCGGCGACAAGCCGCGCGCGATCGTGGCCAAGGTGAAGCCGGACCCCGCGCTGATGGATCTGCAGGCCGAACAGGAGCGCCGCCTGAGGCGCATCGGCATCGAGCCGGAGACCCGCAAATATACGCCCCACGTCACGCTGGCGCGCCTGCGCGGCG
Source organism: Roseiarcus sp. (assembly GCA_036489975.1). GTDB lineage: Bacteria > Pseudomonadota > Alphaproteobacteria > Rhizobiales > Beijerinckiaceae > Roseiarcus. The sequence goes on from DASXES010000061.1 coordinate 49,352, forward strand.
TCCGTCAAGCAGCGGTCGCAGGCTATCTCGCCGAGCGCGGCGCGCTTTGGGTGGAAACGTTCACAGCGGAGCGTTTCGTGCTCTACTCGGCCCGCAAGGGGTCAGGCGGCGGACCCTATGTCGTCGAGGCCGCCTATCCGCTCGACTAGCCAAATCGATGAACCTATAGCACAGTAATAGAATGTCTAATCGCCCAGCGGCAGCCGGGCGCGCCTGCTCTCAAACGCGCGAATTTCGAGGACTGACGTAACTCCCAAGCGGGTGGTTATTGGAGGATCGCGTGGCTGACGGCGTCTGGGGTTGCGGCGAGGATTTGGAGGCTGGCGTAACCCTGTTTTCTGGCGGTCGAAAGAATGGATCGGAGGCAGGCGAAGTGTCTGGCGCCGGCGAGGGTTCGGAATGCGCCGGAGATTTTCATTTTGACCTTGGTCATCCGAATGTCCTGTTCGGCCAGGTTGTTGGTGAACGGGACGTCGAAGTCGACGAGGAAACGCAGCCCGTCGTCCTTGAAGGTCTTGAACCGGGTCACGAGGTTGAAGCCGGGCCGATGCTTGAGGCGGCCGCGCGATTGCGGGTTTCGTTCCAGGTTGGGCAAGGCGCGATGGAAGGCCAGCCCCTCGCGCACGGCCTGCCAATACCTTTCGACGAAGGTCTTGACCTGGTCGGGCGCGAGGGCCCTGGCTCCGCTGTCGCGCGCCTTGCGCACGGCGGCGTTGGCGGCGATGAGCATGTCGCGCATCGGCGTCGCCCAAGCTTCGCCGTCGAGTTCGATCAGCGCCTTGAGCTCACGCAAATGATGGGCGTTGCACAACGCATGATCGATCTGGCCGAGCGCGCGATAGGGAACGAAGCCGTCGTGCACAACGACGCCGCCCTTGAGGTCCGAGGGGATGGCGCCGCGCTTGTCCTCGGCGCGATAGAAGGGGAAGGCCTCGCTTGAGGTGGTGTGCAGCCAATGGAGCTTGCCCGCGACCCTGAGACCCGTTTCATCGAGGTGGCGGACCTTCGCTTCCGCCAGGCGGGCGCCGATCCCGGCATGGACCCGCTCCAGGTCGCGCGCCTTCTGGCGAACCCACGCCGTGAGGCTCGCCGGGCACAGA
>DASXES010000143.1:0-5362 GCA_036489975.1 Roseiarcus sp.
GATCGCGATCGAGGCGACCGAACGGACGTTGTCCCAGTGTGCGGCGACGGAGACCGAACTGGCGGTTCTTCAGGCGGCGTTCGCTGAGGAAGCCGCGGGCGAGCCGTTCCGCACCGGCATGCGCGGCGAACGTGCCGGGCAGTTCGAGAACTTGCGCCACCTCGCGGAGGGGAACGTGCCCGTGACGCGTGCAATTGTCCCGCAGAAGAAAGCGGACGATTCCTGGGCCGCGTGGGATCGCGTCGTCGATCTCTGGGCGCGACCCATGGTCGATCGATCGAACGCCTGGATGCTGCGCTACCATACGCGAGTGCTCAAGGCGACCGAGATCCCCGGCGGCGACCGCTATGCCGCGATCCGGGAGCTTGGCGACGAGCCGAAATCGCTGACCGGTTACGACATGATCATCGCTCGCCTGATGACGCCGGCGGTCGACAAGATCGCCGACGCGGAACGGCGCATCAAGACGACCGCCTATTGCGCGATCGCAGGGTTGGCCGCGGAGCGCTTTCGCCTCAAGAAAGGACGCTGGCCGGCGAACCTCAACGAGCTTGTGCAGCTCAAACTGCTCGATCGGCTGCCGGACGATCTCTTCTCCGGCCAATCGCTTCGCTTTCGCCGGTCTCCCGACGGCATCGTGATCCACTCGGTCGGAGCGGACGGCGCCTATCAGGGCGATGCCCGCGACCGGCCGGAAGAACTCGATCCGCGAAACGCGCCGTTCGAATTTCGGCTCTGGGACCCGGCCAAGCGCCGCCAAGCGCCGCTGCCGAAGAAGCCGGACGTCGACGAAGACCGATAGCGCCGTCCTTGCCGAACGGCGGACGAAGTCGGATCCGGCAGCGGACCATGCGCCGAGTCACCGACTCGGCCGACGGCCGATCGGGTCTGGGTGAGGATCGGCGAATCCTCTTGGATTCAAGCATTTGTGAATTGCAAGAGCGGATGCAACCGCTTCGATCGCCGGGTCAAGCCGTCTTTTGATCTCACGAACGACTTCGCTTTCATCCTTCCATGGAAGATCGATTTCATCTCGACGCCTCCAAGAGATCCACAAGACGCCGTCGGGCTTCGCCTCTTTGTCGCAGCCGAACGGAAGGCCGACGATCGCGTTATGAGGGTGCCGGGGTTTCATTGTCCACGGTCTTCGTCAGTGTCCGGGCTGCGGCAAGTCGCTCGCTCGGTCGCAAGGAGAGTGCCATTCATGAAAGGGCCGAAATGGCAAAGGGGCCGCCCGATCTGAAGGTCGCGTCGGTCTCATTTCCTTGCGTTGCTGTCGATCCTGTTAACCCAACTTCCGCAGTCAGAAGGTAATTCGCCGATTTTCCGACTGGTTTCGCGACGCAAGTCGTTGATTGCCAACGCGGCCTCCTTGGATTCGGCGATGTAGTGCCAACCTACCTCCTTGCGTTTCGGGGCTCGACTTCGGGATGATGGCGGCCACGGCAAGGAGGGCCGCCATGTACTTGCGACATACCACCGTCACCAAACGCGGCAAGACGCACACCTACTGGCGGCTCGTGCGCTCCGTCCGGCACGGAAGCAAGGTTCGCCAAGAGACGGTGGCCCAACTCGGCGAACTCGATGCCGAGGGACGACTCGCGGCCCGCGCTCTGGCCGATCGTCTCGTCGGCGTCGAACGCCAGCCAGGACTGTTCGACGACGACGTGCCCACCGAGCCGATTCCGCTCGATCTGCGCGGGCTCCGCATCGAACGCGGCCGGCAGTTCGGCGACGTCTGGCTCGCGCAGCGACTCTGGCAGGCCGTCGGTCTCGACACGCTGCTCGCGCGGCTGTTGCCGGCCGGACGCGAGGACGTCTCCTGGGCGACCATGGCCGCGGTCCTCGTGATCGCTCGCCTCTGTTCGCCCTCCAGCGAGCTGCACATCGCTGAGGATTGGTTTCGCCGCACCGCGCTCGACGACCTGCTCGGCGTCGCCGAGGAGAAGGTGAACGACGATCGCTGCTACCGGGCGCTCGATCATTTGCTGGCCCGCAAGACCGAACTCGAAACGCATCTGAAGGAGCGGCTCGGCTCGCTCTTCGACCTCGACTACGATCTTCTCCTCTACGACGTTACGAGTACGTACTTCGAGGGCATGGCCCAGCGAAACCCGCTGGCCCAACGCGGCTACTCGCGCGACCATCGCGGCGACTGCAAGCAGGTCTGCATCGGCCTGGTCGTGACCCGCGACGGCTTCCCGCTCGGCTTCGAGGTCTTCGCCGGCAATCGCCACGATTCGACCACGCTCCGCGAAATCGTCGACACGATGGAGACGCGTTACGGCCGATCGTCGCGCGTCTGGGCGCTCGATCGCGGCATGGTCAGCGAGGCCCACCTGGCGTGGCTGCGGGCACGCGGCAGTCGCTATGTCGTCGGCACGCCCAAGGGTCAGTTGCGCGCTCACGAACGCGCGCTCCTCGAAGGGCCCTGGTCGACGGTGCGCGAAGGATTGGAGGTGCAACTTCGATCGGCGCCCGCCGACGATAGCGAGGACGGCGCCGGCGCCGGCGCCGGCGCCGAGACGTTCATCCTGTGCCGCAGCGCCGACCGCGCCGCCAAGGAACAGGCCATGCGCGAACGCTTCGCTCTGCGCATCGAAGCGGGTCTCGCCAAGCTGGTCGCCGCCTGCGCCCGCAAACGCCAGACCGTCGGCGTCATCGAACGCCGCGTCGGTCGGCTGCTCCAGGCTCAGCAACGCGGCGCCCGCTTCTACGACGTCCGCGTCACCGACACGCCGGCGGGAGCGCATCTGCAGTGGTCGAGACGCGACGAAGCGTGGCGACAAGCCCAGGTCTGCGACGGCTGCTACGTGCTGCGCAGCAACGTCACCGACTGGACGGCCGAGGAACTGTGGCGCGCGTACACGCAACTGACCGAAGCGGAAGCCGCCTTCCGCATTCACAAAGACCGGCTGGAAATGCGTCCGGTCTGGCACCAGCTCGAATCGCGCGTGACGGCGCACATCCTGGTCTGCTTCCTCGCCTACGTGCTTCGCAAGACGCTGGAAGGCTGGTCGCGCAAGGCGGGGCTCGGTTCGAGCGTTACGACGATCCTGGAAGAGTTCGCCCGCATTCAGAGTTCCGACGTGGTGGTCCCGACACGCGATGGTCGGAGCGTCCGACTCCGTTGCGTGGTGCGTCCGGACCGCGCCCAGTCGATCCTTCTGGACCGCCTCGGCCTCGATCTGCCGCAACGATTGCGGTTGCCGCGTGGCCTGAACGTCTGAACTCCGAGCGTACGTGACCGCCCTCGAAAACCCAAATGTAGTGCCAACCCTGAAGGACCACGCGTTGCAAAATAAGGACTTACGACGAAAAATGGGCTCCAACTGCGGAAGTTGGGCTAAAATCACGACGTAGTTCGTGGACAGGTTCTTACGAGACGATCCGCGATGCTCGGGGGACGCTGCCGCTGCTGACGCCGATGAGCGAGGTCGCGGGCCGGATGAGCATCCAGCAGGGGGCGAAATATCTGGAGCGCCCGTTTGAAGGGCGCGGCATCCTCCTCGGCGGCGTGCCGGGCGTGTTGCCGGCCAACGTCGTCATCCTCGGCGGCGGCATCGTCGGGGCCAACGCGGCGAAGGTCGCGGCCGGCCTCGGGGCGAACGTGATCCTGCTCGACGTGAATCTCGATCGCCTCCGCTACATCGACGATGTGATGCCCCCCAACGTCACGACGCTCTACAGCGATCGCCACAACATCCTCGACTCGATCGCGCGGGCCGATCTCGTCATCGGGGCGGTGCTGATTCCCGGAGCGCTGGCGCCGAAGCTCGTCCGCCACGACGACCTGCGCCGGATGCCGAAGCGAGCGGTGATCATCGACGTGGCCGTCGACCAGGGGGGCTGTTTCGAGACGACGCATCCGACGACGCACTCGAAGCCGACGTACATCGTCGAGGACATCGTCCACTACTGCGTCGCCAACATGCCGGGCGCGGTGGGCCGGACGAGCACATACGCCCTGTGCAACGTGACGATGCCGTACGCGCTGCAGCTTGCGAACAAGGGGCTGGAGGCGGCGCTGGTCGCGAATGCCGGGTTCGTGCACGGCGTCAACATTCGCAAGGGATTCGTGACGAATGCGGCCGTGGCGGCGACGTTCGGATTGCCGTACAAGCCGGTGATCGACGTGGGGTGACGGCGGGTGACGGCCGACTGTTCGCCTCAAGTCATCATTCCAAACTCAATCCGACGGCTGCGGCGATTTTTTTTGCGAGCGCAAGAAAATCCCTGTAGCAGTCGTTCACCGCCGACACATGAGCTCCGATCGCGCCGTCCGCTGGTTTCAGATAAAAGATCGGCTTTCGCGCTTCCATCGCGAGCGGCATGAGCGATCGATAATGCTTGAGCATCGCAAGACAATATGGATCGTCCTGCGTAGCCGGCGGCCGATTGAAGTTCTTCTCATTGAGAACCGCCTTGCGATAAGTCGAAGGAATCTGGCTGATCCAGCGCTGGTAGGCCTTGACGGGTCTCGAGACCCTTACTCCATGCTGAAGCACGATGTAACCGAGCGGTTGGATCTCGCCTGGCGGCAGTGAGAGATCATTGCTTGGCGAATTGTCGGTCCGCTTTTTCCATTGAAATCTCCACCGCCGTAACGTCGGTCCGAGATTGTTGAGACCTTGCAAAGAGAACAGGTCAGGGGCCAAAGGAATCACGACGTAGTTTGCGGCGATGAGTGCGGCCCGATTGATAGCCCCGAGGTTCGGCCCGACGTCCATGAGGACGATTTCGGCCTCTCGCTTCTTCGCAGCGATCTCGATGATTCGCCAAAAGGCGGAGATGACGCGAAAAGCCCGCGGCTTTCCGTCCAGGCACTCGGCCCACTGGCTGCTCAGCTCATCCTCCGCCCTCGACAGCGACAAATCTCCCGCGACGAGTCCAAGCCTCGGACCGATCCGCTCGACGTGAGGCGCGGCGACATCGCCCGTCCCTTCCAGCAACGGATCCAGTGCGCTGTAAACGGTCTGACCGACATCGGAATCCCAGATCGCTTCCATCCGGTCGTCGTCAAGGAACATGGAAGTAAGATTCGCTTGCGGATCGAGATCCGCCGCAACGACGGAAATCCCTCTTTCAGCGAACATAAATGCGAGGTGGTAAACGAGTGATGTCTTGCCGACGCCCCCCTTGTTGTTGAAAAACGCTATTGTTTTCATCGGCGCACCCTCAATGTCACCCCGAAGAACGTGTCGCCGAATTCGAATTCCGCCGGCGGGGAACCATTGGCCGACAAGACCGCTTGAGCTCGCTCGACGCCGCGACCGTAGCGATTTACGAAGCCAAGGACTTTCATCTCTTCGGCAATGACTGGATTTCGATAGCTCGTCTGACGTGGAAAATTGGCTCGAGT
>DASXES010000039.1:0-46013 GCA_036489975.1 Roseiarcus sp.
CATCAGCTTCCGCCGCCGGCATTTCACCGGAAATTTGGCCGCCGAACAGAACGATCGCCCGGTCGCAGGCGAGGCGAATCTCAGGCAGTTCCGAAGTGAACAAGAGGACCGACAACCCTTGGTCGGCGATCTCGCGCATCAGCGCATAGATTTGCTTCTTGGCGCCCATGTCGATGCCGCGTGTCGGGTCGAAGCAAAGCAGCGTCTTGAAGCCGGCGGCGATCCAGCGGGCGATGACCACCTTCTGCATGTTGCCGCCGCTGAGGCGTCTCACTTCCGCGGCCGCGCGGGTGTCGATCTGCAATTTCCGCACAGCCATGTCGACCCGGCGTCTCTCCTCGCCCATCGCAATGGGGCCCCAGCTGCGCAATCGGCCGAACGCGGCCAGCGCCACGTTCTCCTGCACGGAGCGTTGGGGCAGGAGCGACACGAGCCGATTCGCCGGAACCAGGACGAGGCCGGCGCGGATCGCATCGGCCGGATGGCGCAATTTGAGCACGCGCCCTTCCGCTCGCACTTCTCCGGCGTCGGCACGCCGCACACCGGCTATGCAGTCGAACAATTCCTCCTGTCCCTGGCCCTCCAAAGCCGCGACTCCAAGCACCTCGCCACGATTGACGCGGAAGGAGACGCCATGCAGCGCGTGGCCATAAGCAAGGTCTTTCACTTCCAGCGCCGGGGCCTCATGCGCTGTCTCGGGACGAGCAGGGCGTGCGGCTGGGGCCGTCGTCGCCTTGGCCACGTCCGAGCCCAGCATCAAATTGACGATCGTCTCTTCGGCGCCCTTGGTCGGCGTGACGCCGACGGTGATTCCGTCGCGCAGCACGGTCGCTCGGTCGCAGAGCATGGCGATTTCGGCCATGCGGTGCGAAATGAAGATCACGCTCGCGCCACGGCTGCGAAAATCCCGCACGACTTTGAACACGCGTTCGGAGAGGTCCGCCGGCAGCGCCGCGGTGATCTCGTCCAGCATTAGAATGCGCGGATCCGACGCCAGCGCGCGGGCGAGGTCGATCAGCCGCAACAGGGCGAAATCGACGTCGCGCGCAACGGTCTTGAGATCAATCCGCTCGACGCCGAGATCGCGCATCGCCGCCTTGACCTTGTCGCTCGAGACGCGCGCGAGACGCATGTTCTGCGCGACCGTGAGGTCGGGAACGATTGCGGGGTCCTGATAGACAGAGACGATGCCGGCTCGGCGCGCTTCGGCGGGCGATCGAAAGGCTGCCGGCTGCCCCGCGAGGGTCATTTCGCCCGCATCCGCCGGAAACACGCCGGTGATGATCTTGACCAGCGTGCTCTTGCCCGCGCCGTTTGCGCCCATGAGCGCATGCGCTTCGCCCGCTCGCACTTCCAAGTCGGCTGAGCGGAGCGCCCTCACCGCTCCGAAGGTCTTCGCGACGCCGCGAATGTGAAGAAGCGGCGGAGCCTCGTTCATGGTTCTCCGTTCGAAAAAATGCCGGCGGCTCGCGCCGCCGGCGGTACAATCGGCTATTCAGCTTAAGATCAGGGCCCTTTGCAAGAGATGAGCTGCTCCGGCGTGTAATGCGTATAGGGCGGCACTGTGGCGACGCTGAAATAGGGGTCGAGCTTCGGATTGTACGCGGCCTTGAGCTCGCTCATGCCCTTGTCGGTGTCCCAGACTGTTGGCGTGATCTTGACCAGGTGGGGGTGTTCCTTCTTGGCCAGGACGTCGAGCGCGAGGCTCAAGCCCGCGGCTCCGACAGCCGGCGGATTGCTGACGGCGGCGCCGGACAGCCCCTTCTCCTTCATGTCGACGAGTTGGCCAATGAAGCCGTTGTTGTCCGCGCCGACCACCGGCACGAAGGGTTTCCCTGCGGTCTTGTAAGCATCGACGACGGTCGAATCGATGCCTGAGGTCCAGACGCCGTCGATCGGCTTGCCGGAGGCGAGCAGGTTCTTCGTCGCCTGCGCGGTCTTATCGAGCGCCCAACCCGTGAACACCGACGTCACGTTGATGCCCGGGTAGTCTTTCGCAGTTTCGGTGAAGCCCTGGTGACGATCGGCGTCAGCGGGAACCCCATCGATGCCGCGCATCTCAACCACTGTGCCTTTGCCGCCCAGTTTGTCGAACAACCATTTGGAGCCGAGCTTGGCGTATTCGACCTGATCGTTGGTCAGAACATAGGCCTCCGGGGCCGAAACCGCCTGGTCGACCGCGACCACCACGATGCCCTTGTCCGCCGCCTGCTTGATCACAGGGTTCAGCGCTTCGCGATCGGACGGGTTGATAATGATGATGTTCGCGCCCGCCGAGATAAGATTGCGGATGTCCGCGATCTGCTCGGACGGACCGCCGTTGCGGTTGGCGACGATCACCTTCGAGACCTTGCCTGACGCTTCCGCCTCGGCCTTGATCGAGCAGATCATCTCTTCGCGCCAGCCGTTGCCGATCAGCGTATTGGAGACGCCGACGACATACTTGTCCGCCGCCTGCGCGCCGCCGGCGGCGCCGATCGCAAGCGCCGCCAGCGAGGCGCTCGTCAAAGTTCGCATAAGTTTCACTGCTACCTCCCAGTCAAGAAGCCCGGTTCGCGGCGGGCCCACACGTTCCAAATCCGCTCAACTGAAGCGGGCGGTCGTCCACGCTCCATTGTTCCGGCTGGACTTGACCGCAGCCTCAATAAACGCCACGCCCCGCGCGCCGTCCAGCACACTCGGCGTCAGCTTCGCGGCTGTTGCGGGCGCACGGCCCGAGCGCCGGGCCGAGATCAGCTCCGCCGCGCCGCGGTAGAGGTTAGCGAAGCCTTCGACATAACCTTCGGGATGGCCGCCCGGCATGCGCGAGCCCTCGACGGCAAGCGGCGTATTTCCCGGACCGCCGCGCCTTAAGGTGCGGGACGGCTCGCCATAGGGCGTGAAGCGGAGGATTTCCGGCTCCTCGCCGGCCCACTCGAACCCGGCGCGCGAACCGCAGACCTTGAGGCTCAGATTGTTGAGATTGCCGACCGCGACCTGACTCGCCGCCAGCACGCCCCGCGCGCCGCCTTGAAACCGCATCAGCACATGCGCGTTGTCGTCCAGCCGGCGGCCAGGCACGAAGGTCGTGAGGTCCGCTGAGACTTCGTCGAGTTCGAGTGCGGTCACGAACAAGGCCAGGCTGTGCGCGTGAACGCCGATGTCGGCGAGGCAGGCGGACGCGCCCGCGCGGTCAGGATCGGTGCGCCACTCCGCCTGCTTGTGCCCGTCGGCGTCGATCGGAAGGGTGAGCCAGTCCTGGACATAGGCCGCGTGAACGACCCGGATGTCGCCGATTTCGCCTGCCTCGATCATTTCGCGCGCCTGGCGCACCATCGGATAGCCGGTATTGTTGAGCGTCACCGCAAAAATGAGCCCTTTGGCGCGCGTGAGCTCGACCAGGTCCGAAGCCTCGGCGAGCGTCGTCGACAGCGGCTTGTCGCAGATGACGTCGATTCCCGCCTCTAGGAACGCCGTGGCGACGGGGAAGTGCAGGTGGTTCGGGGTGACGATGACGACGGCCTCTATGCCGTCGGGGCGCGCCGCCTCGCGGGCCGCCATTTCGCGATAATCCGAGTAACTCCGGTCGGTCGCAAGCCCGAGATCGGCGCCCGAAGCGCGCGCGTTTTCGGCGTCCGAGGATAGAGCGCCGGCCTTCAGCTCGATCAGATCATCGAGCCGCATCGCCATGCGATGAACCGCGCCGATGAAAGCGTTGCGCCCGCCGCCGACCATGCCGACGCGAAGGCGTCCACCGTTAAGCCGATCGACTGCGGTCGCGTGGACCATCGGCTTTAGCCCTTGATGCCGAGCAGCTTGAGATTGGTCGCGCGATCGGCGCCGGTTGCGGCAAAGTCGTCGAACGTGCGGTCCGTCACCTCGATGATGTGATTCGCGATGAACTTGGCGCCCTCGCGGGCTGCGACCTCGGGATGCTCGAGACAGCATTCCCATTCGTACACCGCCCAGCCGGCGAAATCATAAGCCGCGAGCTTCGAGAAAATTCCTTTGAAATTGACCTGACCGTGCCCAAGCGAGCGGTCGCGGCCGGCGCGCTCGAGCCAGCCTTTGTAGCCGCCATAGACGCCCTGCTTCGCCGTCGGGTTGAACTCGGCGTCCTTCACGTGGAACATCTTGATACGATCGTGATAGACGTCGATGAAGCCGAGATAATCCATGCCCTGCTTGATGTAGTGGCTGGCGTCGTAATTGATGTTGCAGCGCTTGTGGCCGCCGCAGGCGTCGAGAAACATGTCGAAGGTGTCGCCGTCGAACACGTCCTCGCTCGGATGGATTTCGAAGCAGAGGTCGACGCCGTTCTCGTCGAACACGTCGAGGATCGGCTTCCAGCGGCGGCCCTGCTCGGCGAAGCACTCCTCGATCAGTCCGGCGGGACGCTGAGGATAGGGATAGAAGTAGGGCCACGCGAGGGAGCCGGTGAAGCTCACGTGCTCGGTCAGGCCAAAGCGGCGCGAGACGCGAGCCGCCTTGCGCACCTGCTCCGCCGCCCAAAGGCGCCGCTTCTCCGGATCGCCGCGCACGGCGGGCGGGCATTGGCCGTCGAACATCGCGTCATAGGCTGGATGAACCGACACCATCTGGCCCTGAAAATGGGTCGAGAACTCGCTGATCTCGACGCCGATGTCGGCGAGCGTCCCCTTGATCTCGTCGCAATAGGTCTCGCTGTCGTAGGCGCGATCAAGGTCGAAGAAGCGGGTGTCCCAGCTTGGAATCTGGATGGCTTTATAGCCATAGTCCTTGGCCCATTTCGCGATTCCGGCGAGGGTGTTGTGCGGCGGCGCATCGGTCGCGAACTGAGCCAGAAACAGGCCCGGGCCCTTGATGGTCCGCATAGCGTTCTCTCCCTCGGCGGCTTCGCCTCGCCGCCCTTTCTTATGACGAAAAATTATGCTGCCTGTCGATACTGGCAAAAAACTTCCATTTGTCAATCCAGACGGCGTGCAATTGCCCCGAAATCTCGCCAAGAAAATTCCAGAGTTTGACAACCGGAATTTCTGATCCAAAACTAGGCGCATAAGAGAACCTTTCGGGGAGCGCGCCGGATGAATGGGCGGGTGGTCGTGGTCACCGGGTCGACCCAGGGCGTCGGCCTGGCCATTGCGCTGGCGGTCGCTCGCGCCGGCGCCGAGGGCGTCGTGGTGACGGGACGGGACGCGGCCAAAGGCGAAGCTGCGGCGGCTGAGGTCGAGCGAAGCGGGACGCCTGCTCTGTTCGTGGCGGCGGATCTCGAGCACGCCGATGCGCCCGACGTGATCTTTGACGCCGCGCTCAAGCGCTTCGGCCACGTCGACGCGCTGGCGAACGCCGCCGCCCTTACAGACAGGGGATCGCTCGCCGAGGCGGACGTCAAATTCTGGGACCGGCTGTTCGCGGTCAATGCGCGCGCGCCCTTCTTTCTCATGCAGCGCCTCGTCAAGCACCTGCGGGAGCGCGGCGCGCCAGGCTCGATCGTCAACATCCTATCCGTCCACGCCCGGGGCGGCGCCCCGGAGCTCGCGGTCTACGCTTCTTCCAAGTCGGCTTTGGCAGGGCTGACCAAGAACACGGCGCACGCCCATCGTTTCGACCGTATTCGCGTCAATGGCGTCATTCTCGGCTGGGTCGACACGCCGGGTGAGCGGCAGATGCAGGCGGTCACGCTCGGCAAGGGCGAGGGATGGCTGGCCGACGCCGCCGCGACCATGCCGTTCGGACGCCTGCTCAATCCTGGCGACGTCGCACGGCTCTCGCTGTTCCTTCTCTCCGACGCTTCGGAGCCGATGTCCGGCGCGCTGATCGACTATACGCAGAACGTCTTCGGCGGCCTGGGCTGAGGCCTGCGGGTATGCGGCGCCTCGATCGCAGCAGTTTGCCTGATCTGGCGCCGTCGGCGCGCCGGCCGCGCTACGATCGCGAGAACCTGGAGATCGGCATTGCGCATATCGGCGTCGGCGCCTTCCATCGCTGTCACCAGGCCGAATTCATCGACGACATGCTCGAGGCCCGATTCGGGCGATGGGGCGTCCTGGGCGTCAATCTCACGGCGCCCAATCTGGCTGGTCTCCTCGCCCCCCAGCAATGTCTCTATTCGCGCACGCTTCGTCAGGACGAGCGTTCCGAAACCCGCATCATCGGCGCGCTGCGCCAGGTCATCGACGTCAATGACAAGGCGAGCGCCGAGGCGGCGGTCGCGGCGCTCGGAGGTTCTCAGATTTCCGTCGTGACGATGACCGTCACCGAAAAAGGCTATTGCCTGACGCCGTCGACCGGCGCGCTCGATTTCGACAACCCGGCGCTCCGCGCGGACCTCGATGGCGGCTTCCCGCCCCGCACGCTCCTTGGGCTGCTCGCGCTCTCGCTCGAACGGCGGCGGCGGATGGACGGCAAGCCGCTGACGCTCATCAGCTGCGACAATATTCCGTCCAACGGCGCGCGGCTCGGCGCGGCGATGCTTGCGTTCGCGGCCTTGCGCTCGGCGGAGCTGACGCGGTGGATAATGGACCGCGTCACCTTTCCATCCACGATGGTCGACCGGATCGTGCCTGCGACGATGCCGGACGACATCGATGAGATCGCGAGCGCGCTTGGCCTGCGTGATCCCGCTGCGGTCATCGGCGAGCCGTTCCGGCAATGGGTCATCGAGGATAGGTTCGCTGGCGAGCGGCCGCCTCTGGACCTCGCGGGCGCCGAATTCGTCGCCGATGCGAAGCCCTATGAGCAGATCAAGATGCGTGTCCTCAACGCCGCGCAATCGACGTTGGCGCACCAGGGCGCGCTGGTCGGTCACGCGTTCACCTATCAGGCCGCCGCCGATCCGACGCTCGCGGCGCTTACGCGCAGGATGCTCGAGCGCGAAACATCGACGACGCTGCCCAGGGTCGTCGGAATGGAGGTTGCGCCCTATATCGACCAGTCGATGGCGCGCATCCGCAACGCCGCCATTCGCCACCGATGCCATCAGATCGGAACGGACGGATCGCAGAAGATCGTCCAGCGTCTCGTCGACCCTTTGCGCGAGCGTCTCGCGGCCGGCCAGCCGGCCGGATTGCTTGCCCTCTCTGTCGCGAGCTGGATCGCCTACGCCCTGAGCGGCGCGCGTCGCTTCGGGGCGCGCTGGGCGCCGTCGGACCCCTATGCGGAAGCCGTGATCGCGATCGGCGAAAAGAGCTCCGACTGGTCCGAGCTGGCCAGAACCGTTCTCGCCATCGCCCCCATTTTCGGCACGGACATGGCGCGCCCTCAGCTCATCGAACCGATCGCGCGCTGCTTGCGCGGCCTGCTTGACGGCGACGCCGGCGGCTACCTCAAGGAGCGCCTCAGCGATGCGTAGAGGCAGGTCCGTCGAACGGAACAATCGCGCTGACGTGGTCGCGGACGCTAGCGTCGGCGCCGCGCTCGGCTACTCGCGACCCGGCTCTTACGAGGAGCTGAGGGCGGTCCTGTCATCGGGGACCGCCCGGCTGCCCAAGAAGCTTCGCCAGGTCGCCATCCATCTCTGGCAGCATCCGACCGCGGTGGCGCTGGGCACCGTGACCAGCGTGGCGGGCGAAGCCGGCGTGCAGCCCTCGACCTTGGTGCGGTTCGCGCAAGCGTTCGGCTATTCTGGCTTTTCCGACCTGCAGGACGCGTTCAAGGCCCATCTTGCGGATGGGGGACGCGAGGGTCGCGACCAGTGGGAGGAGGCTTCAGGCAGCGAGGCGGCGCGCCTGGTCGATGGGTTCATCCGCTCGTCGACGACGTCGCTCGGGGGCGTCCGAGATCGGCTCGACCTGGCGCAATTCGAAGCCATGAGTCAAACGCTGGCGGCGGCGGATCTCATCTACATCATCGGCTCCAAGCGGGCCTTCTCGCTCGTAAGCTACGTGTCGCTCGCGTTCGCTAATCTCGGCGTGCGCAATCTGGCGCTCGACAATGTCGGGTCGACCGCATTCGAGCTTCTGCGCTGCGCATCACCCTCCGACGCAGTCCTCGCCGTCAGCTTCACGCCCTACAATTCCATCACCCCGGAACTGGCCGCTTCCGCCGCCCAGCGCGGCGTTCCGATCGTATCGATGACCGACAGCGCGTTCAGTCCGTTGGTTCCGGTTTCGAAGGCGTATATCGAGGTGATCGAAGAGAGTTTTTCCGGGTTCAAGTCGCTTTCAGCGACGCTGGCGGTGGCGATGGCGCTGGTGCTGAGCGTCGAACAGCGGCGAGCCGAAGCGGTCTCGCCCACCCAGAATCTGCCGAGCCGCGGCGCATCGGGCCTCGTCCGGGCGCACGAAAAGCTGGAAGGCGATTGACCGGCGCAGGCGCTCCACCGCCTTTCGGGAGGATTTCAAGATGCGCAAATGGCGGATCGTCGGCTTGAGCTTCGAGCACATGCACATGGGCGACCTGCTGCGCGAGGCTCACGAGCACCCGAACGCCGAGATCGTCGGAATTTGCGACAGCGATGAAACGAGAATGGCGGACGCGATCGCCACCTTCTCCATCGCCAAAGAGCGCGTTTATCGCGACATCGGGCGATGCGTGCGGGAGACGCATCCCGATCTCGCCATCCTCTGTCCGGCGACGGCTCGGCATGCGGAGATTGTCGAAGAGGTCGCGTCGCTCGGCGTCGACGTCCTGCTCGAAAAGCCGTTCGCCGCTTCGCTCGGTGACGCCGATCGGGTCCTTGCCGCGATCAAAAACTCGGGAATTCGCCTCGCCGTCAACTGGCCCTTGCGCTGGTATCCGCCGCATGTGACGACCAAGCGGCTGATCGATGAAGGCGTCATCGGCGAGGTGATCGAGGTGCATTTCTACGACGGCAACCGCGGTCCGCTCTATCACCGCGCCGACAAGGTCGTCGTGTCGGACGAGGAGGTCAGGCGCGAGAAGCCGGCGTCGTGGTGGTACAGCAAGGCCGCCGGCGGGGGCAGCCTGCTCGACTACCTCGGCTATGGCGCGACGCTCGGAACCTGGTTCATGAACGGCGCGGCGCCGATCGAGGTGACGGCGGTCGTCGATCAACCGCAAGGGCTCGAGGTCGACGAGCATTCCATCACCATCTGCCGCTACGCCCGGGGCCTGTCGAAACTCGAAACGCGCTGGGGAACTTTCACCGATCCCTGGACCACGCAGCCGCAGCCCAAATGCGGCTTTGTCGTCGTCGGCTCGGAGGGCACAATCTCGAGCTATGATTACGAGGCGCATGTCGGGGTGCAGACGCGCGCCGATCCGACGACACACAAGCTTCCCGTCGACGAATTGAAGCCGCCGTTCCGAAAGCCGGTCGAGTACGTGCTCCATTGCAAGGAGCATGATCTGCCATTCGAGGGGCCTCTGGATCCTGCGCTCTGCCGGACCGCTCAGCGCATCGTCGACACTGCAGCGCTCTCGGCCCGGGAGCGGCGCACGCTGGCCCTGCTGCCATGAGCAGGACGGAGGCGGGGAAGGCCGCGGAACCTTCGCAGGACGATTATGCTTTGGTCGCCAAGGCTGCGGCGGAGATCGAGGCGCCGGAGCTTCCCTATCGTCCGCCAATGCCGCGTGACCGGGAGCAACCGATCGCGCTCGTCGGCGCGGGCGGGATCAGCGGAGCGCATCTCGAGGCCTATGCGCGCTATGGCCTGAACGTGGTCGCTATTGGCTCGCGCGATCTCGAGCGCGCGCGCGCCCGTCGCGACGCTCATTTCCCGAACGCGCGCGTCACTGACGATTTCGACACGCTATTGCGTGACCCGAACATCCGCGTCCTAGACCTCACCGCCCATCCTGACGTCCGCCTCGACCTCATGCGGCGCGCCCTGAACGCCGACAAGCATGTGTTGTCGCAGAAACCGTTCGTGCAGAACCTCGACGACGGGCGCGAACTGGTTGAGCTGGCGGAGCGGCGTGGCCTCAAGCTCGCCGTCAATCAGAACGGCCGCTGGGCCCCCCATCTCGCCTATATAAGGGAGGCGGTCCGCGCCGGCCTCATCGGCGATGTCACGGGCGTTCATGTCGAGATTCGCTGGAGCCACGGCTGGATCGCGGGCACGTCCTTCGAAGCCATCGACGATGTCATCTTCTGGGATTTCGGCATCCACTGGTTCGACTTTCTCGCCAGCGTCATCGGCGACCGCGCCCGTTCCGTCTATGCGACCACCACCCGCGCCGCCGGACAGAAAGCGCGGCCGCCGCTCCTGGCTCAGGCGCTGATTGCCTTTGACGGCGGCCAGGCCTCGCTCATTTTCGATGGCGCGACCCGACATGGCGCGCGGGATTCGACCTCGGTCATCGGCGCGAAGGGCGTCGTCTGCGCCCATGGCCCCGATCTCGGCCATCAGGCTGTCGAGCTCTATACCGAAGCTGGCGTTGGCCGGCCCCACCTCACCGGCGCCTGGTTCAACGACGGCTTCGCCGGCGCGATGGGCGAACTCCTGTGCGCGGTGGAAGACAGCCGGGAGCCGTTGAACTCGGCGCGCGGCAATCTCGTCTCGCTCAAGCTCTGCCATGGGGCGCTCCACTCGGTTCGGACCGGCGCTCCGGTCGCGGTCTGAGCCTTGCGAGGCGAGCGGGCCAGCGCCGCCGTCTCCTGATAAAGTCGTGAGCGGGAGAAACCGCGATGGCCAAGGCGCTTGTTCACACCCCGGAAGAGGCGCTGCGTCCGCTCCGGCTGGACCCTGAGCGCGCCAGGCGCGCCGACCGGGCGCCCTATGCGATCGTCGACATCGGCTCGAACTCGATCCGGCTCCTGGTCTATGACCAGCTTGGCCGGGCGCCGATGCCGCGTTTCAACGAAAAATCACTCGCCCGACTGGCCGAAGGGCTGGCCGAGAGCGGCGCGATCGGGCCTGACCCCTTTCGCCGCGCGGTCGAGGCCGTACGGCGATTTCGCGCCATCGCTGACGCCATGGGGGTCGCCGGAATCGACGCCGTGGCGACCGAGGCCATGCGTCGCGCCTCGAACGGCTTGAAGCTCGCTCAGACGATCGAGGCGGAGTCCGGCTTGAAGGTGCGCATCCTCAGCGGCGCTGAGGAAGCGCGGTTTTCGACGCTGGGCGTCATTTCCGGCTTCTTCCGGCCGGTCGGGTCGGTCGGCGACATGGGCGGAGGGAGCCTCGAAGTCGCCGAAGCGATCGACGACCATGTGGGAGATCGCTGGGTCAGCCTGCCGCTCGGCGCGCTGCCTGTCGAAGCCATGCTGTCGGAGGGCGTCTCGGCGGCAAAGCGGCAGATCGACGAGATCCTGCGGCGAAACCTGCCGCGTGCGCTGGCGAGGCCGGTGTTTTATGCGGTCGGCGGCGGCTGGCGAGCGCTGGCGAAAGCGCACATGGATGGGGTCGGCGCGCCGGTCAAAGTCGTGCACGGTTACACGCTCGGCGCCGCCGAGGCGCGCGAATTCGCGCGAGCGGTGTCGCACCTCTCCGCGGCGAAACTGGCGGCGAGGCCGGGCGTGGCGGAACGCCGGGCGCGCACATTGCCGGCGGCGGCGCTGGTCCTGGACCGGGTGTTGAAATATTTGGCGCCTGAGCGCGTCGTCTTTTCCGCTCTCGGCCTGCGCGAGGGTTTTCTCTATTCGCAACTGAGCCAGGAGGAGCAATATCTCGACCCCTTGATAGAGGGCGCGCAGCTGATCGGCCTGCCACTTGCGCGCGTGCCCGAATTTGCGCGCCAACTCGCCTCCTGGACCGAGAGCCTGTTTCCCGGCGAAACCGCGGCCGAGAAGAGGCTGCGCGTCGCGGTCTGCGCTTTGTCCGATATCGCCTGGAGAGACGCGGCCGACCTTCGGGCCGAAGAAAGTTTTCGCCGGCTGCTCGAATTTCCGTTCATCGGCGTCACGCATTCTGAGCGCGTGTTTGTCGCCGCCGCCATCCATGCCCGCTATGTCGGCCGGCCGGACGCCTCGTGGCTGAGCCCAGCCATCAAATTGCTGACGCCGGCGGAACGGCGCAGGGCGCAGATTCTCGGCCGCGCGATTCTGCTCGCCTACCGCTTTTCCGGCGGCGTCCCCGCAGTGCTGGAAAGCGCGCGATTGCGCATCGACCGGCGGTGCGTCCGGCTCGAAGTCGCCGCCGCAGCCCGCGCCCCGGACAGCGAAGTGGTGCTCGACCGGCTCAAGCTGCTCGCCAGCGCCATCGGGGTGAAGCTGAGCGAGGTCGTAGATATCGAGGCGCCGCCATCCAATCCCGGCGACTAGACCGCGCGGCGAAAGCGCCGGTTTTCACAAAGGAGCGCACGAAATCAAGGGATCCTGCCTGGCCGATCGGGGGAGCCGCAGCGTGTCAGGAGCGGGTCTTTGGGTCGCGAGCGACTCTGGGTTCTTGATTGCGTCGGCTGGCGGCGCTGACGCGCCGGTTGTCGTGGCTGTCCCCGGACCGGAGACTCGATCGCCCGCGGCCATGCGACGCCGCGGCAAGATTCCGACATGTCCTTGACAAAAACAGAAAGTTACTGCTTTTCTTCTTATCAGCGGAATCTATCTCGATTCTTCGGCAACGCTCGGCCGACCAACCGTGGCCGTTTGATAACCGGGGATCGCATTTGGGCGGAACGGGAATCGTCATTGGATCGGCGCGCCGCGAGCTTCCATTCCGAACGCGGGCCGCGCCCACAACCGGAGCGGGAATCGAGAGGCGGAGCCAGATTTTTTGCTCCACCGGCCGTAACCCATTGAAAAGGCCCGATTCGGAAAAATAAACGCTAGTAAATTGGACTCAATTTACTAGCGTTTATGCACATTTACTGGCGTTTACGAGCGTTTATCTGCCGCGCCCCTTCGCCGATCTCGCGCCCTGGTTGTTGAAAAAGTCCGGAGGTCATGCGGCGCGCGACCCGCCATTGGGACGGCGAGCCTTCCAGTCCGCCCCAAAAACGGCATGGTCCGTGCTACGATGCGGATCGATCCCTAGAATGAATCCGCGATCCGCCCATGGCTTCGACCAACTTCACCGCGCGCGTCGTCCAGTCGATCACCGCCATTGACGCTGCGCAATGGGATGCCTGCGCCAATCCGCCCGGCCGTTCCTACGATGAGGCCGAGGGCGAACGGTTCAACCCGTTCCTCACCCATGCGTTTTTGCACGCGCTGGAGGCTTCGGGCTCGGTCGGCGGGCGCTCAGGCTGGGCGCCCGTGCACGTGACGGTCGAAGACGCGCGCGGACGGATCGTCGCCGCCGCGCCCGCCTATCTCAAGAGCCACAGCCAGGGCGAATACGTGTTCGACCACGCGTGGGCGGACGCCTACGAGCGCGCCGGCGGCCGCTACTATCCGAAACTCCAGGTCGCCGTTCCGTTCACCCCGGTGACCGGACGCCGGCTCCTTGTCGCCGCCGATGCGCCCGAGGGCTCGCGTGAGGCGCTGATCGGGGGCTTGCGCGAATTGCGCAAGCAAACGAAGGCGTCATCGATACACGCGACTTTCCCCACCGCCGAGGACGCCGAACGGCTGTCGAGCGCCGGATTTCTCGTGCGGACCGGCGAGCAGTTCCATTTCTTCTGCGAAGGCTACTCGAATTTCGACGACTTCCTCGCGGCGCTTGCCTCCCGCAAGCGCAAGGCGATCAAACGCGAGCGGCGCGACGCTCTGGATAATGGGATCTCGGTCGAACAGCTGACCGGCTCATCGATTCGATCCGAGCACTGGGACGCGTTCTTCAAGTTCTACATGCATACGGGCTCGCGAAAGTGGGGTCGCCCCTACCTCACCCGCGATTTCTTCGACTGGATCGGCAAAACGCTCGCCGACCGCGTGCTTCTGGTGATGGCGCGGCGCGCCGGGCGCTATATCGCGGGCGCGATCAATTTCATCGGCGACGACGCGCTCTACGGCCGCAACTGGGGCGCGATCGAGGACCATCCGTTCCTGCATTTCGAGGTCTGCTACTACCAGGCGATCGATTTCGCGCTGTCGCGCGGTTTGCGTCGAATCGAGGCCGGAGCCCAGGGGGAGCACAAGCTCGCGCGCGGCTACCGCCCGACCCGCACCTATTCGGCGCACGAATTCGCTGACGCGAGGCTTGCCCGAGCGATCGCCGACTATCTCGGACACGAGCGGGCCGCCGTCGAGCGGACGATCGCCCATTATGAGGAATACGCGCCGTTCCGCCGCGGCGACGGTCGTCCGGACGGGGTGGAGCCAATGGGAGAAGCCTTTGACGCCGATGTATGATTCCGACAACATCTTCGCCAAGATCCTTCGCAGCGAGGCGCCCTGCGTCAAAGTCTACGAGGACGATGTGTCCTTGGCGTTCATGGACGTGATGCCGCGCGCCGAGGGGCATACGCTCGTCATTCCAAAGGCGCCGTCGCGCACCCTCTTTGACCTCGACCCCGCGTATCTGGCGCGATTCATGCCAGCGGTGCAAAAGGTCGGGCGCGCCGTCATGGCCGGCATGAGGGCCGAGGGGCTTTTGCTCCAGCAGTTCAACGAACCGGCGAGCGGGCAGCAGGTCTTCCATCTGCACTTTCACCTTCTGCCGTGCTGGACAGGCGTTGCGGTGCGCCCGCCGGGCGGACCCTTCCAGGACGCCGAGGCGCTTAAGCCCCACGCCGAAAAGATCATCGCGGCGCTGGCCAGCGCGTGAGCGATCGCCGTCGGCCTCCAGCTCGGCCAGCCTCCGGAGGCCGACGCCCTTGAGTCATATGCATTACTTTCCGGTCGGGGTCGGCGCCGCGAGCCTGTTTTTCGCGGTTCTGGTTGGTCTTCTGCTCTTCATTCAGATCCGCCTGCTGGGCCACGCCTATTCCGCCCTCGGTCTCGATCCCCGCATCGCCATGCTGGTGCTGTTCGGCTCCCTGCTCGGCTCGTACATCAATCTGCCGCTGGTCCGCCTTCCCGCCCAGCGTGTCGTGTCCCGGGAGGTGGTGGAGTTTTTCGGCGTGCCGTTCCTGGCGCCGGTCCAAGTCGACTGGCCTGGCACGATTCTGGCGATCAACGTCGGCGGCGCGGTCATTCCAATCCTGCTCTCGTTCTACCTGCTCCTACGCTATGACCTTTGGGCCTCCGGCGCCGTAGCGACGGCGATCGTCGCGTTCGTGGTCCACCGGATGGCGACGCCAATTCCGGGCGTCGGCATATCGGTGCCGACAATTGCCCCGCCGCTCCTGGCGGCGGGGGTGGCGCTGGTGCTATCGCGGCGATTCGCGGCGCCGATCGCCTATATTGGCGGCAGCCTCGGCGTCCTGGTCGGCGCCGATCTCCTCAACCTCGGCCAGTTGCGCAGCCTCGGGGCGTCGGTGGCTTCGATCGGCGGCGCGGGAACGTTCGACGGCATCTTCCTGACCGGCGTCATCGCGGTGCTTTTGGCGAGTTTGGTGGCCGTTTAAGCTTGGTTAACCAGGAACGCCCCAAATCTGTGGCGATTTTGCCACATTGGGCCATAAACCCTCGGCAAGCGCGAATGTCGGATGGACTCGCGTGGAACGCAAACCTATAGTGCGGGCATCGTTATTGGCGGCGGGGCGCACGCGGGTTGCGTATAGCGTGTCGCACAACATCACGGAGAAGAGAATGACTAATCGCTGGCTTAAGGGCGTTGCAATCGCGGCGCTGGCGGCCCTGGGGACGGTGGCGGCCCAGGCAGCGGACCTTCCGACTAGAAAAGAGGCGCCGGCGCCCGTGTTCGTGCCGCCCCCCTTCACCTGGACCGGGTTCTACGCTGGTTTGAACGCCGGCGGCATCTGGAGCAGTGGCAGCCGCTCGGCGACGCTTTTTGACCCCGGATCCGACTTCGGTCCGGGCATCCTCTCCGGTTCCTTCCCGGGCGGGCTTGGAAATGGCAACGCCGGGTTCATCGGCGGTGGTCAGGCGGGTTACAACTGGCAGACAGGGGCCTTCGTGCTCGGTGTCGAAACCGACTTCCAGGGCACAACCCTGAGCAAGAGCACCAACGTTGCGGGTCCCGCCTTTATCGGTCCGGGCGGTCCAGGCGATTTCTTCTCGGTGAACTCCAAGACCAGTCTTGACTGGCTCGGCACGACGCGTGCCCGCGTCGGCTTCGTCGTCACCCCCGACAATCGCCTGATGATCTATGCCACGGGCGGTGTCGCTTACGGCGGCGGCAGCACGAACTTCAGCTTCTTTGACAGCACCGGTGGGCTCTGGAGCGGTAGCCCGAGTTCGACGCGCGTCGGCTGGACGGTTGGCGGCGGTGTCGAATATGCCCTCACCAACAACTGGACGATCAGGGGTGAATATCTCTACGCCGACCTCGGCAGCGACAACTTCACGTCGGCCGGAAACGCGATCGCCGCCGCCGAGTTCCCGGGTGTCTACGGAAGCGGCCACATCAACTACAACGCCTCGATCTTCCGCGCCGCGGTCAACTACAAGTTCTGAGCGCCTAGCGCTCCGATCTGACTTCAATTCAAGCCGGAGGAAAGGCGACTTTCCTCCGGCTTTTTTGCGCCTGCGCGGCCGCGCCACCGCCACGCGGATTGCCGCGACCGCGCAGACCGCGGCTCGTATTAACGCGCGATCAAGCGCCATGCCCTACTCTGGGTGGCATCGATCGCGCGAGACAACCGATGCCCGCTCCAGACGTTCCGGCTCTCGCGCTCAGGTCTCTGACCAAGAGCTTCGGCCGGCCAGCGGTCGATCGGCTCGACCTCACGATTGCCGCCGGCCAGTTCTATGCGCTGCTCGGCCCCAACGGCGCCGGAAAGACGACGACCCTGCGCCTGGTCGCGGGTCTCCTTCCCGCCGACGCCGGCGAAATCCGGATCTTCGGCGTCGACGCACGCCGCTCGCCCATCGACGCCAAGCGCATCGTCGCCTGGCTGCCCGACGAGCCGATGCTCTACGACAAGCTCGACCCGCTCGAGTATCTCGAATTCGTCTCCGGCCTCTGGTCGGTCGAGGGGCGCCGCGCCAGGCGGCTGGCGGAAGACTTGCTCGAAAGCTTAGGTCTTTGGCCCCATCGTCGCGAACGTTGCGAAGGGTTTTCGCGCGGCATGCGGCAGAAGCTGGCGCTGGCCGGCGCGCTCATCCATGAACCCAAACTCCTGATGCTCGATGAGCCGCTGACCGGCCTTGACGCCGCCGCCGCCCGCCAGGTGAAGGACATTCTGACGAAACGCGTGCGGGCGGGCGCGACGATCGTCATGACCACCCATATTCTCGAGGTTGCGGAGCGGCTCGCGGACCGCATCGGCATTATCGCCCATGGGCGGATGATCGCCGAGGGCACGCTCGATGAACTGCGCTCGAGCGCCGGCGCCGGCGGGGCGACGCTGGAGACGGTCTTCCTCGGTCTGACCTCTGAGGCAAGGCCCGCGGCATGACGGCTGGCGCGGCCGCTTTTCCCCGTTTTATCGTTCACGATCTGCGCCTTAGCGCGCGCTCCCTGGCGTCGATGTTCGGCGCTTTGACGCCGGCGGGACTGGCGATTCTGGTCGCCCTTCTGCTCCTCGCGCTCCATGCCGCAGCCTGGCCGATCGCGGGCTGGCTCATCGCCATCGAAGACGGTCCCGATGGCGTCGCGCGGATGACTGCAATTATCGCCAGCGGCGTTGCGCTCATCCTTCCATGGATCATCGGCCAGTCGACCACCGAGTTCACCCGCGCGCTGTTTCAGCGCTCGGACCTCGAACTGATCCTGTCCTCGCCCGTCGACGCGCATAGCCTGCTTGCCGCGCGCGCCTTGTCGATCGCGATCGGCGCGGTCGCCTCGGTCGGGCTTTTGCTGGCGCCGCTCGCCGATGTCGCGGCGCTGCGCGGCCATCCCCATTGGCTTGCGCTCTATCCCGCCCTTCTTGCAGCAGGGCTTGCGGGAACGGGCCTCGCGGTCGCTCTCGCGATGGGTCTTTTCCTGACTGTCGGGCCGCGTCGGGCGCGCCTCCTGAGCCAGATCGCGGCGACCGCGGTCGGCGCGTCGGCGGTGCTCGGGGCGCAGGTCGTCGCCATGCTGCCCGAGCGCATGCGGGCGTCGATCCTCGCGGCTTTTGCGCCAGCTGCCGACGGCGGCAATGCCCTGCAACGCCTTCTCCTGACGCCGGTGCGCGCGGCGGCTGGCGATTCTCGTGCGGTTCTGGTCTGGACGGCGTTCGGCGCCAGCGTCTTCCTCATCGCGTGCCTGCTTTTTGGCGAGCGCTTCGCGCGCGCGGCGGTCGCATCTTCGGGCGCGCCGGCCCATGCGGGGGCCTCATCGAGGCGTGCGCTGCGCTTCGGCGCCAGCGTCGGCGCGGCCTTGCGCGTCAAGGAGCGGCGCGTCGTCTGGCGCGATCCCTGGCTCATGTCGCAGCTGCTCTTGCAGGCCGCCTACACGATGCCGCTCGCCGTCATTCTCTGGCGCGGCGGCGGCCCGACCGGCACGGTCGGGGTCGCCTTCACGCCCGCCCTGGTGGTGATTGCGGCGCAGCTCGCCGGCGCCTTGTCCTGGATCGCGCTCTCCGCCGAGGACGCGCCGGATTTTCTCATGACCGCGCCTGTCTCCCGGCCCGTCATCGAGCGCGCCAAGATCGGCGCGATCGGGCAGCCGATCGCGCTCACCCTCGGGCTTCCCCTCGCCGCCTTGGCCTTGGCCTCGCCCTGGGCCGGGCTTTGCGCGCTGCTGTTCGGCGCCGGAGCGGTCGCCTCCGCCGCGCTGGTCAACCTCTGGCGCCAGGCGCCGTCCCGTCGCGGCCTCGTGCTGCGCCGCCACGCCCAGTCGAAGCTGGTCGGCATGATGGAGCACCTCGTCTCGATCCTGTGGGCGATTGCGACGGCCGCCGCCGTGGTCGGCTCCTGGGCGGCGGTCGTTCCCCTCGCCGCAGTGGCCGGCGTCCTGGCGCTCAACCGGAAATGGGCGGCCGCGGCGCGCGCTTGAAGACACTCAGGCAGGATGGTGGGCCGTTCGCTTCCGCGGCGGACGCCGAGACCTTCATCCTAGCGACATTGTGGTTTATCGGCCGCGAAGCGGAAGTGAACCCTGCAATCCGCCCGCCCGAGCCTGCGACTTTGGTTTTCTTGGACGCGCGCTCTTTTGCTTCGGAACGCCCCCGAATCGGGGGTTGGATTTCCTTGGGTTTCCTTGGATTCTCTCGTCCGAATCGAGGCTTATCAATGGGTTACGAGGGATTCTCCGCCAACGCATTTTCTCGCGGCCTTCCGGCCCTCAACACCAGCACCCGAGGTTCGGAACCGATCGTCGACTTTAATTGCGAAGCGTGATGACGCGCCCGCGCGGGCGCGCGGATCGAAGCGCGATGCGTCGCGCTTAAATGGAATGGGCTTAGGGGCGGCCGGGCCTGGACCGACGGGGGCCTTCGGGGTTGCGGAAGGGCGGGGCCGTTCATCAGGCAACTCTACCCCGCATTCGATTTTTCCGCAATCAATTGTCGCTATCATGTAGGGGTGGCGGTTCGTCGGCCACCTTGCGGGCGCGCCAAGGATGCTTTCCTCGTCATGGTCGCGCTTGAAGCGGCCATCCATGTGAGTCGCTTTTCATGAGCGTAATATATTGATCTCTATGTACATTTATTGGAACGGCGACCGCCGGCGTCAGCAAGGCGTGGATGGCCGGCACAAGGCCGGCCATGACGGGCCGAGAGTAGATTTGGCCGAGAGTGGAATTATCGAAAACAGGGGTCAGCGCCATAGAGTTACGGTGACAGTTTACTTAACCCCCAACGCCGCCATGCCCTCCCTGATGGCGCGGCTTCCGGTGCCCCGCGTCCGGGTGATCGCCGGCGAGGAAAGGCTTTGAAGCGGGAATCGGGTAAGGTGTCCCCGTAATATCCATCTTGCCCTCCGGCTTCTTCGCCGGGGCGTTTCTGGGTCAAAAATTCCGCGGAATCGGGCCTTGCTCGACGGGGTCGATAGGCCGGTCGAGGGAAGGGCGTTTGTCCGGACGACCTTTGGACCGGCCGCGCTTGTCGCGCGGGGCGGAAGGAGCCCGTCGGGAAGCCAGGTCTTGACCTTCAGGCCCATCGTTCGCACATTGTGTGAACGGCACAAGGCGGGAACTCCATCTCTTGTCTCGAAACGGGTTGCGGCGTATGGCTGTCCTTTCGAAATTCGTCAGGGGAGCGCGCGTGGATTTGGCTGCGCCCGGCGTCGGCTTTTATCCTGGCCGTCGAGGCTTCGACGAGAAGGCAAGGGAATGAAGATCATTCTTGCCCAGCCGCGCGGGTTTTGCGCCGGCGTCGTTCGGGCGATCGATATTGTCGAGCGGGCGCTGGCCAAGCATGGCGCGCCGGTCTACGTGCGCCATGAGATCGTTCACAATCGCCATGTCGTCGAATCGCTCAAGGCGAAAGGCGCGCGCTTTGTCGAGACGCTGAAGGACGTGCCGGCGGGCGCCGTGACCATCTTCAGCGCCCACGGCGTCTCGAGGGAGGTCGAACAGGAAGCCAAGGTGCGGGCGCTGCCGACCATCGACGCCACCTGCCCGTTGGTCACCAAGGTGCACAACCAGGGGCGGGGATACATCGCCCGGGGCCGGGTTCTCGTGTTCATCGGTCACGACGGACATCCCGAAGTCGAAGGGACGCTTGGGCAGATCGACGGCCAGGTGCACCTCGTCGAAGACGAAGAGGATGTCGCGAAGCTGCCCATCGCAGTCGACACGCCGATCGCCTACATCACCCAGACGACACTCAGCGTCGATGATACGCGCGGAATCATCGCGGCGCTGGTTCGCCGCTTCAGCGACGTCGTCGGTCCTGACGTTCGCGACATTTGCTACGCGACACAGAATCGGCAGACCGCCGTGCGCGAATTGTGCCAGGTCGCCGACGTCATCATTGTCGTGGGCGCTCGCAACAGCTCCAACTCCAACCGGCTGCGCGAGATTGGCGACGAGGTCGGGATTCCGAGCTATCTTGTCGCGGACAGCAGCGAAATCGATCCCGTTTGGGTGCGCGACGCGGCTGTCGTCGGCGTGACGGCCGGCGCGTCTGCCCCAGAAGTCGTGGTCGAAGACGTGGTGCGCGCCTTGTCGGCGCTCGCGCCGTCGGAAGTGTCGGTCCTCGACGGACCGGCCGAGACGGTGAGCTTCCGCCTGCCGGCGGAACTTCGCAATGAGCCCGTCGCTTAATTCGTTTTCATAAGGATCGCTCGTGGGCATACCCTTAAGACAGATCGCCAGAGTTGGCGCCTATATCGTCCGGCAGCATCTCGCCGGTCGCAAGCGCTACCCGCTCGTGCTGATGCTGGAGCCGTTGTTCCGCTGTAACCTCGCTTGCGCCGGCTGCGGCAAGATCGACTATCCCGACGCCATTCTCAATAAGCGGATCTCGGTCGAGGACGCGCTCGCCTCGGTCGACGAATGCGGCGCGCCGGTCGTCGTCATGGCCGGCGGCGAGCCGCTCCTCCACAAGGATCTGGCGAAGATCGTCGAGGGCGTCGTCGCGCGCAAAAAGTTTGCGATCGTCTGCACCAATGCGCTGCTCCTCGAAAAGAAGATCGATCAATACAAGCCCAGCCCCTATTTCACCTGGTCGATCCATCTCGACGGCGATCAGGAGATGCATGACAAGTCGGTCTGCGAGCCGGGCGTCTACGATCGCGCGGTCAAGGCGCTGAAGACGGCCAAGGCGAAAGGCTTCCGCGTCACCATCAATTGCACTTTCTTCAACGACGCAGACCCTGCGCGTGTCGCCGCGTTCTTCGATACGGTGACCGAACTTGGCGTCGATGGCATCACGGTGTCGCCGGGTTACGCCTACGAGCGCGCCCCCGACCAGCAGCATTTCCTCAACCGCTCCGCCACCAAGAAGCTGTTCCGGTCGATCTTCGAGCGTGGCAATCAGGGCCGTAAATGGGCCTTCAACCAGTCGACCATGTTCCTCGACTTCCTGGCCGGCAACCAGACCTATCATTGCACGCCCTGGGGCAATCCGACCCGCACCGTGTTCGGATGGCAGAAGCCCTGCTATCTGCTCGGCGAGGGTTACACGAAAACCTTCAAGGAGCTGATGGACGACACGGATTGGGACGCCTACGGCACCGGCAACTATGAGAAATGCGCCGACTGCATGGTCCATAGCGGGTTCGAGGCGACCGCCGTGCGCGACACGGTGACGAAGCCCTGGAAAGCAGCGCGCGTCGCGCTCATGGGCGTCAAGACTGACGGTCCGATGGCGCCGGACATCCCGCTCGAGGGCCAGCGCGAAGCCGAGTACGTGTTCGACAAGAACGTCGCCCAGAAGCTATCGGATATCCGCCGCTCCGAGGCCGAGGAAAAGGCCAGGAAGAAGGCTTCGGCAACGCTGTAGCGTACGAAACGCGGCGCGGCTGTCGAGCGCGGCCGCGCCAAGCCCGGCGAGTTGGCCCGGCGAGCGGATAAGCTCCCGGATGACGGCTCCGAGATTGATCCCGCCGTCCGGATCCATGGCTTTCGACGCGGCCGGGGGCAGGTCGCGTTCGGCGGGGTCCGAGACCGCGCGCAAGGTTACGAACGGGACGCGCTGTTTGAGCGCGAAGCGGCCTGCGGTCAGGCTTTCCATGTCGACCGCCGCCGCCTCGGTGGCACGGCGCAGGTCCGCCTTGGCCTGGGCGGTCAGGACTGGCGCATCGGCAGCCGTCACACGCTCGATGACGACGCGCGTTCCCGCCGCGAGGAGGCGTTGCGCAAGGGACGATGTGACGGCCTCGTCGGTTCGGATAGCTCCGTCATTCGAGACCACTTCCGCGCCAAGAATGAGATCGCCCGGACGAAGCCGCGGATCGAGTCCCCCACAGAGACCCCAACTGACCACGAGGGAGGGTCCCGGGCTCGACATCTGCGCGAGCCCCGCGCGCAGGGTTGGCGCGTCGCCGCAGAGCGTCGCGCGTCCCGGGCCGGCGATGATCGCCGCCTCGCCCTTCAGTCCGCAGACGATCAGGACGTTTGCGGACGGCGGCAAGGCGGCGCGTCGCCGGGCCCCGGCGGCTAGCCGGCGAGCAGGCTCGCCGTCCGTTCGCGCAAGGTCTTGACCAGGGCGTCGGCGCCGCCGCCGCCAGCGAGGATCGAGGTGAATTCGTCGCGCCGCGTCGCCAGATCGCTGATCGTGCCATTGAGATAGACGTCGAGCACACGACCGCCGCGAACGAGATAGTTGATCTGCACCGTTCGGCCGCCTGGCTGAAGAAGCTTGGTCCTGACGATTTCGCCGCCGCCCGAGGCGGGGCTCGTCTGCGGATCGACGACAAAGCTTTCGCCCGAATAGTCGCTCACCTGATGGGCGTATTCGGCGACGAGGAAGCGGGCGAAGGCGTCGCGAACCGCAGCCTGCTGGGCGCCTGAGAACTTGCTCCAGGCCGGACCCGAGGCCAGTCTTGTCATGGTCCCGATGTCGAAGGCGGATCTGATGGCGGGCCCGAAGCGCCGGTCGCGTTCGCCTACGCTGAGTGACCCAGCCGCCTTGAGGGTCGGCATCAGCTGAGAGTAATAGGCCTCGATGTGCCGGGCGGCGCCGCTTTCCGCCTGGGCCGGCGAAGTGATCGGCGCCAGCGAGAGAAGGGCGGCCACCGCCGCGATCCAGAGCGTCGTCAAACGTGGTCGAAGTGCGAAGCGATTCATTTGCCGGAAATTCCATTTGCTGGGACGGCCTCTCGGCCACCCACTTAGATTGTTCGAAGGCTCGCCGGCGCAAGGCCGCGCGCCCGGCTTCTACCGCCGTTTTGGGGACTGAGTCGAGGTTTGGCCGTTCGATGTGTCGGTTGTACGGCGTGAATCGGCTTTGCGACGGAATAAGATGGGTGTCGCGCCCCCGTGAGATCGCCGCCGCGCGGAACGAGGCGCGGCTCGGCGCGACAATCCGCAATCCATGTCAACGTATCGCGAAAGTGCTGTCGCGCTCAAGGGCGCCGACCGGCCTGCCTGCTGACCGGTTTGGTTTCGGTTCACATCGGATAGGCATAAGCCCCTACGGCGTAGGGAGCCTTGCGGGCGACGCCGAGGATGTCGAAGCTCGGGGCTCCCGTCGCAGTTCCTGCGCCGATCGCCTGCCCGGTCGACTTGAGCAGCACATTGTAAGTCAGAGTCGCCGGATTGAAGTTGGAGAATTCGCTCTTCGGACCGCCGGCATCGATGATGTTGCCGTTCGCATAGGTCCCCGGCTGGCCGATATACTGGGGTACGCCATTCGCATACCAGATGATCTCGGGACTGATGCCCAGCATGACCACGTTGTGATCGGCTTCGACGCCATTATTGACGTTGTAGAGCTCGATCTGACTCGTAAGATTGTTCCGCACCACGGTGTTGCTGCTGGGCGCCCCTTCGTGAGTTGTCCCGGTGACCGAAATGTTGGCGCCGGCGCACCCTTTTGTCCCGATGAGACCGTCCGAGACGACTGTATTGTTGGCGATCAGGCCGTTATGGATGCTGGCGAAGGAGATCCCCCAGCAGGCGCTCGTGATCACGACATTGTTGGTTACAGTGACATTCGTCCAGTCCGAGTCGAAGTCGTCGATGCCCTGCAGATAGGCCGGATACGCAAGCTGCGGATCCGACTGCCGGATGATGAGGTTGCCGTCGATCAGGATGTTCTGGAAATAGTTTACGGCGGCGCCTGGCGCGAGGACGCCGATGTTGCCCTGCATGGCGTCTTCGTGATTGCCGTCGCCGATGTCCAGGTTGTCGTGGATGTCGTTCTTGGTGATGGTGAGATAGCTGGCCGCGAAACCAATTCCGTCGTCGCCAAAATGATCGATCTGGTTGTTTGAGAACACGAGTCGACTCGCGTCGAGCGAAGCACCGAACTTGACGTTGCTGATATGCGAGCCGACCAGCGAAATGCAGTTCGTATTTGTGCCCGGGGGCGTGCTGAGGGCGGAGAATCCGTTGCGCGCATTCGCGACCCACTGGGCTTTGCTCCAGGACGCGGTATTGTCCTGGGACGAGATGGTCATATTCTCGAGCACAATGTCGGACGTCGGAAGCGCCGAGCCCCCGTCCTTGATCTGGACCAGGGCGTCGCCGGCGAGGACGGCGGATTGGAGGCTTTGCACCTTGAGCCCGTTGAACACCCATTTGTTGGTTTCGCCGATGAAAAGCGACCTCAGGACGGGAGTCTGCCCGGGCGCGGCGCTGACCGTCACAAAGTCGGAATTGAACGTACTCGGAGAAAAACCGCCGATCGAGACGTCGCCGTAGTTCCCGCTCATGAGCAGGATTTCATCGCCAGGCGCGACAGGGCCCGCCAGGGGACCGGTCTTGATGACCGCCGGTTGTCCGGGGACCGGAACCTGACGATAGGGGGCGGAGGTTAGAAGGGGGTAAGTGTAGCCAGTCTGAACTTTAAGGAGCGCCGCGATGTTGTTCCATGGCGCAGCCTGTGAGCCGTTGCCGCCCCCCGCCTCCGTCTTTCCGTGGACCGGATCAAAGTACCAGACATGTTTGAAGGTTGTTGGCGGTACGGCGCACCCCGTATAAACATTGGCTGCGTGTGCAGAAAAGGCGCCACAGAACAGTAGAACCGTAGCGCAACCAAACGTCTTCATCGGGACCTACTGTTGTCTGGACGATTTGGATTCGTATAATACTAATAGACTGCACGGGGTTACCATGCGGCCTATAGGCTTTCAATTAACAATATTGTCTACCCAACTTATAGCCGGGTTCGTTCAATCGCAAAGGGACGCGAGCCTCACTGCGGAGCGGCTCACGACGCCGCGGCGCCAGGCGAGGCGGGAGAAGGCGAGGCGGCAGAAGGCGAGGCGGCAGAAGGCGAGGCGGCGCCTAACCCGGAGAAGCGCGTCGGCGACATAGCCGCCGCCCTGTTTCGCTGGGCGCTCGAACGGGGTTCGACCTCGCCCGCGGGGGTCACGGCGAGTGGCCCGATCCGTAGAGATCGGTGATTATCTGTGCTGGCCGCGGCGGAGGGGGCCTCCCAGCCCGCCGTCATAACCGGCGCTCCTCCTCCTGCGACGCCAGCGAGCCGGGCGCAAGGCGACAGCGGAGGGCGATCGTTCACATGCCCTAGCGGATTGAAGCTCCCTCGGGCCGCGTCGACGGGAACGCGGCCGCGGCAGAATCAGGCAGCTCGAGCGGTTAGTGCTTTGGCTCTTCCTTCTGGCTTTCGTCAGGGGGAGTCTCCGCCGGCTGCGTCTCGCCGGCCGGCGTTGCGCCCTCAGTCGCCGGCGTCGGATTGGGGGCGCTCGGCGCAGCCGTCGTCATGATTCGGGCGTAGTCCCCTTCGAACTTGGTGTCCGCCAACGCAGCCTTGGTAATTTCTTCCGCGCCCTTTCTTCCGATGTCTATCCGCACCTCGCGTCTTGCGAAGTCATTGGCCTGGTCGCCGGTCAACGGCTTCTGATCCACTGACGTCACTTTGAAGAAACTGGCGCCTCCGCGCGAACGTATGAAGTAAATGTCGTCCGCCTTCCTCGCGTCCAGCACCTTGAGCATCGCGGGGGGCATCGTGGCGCTGTCCAGGGTTGCGTCTCCGCGGCTGAATTTGATGTGCATTTCGTTCAGCTTCGCCTCGACCTGATCGAGCGTCTTGAAATCCTTCGTCGCCGCGGCGAGGGCGTCCACCTCCTTCGGAGCCGTGAAGGAAATCTGGTCGATCTGGAACAGCTCCCGCTGGTCGAATTGCTTGGGATGCCCCTGGATGTAGCTGTCGATTTCGTTCTTGGAGACCGCGCTCATCTTGCCTGACAGGTCGCGCTGAACGAAAGCGCCGGCGAGGATTTGCTCGCGCGCGCGCAGCAGATCGAGATGCACGGTCGGCTCGCGATCGAGCTTCGCCGCGAGCGCCTGCTGCACCAGATACTTGCGTTCGACGATGCGTGTCAGCGCCCCCTTGACGATTGCGTCGGTGCGCTTGTCAGCGGCCACGTTGGCAAGGCGAAGCTCGTTGTCCAGTTCCTGCTGAGTGATGTCGTCCGGGCCGACATGAGCAATCACTTGCCCGACTACGGCCTGCGTCTCCTGCTTCTTGCCGCATCCGCTGAGCAGCATCGCCGCCGGCAGCACGCACGCGAGCACAGCGATGCGCCAACGGCGCCGAGAAATTGGCGTTATATGCAGCAAGGCTGTTTCTCCTGACTTACAAGCGGTCGAGGCCCGGGCGCGGGGCTACCGCGGGGGCGCGACCAATCCTTTGGCGCCCGGCGAATCGCAAACCGCCATGCCCGCCGTCCTTCTGGCCCGTCATGCGCATCCGACCCTGCTAGCACATCTTTCCGGGTGTTCGCATCGACGAATCTGTCGGCAGGGGCGGATAATACACATTCAATATATGATATTCCTGGTGAACACAAGCGGCCCAGCCCTTGCCATCGTCCGGATCGAGCGCGATTCGACGACTCCGACGATGGTCAAAACCGGGCCGAACCTGGCGAGCCGGGCCGCGAAGCCCTGAGGGACGGCTTCCTCGGCTGGACAAAACTTTGGCGCCCCGCTCGATTTCCAGGCGCCTTCCCCGCGAATCGTTGGAGATTCTCTGGCACGCTCGTTGCGAAGTTGTCTCCGGCCCCGTGGGAGGGGTCGGGATCCCGCCCTCACAAGGGGCGCAAGCCACGAGGCTAAACAATGTCGTTGACGAGACGGAATTTTCTTTACGCGTCCGGCGCAGCCCTGGGAGGGGCGACTGCGCTGGGTGGAGTGCCTGCGCTTGAGGGGGCGGCTGCACTCGGAGGGGCGGCTGCGCTGGGAGGCGCCGTTGCGCTGGGGTCCACTTCCGCCATGGCGGCGACTGGCGAACCGGTCAAGATCGGCATTCTCCACTCGCTCTCGGGCACGATGGCGATCAGCGAGACCACGCTCAAGGACGTGATGCTGATGCTGATCGAGGAGCAGAACGCGAAGGGCGGCGTGCTCGGCAGGAAGCTCGAGGCGGTGGTCGTCGATCCCGCTTCGAACTGGCCGCTGTTCGCTGAGAAGGCCAAAGAGCTCATCGAAAAGGACAAAGTCTCGGTCGTGTTCGGCTGCTGGACCTCGGTGTCGCGCAAGTCGGTGCTGCCGGTGTTCAAAGAACTCAACAACATGCTGTTTTATCCGGTGCAGTACGAAGGCGAGGAATCGGAACGCAACGTCTTCTATACCGGCGCCGCGCCGAATCAGCAGGCCATTCCCGCGGTCGACTACTTGATGAGCGAGGACGGCGGTTCAGTGAAGCGCTGGGTGCTCGAAGGCACCGACTACGTCTATCCGCGCACCACCAACAAGATCCTGGCCGCCTATCTGAAGCTGAAGGGCGTGCCCGACGAAGACGTGATGATCAACTACACGCCGTTCGGCTTCTCCGACTGGCAGACGGAAGTGTCGAAGATCAAGGCCTTCGGTTCGGCCGGCAAGAAGACGGCGGTGGTCTCGACGATCAACGGCGACGCCAACGTGCCGTTCTACAAGGAGCTCGGCAACCAGGGCATCAAGGCGACCGACATCCCCGTCGTCGCCTTCTCGGTTGGCGAGGAGGAGCTCGCGGGCCTCGACACGAAGCCGCTCGTCGGCCATCTCGCGGCGTGGAACTATTTCGAGTCGATCGACACGCCCGCGAACAAGGAATTCATCACCAAGTG
Source organism: Roseiarcus sp. (assembly GCA_036489975.1). Classification (GTDB taxonomy): domain Bacteria; phylum Pseudomonadota; class Alphaproteobacteria; order Rhizobiales; family Beijerinckiaceae; genus Roseiarcus. Next base: position 28,358 of record DASXES010000039.1, read on the forward strand.
GCATGAGTTCACCAAGAAGCCGAAACGCACCACCAACGATCCCATGGAGGCCCATTTCATTGGCTTCAACATGTGGGTGAAGGGCGTGGAGAAGGCGCAGAGCTTCGAAGCTGACAAGGTGATCCCGGCGATGATCGGCGTCGCGGTGCCCAATCTCACTGGCGGCCTCTCGACCATGATGCCGAACCACCACATCACCAAGCCTGTCTATATCGGAGAGATCCAGGCTGACGGCCAGCTCAACACGGTCTGGCAGACGCCGGGAACGCTGGTGGCGCAGGAATGGTCGCCCTACCTCGAGGGTTCGAAGGACCTGATCGCCGACTGGCGCCCGCCAATGTCATGCGGCAACTTCAACGTCAAAACCGGCAAGTGCGGCGGCTGACGTTGTTCCTGGGGCCCCTCCTCCTCCCAAGGGAGAGGGGCCTTCCTTCGAAAAGTCGATGACGTCAAGAAATGGCGTTGATCCGGGCCGGCGAGCCGAAAAGGTAGTTATGCCGCTTTCAAGCGCCTTTCGTTACGCGTGTCTCATTCTCCGTGCGTTCGCCATAGCCGTAGCCCTGCTCGCGCCGGCTGCGGCCCGGGCCGACGCCGTCGACGACACGCTGGCGAAATTCCTTAACGACAAGTTTCCCCAGACCGCCGCCGCCATCGGCGAACTGGCCGCGGAAGCGCCTCCGCAGGCCGCGGCCATTCTGGACGCGCTCGGCGACAATCGCCTCATGGTCGACCCAGCCGATCATATCGTCGCCTACAAGACCGCAGACGGCGCGCTTATCAACGCGAAGACCGGCGCGCCCGTTTCCGGCGCCGACCCCTCCGCCTTCAAGAAGGTGCGGGTCAACAATGCGCTGAGAAACGCCATCCAGGGCGCGATGGGCTCGCTCACCTTGGCCAGCTCCGATCCCGAAAAACGCCTCAAGGCGGCTGAGGATCTGTTCAACACGCACGACGCCAACGCGTTGCCGGCGCTTCAGGCGCAGCTCGCCAAGGAAAGCGACCCGCGCGTCGCAGCCGCCCTGAAGCTCGCCCAAGCCTCTATCTTCGCCACGAGCGACAGCGCCTCGACCCAGGACCGTCTCTCGGCGATCGCGACGCTGAAGGCGCGCGCCGATCAGGACGCGCAGAGCCTCATAGACGGCATTGCCCAGAAGGCCACCGACCCCGCCGTGAAAAGCGCCGCCGCATCCGCCCTGAGCGCGATTCATGCGCGTCTGGCTTTGTGGAACGTGGTGCAGAATCTCTGGTACGGCATCTCGGCGTCGTCCGTGTTGCTGCTCGCGGCGATCGGACTTGCGATCACCTTCGGCGTCATGGGCGTCATCAACATGGCGCATGGCGAAATGGTGATGCTCGGCGCCTACTCGACCTATGTCGTGCAGTCGCTTCTGCCGCCTTCGCTGCAGAACTGGTCGCTCGCCTTCGCCATTCCGCTCGCGTTTGTCGTGGCCGGCGTCGTCGGCATCGCGATCGAACGGCTCGTGATCCGTTTTCTCTATACGCGCCCGCTCGAGACGCTGCTTGCCACATGGGGCGTGTCGCTCATCCTGCAGCAATTGGTCCGCAGCCTGTTCGGCGCGAACAACCGCCTGGTCAGCAATCCGCCTTTCATGTCGGGCGCGTTCGAGATCGGGGGCTTGTCGATCACCACCAACCGGCTCTGGATCATCGTGCTCTCCGCCCTCGTCTTCATTGGGCTGCAACTCGTCCTTCGCGCGACGCCATTCGGACTGCAAATGCGTGCGGTGACCCAGAACCGCCGTATGGCCGCGTCGATGGGCATTTCGACGGCGCGCATCGACATGCTGGCCTTCGGGCTGGGATCGGGGGTCGCAGGCATCGCGGGGGTGGCGTTGTCGCAGATCGACAACGTCTCGCCGAACCTCGGCCAGGGTTACATCATCGACAGCTTCATGGTGGTGGTGTTCGGCGGCGTCGGAAACTTATGGGGCACGGCGTTCGGCGCCCTTCTGATCGGTCTCGCCAACAAGCTGCTCGAGCCGCTGATCGGCGCCGTCCAGGGCCAGATCGTGCTTCTGGTCTTCATCATCCTCTTCATTCAGAGACGGCCGAGAGGGCTCTTCGCTCTGCGCGGGCGGGCGGTGGAGGCGTGAGCGCGCGGCTTGACCAGCTCGGCCTGGTTTTCGTAGCGATTCTCATCATCGCGGCAATCCTCGTGCCGGTGCTGTCGCTCGGGGTGTCGGAAAATTCCCCGTTCTACCTGCCCCCCTATCTGGTGCAGCTGCTTGGCAAGTATCTTTGCTACGCGATCCTCGCCGTCGCGCTCGATCTGGTCTGGGGCTATTGCGGCATTCTGTCGCTCGGCCATGCCGCGTTCTTTGCGCTGGGCGGCTATGCGATGGGCATGTATCTCATGCGCCAGATCGGGACGCGCGGCGTCTACGCCAATCCGATCCTGCCCGACTTCATGGTGTTCCTGAACTGGAAGGAGCTGCCGGTCGCCTGGTGGGGCTTCAACTGGTTTCCATATGCGATGCTGATGGTGGTGCTGGTCCCGGGGCTCCTCGCGCTCGCCTTCGGCTGGTTCGCCTTCCGCTCGCGCGTGACCGGCGTCTACCTCTCGATCATCACCCAGGCGATGACCTTCGCCCTGTTCAAGGAATTTTTCCGCAACGATTTCGGCTTCGGCGGCAACAACGGCCTGACCGATTTCAAGGACCTGCTCGGCTTTTCGCTTCAGTCCGCCTCGACCAAGGCCGCGCTGTTCTCGGCCAGCGCCATTGTGCTCATCCTCGCCTACGTGGCCTCGCGCGCCATCATCGGCTCGAAATACGGCAAGGCGCTGGTTGCCGTGCGCGACGCGGAGAGCCGCATGCGCTTTCTCGGCTATCGGGTCGCGAACTACAAGCTGTTCGTCTTCGTCATTTCGGCGATCATCGCCGGCATCGCGGGCGCGCTCTATGTGCCACAGGTCGGCATCATCAATCCGAGCGAATTCGCGCCGGGAAATTCGATCGAAGCGGCGATCTGGGTCGCGGTCGGCGGCCGCGGCACGCTGATCGGCGCGGCGATCGGCGCCATCGCCGTCAACTTCGCGAAGACCTTCTTCACCGGCGCTTTCCCCGAATATTGGCTCTACGGCCTCGGGCTCCTGTTCGTCCTGACCACGCTCTTCCTGCCCAAAGGCATCCTTGGGCTGGCGCTCAAGACCCGTGAACCGGTATCTCGCCCCGCCGCGCCGGTTGAAGCGATTGAGGAGGGCGTCGAGCCGTGACTCTCGCCGAGACCTCCAATCCGACGCTCACCCGGTCGCTTCTCTATCTCGACGGCGTGAGCGTCTCGTTCGACGGCTACAAGGCCCTGCGCAGCCTGTCCCTCGTGCTCGAACCCGGCGAGATGCGCGCCATCATCGGGCCCAACGGCGCCGGCAAGACGACGATGATGGACGTCATCACGGGCAAGACCCGGCCCGACGAGGGCGAGGTGATGTTCGACGGGCGCCACGACCTGACCAAGCTCGACGAGGCCGAGATCGCGACGCTTGGCGTCGGCCGCAAGTTCCAGAAGCCGACCGTGTTCGAGAACCATACGGTCGAGGATAACCTCCTGCTCGCGGTCAAGGCGCCGCGCAGCGTGCGCGCCACGCTGTTCGGACGCGAAGACCCGCAGACACTGGAGACGATCGACGCCATTCTGGCCACGACCCGGCTCGCCGATCATCGGGCGCGCATCGCCGGATCTCTGTCGCACGGGCAGAAGCAATGGCTCGAGATCGGCATGCTGTTGGCGCAGGACCCGAAGCTCCTGCTCGTCGACGAACCGGTGGCTGGCATGACCGACGCCGAGACAGCCGCGACCGCCGATCTCCTGCGCGAAATCGCGCGCGATCATTCGGTGATCGTGGTCGAACACGACATGCATTTCGTGCGCGAACTCGGCGTCAAGGTGACGTGCCTTCACGAAGGCTCGGTGCTGGCGGAAGGCACGCTCGATCAGGTCAGCGCCGACCCCCGCGTCGTCGAAGTCTATCTGGGGCGGTGAAACACTATGCTGACCGTCGATAGAATCGATCTTTTCTACGGCGCGGCGCAGGCGCTCAGGTCCGTGTCCGTCAAGGCGCAGACCGGGCGTATTCTGACCGTTCTCGGCCGCAACGGCGTCGGCAAATCTTCGCTTTTGCGCGCCATCGTGGGACAGCACATGACGGCCTCCGGCTCGATCCGCTGGGACGACCAGGACATGACGAAGATGACGCCATACCTGCGCGCCAAGGCCGGCTTTGGTTATGTCCCGCAGGGCCGCGAGATTTTCCCACTCCTCACCGTGCGCGAAAATCTGATGACCGGCTACGCCACACGGCCACGCAGCGAGCGGTCGATCGACGACGAGATCTTTTCCCTGTTTCCGGTGCTCAACGACATGCTGGGGCGCCGCGGCGGCGACCTTTCGGGCGGCCAGCAGCAGCAGCTCGCCATCGCGCGCGCGCTGGTGACGAAACCCAAACTCCTCGTCCTCGACGAGCCGACCGAGGGCATTCAGCCGTCGATCATCAAGGACATTGGCCGCGCGCTCGTGCATCTGCGCCGCAAGGGTGAAATGGCGATCCTCGTCGTCGAGCAATATTTCGAATGGGCGCGCGATATCTGCGACGACTACGCCGTGCTCGATCGAGGCGTCGTCGTGCTCGCCGGCACGCGTGAGCAGATGGACGAGACGGCGGTGCGCGCGCGAATGACGGTGTGAGTCTGAAGGCCGCGCCGTCGACGGAACGGCTTCAGCCTTCAGTGCGCAGGCTGCGCCCTGACCAAAGCAGCCCTATGGACGCCCGCCTCTGCGACCCCACCCCGGGTCGAAGTAGCTCTGGGTGTAGACCGGTTGCTCGGAGACGCAGGTAAAATTGGCTGCGGCGTTGGTCGCCCCCGAGCCCTTGAACCGAGTCTGTTGAGGATAGGGGCAGATGGGCCGCGTGCCATTGGCGGGGAAGTTTGACGTGACCCCGGGGGCGAACAGGTGATTGGGGTCGACGCCGCCCGCGGTGAATGGCGACGACGGGTTGTGGTTGGCGGCGACGATCTGCGCGGGGGCGACGCCGTTTTCGACCCAGTCCGTGATCGCGCTCAGGGTATTCGCGGCGAAGTCGCTTGTCGCCGGGCCGCCGCCGCAATGCGCCATGTTGGGAATCATGAACAGGCGGGCGAAGTTTCTGGCTTGGCCGAACTCGGCCCTGTTCATCGCATTGTACCAGTTGACGAGGTCGACGCCGGAAAAGATTCCGTCATTGACGCCGTCGTAGATGATCATCTTGCCGCCATGAAGCGCGAATGGGGCGAGGTTGAGCGAGACGCCGGTCATGAACTCCATCGGACTCTCGGGATAGCCGGGCGCCGAGGCAAAAATGGTCGGCGCATCCCTATCGAAGTCATAGTTGAAGATCACCTTCTCCTGCGACTCGCCCGCCGCGCCGGTGGCGCTGTTGACGGGCGTGACGGTCGGCGGGTTGTGGAACACCATCGGGACCGCCCCCGCCCCCAGGCTCAGGTTCGCGGGCAGGCCGCCGAATGCGCTGACGTTCCAGCCCTGAAAACCGAGGCCGGACGCCGCCGGCGGGTCCCAGATCCCTGCGTCCCAATACCACTCGGAATACAGGCTCCGCCCGGAGGAATTGTGAGCCCCGTCGTAGATCCTGAGAAGGGCCGTGACCTGGGCTGAAGTCAGGCATGTTCCGCCGTGGGGCGTGCTGCCATGCGTGCCGCTGCCGCAGATAAAATTCGCCAGATGCGGCTTCACGACCGCGGTGGTGCAGGCGGGGTAGTTGTCGATCACGCCATCGACGAGACCGTCCAGGCGGTCGCAGGCTTCGAGGATCGCGGCTGAAGCCACTTCGAGGTCCTGCGTCTGCAAGGACTGCTCGACATTGGGCTGGCCGTTGGCGTCGACGCCAGTCGCGAGCGGCGCGAGACTCTGCTCGTTCCACGCTTCGCCGATCCCCGCGCGAGGCAGGTCGAACCCGGGATTGCCGGCGACGACGCCGTCGTAATTTTCGGGATAGCGCTGCGTCTGGATAAAGGCGTCGCGGCCGCCGTTGGAACAGCCCCAGAAATAGGAATGCTGCGGACGGCGCCCATAAAAATCCCAGATGATTGCCTTGGCGACAAGCGTCGCACGCTCCATCGCCTCGTAGCCATAGTCGCTCCGCGCTCGCGCATCGATGCCGAAATGCGCGCTGCCGCCCGCATTGGCGTCGTCGTCCTGCCAGGTGAACGGGGGCGTGAAGCGGTTGGCGTTTGCGGGATTGGCGTCCTCATGCCCGCCGTCATCCGCCGCCACGACCCAGCCGGAGGCCAGTTCGCTGCCGGCGCTGCCTTGCGGATTCTGGTTGAGCGACCCGTCAGTTCCCCCGCCGCCCATCATCTCGAACCGGCCGACCCATTTGTCCGGCAGGTTGATCGCGAAACCGACGCCATAGGTGTAATGGTCGGGGTCCTGCGAACTGACCCGCTTGTCGATGACGCCCACTACGGTGCAATGCGCCGGCAGCCCGCTGCCCGCGGGGACCTCCGTTGCGGTCAGGATCCGCGCATTGGCGATCGGCAATCCGGTCAGCTTGGCGCAACTGAGCTTGGGTGACCCGGTCGCCGCGGCCGGCGCCGCGGCGAGGCCGATCGCGGCGAACGCCGTCGTCGCCAGCAGATGTCTTTTTCCCATACCGGATCGTGGCCGCGCCGCCGCGGAGATTCCCATGCGTTCCTCCCATTGAACGCCGGGCTTTGCGGACCGTGTCGCGCCCGCCCGGCGACTTGGCCGCCCGGGCCTGCAAGACCCGACCGTCGAGCCAGTTGAGCATGTCAAACTGGTTCGAGCAACCCATCACGATAGGGGAGCGCGGCGGAGAATGCGGCCGAGCCCTGAACGCTCGACCGCGCCCGCGAGAGCTGTCGGCAAAGGCCTTCTTGCACGTTGGCCAGCTATCCCCGCAAGTCCGTCCTGAGCCCCGCGACGGAGCCAGTCGTCCTAGCCGGTCAACTCTTCGGAGGAACCACCTGACCGCGGATCTCGCCGGCGGGATGGGCCTTGGTGTGCACGTTGACGTACCATTCGCCGGCCGCGAACTGCTTCGCCTGCTCTGGCGTGAGCGTGGCGGTTCCCGTCATCGGGTTCGTCGGGGGACTGCCTTGGGTGCTGAGCCAAATCACCGGCGGTGCGTTCTTGCCTTGGCTCGCCGGACCGTGGAAATGCGCCATCGTGGTTGGGGTCGACAATCCACTGTAGGCGATGTTCCAGGTCACGACCCGGGTCGCTGGGTCGTAGGTCAGGTCAGCGGTTCCTGAGCCCTTCGTCTCCACCGGAGGCACGCATTGCGCGCCGGTGAGTGGGACCTTGAACGAAGCCGCTTCGGCGTGGGCAGAGGCGACGCTCACAAAGCCAAGCAGGAGAAAGAACGGAACCAGAGCGCGCTGACGTTTGATGGCCTTCATTTTTTTACTCCCTTTGCGTCCACATCACATGGATCCCCGGAGACAAATGGCGATTGGGCATCCATCTCATCGCATAAATCGCCTTGGGTGTAGACACCCTTTTGCTGACTCGCCAACTGTGGAATGGTGGTAAAGTTCCAGGAATTCGGACCTGGGCCAAGACTGGGACCTGGGCGGTGTGTGACGTGACCTCGCCAGTGACCTCGCTGCGTGATCTGGGCAACAGCGGGAGCGTCCGGGGCTGGCGTATGCCGCTCGCGGCTTTGTCCGCCGCGCGGCGGCGCTTGTGAAACGAGATTGATGCCAAATATCTCGATTCGCCTCAGGTTGATTTTTTTGTCAGCCCTGTTACTCGCGATCCTCGCCGGCTCGTCCGCGCTTCTGATCCGGGAATTGGTCCGGGATTCGCAGAGCCTCGCCGAGGAAGCAGGCCTCGTCTCGGTGGTAAGGAACGCCAATTCAGCCAGCAAGCACTTCGGCGATTTGAAGTACTGGGCCATCGACTCCGCCGTCACACAACTCGTCAGCTCTCAGCAGGCGGCGGAACTCGCCAAGGCGGCGCTCGCTTCCGATCTGCAGGCGATTTCAGCGGTCGATCCCGCCGTCGTCGCCGCCATCAGGGCCGAAGTCGAGACCATGACCAAGCTGGCGCGCCAGGCGGCCGTCGCCTACTCAAGCGATGACAGCGCCGCCGGCAACGCCTTGTTGGCACGGGCCAAAAGCTACATCATGGCTATCGACGACCGGCTCGAAAGAATCGTGGAGAGAATCGAGCAACAGGCCCTCGCCCGGCGAGACGCCTCCACGCGCCAGGCGGAGCTCGCTGTGAAACTCGCGATAGCCGGGGGAATTGGCGCGCTGGCGCTCGCATTCGGCTTCACTGCCCTGACCGTGCGCTCCATCACCGTTCCACTGAAGCAGCTGGATCGCGGGATCGCCTCAATCACGCACGGCGAACTGAAAGTCGCCATGTCGCCTTCCGGCGTCCCCGAGATCGCGGCCATGACAAGAACGCTTGGCATGTTGCGCGACAGTCTGATCGAGCGGGATCGGCTCGAACGCGAACGACAAAGCGCCGAGATGGAGACCCGGACTGCGCGTGACGCGGCGGAGGCCGCGCTGCATGATCTGAAGGCCGCCCAGACCAGTCTCATCCAGGCTGAAAAAATGGCCTCGCTCGGTCAATTGACCGCGGGGATCGCTCACGAGATCAAAAACCCGCTCAATTTCGTCAACAACTTCGCCAGTCTTTCTGTCGGTCTGCTGGAGGAACTGACCGCGGCCGTCGAGCCGGGGCTCCGATCGCTCCACGAAAGCCGGCGGCGCGAAGTCGGCGAGGCCAGCGATATGTTGGTCGGGAACCTGCAGCGGATTATTGAGCACGGCAGGCGCGCGGACAATATCGTCAAGAGCATGCTGGCTCATTCCCGTAGCGGGGGCGCCGATCGCGAAACGGTTGATCTCAACGCATTGGTCGACGAGTCGCTCAATCTCGCCTATCACGGCGCCCGCGCACAGGACCAAAACTTCAACGTCACGATCGAAAGGGATTACGACGAACATGTCGCGCCGATCGCGCTTGTGCCGCAAGACGTGACGCGCGTGCTCCTCAATCTCTACGGCAATGCGTTCTACGCCACCAACAAACGCCGTCGAGAGACGAACAGCGGAGAATACCGACCGACATTGACAGTGACCACCCGCGATCTTGGCAAAGCTGTCGAGGTGCGGGTGCGGGACAATGGGGGCGGCATTCCGCCGGAGATCAGGAACAAGCTCTTCCAGCCGTTTTTCACCACGAAACCGACTGGCGAGGGCACCGGGCTAGGACTGTCTATAAGCTATGAAATCGTCACCAAACAGCATCGCGGAACGATCGAGGTCTCGAGCGCCATCGGAGAGTTCACTGAATTCACCGTCTGTCTGCCGCGCGGCCTTGAGCCCAAAGACACCCCGAACGCTTCGGCCTGAGTAGTCCGGTCATGCCTGTCAGCATCCTGGTTGTCGACGACGAACCCGATGTCGCGGTCCTGTTTCGCCAGCAGTTTCGACGCGAGACGCGGGAGGGCGCCTATGTGCTCCATTTCGCGTTTTCGGCTTCGGAAGCGCTCGAACGTCTTGCTGACGAAATCGAACCAGAGCCCATTGTCATCCTGTCAGACATCAATATGCCTGGAATGGACGGCCTCGCCCTGCTGCGGGAGATCAAGAAGGCGCGGCCCGAGCTGCCGGTGATGATGCTGACGGCCTATGGGGACGATGAGCGGCGCCGTCGCGCCTTCGAAAGCGGCGCTGCCGACTTTCTGGCCAAGCCGGTCGACTTCGATGTCTTGAAGGGCCGCTTGCGACAATTGCACACGTCATCGATTTGAGGGGAGCCCATTGACCACTGCATCCAAGATTCTCGCCGTGGACGACGAGCCTGATTTCGAACTCTTGATCAAACAGCGTTTCCGTCGGCAGATCCGCGACGAAGAATTCGATTTCCGCTTCGCTCAACACGGCGAGGAGGCGTTGACGGCGCTGTCAGTCGAACCTGACATCGAACTCATGCTGCTCGACATCAACATGCCCGTGATGGATGGGTTGACGTTGCTCAACGAACTTCGAGACCGGCAGTTGGCGGTGCAGGCGATAATCGTTTCGGCATACGGAGATATGACGAATTTGCGGACCGCGATGAATCGCGGCGCATTTGATTTCGTCACCAAGCCGGTAGATCTGAGCGATCTCGAGATCACGGTTCGCAAGGCGCTGGCCAATATCGCAAAGCTGCGGGAAATGGAGCGGCGGCGTATTGCGGCTGAACGCGCGCGAAGCAACCTTTCGCGCTATTTCTCGCCGAACATTGTCGAATTGCTGGCGGCGCAGGACGAACCGCTTGGCGCGGGTCGTCGGGAGACTGTGGCCGTTCTGTTTGTCGACATTGTCGGGTTTACGAGAATTGCGGAGGGCATGGCTCCCGAGGACGTGCTCGCATTGTTGCGCGAGTTTCATACCCGAATGACGGCGCAGATCTTCGCCAGCGGAGGCACCGTGGATCAATATATGGGCGATGGCATTCTTGCGGTTTTCGGTGTTCCGGCTGCAAGTTCCAACGACCCCGCTAACGCTCTCAACTGCGCCGAGATGATGCTCCATGCGCTGGAGTGCTGGAACGATGAACGCGAGGGCAGGGGAGACGCCCGGCTCGATGTCGGCATTGGGCTCAACTTTGGACCGGTCGTGGTCGGGGATGTGGGCAGCGAACAGAGCATGTCATTCGCGGTGATCGGGGATACGGTCAACACGGCCGCTCGGTTGCAGGCCCTGACTCGCTCCCTCGGGACGCCCCTGGTGGTGGGGGACGCTGTCGTTCAGGCGACGCACGCATTGCCCCCGGAAATCGCCGCCGACCGCATCGGCCGACTGGAGGATCGAGGCGAATATCAGCTGCGGGGCCGGGCGAGCCCGGTTCGGGTTTGGACTCGCAAGTCAAGCCGGTCCGCGGAGCAAGCGGCGCTTGAAGCGCGGGGAGCGCAATAAAGCGCTCAAGCCCCAGCGACGGCGTGATTCTTCACGTCTGGCCCCGTTGAGATCAAGGGCTGCCCGTCTGCGCGTGCGGCAGCGGCTTGATCGGCGAGCCGGGGCCGATCTTCTGCAAGTTGCCGACGATGACGCGATCGCCCTCGTTCAACCCCTTGACCACGCTGACGAGATCGCCGTCCGTGGGCCCGAGCGTAAGGGGTCGCATTTCGGCCTTGTCGCCCGCGCCGACAACGTAAACGAATTTGCCCATCTGGCTTGAGCCGAGCGCCGTCTGCGGCGCCATGAACGTGTCGGGCTCGTCCTTGATGTGGAGCCGCACGCGCACGTACTGGCCGGGCAGCAGGGTGAAGTCGGGATTGGCGATGGTGACGCGCGCAGCGATCGTGCCCGTCGTCTTGTCGACGCTATTGTCCAGAAAGGTCAGTTCGCCCTTGCGGATCGCATCAGGTTTGCCGGCGAGCGAGATCTCGGCGTCGACTTTGCCTGCGGCGCGAGCCGTCGTGATTTCGACCAGATCCGACTCGCTGGGGTTGAAGCTGACATAAATCGGATCAAGCTGAACCAGCGTATTGAGCGCCCCGCTCGCCGGACCGACCAGCGAACCTCTCGCCGCCTGGTTGCGGCCCAGTCGGCCGGAAAATGGGGCGGTGATCTCGGCGTAGCTGAGGTTTAGCTTCGCGCTCTCGATCGCGGCTCGGTCCGCGACCAGCGCCGCTTCGGCCTGATGCATTGCGCTCGCCCTCTGATCGTAGGCGTCCTTGGTGACGAACCCGCTTTTGACCAGTTCTTCGCCGCGGCCAAAATTAGCCTTTGCATATTCGAGTGAAGCTTCGTCGCGCTGCGCTTGGGCGTTGGCCAGATCGAGTGCGGCGTGGAGGTCGCGCGGATCGATCTGGTAAAGGAGGTCGCCGGTTTTGACATCGGCGCCGTCGGGGGCGAGCTGGGACTCAATGTAGCCCGACGCCCGCGCCTGCAAGGCGATGCTGCGGATCGATTCGATGCGTCCGGGATATTCGAGATAGATCGGCAGCGTCTTTTTAACCACGGAGACGACCGGAACCGGCATAGCCATCATTGCCGGCGCAGCCGCGGATTCCGTTGCGCCGTCCGCGTGGTCGCCGGCGATGCGGAAGCCGACGAATGCAACAACACCGATTGTCGCGAATGCCGCCAGAGAGATCTTGAGGCGCATAGACAAACTCCTGGGCATCATTCGGCGGCTTCGGCGCGGGGCGCGCGATGAGCGCCGGCGCGCGGCGAGGCTTTCGCCGCCTCGCGTCCCTCGCGAGCGCGTTCAATCAGGGCATAGAAAACGGGCACGAAGATCAGCGTCAGCAAAGTCGCGGCGACCATGCCGCCGAAGACCGCTGTGCCGAGCGATTGCCGGCTCGCCGCGCCGGCGCCACTTGCGAACATGAGCGGCAGCACGCCGAAGATGAAGGCGAAGGCGGTCATCAGGATCGGCCGCAGGCGCAGCCGCCCGGCCTCCATCGCCGCCGCGACGACGGAGAGGCCTTCCTCGCGACGCCGCTTGGCGAATTCAACGATCAGGATCGCGTTCTTGGCCGCAAGCCCGATCAGCATGACAAAGCCGATCTGCGAATAGACGTCGACCTGCATCCCGCGGACGTAGATCGCGCCGAGCGCCCCGACCAGCGCGAGAGGCGCGGACGACAGCACCATGAACGGCATCGACCAGCTCTCGTATTGCGCGGCGAGGATCATGAAGACAAAGAAGATCGCGAGCGCGAGAACGATCGTGGCGAGCGAGCCCGCGCTGAGCTCCTGGAAAGTGACGCCCGTCCACTCGTAGCCGAAATCGCGCGGCAACGCCTCGGCCGCCGCGCGCTGCATCGCCACCACCGCCTGGCTCGAGCTGAAGCCCGGCGCGGGCGCGCCGTTGATCAGCGCGGACGCGTAGTTGTTGTAATGCGGCACGGTCTCCGGCCCAACGATCGGCTTAAGCGTGCCAAGCACGTTCAGCGGAATCATGCCGCCGGACGCGTTGCGGACGTAGAGCTTGCTGAGGTCGGACGGAGAAGCTCGCGATTTTGTGTCAGCCTGCATCGTGACGCGGAACGTATGGCCGAACAGGTTGAAGTCGTTCACATAGAGCGAGCCCAGATAGATTTGCAGCGTATTGAAGACGTCGGGCAGGCTCAAGCCCAACAGCTTCGCCTTCGTCCGGTCGAGGTCGTAAAAGAGCTGCGGCGTCGAGGCCGAGAACGAAGTGAACAACGACTGCGGGTTGAGCTCCGGCTGCTTGCGCGCAGCGGCGATCAGGGCCTGCGTGGCTTCGCTGAGTTGCGCGCCTCCGCGCCCCGCCAGATCCTCGACCTCGAATTCGAAGCCGCCGGTCGTGCCGAGCCCATTGACCGAAGGCGGATCGAAGCTCAGCGCGAAGGCTTCCGGGATTGCGAGCAGCTTCGGGCGCACCGAGGCGACCAAGGCGGACGCGTTCTCTTCCGGCCCCCGCTCGCTCCATGGCTTCAGGACCGCGAATTCGACCGCCGAGTTCGACTGGGCGGCATTGGTCAGGAAGTTGAGGCCACTGATGAAACCGGCAATCTGGACCCCCGGCGTCGCCTGCAGGATATCCCGCGCCTTCTTCGCCACTGCGTCAGTGCGCTCGAGCGAGGCGCCGTCCGGCAGTTGCACGACGACGAAGAAGTAGCCCTGGTCCTCGACCGGCAGAAAGGTGGTTGGGATTGAGCGCGACAGCACATAGGCGCCGCCGACGAAAAGAAAAAACACGGCGACCAGCGCCCAGCCGAACCGAATGAACTGCCTGACGGCGCGCGCATAAAAATTTGCAAGCCACTCGAAGCCAGCGTTGAACCAGCGGAACAGGACGAATTGCCCCTTGGGCCCATGACGCAGAAACGCGGCGCTGAGCGCCGGGCTGAGCGTCAGCGAGTTGAAGGCCGAAATTCCGACAGAGATCGCAACCGTCAGCGCGAACTGGTTATAGAGGCGCCCGGCGACGCCAGGAATGAAGGCCACGGGAATGAAAACGGCCATCAGCACCGCCGTCGTGGCGATGATCGGCCCCGTCACTTCGGACATGGCCTTTTTCGCCGCCTCGAGCGGCGGCAAACCGGCTTCGAGCTGGCGCTCGACATTCTCCACCACGACGATCGCGTCGTCGACGACGAGGCCGATCGCCAGCACCATGCCGAGCAGGCTCAGCATGTTGAGCGAAAAGCCGAGGACCTCCATCACCGCGAGCGTCGCGATCAGCGAAACAGGAATCGCGATCGTCGGAATGATCGTCGCGCGCCAGCTCTGCAGAAAGACGAAGACGACCATCACGACGAGGAGGAGCGCCTCGATCAACGTGATGACGACGTCGTGCATCGCCGCCGACACGAAGCGCGTGGTGTCATAGTGCATTGCGTACGCAATGCCTGGCGGGAAGTGCTTCGAAAGCTCCTCCATCTTCGCTTTCACCTGCTTCTGCAGGTCGAGCGCGTTGGAGCCCGGCATCTGGAAGATCGCCATCACGACGGTCGGATCTTTGCCGAAGAAGGCGGACGACGAATATTGCAACGCGCCGAGCTCAACGCGCGCAACATCCCGAAGACGCACGACGGCGCCGCTCGCGGGATCGGCGCGGACGATGATGTTGCGGAATTCTTCCGGATCGTTGAGCCGCCCCCGCGCGTTGACCTGCAACTCGAACGCGGTCCCGGGAGGGGCCGGCGACTGGCCGATCTTGCCCGCGGCGACCTGAACGTTCTGCTCGGCAATGGCGTTCTCAACGTCGACGGCGGTCACGCCGAGATTGGCGAGCTTGTCCGGATCGAGCCACACCCGCATCGAGTAGCGGCGCTCGCCGAACATCTGGACGTCGCCGACGCCGGGCAGCCGCTTCAGCTGGTCGACGATTTGCAGATAGGCGTAGTTGGACAGCGTCACCGAATCGACCGAACGATCCGGCGAGACGAGATTGACGATGAGAACGAAATTCGGATTCTGCTTCTTGATCGTCACCCCGCCCTGGTTGACGATCGCGGGGAGCGAGGACGCCGCCTGCGACACCCGGTTCTGTACGTCCACCGCGGCGATGTTGAGGGGGTAGCCGACCTTAAACGTGACAGTGATCGTCGAGGAGCCATCGTTCGAGCTCGCCGAGGACATGTAAGTCATGCCCTCGACGCCGTTAATCTGCTCCTCGAGCGGCGTCGTCACCGTGTCGGCGACGACCTCAGCGCTTGCGCCTGGGTAATTGGCGCTGACCACGACCTGCGGAGGCGTGATCTCCGGAAATTGCGAGACCGGCAGCAGAAAAAAGCAGATCGCGCCCGCGAGCACGAGGATCGCGGCGATCGCCGAGGCAAAGATCGGACGTTGGATGAAAAAGCCGACCACTCGATCGCCTCGGCTTCAGCGGAGCAAGGTCAGCCGCAGAGCGATGCTCCGCATTCGCCGCTGGTCGCGCGCGGCGTGGGCCGCATCAAGAGGAGCGGTCCGCGACACCAGCCGCGCCGGCCGAGATCCTGCCCGACCTGCACCGCGGCGCCTCGGCGCGCGTCGGCGATGCGGCGCGCGGTCCCGTCGAGCAGGGTTCTGAGCGCCAATGGCTCGACGCGGTCGGCGCGCATGATCTTCTGAATGAGCGGGTCCGCCAGGAGGTGGTCGATGGTCGAGGCGTTTTGATGCGCCATGGCGGGTCTCCTTATCAACTGGGCGTCTGGCCCGCCAGCGCCGGCAGTTTGACTCCGCAAGCGCAGGATGGTACCGGTCGGTATCGCTATCTGATACCGATCGGTAACGGGTTCGTCAAGCACCATGAACAAAGAAAAATTGAATTCGGTTTCTGACGTACCGATTAGCAGGACCGGGAAGCCTCGTGACCGGATCTTCGACTGCGCGCAGGATCTGTTCCACCGCAAGGGCATCCGCGGCGTGGGCGTCGAAGCGATCGCTGAGGCTGCGGGCACCAGCAAAATGGCGCTTTACCGCCACTTCGACTCGAAGGACGAACTTATTATTGAGTATCTGAACTACAAAGGGCGGAAATCGGACGAAATTTGGGCAGAAATTGAGGCCCAGAATCCCGGAGACCCTAGGGGTCAACTTTACGGCTTCGTGGACAAGGCCGCAATATTTATCGCTGAGGACGAGCGCGGCTGCGATCTTGCCAACGCCGCCATCGAGTTGACCGAACAGGGCCATCCCGGTCTTCGCGTGATCGAAGAATTCAAGATGCGGCAGCGTGAGCGCCTGACGAATCTCTGTAAGGCCGCCGGCGCTTCGCAGCCGGACCTTCTCGCCGACACGCTCTTTCTCCTCATCGAAGGCGCGCGGGTCAGCCGCCGCAACGTCGGAACAAACGGGCCGAGCGCAAATCTCGTGCGCACCAGTCGCGGCGTGATCGCTTCGTTCGGCGTTCGATCGCGAGAATCTCGTCCTTCCTGATTGAGAAGCGTGCGCCAGATTGAGAAGCGCGCGGTGACCGCCGACCGCTGACACGCAGAGGGCGTAAAGCTCCGCCGGATCGTCGTTGTCGGCGGGACAAGCCTTGCCGTTTCCACCGTGAACGGCGCAATATCGCCGGATGGCCAAGCTTTTTGCGCTCGCGCCGCGTCGATCCACCGGACTGGTCCAGCCAGGATATCTGCTGGCTGCCAGATTTGAATGGCGTCCCGGAGAGGACTTGAACCTCTGACCCCAGGTTTAGCAACCACGGAGAATAACTGTCGAAACATTGCGCTGCCGTTCACGGCGGTCGTCTAGAGTTCAAGTGTGTTTACGAAACCCGGCTCAACCGAGTTCACGAATTCGAGCAAACGGCCTTGAATGGGACTACCTGGAGGCGTTGCCTCGAAACTGTAACCGCGCGGTAACCATACCTGAGCGATCAAGCTCTTTGGGCCTACTCTCTTTCGTCTTCACGAAGGTAGGTCTCCGGTTTATTCTCCAACGTCCCTCGTTTTTTTGATCAAAAGCCAACAGCAAGGCCAATCGGGACGCCGCGAGGAAGCGCGGCATCGCTCCCGTGATCCCGCACAAGGCCAACGAAAAGAACAGGCCGGCCTTCTTCGCCCGCACCCTCCACAAAGCCCGCGTCGGCAGAGGGTCGGACGGCTCAAACGCTTCAAGCACGTCGCGCTCCGGTGCGAAAAGACCGAATGAAACCTCAGATCAATCGTCTCCTTCGCCGCAGGCCTTTGCCTGATCAAATTCGTCCACACCGCCTAGCGGCACTTCGCCAGATTATTGCTTACCTAGTGGACCGAACCTGACATTTGAGTCCTAGATAGATTCCCGATGCGTGGCGGATGTGCGAGTCTGCGCGATGCGCGCAGGAAAATCGCTATCCGTTTCGTTCGCCGATGCCGGTCGGCTCAGATCCGTCGTTCAAGATCGCAACGCCCCACAGAAGCACGTTTGGCGGGCCGAAATCGTGCTGTTAACCGCCGATGGCGTCGGCACGAACGAGATCATGCGGCGAACCGGCAAGTCCAAGACCTGCGTATGGCGTTGGCAGGAGCGCTTTATCGAGGAGGGGTTCGACGGGCTGCTGCGCGACAGACGCGTCCCTCGCGCATCAAGCCGCTGGGCGTCGAGGCGGCTGAGCGCGTCGTCGCGTTAACGCTCGCGGAACCGCCCGGGGAAACGACTCATTGGACCGGCGTTCTGATGTCGAAGGCGGCGGGGCTCAGCGTGAGTTCGGTCCAGCGAATCTG
>DASXES010000101.1:0-4729 GCA_036489975.1 Roseiarcus sp.
TGTGAAGCCGCTGGCGAAAAGCCTGATCGCCCGCTTCGGCTCGTTCGGCGAAGCGATCGCGGCCGATCCCGGCAGGCTCGCTGAAATCGAGGGCATGAGCGCCGGCGCCATCTCGGAGTTCAAGGTCGTCGAGGCGGCGGCCCAACGCTTCGCCAAAGGCGCGGTCAAGAAACGGCTGCCGCTGGGCTCGTGGAGCGAGGTGATCGACTATTGCCGCACCTCGATGGCGTTCGAGGGGCGCGAGATGTTCCGCATCCTGTTTCTCGACAAGAAGAACGGGCTGATCGCCGACGAGGTGCAGGGCGCCGGCACCGTCGACCACACACCGGTCTATCCGCGTGAAGTGATCCGGCGGGCGCTCGAACTGTCGGCGACGGCGATCGTGCTTGTCCACAATCACCCGTCGGGCGATCCGACGCCCTCGACGCAGGACATCAAGATGACGCAGGACATCATCGCGATCGCCAAAAGCCTCGGCGTCGCCGTCCATGATCACATCATCGTGGGGCGCGACGGACATGCCTCGCTGAGGGGCTTGAGGCTCATCTGACCTCGATCGCCGCCCTGCTGACGGGGCTCGTGACCCCCGGACAGCCCCTCGTCGGCGATGGCGGCAAGCCGCTGGCGGCCTTCGCGCGCAGGGCCAAAAACTCCCTTTCACGCAGCGCCCTCGTCCGGAAAGCCGACCCCGGAGGCGCCTCATCTGCACATCAATAACGTCGACGCCTGCCGCAGCCGCCTCAAGCAATGGCTCAGCCGCTTCAACGGCGTCGCCACCCGGAACTTGGCCACCAGGTCGACCCGCCAACAACGGATCAAGGGCGCGATTGGAAACGGACAATACCAACAGACAACGCTATAAGAGCCAAACTTGATTGCGAAAAATAGAACTGCGTGCTACCATTTTCCTAATCGCCGGATTTTAACCCGGCGCAGCCTGGACGGGGGTCAATGGCGGGCGAGACGGACGGCTTGAGGCGGCTCGCCACAACCGCTCACGCGAGTGAAACGGGGGAATTTATTTTTGTTTTTTTCTCGCGCAACCCTTTGAAAAGGCCAGATTCCACCAAACAAAACAAACATATTTGCTTGGAGTTGCCCTGATTTTGGTTGGATTTGTTTGGCGCGAACTCGCCCTCTGGTTGAATCGAAGGGCGCGTCCCAAGCGCGGCGCGGGTGCGCTCGTGTCAGCGGGCCCCGGCGGGTCGATGGCCGCCGCGAGGCAGCCATCGGCGACGGGAGCGCCGTCAGTCGCGCGGTTCGACCGGCGGCCCGGATTGCGAACCCGGGTCAGAAGGATGGCTGCGCCGCTCGGCCATGAACTGATCAAACTCGGCGCGGTCCCTGGCGAAGCGCAGCCGGGCAAGGAAATCCTTGAACTCTCGCTGCTCCTCCTCGAGCCGCTTCAGCGTCTCCGAGCGATAATCGTCGAAGGCGCGGTTTCCGCTCGACGACGGGCCGAACCAGTCGCCGCCGCCCTTGAACCGGTCCATCCGGTTGCGCATTCTGTCCATCTTGTCCTGCAGGCGGGTCATCTTTCGCGTCCAACGGTCGCCGCCACGCTCCCAACGGTCGCCGCCCTCGAACATCGGCGCCTCTCCCGCGTGAACCCAATGACGCCGGCAACCGAACCTTCCTCGCCCGATAAACAGGGCGAGAAGCAGCAGGCCAAGCGGCCACCACCACAGGAACCCCAGGACCGTAACAAGGATAGGCATGGCGCACGTCCTCTCGTGTGAATGTAATAAACATTTACTTTCGCACGGGCGCGCTTGTCAAGCCCTTCCTCTCTTGCCGCGCCGCCTGGGAGGACTGCCGGCCGGGCTAGGCTCGCGCGCGCATTGAGCTGATGGCGGGCGCCTTACGACCGTCCCGCATCCACTCCGAGCCCGCGCAGATAGACGAGCATATGCGCCTCCAGAAGTTCCTCCGGAGACATCGGCAGGGCGCGTTGCGCGCCATCGCCGCGGCCAAACAGGGAAGCGACGCCGTGCGCGCTGGCCCAGATGTGGAGCGCGACCATCAAGGCCGGCGGGCGCCCGGCGGCGGGCATTGAGGCGCAGATCGCCTCGGCGGCCTCACGCAGCGTGGCGAAAGCCCGTTCCCCTGCTTCGCGCAGCGAAGGATTGGCGCCAACGGGAACGCCGCCTTCGAACATCGCCGAGTAGAACGCGGGCTGGCCGCGGGCGAATTCGAGATAGGCTTTGCCGATCCGGTCCAGCGCGGCGAAGGCGTCGGGGCGTCCGCCGTCCCAGGCGCGCCTGAGCGCCGCCTCGAACTGCTCGAAGCCGCGCAGCGCCACGCTCGCCATCAGTTCTTCGCGGTCGCGGAAGTGCCGGTACGGCGCCGCCGGGCTGACCCCGGCGAAGCGGGCGGCCTCCGCGAAGGTGAAACCCGCTGTCCCCTTCCGCGCGATCAACTCCAGCGCCGCGCGGATCAGCGCCTCGCGCAGATTGCCGTGGTGATAGCCGCGCGGCGCATCACCCTCGCCGGATTTGTCCTTGCTCCAGCTCATGTAAGGGGTGCTTACATCCCCGCGGCCAAGATGTCGATGTTCGTGACCCCTCGACGCCTAAGTCCACCCAAGCAGCCATCGCCGGCCATCGGACCGCTAAAGCCTCGCCGCGAGCGCCGCGTAAATCGCCAGAACCGCGCTGGCCACGACATTCCAGCCGGCAAGCGACAACCCGGCGATCCTGAGCTGCACTTCGTCGCAGCGCACGACCTTGACCGAATCGAGCGCTTTCACGAGGTCATTGACGTCCAGGGACCCTGGGCCGCCTGTGCAGGCGGTGGGGCCCGCCCACCAGTGTTGCTCGACCCCAACGTGATAGGCGGCAAGGACCGCGCTGGCGGCGAACACCAGAGCGAGAAGCGCGAAACCAGCCCGCGCCAGGCCATGCGCCGAACGGCTGGCGAACGCCGTGATGAGCGCAACGGGAACGGCGGCGTAGAAGGCGTAGCGCTGGGTGAGGCAGAGCTCGCAGGGCGCGTAGCCGAGCCCCTGGAAGATCCAAACCGCAGCCAGAATGACGGCCGAGGCGGCTGCGATCCAAAGCGCCCTCAAGCCCAGCGATGGCGGCAAAACAATCTCGGCTGGCGTCATCAGAAGACCTTGATCGCGATCACGAAGCCGGCGACGACCAGCGCGACGAAGCCGGCCAGCGCCGCAGCGAAATTGCGCTCGAGCGCCACGCGCAACGGTTCGCCGAACCAGTGCAGCAGGCCGGCCACGAGAAAGAACCGCACGCCACGGGTCAGGACCGACAAGGCGACGAACAGCGGAAAGTTGTAGCCGAGCAGCCCGCTCGTGATCGTCACCAGCTTATAGGGGATGGGCGTCACGCCCTTGACCAGGATCACCAGCCACCCCCACTGGGCGTAGGTCGCTTTCAGCGCGTCGATCTTCGCGCCGTAGCCGTAGAGGTTGATGAGCCACTGCCCCACTGTGTTGTAGAGCAGGGCGCCGATGGCGTACCCGAGCATGCCGCCAATCACCGAGGCGACCGTCGCAATGAGGGCGTAGCGCCAGGCCCGCTTCGGGTTGGCGAGCGCCATCGGGGCGAGCAGCACGTCGGGGGGGATGGGAAAGAACGAACTCTCTGCAAAGGAGACCGCGGCCAGCGCGCTCTCGGCGTACGGACCTTCGGCGAGCGATCGGACTCGGGAATAGAGCGAGGCGGTCATGTCCAAAGTCCAGCTTGTGCGCCGCAACATATACGCGACCGGGATGACCGCGTCCATTCGATGGGGTCCCGGAAGCGGTTGAGGACGTTAGGGCCGGGCTTGCCGTGGCGCGAGGCGGAAAGGCGCCATTGACCCTGCGCTTGCGCGCATTCTATATCGGCGACCGACCGCTCGATCGCGGGCCCCTATGGCGGAACTGGTAGACGCGTCCGACTCAAAATCGGATTCCGCAAGGAGTGCTGGTTCGATTCCGGCTAGGGGCACCAAAACTCCCGAAATCGCCTGATTCTCCTTGAGTCTCGCCCCTTACTTTTGGACCTAGGTGCGGGACTTTTGTTCGCGCTTTCGTCCGCGCGGCCGCGGCGAGAGACAGGCGCTCGCGGTTCGCCGATCGCGTGTAGAGCGCCGGCATCTGGCGGCCCGTCCAGCCGTACTTGGCGCCAAGCTCCGCGTCGTTGTAGCCGTCCAACGCGTCGGCAGTCGCAGCGGCCTTGCGAATCCCATGGGGCGACTTATTCACGCCTGCCGCCAGCGCCCACGTCCGAAACATGTTCGTGAACGACTCCTTGACAAGCGGCTTGCCCCCGGCGCCGACGACAAATGTTGGGTCGCCCACGGGTCCGGCCTCGCTCGCGCTGGCAAGCGTCTCGGAGATGGCGATTGCAACACGCTCGCCGGTCTTCTCGGTCGCGATTCGGATCACGCCGTCGCGGACATGAGCACGGCCAATACGAACGGCGTCGCCGCGGCGGAGGCCAGTTTCGTGCAAGACCTCGAAGGCGACCCGTTGATGCATTCCGAGCGGCCAATATGCGCGATAGGCGGCAACGTCCTCATCCGTCCAAACTGCGAAGCCTTCAGTCGCGACCGAAACGACCTTGACTCCCTCGCAGGGATTCGTCGCCGCGGCACCGTCAGCTTAACGAATCGGGAATGGAGGGTCGAGTAAGCGCGGGTCATGTCGACAGCCCGTGATCCTCTCTATCGCCGCCATCGCTTTTCTCCAGAGGTGATCAGCTATGGCGTTTGGCTGTATTTCCGG
>DASXES010000127.1:0-72323 GCA_036489975.1 Roseiarcus sp.
CGCCTGCGCCGCGGCTACGGCGCCCAGAACATGGCGCTCGTTCGCCGCCTCGCGTTCAACATGATCCGGGCCGGAAAAGGACGCTACTCCATCAAAACGGCCCGAAAAGTCGCCGCCTGGAGCACAGACCAGCTCAAAGCCGTCCTCGACGCCAAACCCCGTTAACCTGGACTCGTCGCCGTGCGATCCGCCTAGCCTGCTCATCACCATGGCCGCCACCACGAGCCGCGCATTTGATTCGCCTGATCGCCCGGCTCTCGGCCGAAGAGCGGCAGGGCGAAAGCTACAGCGCCGCGCCATCTCGAAGCAGACGGTTGCGCCAGTTGAGAGCGGCTTTCGCATCGAAGAAGGCGATTTTCACCGCCGCATAGAAAGCCGGATTTCAGGGGGCATGAGCGACCCCCTGCCCTCCTCGCGGAATCGCCCCGAAATCGTGCAACACGCTTACCTTGTGCACCGGCGATGGCAGACTTGTCGCGTGACCGTGTATCTTGTTTGCTAATCCTTTGATTTAAATGGTGGAGCCAGACGGAATCGAACCGACGACCTCTTCAATGCCATTGAAGCGCTCTCCCAACTGAGCTATGGCCCCTTATCTCCAAAAACGCCGCAGCCTCCGATTGGGACGGAGCTTACGCTTCTATGCCGAGGGCGGGGGTATAACCGCAAACCCGCGCGGCCGACAAGGGCCGCGAACCAAAAAAGCCGCCCATTCGCCGCCCATCTCCGACGGGGCGACCCGAAAGCCCCGCCGTTCAGGTTTCCTCGTCCGGGGCGATGTCGCCGTCGATCAGGTTGCTGACGTCGTCGTCGTCCTCCTCTTCGGCTTCCAGGAACGGATCGTCCGCCGCGTCAGCGTCCGCGTCCTCCTCGACCTCGAGGTCGTCGACCACCGGTTCGGCGGCTTTCTCCTCGCTCGCCTCGACCTCGTCGAGCGACACGACCTCCACGCCGGCGGGGGTCGTGAGCTCGGCTTCCTCCTCCTCAGGTTTCGAGGTTGGCCGGGCGCGCGCCGCCGCTGCGCCCTGGAACACCGTCCCGCATTTCGGGCAGACGATCGGATCCTTGTTGAGGTCGAAGAATTTGGCGCCGCAGTTCTGGCACTGATGCTTGTTTCCGAGTTCGGGCTTGGCCAAGGCGATCTGTTCCCCGTCGTTGAGCGCGGTATTTCGGCGGCTTCGGTTAGTCGGCGCCCCCCGCTCTTGTCAATGCGCTATATGGATCGGTGATCGACAGTTTCCAGCGCCGGTGATACGAGCGCGGTCCCGCCGCCGGGGCCCGCCCTTATCCGCGGCCGCAGAGAAGGTGGTTTCGTGTCCCCTCATCCGCCGCATCTTTCCGCGGCTTCGCCCCTCACCACCAAGCGCTCGCGGCCGCTCAAGGGGCGGGTGCGGCCGCCGGGGGACAAGTCGATCTCGCATCGCGCGTTTCTGCTCGGCCTTCTCGCCTGCGGCGAGACGAAAGTCGAGGGGCTGCTCGAGGGCGACGATGTGCTGCGGACCGGCAAGGCGTGCCAGGCGCTCGGCGCCGTCACCGAGCGCCTCGGCCCAGGCCAATGGCGAATTCGCGGGCCTGGCCTCGGCGCGCTTCCCGCCCCGCGCGAGCCGCTCGATTTCGGCAACGCCGGCACCGGCTGCCGGCTGATGATGGGCGTCGTCGGCGGCCACGGGATCACCGCGACCTTCGACGGCGACGCTTCGCTGCGCAAGCGGCCGATGCGCCGCATCCTCGACCCGCTCCGCCTCATGGGCGCCGAGGTTCTGTCGGAGGCCGAAGGCGGGCGCTGTCCGATCGTGCTGAAAGGCGCGCGCGACCCCGCGCCGATCGAATATCGCACCCCCGTCGCCTCGGCGCAGATCAAATCCGCCGTGCTGCTCGCGGGCCTCAACGCGCCAGGCAAGACGACCGTGATCGAGGCCGAAGCCTCGCGCGACCACACCGAGAAGATGCTGGCCTATTTCGGCGCGGAGGTCGCGGTTCGGCCCGAGGGCGAGGGACGGCGCATCACGCTCATCGGCCGGCCGGAACTGCGCCCGGCGACCATCGCCGTTCCGGGCGATCCCTCGTCGGCGGCGTTCCCGATTGTTGCGGCGCTCATCGTTCCGGGATCGGACATCGTGGTCGAAGGCGTGATGATGAACGCGCTGAGAACCGGGCTCCTCACGACGCTGAAAGAGATGGGCGCGCATATCGAGATCCTCGACCGGCGTGTCGAGGGCGGCGAGGAGGTTGCGGACTTAAGGGTGCGGCACGGCACGCTGAGGGGCGTCGATGTTCCCGCCGCGAGAGCGCCGTCGATGATCGACGAATATCCGATCCTCGCGGTGGCCGCGTCCTTCGCCTCCGGCGCGACGCGCATGCGCGGGCTCCATGAGCTCAGGGTGAAGGAGAGCGATCGCCTGGCCGCGGTCGCCGCGGGGCTCAGGGCGGCCGGGGTGGACTGCACCATTGAAGGCGACGACCTGATCGTCGAGGGCGGGCGCCCGCGCGGCGGCGGAATGGTCGCGACCCACATGGATCATCGGATCGCGATGAGCTTCCTCGTCATGGGGCTCGCGACGCTCGAGCCGATGACGGTCGACGACGTCGCGATGATCGCGACCAGCTTTCCGGCATTCCGCCCGAGCATGGAGCGGCTCGGCGCTGAGTTCGGCTAAGTCATTGTGTATTTATGGGGGATCGCCCCGTCTCCACGGCGCATGTACACTCTCGGCCAAAGGAAGCTGTCTGCTAACGACCGGGGAATTGCCGTGAACGAGAGTCAAGGTCGTCACTCCAGCCGCCTGTTGAATATGGCGGTTCCCTTGGAAAACACGCCTCCGAGGCAGGTCTCTCCCGTCGACTCCGGCATCCTCGCCCGGATGACGCAGATCGACCAAGCGCCGATGCTTCGTCATCGCTTGGAACGCTTCCGCGCCGAGTTGCGAAAGCGCGACTATCCAGCGGCGGTTCTTTTCGACCCTATGAACATTCGCTACGCCACCGGCACGCGCAATATGGCGGTCTGGGTCATGCACGCGCCGAGCCGCTGCGCCTTTGTAGCGGCGGACGGCCCGGTGATCCTTTTCGAGTTCACGGCGTCGCGCCACGTCACCGACGGCTCGCCTATCGTGGACGAGGTTCGCCCGTGCGTGTCGTGGAATTATTTCCTTGCAGGCCCTCGGTCCGAAGAGAAGGCTCGCCTTTGGGCGGACGAGATCGACAATTTGCTGCGCCGATATGGCGGGAAAAACCGGCGCCTTGCCGTAGACCGTTGCGACTCCCTCGGCGCCGCGCGGCTCCGTAGCCATGGCGTCGAGCTGTTCGACGCGCAGGAACCCGCGGAGCAGGCGCGCATGATCAAATCGCCCGAGGAGATCGCTTGCGTTCAGTCCGCTATCGAAGTGTGCGATTTGGCGGTTGGCCGGATGCGGGACGCGCTATCTCCCGGCATTACAGAAAACCAACTCTGGGCCATTCTCCACGAAACCAATATCGCTCACGGCGGCGAGTGGATCGAATGTCGGCTGCTGGCATCCGGCCCTCGCACGAATCCTTGGTTTCAGGAATCGAGTGATCGCGTCATCGAAGCGGGCGATATCGTCGGCTTCGACACCGACATGGTCGGCCCGTTCGGGTATCTTGCGGACATTTCCCGTAGTTGGATATGCCCGGACGTCAAGCCTACGGATCGCCAAAAGAAGCTTTACGATTTGACCGCCAATCAGGTCTTGTTCAATGCCGAACTCTTGAAGCCGGGATTGAGCTTCCGCGAATTTGCGGAAAAGTGTTGGCCGGTCCCCGATGAATACGTGCCCAATAGGTATATGATGATGGTTCACGGCTGCGGCTTCGTGGACGAGTATCCGTCCATCGCCTACGCGGCCGATTGGCAAGAGATAGGCTATGACGGCTTCTTCGAGGAAGGAATGATCGTCTCGGTCGAAAGCTTTATCGGCGAAGTCGGCGGCCCTGATGGCGTCAAGCTTGAGCAACAAGTCGCAATCGGACCGAAAGGCGCACGTTTTCTTTCAAAAACGCCCTTTGCAGACGCGCTTTCCCGGTGAGCTAACGCAGCCTCTCGAAACCCACTGCTTTTCGGGCCAAAAACGGCGGCGCAGCATGCATGACTTATGTACCATCCGCTACAGGGTCGATTGCGGCTATCTGACCGACGTTGGCGTATTCCAAGCCTCTAGCCCACCGTTACCCACCGCCCCTCCTGGCTTGAGCGCGCGATCGCATGGATGGTTCGCTCGATCACAAGGCCGGCGTCGAAATCGACGCTCAGGGCAGGGCGGTCCAGGATGCGGTTTAGGAGTTCGTGGGCCTCGATGACCTTGAGGTCGTTGAAGCCCATCTGATGGCCGGGCGCGGCGATGAACCGCTCATAAGGCGGATGCGCCGGGCCCATCAGCACTTGTCGGAAGCCCTGCGACTCCGGCGGCCCCTCCGCGACATAAAGCCCGACCTCGTTGAAGCGCTCCTGGTCGAAGACGATCGCGCCGCGTGCGCCAAACAGCTGCAATTGCAGCCGGCCCTTGCGGCCCCAGGCGGCGCGGCTGACCTCAATCGTCCCCGATGCGCCGTCCGCCATTCTCAAGAGCGCCGTTGCGACGTCGAAAGTCTCGACCGCGCGCCGTCCGCCGCCGTCGGGGCGGTCCGGGTAGGGCCTGCTCATCTCGCCGAACACTTGCGCCGGGGCGCCGATCAGGGTGGTGATCAGGCTCAAGGGGTGGACGGCGAAATCATCGAGCGCGCCATAGCCGGAGCTCGCCTGGCTGCGCCAGGAGAAGGGCCCCTCCGGATCGGCCATATAGTCCTCGTCCATCTCAAGGCGGAAATGGGTGAGCCGGCCGATCACGTCGCTTTTCAAGAGCTTGGCGATCAGGCGGACCGCGGGGCTCTGGATGTAATTATAGCCGAGGATGGCGACCCGGCCCGAGGCGCGCGCCGCCCCCGCCATGCGCTCCGCGTCGGCAAGCGAAGGCGCCATCGGCTTTTCGCACCAGACATGCTTGCCAGCCTCGAGCGCCGCGATCGCCATCGGCGCATGCAGGGCGTTGGGCGTGGTGATCGAAACGACCTCCACGCCCGGGTCGGCGATCAGCGCGCGCCAGTCGTCGGTCGCGGCCTCGAAGCCAAATTCGTCGGCTTTCCGGCGCGCCAGCCCCTCCTCGATCTCGCACAGCATGACGCGCCGGACGATCGGCGTGTCGTCGAACACCGCGTGCACGCCCGTCCACGCCAGCGCGTGACATTTGCCCATGTAGCCCGTGCCGATCAGTCCGACGCCAATCGTGCGCATGCGCTCCCCTCCCCTTATGCGCCTCCGCCTGGCGCCGCCGGCCAATACAAATGTTTCAGATGCTACACAGACTGGAATATCTGTTCTATTCATACCGCCTGAAGGATCATAGCCCAGCCAAGCGGGAGCGTCGCGCGGGCGCAGGTGAGACGATGAGCGACCACGCACCGAGCGCGCCGCCGGAGAGCTTCGACGCCTTTCAGCGCCGCCTGATCGAGATCGAGCCGCACCTGCCCAAGCGCCTCCGTCAGGCCGCGGCTTACGCGCTTGAGCACCCGGACGAATTCGCCCTCGGCACGGCATCGGCGCTCGCCCGCAAGGCCGAGGTGCAGGCCTCAACCCTCGTGCGCTTCGCCCAGACGCTGGGGTTCGCCGGCTTCTCCGAGCTGCAGGAATTGTTCCGCTCGCGCCTGCGCAACAGGTGGCCCGACTATTCCGAGCGCCTCAAGGCGCTGCAGCAGAACGCCCGGGACAGCGGCGATCCCACCCATCTTCTGTTCGGTTTCGCCGATTCCGCCGCGGCCTCGATCGCCCGCCTGCGCGACAATGTGCAGAGCCGCGAGCTCGACCGGGCGGCCGAACTCCTGACGGCCGCGCGGACGATCCACTGCCTCGGCCAGCGGCGGTCGTTCTGCGTCGCCCATTATCTGACCTACGCGCTCTCCCAGCTCGGGATCGCGGCCTCGCTCATCGACAATGTGGGCGGGCTCGGGCCTGAACAGCTCGTGCAAGCCGGCGCCGGCGATGCGCTGATCGCCATCAGCTTCTCGCCTTACGCGCCATTCACGGTCGACCTCGCCAGGCGCGCCCGGCGCGCCGGCGTCCCGATCGTCGTCGTCACCGACAGCGCGCTCTCCCCTCTCGCCGGCCTCGCCGACGTCAGGTTCGAGATCGTCGAGAGCGACTTCGGCTCCTTCCGTTCGCTGTCGGCGACATTCTGTCTCGCGACGACGCTCGCCGTCGCGGTCGGCGAAAAGCGAGCCGAAGCGGGCGCCTGATTCGCCTATTCGGCGGGCGCGCGCTTAAGGGCGAGGGAGACTTTCGGCACCAGGAACAGCGTCGCGGCGCCCATGACCGCGATTGCGAACATGGATACGAACGTGAGGTGAAGAGACTGTTCGAGCGCAGCGCGAAGCCCCGGTTCGCCTACCGCTTCCGAACCTTGCTCCAGAAGATCGCGCAGCTGATCCGATGTCGCGCCTGCATGGCCCGAGCGCAGGAGGCCGAAATTGAGCACCGCGCCGAACACCGTAGCGCCGAACGTGCTGCCGAGACTGCGGGCGAAGAGATAGGACGCGGTCACGCTGCCGCGCTCGGACCAACTGACGATTTCCTGGATGAGGATGATCGAGGAACTGCTGGAGAGACCCATGCCGAGCCCGACGACGAGCGAGCCAAGGCCGGCCACGATCGGCGAACTGTCCCCGTGGAGGAAAAGAAAAATGAAGGCGCCCAACGGAATGAGCACGCCGCCGACACGCAACACGGGACGTACGCCAAAGCGACGGAAGAAGCGCACGCCGGTTGTGGCCCCGATCGGCCATCCCAGCACCATCGCGGAGAGGGCGAAGCCGCCGATCAACGGCGACTTCTGCATCACGCCCTGCACGAACACCGGCAGAAACGTGGTGATGCCAATCATCACCATACCAACGAGAAGGGAGGCGCCATTGGCCGCAGCGATCGGCCGGCGCCCCCAAAGCTCGAGCGAAATCATCGGCTCGGGCGATCGGCGCTCCTGCAGGATGAACAGCGCCACCGCGACCACAGCCACCAGGGTGGTGAGCCCGATCTCAAACCGCCCCGAGGTCGAAAGCGCGGTCAGATCGGCCATGATGGCGGCGATGGCGACGGTGAATATGCCAGCGCTCAGATGGTCGATTCTGCCGCGGCCGCGAACACGCTTTTCGTGCAAGTAGGCCCAGAACCCCGCCGCCGCGAGCGCGCCAATCGGCAGGTTCATCCAGAAGATCCAGGCCCAGGAAACATACTGGATGATGAGGGCGCCGACGAGCGGTCCAAGAACCGCCGACAACGCCCACACGCTCGCCAGCCAGCCCTGGATTTTCGCCCGTTCATGCGCCGAATAGAGGTCGCCAACGATGGTCATGGCGGTCGGCTGAACCGCGCCCGCGCCGATGCCCTGAACCAGCCGGAAGACGATCAGCGACGGCATCGACCACGCGAATCCGCATAGGATCGAGCCAAACAGGAAGGCCGCGATCCCGACCAGCATCACCGTCTTGCGTCCGATGAGATCGGACAGCTTGCCGAACACCACGGTGGTCGCCGTCTGCGTCAACAGGAACGCCGAGAACACCCAGCTGTAGAGCGGCAAGCCTCCCAGCTGGCCGACAATTTGCGGCATGGCGGTGGAGACGATCGTCGCTTCGATCGCGATCATGAAATTCGCCGCCATAACGGCGACGAGCACCAGGGGACGGTGCGTCGTTAGGGAGGGCATGGGGGGTTTCTTCGGGGAGGTTGTCCCCTCCTTTAAGGGAGATTCGGCGCCGGCGCCAATCGCGATCTCGTGATAGGGATCGGGCCGGCGGCGAACACGCCTTTCCGGCCTTCTTCTATTGGACCGAATCAACCTGCCGGCGCGAGAGACACCATCCCTCGCCATGAAGCCAGCAGCTTTCGCCCTCGGCGTGCCGATCGGTGCGAACCGACCTGACGCCCGCGCCTCGATCTTCAGCGTACGCCTTGGCCAGACGATCGCTTACCGGGGCGTCGCGAGCCCCGGCGAACTCATAAAACCAGACCGCACACAAAAAACGCGCGTCAAACACGTCGCGCTCCCGGCGCGTGACGAGCAACATGCCTCCGCCCGCATTCGTCGACGTCATGGGAAAAACCAGCCGACCCTTCGGCCTGAGGCAGCGCAGCCAGGCCGACAAGGGGTGGGTCGCGCCCGCGCTCGCGACCACGACATCGCTATCGGGAAGCGAATGCTGCGCGCCGTCGCCGTTGACGACCGTGACTTGGGGCCATAGCGCCAACGCCTCGCGAGCACGCTTCGCGAGCCGTTCATCGATCTCGATCGCCGTGATCGCGCCGCCGCGCCCCACCAGCTCCGCCAGGACCGCCGTATAATAGCCCATGCCGCAGCCCAGATGGATCACACGCTCTCCGCTGGCGACATGCAGCTTGTCGAACACGAACGCCCAGAGGCTCGGCTGGCCGTTGTTCAGGCGACGCTGTTCGTCGTAAGCGATCAACACATCGTGATAGACGGCCGCCGGGTTTGGGTCAGGCGGCGTCCAATAATCCTTCAGGTTCCATTGGCTGAGCAGCCGCAATGGCCCCGGCCCGACGAAGCGCTCGCGCGGCACGGTCGCGAACGCCTTGACAACCCTCGGATCGCCCACGCGCGACGAAACGCAACTCTTCCGCAAACCATCGACGCACCTGCTCGACATCATCGTCAGACATTCGCCCCCTCCAGCCCTTTCTTCGCACGAGAATCGCGCCCCTTCCCCGCATCCCCGATCTTACGTTATCCTTGCCCGTATCAAGGAGGACTTCATGCAGACCCGCCGCCTCGGACACACCGACCTTTCCATCGCGCCGCTCGTGCTCGGCGGCAACGTATTCGGGTGGACGGCTGACAAAAAAACCTCCTTCGCCGTGCTGGACCGGTTCGCCGCCGCGGGCCTGACCGCCATCGACACCGCCGACTCCTATTCCACCTGGGTCCCAGGACATCAGGGCGGCGAATCGGAAACGATCATGGGGGAATGGATGAAGGCGCGGGGAAATCGCAGCCGCATCATCGTCATCACCAAGGTCGGCTCGCCGATGGGCAAGGGAAAGGAAGGGCTCAAGCCCGCCTATATCGCCGAGGCGGCCGAAGCGTCGCTCAAGCGGCTGCAGACGGACGTGATCGACCTTTATCTCTCGCACTGGCCGGACATGGCGACGCCATACGAGGACACGCTCGGCGCCTATCAGCGGCTGATCGACGCCGGCAAGATCCGATGGTGCGGGGCGTCGAACCTGACGGCCGCGATGCTCGAGGCGGCGCTCGCCGCCTCCAAGGCCAAAGGGCTGCCGCGTTACGAGGTCCTGCAGCCGGAATATAATCTCGCCGACCGCAAAAGCTTTGAGAGCGGCCTCGCCGACCTCTGCGCGCGCGAGGACATCGGCGTCATTACCTATTTCAGCCTCGCCAAGGGCTTCCTCTCGGGCAAGTATCGCAGCGAGGCTGACCTTTCGAAGAGCCCGCGCGGGGACGCGGTCAAGGCCTATCTCGATGCACGGGGATTGCGCATCCTCGACGCGCTGCACGCGGTCGCCGCGCGCCACAAGGCGAAGCCCGCGGAAGTCGCGCTCGCCTGGGTCATGGCGCGGCCCGGCGTCACGGCGCCAATCGCCAGCGCCACCTCGGTCGAGCAGGTCGAAAGCCTCGCGCGGGCGACCGAACTCAAGCTGAGCTCAGCCGACATGGATGCGCTCACCTCCGCCAGCGCGCTTTAAGGCGGGTAGAGCGAGTAGCTTTTGTGCGGCTGGTTCGGCCAGCAATTGCTTTCAGAAAAGCAGAAGGCGAGGTAGGATTGCCTCCATGAACATCCTGCCCTTTCGATGCCAGGCGAGGCGACGGCCTGCGTCGGTTATGCGGCCGCCTGCTTTGCTCGATGGCGTCCCGCAAAGCCTAAACCCACGAAGCCAATGACGAACATGGCCCATACCGAAGGCTCCGGGACAGCGGCCGGCACAAATGTGATATCCGCCCCTCTAAAAAACTCGCTGCACTGGTCATGGTCGCCCGAAAAGGTGCAACTTGTGCCCCCCGATGTCGCCAGAGTGGGTGACAAATTCAAGGTCGTGTTCGAGCAGTCAGCGGAACCGTTCGGGCAGGTTTCGTCACCTTGCAGCGCGTTGAGAGCAAGCGCGACCACAGCCTCGGTGGTCGGGTCGAGCGTCCAGGAAATCGACGTGATGTCCGCCTGCGTGAACCCGCCGTAGGAGAACAGCACGCCCGCATCGGTGTCGCCAGTAAGCGTTGGGAAGGTGATGCCGCCAACAATCGTGGCATCGCCCGTGTTGATAATTGTCTCGACGATTGCCGCGCGGGAGGCCGAAGACAATGTCCCCAGCCCGAGCGCAAGGCCCGCGACCGCCGCAAGAACTTGAATCTTCTTTCGCATGTGAGTAACCCCCGCGCAAAATTCTGCGTCACATATTCGACGGGTTGCCGCGACGCAGCAATCCGCCAGGAATGTGGATTAGCTTGGGGGTTTCGTTCTTCCGACCGTCATTGTCGGGGCCAAGATCTTAACGTCTGCCGGGTAGCGCCTGCCTATTACAGCAATTCGGCCGATCAGCCGGCGCCTGGCGACCCCGCCGGCGGCTCCGGCTCCCGCAATTCGCGGCGCAGGATCTTGCCCACGTTGGTGTGCGGCAGCGCATCGCGGAACTCGATATGCCGGGGCCGCTTGTATCCGGTCAGATGCTGGCGGCAGTAGGCGACGAGGTCGGCCTCGGTCAGGCCCGCGTCCTTGCGCACGACCACGAGCTTGACCGCTTCTCCGGTCCTTAAGTCCGGGATCCCGACGGCGGCCGCTTCGAGGACGCCCGGATGGCCCATCGCCACATCCTCGATCTCGTTCGGATAGACGTTGAAGCCCGAGACATTGATCATGTCCTTCTTGCGGTCGACGATATACACATAGCCGCGCTCGTCGACCCGCGCGATGTCGCCGGTGCGTAAGTATCCGTCGGCGGTCATCACGTTCGCGGTCTCGTCGGGGCGGTTCCAGTACCCCGCCATCACTTGCGGGCCCCTGATGCACAATTCGCCGGTTTCGCCGGCCTTGAGGTCGCGCCCCTCGTCGTCGCGAATGGCGATCTCGGTCGAGGGCATCGGCAGGCCGATCGCCCCGGTGAAATGATCGACGTTCAGCGGATTGGCGATCGCGGCGGGAGAGGTCTCGGTCAGTCCGTAAGCCTCGATCAGCGGCTTCCCCGTCACCGACTGCCAGCGCTCCGCCACCGTTCGCTGCACCGCCATGCCCCCGGCGATGGCGAAATGCATGTGGGAGAAATCAAGCGTGGCGAAGTCCTTGTTGTTGAGGAGCGCGTTGAACAGCGTGTTGACGCCGGGCAGCACGGTAAACGTCGTCCCGCGCAACGCCTTGACGAGAGCGGGAATGTCGCGCGGATTGGCGATCATGAGATTGGTCGCGCCGATCATCAGCGGCACGAAGCCGTTCACCTGCAGCG
Organism: Roseiarcus sp.; assembly: GCA_036489975.1. Classification (GTDB taxonomy): domain Bacteria; phylum Pseudomonadota; class Alphaproteobacteria; order Rhizobiales; family Beijerinckiaceae; genus Roseiarcus. Next base: position 11,516 of record DASXES010000127.1, read on the forward strand.
CGAACACGTGATAGAGCGGCAGGGCGGCGACGAAGGTTTCGCTGTCGGACTTAAGCGCCGGCGCGACCCATGCGTGGATCTGGCGCAGGTTTGCGACCATGTTGCGATGGGTCAGCATCGCGCCCTTGGGCACGCCGGTGGTGCCGCCAGTGTACTGAAGAAAGGCGATGTCGTCGGGCTTGACGGCCGGGTCGGTGAACGGGCGCCGCGCGCCCAACGCCAGCGCGCGATTGAATCGCATAGCGTGGGGCAGACGAAAGGCGGGAACGGCGCGCCGGACGTGGCGCACCACCGCATTGACGACCGCACCCTTGACGCCACCCAGTTGGTCGCCAGCGCCGGTGACGATCACGAATTTGAGCGCCGTCCCGTCGGCCGCCTTCTCGACCGTGGCGGCGAAGTTCTCGAGGACGACGATCGCCTCCGCGCCGGAATCGGCAAGCTGGTGCTTGAGCTCGCGCGGCGAGTAGAGCGGGTTGCAGTTGACGACCACATAGCCCGCGCGCAGCGCGCCGAACGCGGCGATCGGATATTGCAGCACGTTCGGCGACATCAGCGCGACGCGGGCGCCCCGAGGCAGCCCGGCGACGTTTTTGAGGTAGCCTGCGAAAGCGCGCGATTTCAGGTCGAGTTCGCCATAGGTAATCGCCTTGCCCATGCTGATGAAGGCGGTGCGCTCGCGAAACCTGCCGACGCTATCGGCGATGAAATCGCCGAGCGAGCCGACGCCGCCCAAGTCAATCTCGGCCGGCACGCCCTCGGGATAGGACTTGAGCCAGATCCGCTCCATAGGCCTTCCGTTATCAGCGCATCACACGCCTTGGGGTCGCGGGGCGCGCCCCGTTAGCCTCGCCCAAATACCGCAAAGGACATCGGATTGTCGTCGCGCTGGCCCCCGGCGGGGCGCTCGCCGAGCGCGGCTACAATCGCCTGCGCCGCGGACCTGGCTTACATCAGCGCCTTCTTCGGGTCGCCGACCATGAATTCCCGCGTGGCGGGGTCCACCACGTTCAGGAGATCGTGAATGAATTTGTCCTGGATCTTGAAGCTTTGTTCGGCCGGAATGCCGATGGTGGACACCCGGAACAGCGCGCCGTCCGGAACCCATCCCCGCAGGCCATATCCGAGCTTCAGCGCCTGGCGGGTCCAGTTGCTGTTCGAAACGTCATAGCCGATCCGCATCCAGTAGCTGATCGGCTCGATCCGATCCTCGCGCTGGGCGACCAGTCTCGTCACCTTGAGCGGCGGCGCCGAGGGCGAATAGTCGAGCTTGAACGGGGTCGTCCGCGACACCCGGAACCCTTGCGCGGTGTAGCACACCTCCGGATGATGCAGCTGCAGGCGGTCGCTCTGGCTCTCGCCATAGGCCACCATCAGCATCACCACATGTCCGTCCGGATCGATAAAGCCGCGTGACGCCTCCTGGTTATAGAGGCTGGCTTCGAGCGAATCGGGGGCCGGAGGCGCCACGACGTTCAGGCCCTCGACCGGCTTCCAGTCGCCGAATTGAGTCGGCAGATGCTTGTCGATGTTGAAGACGTCGTGGGTGCGCGCCATCAGATTGTGCGGCGTCATCGCCATGGCGAGCAGCATGGCGCCCAGCATCGCGACGCAGGCCAGAAGGATATTGGTCGAACGCGCCATGAAAAGGCTCCGGCGCCCGCGGAACCCCCCGCGCGCGTTTGCTCAACATAATGGCTGGGCCAATCCCGCGCAACGCCGCGGTCGAAGAGGGGGCCGACCGCCGCCGAAGCGCCATCGTCGCTGAATTCACCCTGATGCGAGCGCTCTCCCGCGAAGCGGGGACTTGCCGGACCGGCGGAATTGAGGTCGAAGAACGCTTTGCCGCCACCGGCCGCGCGATGCGCCACGATACGGAAAGGGTGAGCCAGCCATGACGAGCGAGGACATTCTCGAATCCTTGGGCTTCACCGCCCAGGAGCTGAAGGGCGGCTCGCTCTCCGTGCGCTCGCCGATCGACGGCGCCGAGATCGCGCGGGTGAACGAGACGCCGGCCGCCGACATGCCGGCGATCATGGAGACCACCCACAGGGCTTTTTTGGCCTGGCGAGAGGTTCCGGCGCCCCGGCGGGGCGAGCTCGTGCGCCTGCTTGGCGAAGAATTGCGCGCTTCGAAGGAGGCGCTGGGCGCGCTGGTGACGCTGGAGGTCGGCAAGATCGTCTCCGAGGGCCTCGGCGAAGTGCAGGAGATGGTCGACATATGCGATTTCGCGGTCGGTCTTTCGCGGCAATTGTACGGCCTCGCCATCGCCTCGGAGCGGCCCGGCCACCGCATGACCGAGACCTGGCACCCGATGGGTCCGTGCGCGATCATCTCCGCCTTCAATTTCCCGGTCGCGGTCTGGTCGTGGAACGCGGCGCTGGCCCTGGTCTGCGGCGATCCGGTGATCTGGAAGCCGTCGGAGAAGACGCCGCTCTCGGCGCTGGCGACGATGAAAATCCTCGGCCGCGCGCTTGAACGCTTCGGCCCCGACGCGCCGGAAGGCCTGGCGCAGATCGTCATCGGCGGTGCGGCGATCGGCGAAGCGCTGGTGGAATCGAGACGCGCGCCCATCGTCTCGGCCACCGGCTCGACCCGCATGGGTTCGATCGTCGGGCCGAAGGTCGCCGCGCGCTTCGGCCGCCCGATCCTCGAGCTCGGCGGCAACAACGCGATGGTCGTCGCCCCCTCCGCCGATCTCGACATGGCGGTCCGGGCGATCGTCTTCTCCGCCGTCGGCACGGCCGGGCAGCGCTGCACCTCGCTTCGGCGCGTCATCGTCCATCGCTCGATCCGCGCCGACCTGACCCATCGCCTCGCCAAGACCTATTCGAGCCTCAAGATCGGCGATCCGCGCCAGGAGGGGACGCTGGTCGGCCCGCTGATCGACCATGCCGCCCGCGAAAAGATGCAGGCCGCCCTCAGGCGCGCGGAAGAGGAGGGCGGGAAGGTCCATGGCGGGGGCGCGGTCGCCAAGGGCGTGCCGAACGGCGGCGCCTATGTGGCGCCGGCGATCGTCGAGATGCCGGACCAGTCGGGGATCGTGCGCGAGGAGACTTTCGCGCCCATCCTCTATACGCTCGGCTATGACGCGCTGGAGGAGGCGATCGCCATCCACAATGACGTGCCCCAGGGGTTGTCGTCGTCGATCTTCACCCTCAACCTGCGCGAGGCGGAGACGTTCCTGTCGGCGACGGGGTCCGACTGCGGCATCGCCAACGTCAATATCGGCCCCTCGGGCGCGGAAATCGGCGGGGCGTTCGGCGGCGAAAAGGAAACCGGAGGCGGGCGCGAGAGCGGCTCCGACGCCTGGAAGGCCTATATGCGCCGGCAAACGAGCACGGTGAACTATTCGGCCAGGTTGCCGCTCGCGCAGGGGGTGAGGTTCGACGTTTAATCAGAACGGAAGGAGCGCGCTATGAAAGTCCTGATGGTTCTCACGTCTCATGACCAGCTCGGCGACACGGGCCGCAAGACCGGCTTCTGGCTGGAGGAACTCGCGGCGCCCTACTATGTTTTCAAGGACGCCGGGGCTGAGATCACCCTTGCATCGCCCAAGGGCGGTCGGCCGCCGCTCGATCCCAAGAGCAACGAGCCGAGCTTCCAGACCGACATCACACGGCGGTTCGAGAAGGACGCCGCCGCCAATGCTCAGCTGGACAGGACGGTGCGCCTCGATAGCGTCAAGCAGGAAGATTACGACACCGTCTTCTACCCCGGTGGCCATGGGCCGATGTGGGATCTCGTCGAAGACAAGAACTCGATCAAGCTGCTGGAATCCTTTCTGGCCGCCGGCAAGACGTTCGCGGTGGTCTGCCACTCAACCGGCGCGCTGCGTCACGTCAAAACCCCGGACGGCAAGGTGCTTGTCGCGGGCAAGACGGTGACCGGCTTCACCAATGGCGAGGAAGAAGCGGTAGGATTGACGAAAGTGGTGCCCTTCCTTGTCGAAGACGAAATGATGAACCTCGGCGCCGTCTTTTCCAAGGTTAAGGACTGGGGCGTTCACACAGTCGCCGACGGCCAGCTGATCACCGGCCAGAATCCGGCCTCTTCGGGCCCGGCCGCCAAGCTTCTGATCGATACGCTGAACAAGAAGGCGAAATAGTTGGGTCCGCTTAACCGGGAGGCGCAGACATGCGCGCTCCTCTTTTCGTTTGATCAGGTCGGCCTAAGCCCGGTGCTGAACCCGCAATGGCGGCGGCGACTTGATGTCATCCAGCTCCAGCTCGAGAGCAAGGCCTGACGTCATCGTTATCGCCGCCGGCCATAACGGCCTCGTCGCCGCCGAGGGGAGCAGAGCCGCGCCGTTGGGATCTTAAGCGCGCGATTGATAGATTCGGCGCGCCCCTGTAAACAGAGGCTGTCGAGACTTGGCTCAGGCTGTCAACTTGGCTTCAGTCTTTTGAGACTTGAGGGAATTCCGGTGGCGGGGCAGCCCGACAATATCGTCATCGAGCATCTGCGCGGCCTGCGCGCGGACATCGGCGATATCAAGAGCGAGGTGCGGACGCTGAAATCGGAAATGGCGACCGAATCCGATCTCCATTCCCTGCGGGCGGACGTCGCCTCCGACATGCTGACGATGCGAGCCGACATGCTGACAATGCAGAAGGACACCCGCGAGCAGATCGTCGGCCTTCGCCGCGCGGTGGTCGAGTATCACTCCGCCGTCATCGGGCACGGCCTGCTGATCAACGAACCCGAGGAACGGGTGCGCCGGCTGGAGCAGCATCTGCATTTGCCGTCGCTGGGGCCCCGCTGAAGCGCGGCGTCACGCGAACCCGATGACTGACGTCGTCGTCATCGGCGCCGGCCACAACGGCCTCGTCGCCGCCGCCTATCTCGCCATGACTGGCCTTCAGGTGACAGTGCTCGAGCGGCGGCGCCAAGTCGGCGGCGCGGCGGCGACCGAGGAATTCCACCCCGGCTTCCGCAATTCCGTCGCGTCCTACACCGTCTCGCTTCTCAACCCGAAGATCATCCGCGATCTCGAGCTCCACCGCCACGGGCTCCGCATGGTCCAGCGCCCGTTGTCGAACTTCCTGCCCTTGCCGGACGGGCGCCATCTCAAGGTCGCGCCCGGGCGCACGCAGGCCGAGGTGGCGAAATTCTCCGCCCGCGATGCGGAGCGGCTCGAAGCCTATGAGGCGCGACTTGCGCGCCTCACTGACGTCCTGCGCGCGCTCGCGCTGTCCACGCCCCCGAACGTCGCGACCGGACAGGGCCTCGTCCCCGGCCTGGGCGCGCTGATCGAGGCGGCGCGAGTCGGAAACCGCCTGCGCGGGCTCGATCTCGAAGGCCAGCGCGACCTTTTCGAGTTCCTCACCCGTTCGGCCGGCGACCTGCTCGACCAGTGGTTCGAGAGCGATCCGATCAAGGCGATCCTCGGCTTCGACGGGATCGTGGGAACCTACGCCAGCCCCTATACGGCCGGCGCGGGCTACGTGCTTCTGCATCATTGCTGGGGCGAGGTGAACGGCCGGAAGGGCGTGTGGGGCCACGCCATTGGCGGCATGGGCGCGATCACGCAGGCGATGGCGCGCGCCGCAACCGAGCGCCGCGTGGAGATCCGCACGAATGTGGGCGTGAGCGAAATCCTGGTCGAGAAGGGCCGCGCCTCGGGCGTCGTCACCGACAAAGGCGAGCGGATCACGTCAAGCGCGGTGGTGTCCAACCTGCACCCGAAGCTCACCTTCGAAAAGCTCCTCGATCCAGCAATCCTGCCGGCCGACTTTCGCGCCCGCATCGGCTCGTATCGAAGCGGCTCTGGCTCGTTGAGGATGAATCTGGCGCTCTCCCAACTGCCGAGCTTTTCGGCTCTGCCCGGGCGCGCGCCCGCCGAGCATCATGGCGCTGGAATCGTGATCGCCCCAAGCCTCGCCTATATGGAGCGCGCCTATTTCGACGCGCGCCGCTCCGGCTGGTCGGCCGAACCCGTCATCGAGATGCTGATCCCCTCCACCCTCGATAATTCGCTCGCGCCTCCCGGGCGCCACGTCGCCTCGCTCTTCTGCCAGCATGTCGCGCCCACTCTGCCGGACGGGCGCTCGTGGGACGAAGCGCGCGAGACGGTCGCCGATCTCATGATCGACACGGTCGAAGCTTACGCGCCGGGCTTCAGGGCGTCGGTCATCGCGCGCACGATCCTCACGCCGCTCGACCTCGAGCGCGACTTCGGCCTTGTCGGCGGCGACATCTTCCATGGAGCGCTCGGCCTCGACCAGCTCTATTCGGCGAGGCCGGTGCTCGGGCACGCCGACTACCGATCGCCCATTCCGGGCCTTTACATGTGCGGCGCCTCGACCCATCCGGGCGGCGGCGTCACCGGCGCGCCGGGCCACAATGCGGCGCTCGAGATGATCCGCGATTTTCGCGCGCGCCCATGGTCCAGCCGCGTATAGAAATTATGCGTTGCATGTCATTGCGCGAAGTGGATCAATGAGCAAATAACCGCCTTCGTGGCAGCCCTGCCGCTCGCTGGGAGCGTCGATCGAGAGGACCGAGGACCATGGCGAAATCCCGGGTTTCCGCACTGCTCGCATTGATCGCGCTCTTTGCCTCGGCGGCCGCGGCCCTGATATCGCTGGCTGTCGTCGGAGGGGCGGGCGCTGCGGCCGACCCGAGCCCGGTCGCCGACACTGAAGGCGCGCTCCGCGTCCCCGCGGATTATCGCTCGATGTATGAATATTTGGGGACCTGGGCGGTCGCCGCGGACAAGGGCGAGGGATCGAAGCAGCTTCATAACGTTTTCGCGTCGCCCGGCGCCGTCGCCGCGTTTCGGGCCAACGGCCATTTCCCGGACGGAGCGGTCCTGGTGAAGGAGGTTTATGACGCCGCCACCGGTCCGATGACGACCGGCACGGTCAGTCACGCAGAAACTCTCGCGGGCTGGTTCGTCATGGTCAAGGACAGCAAGAACAGTCATCCGAAAAACAAGCTTTGGGGCAGCGGATGGGGTTGGTCATGGTTCGACGCCGCCAATCCCCTGAAGACCACTTCGACCGATTACACGACGGATTGCCAGCCCTGCCACATTCCCGCGCAGGCGACGGACTGGATCTACACGCAAGGGTACCCAGTTTTGCACAAGTAGGCGGGTCCAGCCGGACTTGCCTTGCGCGATCGTTCACAAACCCGCGCGCCCCACGCGACCAATCCCATTCCCGCGAGCGCGCTGTTGACTCATGTCCTCCCGCGGGCATGATGACGATAGGGAAATCGGCCGGGCCCGCGCGACAGCGGGGAGGCCAAGGGGAAACGTCCACATGGCTCACCGATACCTTCGTACCTCGATCCTTGCGCTCACGGCAGCTTTTGCATCCGCGCCGCTCGTCTCCGCGGCCAGAGCCGCCGACTTCTCGGCTGAATATGTGTTCGGCGACAGCCTGTCGGACAACGGCAATCTGGCTGAGCTTCTCAATGTCGAGAACTACGCCCAGCATGGCTATTACTTTGGCAACTTTCCCAATCCGCCGAGCTACCATGACAGCTTCACCAACGGGCCGGTCGCAGTTGCGGGTCTGGCGAAGGACCTGGGGCTCAGCCTCACGCCCTCCCTCTGGGTGACCGGCTTCAAGGATCCCGCCGGCCTGTTCGGCGGCCCATCCTTCGTCCCAGGCACGAATTACGCTGTCGCCGGGGCTCTGGCCGCGACGCCGTCGGCGGCCAGCATCAACCTTTTGAGCCAGGTCGGCGCCTATAGCGCCGTTACCTCGGACCATGCGGATCCGGACGCGCTCTATGTCATCATGATCGGGGGCAACGACGTCCGCGACGCGGCCCTCGATGGGACCGGCGCGGGGGCGGTGACGGCCGGGGTCGATGCGGAGCTGGCCGCGATCTCGACGCTCTCGGGCGAGGACGCCAAGCACTTTCTGGTGGTCAACGTCCCCAATGTCGGACTCATCCCCGAATTCGCGCAGGACAATCCCACCCTGGCGGCCAGCGCGACCGCCGATAGCCAATTGTACGATAGCGAACTTGCGGCTGGCCTCGATAAGCTCGATCCGTCGCTCGGCGCCGGCTCGACGCTCCAGGCGTTCGATCTTTACGATTTCAACGCCAACATTCTGGCCAACGCCGCCTTATTCGGGTTGACCAACACCACTGACCGCTGCTTCACCGATACGCCTTTGAGCGCGGCGACGTCGTCGGCATGCGGGCCGGACGCCGAAAACATCGATAGTTTCGCCTATTGGGATGACATTCACCCGACCGCGAAGGTGCAGGCTCTGTGGGCCGCGGGCTTCTCGTCGGCGGTTCCCGAGCCCTCGACCTGGGCGATGCTGCTGGTCGGCTTCGGAAGCCTGGGCCTCGCCGGCTATCGCCGCGGCGCCCGGGCTCTTGCGGCGCGGGCCTGAGGCCAGGGCTCGGTCGATATTGGCCCCCGCGACCGGAAACCTGCGGGGATATTCAGGAAAAAACTACGGCCAGTGACCGTTGGTCGCCGCGCCGCCTGAAGGAAGCGCGACGAAATGTTGGCGTTGAAATCGTAAAGATCGAACGCCTGGAGCGACGAGCCGGCGCCGAGCGACAGGTCGAGCGCCGCGTGGCGCGCCGCAAGTTCGCTATTGTACAATTGGCTGCTGATCGGCCTTGGCGGACAGGGGTACGCTGGGTATCGTCATCGCGCGCAAACTCGCGCGGGCCCGTGAGAACCGCGGCACTGCCGTCACTTTCCAGAGAAGATTGGCGAGACGGACGGGGGCCCAAACGGGACATCGGCCCAACGGGACATCGGCCCAACGGGACTTGGGCCCAACGGGACTTGGGCCCAACGGGACTTGGAGGGCGCGGGGCGTCGGGCTCGATCGAAATAGTCTACAAATGTCTTGCCAAACTGGCTGGGGTGTAGTATAGATTTTCAGAAGTAATGCGAGACCAGGCCAGTTTTTCCGGAAGGCGGCGTGCAACCGGCTTTTCGGCTCAAGGCGGAAGTGGATCGCTAAACGCGCCGCAAGTCCTTGAAAAGGCTCGAAACCGACTCGTTAATGCCCGTTCCACCTGAGTGCGACTCATCGCGCTCGATTCCGCGCAACGGCGCGGGCGCGCATTCGCGCTCCGGCGACCAACTCGATGATCGGTTGCGATCATCGAGTCTTGGTATTACGGGCTTGGCGCGGTGTTTTGGACAGTCGCCCCTTCGGCCGCTCGGGACATCGCGACAAAGGCCGCGACCGGCGCCTCCTCCGCCCGCATCGTCGGCTGGAGACCAGCGGCGGCGAGGAGAGCGGGAAGGTCGAGCCGCCGCGCGGCGGCGAAGGCTTTCAGCGACTGGCGCAGCATCTTGCGGCGCTGGCCAAACGCGGCCTGCGTCAGCGCCGAGAGCGTCGCTGGATCGCAGGGCTCGGGGCGCGCGCGGGGGATGAGCTCGACCACGCTCGAGGTGACCTTTGGCGGCGGCGTGAACGCCGCGGGCGCGACGTCGAACAGGATGCGGGCCTCTGTCCGCCATCCAGCCAGAACCGCGAGGCGGCCATAGTCGGCGCGGTTCGCTGGCGTGGCGACGATGCGCAGCGCGACCTCGCGCTGGAACATGAGGACGAGGCGGTCATAGAACGGCGGCCACGGCTCGGCCTCGAGCCAGCCGGTCAGCAGCGCGGTTCCGACATTATAGGGCAGGTTGGCGACGACGCGGATCGGGGCGCCGCCGGCTTTCTCAACCAGTGTCTGAGCCGTGATGCGAAGGGCGTCGCCCTCGATGATTTCGACGCGTCCCGGCCAATGCGCGGCGATCTCATTAAGCGCGCCGAGCGCGCGGGCGTCGCGCTCGACCGCGATCACCTTCGCCGCCCCTTCCGAGAGCAGCGCGCGGGTGAGGCCGCCGGGACCGGGGCCGATTTCGACCACAGCGACGCCGTCGAGCGGCCCCGCGGCGCGGGCGATCTTCCGGGTCAGGTTGAGGTCGAAGAGGAAGTTCTGGCCGAGCGCCTTGCGCGGCTCGAGCCCGTGCGCCGCGACCACCTCGCTCAGGCGCGGGAGACCGTCGGCTGCGAGGCTCATCGCGTCAGCCGGTCGGCGAGGTTCAGCGCCGCGATGAGGCTCGCCGGGTTAGCGAGCCCCTTCCCCGCGATGTCGAAGGCCGTGCCATGATCCGGCGAGGTGCGCACGAACGGCAGGCCGAGGGTGACGTTGACGCCCTCGTCGAAAGCGAGCGTCTTGACCGGAATCAGGCCCTGGTCGTGATACATCGTGAGCGCCACGTCGTAGCGCGCGCGCGCTCTGGCATGGAACATCGTGTCGGCCGGGAGCGGCCCGACGGCGTCGATCCCCTCGGCCTTGAGCGCCTCGATCGCAGGGCGGATGATGGTGATCTCCTCCCGACCCATCGCCCCGCCCTCCCCCGCGTGCGGATTGAGGCCGGCGAGCGCCAGACGCGGCCGCGCCACCCCGAAGCGGGCGCGCAGGTCATGATCGACGATGCGCGCGGTTCTGATGATGAGTTCCGCCGTCAGCGCCTTCGGCGCGTCCGCGAGGGGAATATGGATGGTCACAGGGACAACCGCGAGCGTCTCCGACCAGATCATCATGACTGGAAAGGTCGGCCCGCCCCAGGCTTTGGCCAATTCGCCGAGATACTCGGTATGCCCGGGATGCTTGAATCCGGCCTCATAGAGCGTGGCCTTGGCTATCGGGTTGGTCACAATCGCCCGAGCGTCGCCCCGGCGGACGGCTTCGACCGCGCGCTCGATCGATTCGAGCGTCGCCGCGGCGTTGGCTGCGTCCGGGCGACCGGGCGAGTCCTGGACCGAGCTTCTGAGCGGGACCACTGGCAGGCCGGACGCAAACGCGGCCCGTGCGCCGGCGGCGTCGGTCTCGACGATCGCAACCGCCAGCCCCGCGCGCTTGGCGGCCGCGGCCAGAATTCCGGGCGCGGCGAACACGACGAAAGGCGCGCTCGGCGTTCGATCGCGCCACGCGGCCAGCGCCAGTTCCGGGCCGATCCCGGTTGGATCGCCCATGGTCATCGCCAATGGCGGCTTGTCGCCGGTCATGTTCGAAGCTCCAAGGGCGGCGGCTCCGCCGACGATCGCTCGATCAGAGGCCGACGTTCGTCTTGACGTCGCCAAGCGTGCGCAGCACGAGCTGGATCATCACCGTCTGCTCGCGGACAGACGGGTTCAAAATGATCGGGCCGCCCGCGAACGTGCTGTAGATGGCGGGTTGGCTGGTCGCCGACGAATAGGTGATGTTCAACGTGGTGCAGTCGTCCTTGTAGCCGAGGCCGAACGAATAGCCGACGGGATAGAAGATTGGGGTCGTCGGTCCCAGCGTGTCGTAGTAGTGACGCGACATGTCGAGCACCACCGACCCATGGACCGACCAGCGATCCTGGAAGGAATAGCCCAGGTTTCCGGTCAGGCCTTCGCGCGGGAATTCAAATCCCAACTCGGGTTGCGCAGCGTAGAGGGCGTAGTCGACGCTGCCGTTGATGCCGGCGTAGGTCGCCTTGGCTATCCCATCGAAGCGCGCGAGCTGCAGCGTCGAGCTGTCGAACTGCTGTTTGCTCATGAGAGTGATCGGGCTCGAAAAGGGCTGCAGCGCCTCGCCGAACACAAAGTTCGAGAATTTCTTGTCAAGACCCGACTCGAGCCCCGTATTGGTGGGGTCATAGAGTGTATAGGAATTTTGCCCGGCGACCTGGATCGATTCCCCGCCGACAAAGTTCGCGTGGCCCCCGTTGGCGAAATCGGCGGTGTATTGGAGGCCGTAATTAAGCCGGGTGCCGCCTTCGATCCGATCGTAGCCGGAGAACTTGTTCAAGGCGAAGAGGTTGGTGTCGTCGAAAACGAGGCTTTGCGAATCCTCGTTGGGCTGGATTCTCGGAATGATCTCGCTTGGCCGGGCGATGAGCTGGCCGATCGGCGTAATCGTCTGCGTCCCCCAGGATGATGTCGACGTGAAGGGATAGCGGTACTCGAGCCCGGCGCCCGCCATGCCGCGCGCGAACGTTCCCTGGTTCGAGCCGGAAAAGAAGGCGGCCTGGCTCGAATTGGCGACCGTGCTCACCCCGAGAGCGCTCGCGTAGGTGATCGATCCGGTTTCATTGAGCTCGGTCGCCTCGCCGTCGAGACGAGCGAACAGCAACGGCTTCCATACCTGGCCGATCGGATCGATGTAGCTACGCTGCCACGAGACCTGTCCCGACGCTCGGGTGTAATCGCCGGCGATCCCGCGCAACATGCATTTGCCCGGAAAATACGTATTGACGACCGTATTTCCGACCTGCGTTTCGCAGACGTTGTAGAGGTGATAGGCGTTATCGAAGGTCTGCTGGCCGGTCGACTGGAATGCGGCATTGGTCTGGTTGATGTTGGCGACGTTGGTGTCGATGGTCAGCTCGCCTCCGATACCGTGGGTGCGGTCGGCGGGAACGTTGATCACCCGATTGTAGTCGAGGACCGGCGCGACGGCGACCGGCAGCGTCCGGTTGTCGTCGTTCATCGTCGTGCCCTCGAAATGGTAGGCGCTCAGGTCAAAGAAGCTCTGGGCGGACTGGCCGCGCAGATAGATATCCGAAACGACGTCCTGGAAATAGAAATAGTCGAAGTTTATGCCCTGAAGCCGGTAATCGTTGAGGAAGAATTTGTCGCTCATCCATGTGCCGTTCCAACCGAACTGCCACATGTCATTAAGGAAGAAATTGCCGCTGCTTTCGATCGACCCTCTTAGGCGCATATCACCTGCGCCATAGGGAAAGGCCGGAAACGCTCCAGGCTGCTCCTGGTCGATTCCCGTCGCACGGATGTTGTAGATGCCGTTGGACAGCCGCTGGCGCCAGTCGACTTCTCCTAAAAGACCCTGCTTCGAAAGGAAGGTTGGTGTCAGGGTGAGATCGTAGTTGGGCGCCAGATCGATGAAATAGGGTAAGCTGATGCCCGTGCCGAGATACCCCCCGGACACGAGCGACGGCGCCAGGAAGCCGGTCTTCTTGTTGACGGTCGAATCAGCCGAGGAAAAATAGGGGAAGTAGAAAACGGGAAAGCCCCAGAACTGCAGCTGAGCGTCCTCGTAGTAGATTGTATGCGTCTCCTGGTTCTCGATGATCTTGGTCGCCTTCACCTGCCAGAACGGCGGGCGTTCCGGATGGTCCTTACAGGGCACGCAGGCGGTATAGGCTCCTTTCTCCAGGACCGTTACATCGCCGTTCGAGCGCTCCACCCGTGGCGAGCTGAAGCGCGTCTTGTCGGTCGTCAGGACCTGGACGCTATCGATGAAGCCGTCGCGAAAATCGTCGCTGAGCGCAAACCGGCTTCCGTAGACGACGTTGCCATGCTCATCCGTCATCTTGGCGTGGCCTTCCGCGTAGACGCGCTTGGTGGCGCGGTCATAAATTACGCGGTCGGCCTGAAGCACGCGGCCCTGGTAGAAAAGTTGAACCGAGCCGACGGCCGAGATCGTGTTCTTGTCCTTGTCGTAGACGAGTTCGTCCGCGTCGATGACGAGCTTGTCCTGCGGCTTTGCTTGCGCCGACTGGGTTCCCGCGGGAGGCGACTGGGCGGACGCGGGGCTGGCGAACAACAGGGTCCACGCCGTGACGGCCACGACCGCGAACGACACGGCTAAACGCGCGGCGCGCGTTTGGCGGCAGTTTGACCTAAAGGAAAAGCTGAGGGCGAAACCCATCAACCATCCTCTTGTTGAAGCAGCACATACACGCCAAACATGCAGCCAACGACCCCGGGCGACCATCCCGCCACGGAGGGGCTGAGGAACCCCGCCCCGCCGAGATCGCTGACCACTTTAGTGGCCACATAAAGCATGAAGCCCGCCAGGATGCCACCGGAAACCATATATTCGATCCCACCCATTCGGAAGAATCTTAACGAAAAGCATGCGGCCACCAGCACCATCGCCGCCAGCATGAGCGGGCGTGCCAAAAGCTCCTGATATTTCAGCACGTAAGCCGTTGGATCCAGTCCTGCGCGGGCGGTCTGTGCGGCGAGCCCGGGCAGCCGCCAGAACGACACGGTTTCCGGCGCGACGAAGGCCTGGGCGACCTCCGTCCTGCCGAGGTTGGTCGCCAAAAGGTACGTGGGGACTGTGATGGACTCGAAACCCGGAGTCACCACCACGACGTTGTGCAATACCCAATATCCGTCGCGCAGCTCGCCTGAGGACGCCTCCAGCCGTTCGACGAAATTCCCCTGTTGGTCGAAGTTGAAGACCTCGATCCCGTTGAACTCGGCGCCGCCGGCGCTCCTGCCTGCGGCGCGAATGACCGCCTGGCCATCGACGCTCTTCTGCCTTATCCACAATCCGATTGAGTCCAAGGCGAGACCGCCGAACACTCTGGCCTCGATCTCGTCGGCCTTCTGCTTCATCCATGTCGAGGCCGGATTGTAGGCGACGACCGAGAACACGCCGAGGAGCGCCATCACGACAAGCGGAGGGGTCAGAAATTGCCAGACGGACACCCCGGCCGCGCGCGCGACGACCAGCTCCATCTTCCGCGACAGGTTGAGGAACGCGATCATCGATCCAAACAGAACCGCAAACGGCAAGGCCTGCTCGGCGATGGTCGGCGTTCGCAGGAACGACACGCCCGCCAGGAGAATTCCCGTCGCACGCTTCGAATCGCCCGAGCGACGCAGGAGCTCCACCAAATCGACGGCGTAGATTAGGACGAAGACCACCATGAAGGCGGCGATGACAGTGCGCGCAAAACGGCCGGCGAGATAGAATGACAGTGTCCGGCCGATCACGCCGCACGCCTCGCGAGCGGCCAAGCGGGAGCGATGAGCAGTCGGCGGAAGATCAGAACCAAGGCGCCAGCGCACGCGGCAAGCGGGATCGTCCAGACGAAAATCGCGGCGGAAGGAGTTCCGACGGCGAGCGTCGTGGCCGCGAAGCCCAGCATGCGCACGCCGGCGAACGCCAGAATCGCTCCCGCAATCGCGAGGCCGCGGCCCTGGCGGGTCGTTCGCGCCTCTCCGAGCGCGGCGAAGGCGATGAGACCGCCAGCGAAGGCGTAGAGGGGGCTCGCCAGGCGATCGAGCAGCTCACTACGGATATGGCCGAGGAGCGCCGGATCGGCGCGGTCCTTGGGGTCAGGAGCCATCAATTGGGCGGTCGTGCGTTCGTTTGGCCTTTTCATCGTGCTGACGGCGTGAATGAATTGCGACAGGTCGATCGTGTAGTCGTCAAAAGTCACCATCGCCGAGTCGCCAGCCGACTGTGGCCGCAATAGGACGCCCTTCGACAGCTGGAGGTAGCTCGTTCCGCCCCGGTCGACGGTTTTTCCCGCCTCCGCAATATAAGTCGTGATCCGGGTGGGATCGCGCTGGTCCTGCATGAAAACCCCGTGCAGCGCTCCATCGGGGGTGCGCTCGCGAAAGTGAAATACGAACCCCGCTTCAAGCTGGGAGAAAGCGCCCGGTCGGGCGAAATTGGCGATGAAATCTGCGTGAACGAAGGTCGTCAGCTTCTCGATCGCCCCGAAGCTCCAAGGCAAAACCTGGATATAGAGCTCGGCCACGACCGCGAACACCAACGCCGACAACAGCGCCATTGGGCGCAAAAGCCGCATCGGCGACACGCCTGAAGCCGCCATGACGACGAGCTCGCTGTCGCCGTTGAGCTTGTTGAGAGTGTAGAGAATCCCGGCGAACAGCGCCACCGGGGCGATGATGGCGATCAGCGAAGGCAGCGCCAGCCCGGTGATCATGAGAAATATCAGTATCGTCTGGCCCTTGCTGGTGATCAGGTCGATCTGACGCAGCGCCTGGGTGACCCAGACGACGCCGGTCAGGACCACCAGGCCCGAGACAGCGGCGGTCGTCGCCGTCCTCAAGAGATAGCGTTCAATCTGGATCATCGCCGACGTGTCATCTGGAGAACGAACGGCCGTGCGTAGAGTCGTCGCATCGTCCGCCCAGCCCTTGCCCTATGCGCCGTTTCATTGCAAACAAACTGCTCCTCGCGCCAGCGTCGACCCTTGACGGCTGAAATGTGCCGCCCAATCGCGGCGGCTTATTGACGAGCGTGGCAAACCCCCCGATATGTCGGCGCCCGCCGCCAGCGGCCCGGTTGGCGACGTGATGAAATCCGGACGAAGGAAACGCGTTGGTTATGAGCGGAGCCGTCAAGATAACCTTTGGGGCCCTCTCCGCGACCAAAGGCGCCGCTCTCATGGTCTTTGTCGGGGCCGACATGAAGCCTGCCCCGACGGTGACCGCCCAGTTTGGCGATATCGAGCCGCTCATCCGCGCCGCGGCGAAGGCGTCCAACTTTCGCGGCGCCCTGCGCACCGCGATCGACATTCTGGCGCCAGCCGGCCTGGACGCCTCCCGGTTGCTGGTCGTGGGCGTCGCTCAGGGCAAGGACAACGCACCGGTCGACTTCATGACGCTCGGCGGGTTCAGCTTTGGCAAGGTGGGGGGCGCAAAACGGGTCGAAGTCGCGTTCGAGGCCCCGTCGGGAACGTGGGATGGCGTGGCGGCGGCTGATTTTGCGCTCGGCCTTCGCCTGCGCGCCTATCGATTCGACAAATACAAGACGCGCAGGAAAGGCCCGGAGGAGGAGAGCCTCGAGGCTCCCGATTTCGTCATCGGCTCGAGCCATGCGGTCGCCGCGCGAGCGGCGTCGCAGGAGCGCTTCGCCGTCGCCGAAGGGGTGGAGCTGGCGCGGAATCTGGTCAACGAGCCGCCCAACGTCCTCTTTCCCATCGAATTCGCCAATCGCGCCAAAGCGCTCGAAAAGCTCGGCGTCGATGTGGAGACGCTCGACGAGAAGGCGATGGGCAAACTGGGGATGAACGCGCTCCTCGCCGTCGGACGAGGATCTGCGCGCGACAGCCGGCTTGTCGCCATGCGCTGGAACGGGGCGCGTTCAAAACGGACAAAACCAATCGCCGTCGTGGGCAAGGGGGTCTGTTTCGATTCCGGCGGAATATCCATCAAGCCTGCGGCTGGCATGGAGGATATGAAAGGCGACATGGGCGGCGCGGCCTGCGTTGTCGGGCTTATGCACGCGCTCGCCGCCCGGAAGGCGAAGGTCAATGTGGTCGGCATCATCGGCCTCGTCGAAAACATGCCGGACGGGGATGCGATCCGGCCGGGCGACATCATCACCTCGATGTCGGGGCAGACGATCGAGATCATCAATACGGACGCCGAAGGGCGGCTCGTTCTCGCCGACGCGCTCTGGTACGCGCAGGAGACTTACGCCCCCCGTGCGATCATCGACCTTGCGACGCTGACCGGCGCGATCCTCGTCGCGCTCGGGAGCGAGATCGCGGGGCTCTTTTCCAATAACGACGAACTCGCCCAGCGGCTCGCCGCGGCGGGGGAAGCGTCAGGCGAGAAGATCTGGCGCATGCCGCTCGGCGCGAGCTTCGACAAGCTGATCGATTCCAAGTTCGCCGACATGAAGAACACCGGCGGGCGCCACGGCGGTTCGATCACGGCGGCGCAGTTCCTGCAACGGTTCGTCAAGGAGACGCCGTGGGCGCATCTCGATGTTGCGGGCGCCGCGATGGGCTCGCCCCCATCGGACATCAATCAGTCCTGGGGCTCGGGCTGGGGCGTGCGTCTTCTCAATCGTCTTTTGGCCGATTCCTACGAAGATTAGGTTCTCGTTGACGAATTGAGTCGAGAATCGGGCTTGAGGGGTCAGGATGCGGATTCGGTCCACGATCTTCGCGCTCGCTGGCGCCTGGACCGCCTCGCTCGAGCCGGCCTGGGCGCTCGCCGGATGTGACGCCTTCACCAGCGCGCTGCGCACCGAGGCGAGCGACATGCAGGTCGAGTTCGGGCGCGCCGTCGTGGTGTCCCGCACGCGCTCCGATTCGAACGTGTTCGACGTGACCACGCGGGTGGACGTCGACGCGACCCTCACCTGTCACGGCGATCAATTCGTGCGCTTCGAGGCCCGCATCGGCGAGCCGGCCAACGCGCGCACCACCACCAATTTCGAGCGGTTTCAGACCGCGGCGCTGAAGGCGGCGCTGGGCTGGGACGCGGCCAAGAGCCGCGGCGTGCTCCGTGGCATGAGCTCGGATGCGACTGCGTATCTCGCGGCCTCGCGCCAGCGCGGCGACGTCTATGTGGCGGGCAAGACCGAGGAGCACGTGCCGGGCGGCGTTAGCCTCGGACTGATGGCGACGGGCGTTGACCGGACCTTCGTCATCGTCGGCCCCGCCGGCGAGTGAGCGAGGTCCGCTTTCATCATCTTGAGCGGCGCCGCGTCGATCAGGCGCTGCCCGGCCTGCTCGAGCTCGCGGCGCAGGAGGGCAGGCGCGTCGTCGTGCGCGCCTCGTCCGACGAGATGGTCGCCGCCCTCAACGAGCGGCTGTGGACCTACGATGACGCGAGCTTTCTCGCCCATGGCGCGGCCGGCGACGGCGATCCCATGAGCCAGCCGGTCTTCCTGACGAGCGAGGCGGAGAATCCCAACGCCGCGACGATGCTGGTCAGGCTTTCCGGCGCGGAGGCCGTCGAGTCCGACGATGCGTTCGATCTCATTGTTCTCATGTTCGACGGACGCGACGAGACCGCGCTCGCCCAGGCGCGGGGCGAATGGCGGCGGCTCAAGGACCAGGAGCGCGCCATCAGCTATTGGCGCGAGACCGACGAGGGCGGCTGGGAGCGGGCGCGGTAGGCTTGGATTTTCTGGACGCTCGCCGTTTCGCAGCGAAATGCCCTATTTCCGGCTATTGGATTTCCTTGGATTTCCTTGGATTCTCTCGTCCGAATCGAGACTTATCAATAGGTTACACGCGGCTTTCGGCGGACGCAATTTTCGCGGCCCTTTGGCCCGGGCGGCCGGCGGCGCCGAAGCTGGCGGCAGCGTTTCTGGCTTGCGGACGCGCGGAATTGTTCATGGAACGAGCCTAGCTGTCTTTCTGTTTTTCGGCAAGCAATTGTCGACCCTTGCCGCAGTCGTCAGGGCGGCGCCCTCTGAAACCGCCTTGACAGCCGGAAAATAATCGTGTATATACACGTAACCATGAGCGCCGCGGAAGTCGACTTTACCGCCACCCGGCAATGCGTGTGCACCGCCGCGCGCCGCCGGAGCCGGGATCTGACGCGCATGTTTGAAAAAGCGATGCGGGGCTCGGGCGTCCGCGGCCCCCAGTTCACCCTTTTGGCGACTCTCGTTCAGACCGGTCCCTTGCCGACAACCCGCCTCGCCGACTTCCTCGGCCTCGAGCGAACGACCCTGACGCGCAACCTTGGTCCGCTCGTTCGGCATGGATATGTGCGGATCGATGAAGGCGAGGATCGTCGGGTTCGCAAGGTTGCGATCACGCCGGCCGGGAAAGAAGCCGCCCGCCACGCTTTTCCGTTCTGGAGGAAGGCTCAGGACGCCGCGCTGGCGGCCGCGGACGCCAGAGCCGCCAAAAGCTAGAAATTTTTGCCGCAAAGCGTGTAACTACACTGAAATGGAGGTCCTCATGTTCGACATTCTGTCCACCGCGGAGTTGACGATCAGCGCCGCCGTCGTCGTCAGCTTTCTGTCTTTGACAATGGGGAAGACCGGGGGCCGGCGGCTCGCTGTCCTGCTCGCGCTCGGCGCATGGTTTGCGCTGGTTTTGGCGATCGGCGCGACTGGCGCGCTAACCCCCGCCCATGCGGGCGCGCCGGCGCTCGGCCTGACCGTCGTTCTGCCCATCGCGGCGCTCGTTTGGGCCTTTTTCGCCCTGCCGTCCGTCCGGACCGCGATAGCCGCGACTCCCCTGCCGGCGCTCGTCGCTGTCAATGCGATCCGCCTGCTCGGATTGACTTTCATCGGGCTTTACTCGCAAGGGCGGCTTCCGGCGCCGTTCGCGCCGAGCGCGGGCTGGGGCGACGTGTTCATCGGCGCGACCGCCCTGCCGGTCGCCTGGGCGACGATGCGGTTCGGCGCCCGCGTGCGGCCGGTTGTCTTCCTGTGGAACGCGCTCGGGGTCGCCGACCTCGTCGTCGCTCTCACGCTCGGGGCTTTGTCCGCGCCCGGCCCGCTTCAGGTTTTCGTTGGACCTCCCGACGCTTCGCCAATGACCAGTTTGCCCTGGCTCATCATCCCGGGCTTTCTTGTCCCGATGCTCTTTTTCATTCACATCGTCATCTTCCACAGGCTTTTGGCCAGGACCGAAGCCTCGGAGCCTGTGTGGCTTGGCGACAACCAGCCGAAGCCGGCCTGAAAACAGCGACGCCGGGGCGCAGGGCCCCGGCGTCGAAGGTCGATCTGGCGGCCCGGCGAGCCGGAAACCTGACGCGCCGGGATCGAAACGGCGACGCGCTGTCCTCCCGGCCGGCGCGCCGCCGCCCCTTTGGCGTACGATTGGGTCTTACGCCTTGGGGAACGGGACCGCCACGAAGTGGGCGCCTTCGGCGGTCTGAATCCGCATCATCACCGCCTTCTTGCCCTGGCTCTTGGCGCTAGCGATCCCGGACTTCACGTCCTGAGGGGTCGACACCGGCTTGCCCGAGACGTCGAGGATGACATTGCCAGCCGCCAATCCCTGCTCGGCCGCGGTTCCATTCGGATCGACGCCAACGATGGCGACGCCCTTGTCGCCGGCGCCGGCGACGTCCTTGGCCGGAGCGATCTGGATGCCGAGCTGCACGCCCTTGTCGGTCAGCGACTGGCCATCAGCCTTGGCGACCTTCTCGCTCTTCTGATCGGCGAGCGTGATCTGAGCGGTCTTCTCGGCGCCGTCGCGCAGATAAGTCAGCTCCACCTTGTCGCTGGGCTTGAACGAGCCGATGCGCATGGTGAGATCGGACGCGTCCTTGACCTCCTTGCCGTTGAGCTTGGTGATCACGTCGCCGGCCTTGAGGCCGGCCTCGGCGGCCGGCGTCCCGGGCATCGTCTGGTCGACGATCGCTCCGCCGGCGTCCTTGACGCCCATGCTGTCGGCCATCTCCTTGGTGAAAGGCTGGATGTTGACGCCGAGATAGCCACGCGGAACCACCCCGCCATGCTCCAGCGACGCAATGACGGTGTCCGCCGTGGTCGAGGGAATGGCGAAGCCGATGCCGACGCTGCCGCCCGACGGCGAGTAGATCGCGGTGTTCACGCCGACGACCTGGCCCTGCATGTTGAACGTGGGGCCGCCCGAGTTGCCGCGGTTGATCGGCGCGTCGATCTGGATGAAGCGATCATACGGCCCATCGCCGATGTCGCGGCCCTCGGCCGAGACGATGCCCGCGGTCACCGTGCCGCCGAGGCCGTAAGGATTGCCGATCGCCACCACCCAGTCGCCGATGCGGGGCATTTCCTTGGAGAACGCGACGAACGGATAGTCGCCCTTCTCATTGACCTTGATGAGCGCGAGGTCGGTCTTCGGGTCGGTGCCGACAACCTTGGCGTCGAGCGTCTTGCCGTCCTGCGTGGTGACGCTGACGGTCTTGGCCTTCTGCACGACGTGGTTGTTGGTGACGATGTAGCCGTCGGCCGAAACGAAGAAGCCGGAGCCTTCGCCCATCATCATCGGATGCCTGGCCTGAGCCTGAGGCATGGCCCCGCCATCGGGGGCGCCGCCGAACTGCTTGAAGAACTTCTGGATTTCCGGGGGGAGATTGTCCATCTGGCCCTGGCTGGAAACGGCGCCATCGCCTTCGGCGTCTTCAGCGGGGATCTTGACCTTGACCGAAACGACCGAGGCTTTGACGCGGTCGATCAGCGGCGCGAACGACGGAGCGTTCTGGGGCAGGCCGTCGGTGGAGACGGCCGCTGCATAAGCGGGGTGCGTCGGGGCAAGCGCGCCCGCGCCCAGGACGCCTGCGACGCCAAGCGAAGCGACCGCGACGGATGCGAGGATCGTGTTGCGTCGCCCCTGGGGGGTCGCAAGACCGGAAAATGACATTGAGTTCGCTCCAAATTCGCTAGCTGACCGCCTTGGCGATCGATGGAGCGACCATGCGCCAAGGCGCCTATCCGGAAATTGGCCAGCGCATTACGATTTCTCAAGGTTAGGGGGCCCCTCCCTTGGCGGGTTCTTTCTACCGATCCGCCGGCGTATGGATGACGAGCTTGTAGCCGGGCCGGTCCGTCGGGGCGAAGGTGTGCTGCGTGAGGCGCACGAGACCTTCGCGAGGATGGTTGAACAGGCGCAGCCCTCCCTCGCGAATCTGAACCGCCTGCTCGTCCCACGCTTCCGCAAAGAACGCGCTCTCAGCCCGCAGCGTTTCGACGAAAGCCTTGACCTCTGCGTCGCGAGAGGCGCGGGCGAAATCGGCGCGAAATTCGGCCAGCAGCCGTCGCGCTCTGTCGCTCCACGCCGGAATGAGGTCGCGAGCGGAAGGCTCGAGAAACACATAGCGCAGGAGGTTGCGCTGACAATCGCTGTCGAGCCAGCCGAGAAAAAGCCGCGCCGCCGCTTCGTTCCATGAGCACGCGTTCCAGAAGCGGTCGAGTCCGTAGGCCGGGTATTGAATCGCTTTGACGGCGGCGATCAGGGACGGGGGCGCGTCCGCGGACGACCCCTGGGATCCTTCCGGATCGATACGTCCCGCAAGCTCGAACAGATAGTCGCGCTCGGCGCTCGACAGGGAGAGCGCCTGCGCGATGCGGCTGAGCGCTTCGGGGGAAGCCTGAACCGGCCGGCCCTGCTCGATCCAGGTGCACCAGGTCACGCTGATGCCGGCCTGGGCGGCGAGCTCCTCCCGGCGAAGACCCGACGTGCGCCTCCGTCCGGTCGCGGCCGCGGGCCGTATGCGCTCGCGATGAGCGCGCACGAATGCGCCCAGGAGCCGCCTTTGATCCGCTTCGAGCATGGCAGGTGTTGTACTAGGATAAGATTCGATCTTGTAACAGTGTAAATCGAGATGCAACCGTCCGGGAACGGAAAAGGAGCCAATACATGATCGAGGCCCATGAGAGAGTCGTCGAGGCCCAGTTCGGTCCTCAGGCGAAAGCCTATGTCGAAAGCGCGGTCCACAGTCAGGGGGCGGACCTCGATGCGATCGGAGCGCTGGCGAAGAAGCTCAGCCCGGAGGTGGCGCTCGATCTCGGCGCCGGCGGGGGCCACGTCGCCTACGCTCTCGCCCGCCATGCCCGCCGGGTCATTGCGACGGATCTGTCGTCCCAGATGCTGGCGGCTATCGCCGAGGCGGCGCGCAAAAAGGGCCTGGGCAACATCGAGACCGCTGAAGCCCCGGCCGAGCGGCTCCCGTTTGAAGACGGGATGTTCGACTTTGTCGCCTCCCGGTTCTCCACCCATCACTGGCAAGACTTCGAGGCCGGGCTTCGGGAAGCGCGGCGTACCTTGAAATGGGGCGGCCGGGCCGTGTTCGTCGACGTCTATGCTCCGGGCCAGGCGCTTTTCGACACGCATCTGCAGGCGATCGAACTGTTGCGCGACCATTCCCATGTTCGCGACTATTCCTGCGCGCAATGGCTGGACTCGCTCGCCCGCGCGCGCTTCGCGCCCGAGTCCTGCCGCACGTGGCGGCTCAGGATGGATTTCCCCGTCTGGATCGCGCGCATGCGAACCCCTGAAGACCAGGTAAGGGCGATCAGAGCCCTCCAGAACGCCGCCTCGGCGGAGACGAAAGCGCATTTCGCGATCGAGCCGGACGGTTCGTTTCTTCTCGACGTCCTGATGATCGAGGCGTCGACGGCGTGAGCGCCACTCCGGGCTCGCGCGCCGCGCGGCCCGGAGCTGGCGGCAGGGCCGCCGCTACTGGCGGAACTCCGGCTTCACGGCGCCATAGAGCGCCTTGAACCGCTCCCGCTGCCGGGCGAAGAGACCGGCGAGCTCCGCGTCCGGCTCGGTGACGTCGGCGATCTCCGGCTTCGCGCAGACGATTTCGGGCGGCTCGCCGGTTGCGGCCATCCGCGCCAGACGCGCGGCGCCGCAGGCCGGGCCCGTCTCGCCGCCCTTCATGCGCAGCACGGTAAAGCCGGTCGCCGCGGCGATCATGCGCGTCCATGAAGAACTCTTCGCGCCGCCGCCGATAAGGCCGACGCGCTCTATCTTCGCCCCGGCGAGGCCGAGACAATCGCGCGCCTCCGCGAGGGTGAGCGCGACCCCCTCCATGACCGCACGAGCGACATCGGCCCGCGATGTCGCCTCGCTCATGCCGAACAGAACGCCGCGCGCATAAGGGTCATCGAGAGGCGTCCGCTCGCCGCTGAGGTAAGGGAGAAAGAGAAGCGCACTGGGTCCAGGATAATCCGCCGCGGCCTCACGCTCGAGCGTGTCCGGCGAGGCGCCGAGAAGCCGCCCGGCGAACGCGAGCGCGCCAGCCCCGTTCAGCATCGCCGCCATCGCGAACCAGCGATCCGGCAGAGCGTGGGCGAAACTGTGGACGAGCTTTTCCGGCGCGCTCATGTATCGATCGGTCGCGACGATCAGCTGCGTCGCGGTTCCGAGCGAGATGAAGGCTTCGCCGGGCGCGATCGCGCCCAGGCCCACCGCGCCGGCGGCGGCGTCGCCGCCGCCGGCCGCCAATATCACGCCATGGGGCAGGCCGAGCGTGTCCGCGGCCTCGGGCCGGATTTGCCCGACTGGCGCCGATCCCTCGAACAAGGGCGGCGCCCACGCGGGATCCGCGTCGCAGGCGGCGAACGCCTCTGGCGACCAGTCCCGCCGGGCCTCGTCGAGAAGCCAGGTCCCCGCCGCGTCGCTCATGTCCGAGCCTCGTTCGCCGCTGAGATTGAGCCGCAAATAATCCTTCGGCGAAAGGAGCGAATTGACGAGCCGGCGGGAGCCCGGCTCGTTCCTGGCGATCCATTTGAGCTTTGGCCCGGTGAAGCCCGGCATCGGCTTCACCCCGACGACCCGGGCGAGATCGGGATGGTCGCGAGCGAGTTCATCTGCCTCGCGAAAAGCGCGCCCGTCATTATGGAGAATCGCGGGTCGAACCGGCTTGTCCGCGCGGTCGAGCAGCACCGCGCCATGCATCTGGCCCGAGAAGCCGATCGCTCTCAGTCCGTTGACCGCCGCGCCGACGACGTCTCTAATCTCGGCGATCGCGCCGGCCATGGCGGCCAGCCAGACGTCGGGATGCTGCTCGGACCAGCCGGAGCGCGGACGGTCGGGCGTGTAGGCGCGGGTCGCGCTGGCGAGCGGCTGGCCGCTCGCGTCGGTCAGGAGCGCCTTAAGTCCTGAGGTTCCACAGTCCAGCCCGAGATACATGGGCTGGGATTGTGCGCCGGGCCGGCGACGGCCACAAGCCGGCGCGCAGGATCAAGGGAAGCGGATCAAGGGAAGCGGTGAGGCCGAACCCGGCCGCCCAGCGCCTCAATGTTGCCAGGCTTCGCAGCCGGTCGACAAGGGCGGGGACGCGGGCCAGGCCCATTTTGGACGCTCGTCGTCTTCATCCCGTTCGACGCCGCGCTCCAGGATGTAGCGCAGGCCCGAAAGGATAGGCTGGTCGGCGCCGCGCGCCGCCTCGCTGACCCCCTCCCAGTCGCTTGCGCCCGCCTGGCGGGAGAAGCGGCGAACGAGGCCGGCGGCGAATAAGCCGCTGTTCAGATTCCGTTTCTCAGCGTCGTGTGAGAAGCGGCGCGCGAAATCGCCGCCGATGGAGGCGACCGCGGCGCGGGCGATATGTGGATTGGAGCAGGTTCGGACGATCTCACGAACGATCATTTGCAGCCTCCCTCCTCACGTGGACGCTGAGCATCTTATGACAATCGAATTTGTTCTCAACGTGTCCTGGGGCTGAAAATAATCTTTTCAAATTGGGAAGGTCAAGGTTTAGACAGCGCAATGTCAACGATTTGTCACATTGGAAGGCTTCCGGCGCCGCATGAAACGCACTTTTGTTCTAACGCCGTTACATTCGTTCCGATGTTTTGCTTCCTGCAACCTGGGTTGCTTAATAAAGTGGTCACCTGTTTACTTCTAATTGCCAGAACCAAGCTGATAATCTGGCCGATGCGCGCCGGCGCATGCCCGGCCGACCCTCGGCGATCAAACCGCCGCTCCGGCGCCGATGCGCGGCTTCCTCACCGGCCCAATCCCGGCGGCTCGTTTGCGCCTCCTACGCGCATGGAGGCGCTGGAGTTCCGATGGAGCGATAGCGAGAGCCGGCTGCATTTGGACGAAGCGCTCGCCCTCCATACCTTAACTCGATGATCGGAACCGATCATCGAATTGATGGCCGAAGCGCGAATGCGCGCCCGCGGCGATTGCTTGGAATCGAGCGCGATGCGCCGCGCTCGATTGGAACGGGTATTTAAGCGCGAGTAATGAAGATGACGTAGCCGCCGGAGCCGGATCGCCTGAATGACAGCGTGATAAATGGAGACTTGCTTTGCGCGTGCTGGTCCTATTCGCCCATCCTGCCGAGACCAGCTTCGCCGCCGGCCTGCACGCGACCGTCGTCGAGACCTTGCGGGCGCGCGGCCACGCAGTCGACGATTGCGACCTCAATGCCGAAGGGTTCGATCCGGTCATGACCCGCGAAGACCGCCTCGCCTACTACGACACGGCCGTAAACCGGCGCCGCGTCGCCCCCTACGTGGACCGCCTGCTCAAGGCTGACGCCCTCGTCTTTTCCTTTCCGGTCTGGAACATGGGCTTTCCGGCTATCCTCAAGGGCTTCCTCGACAAAGTGTTCCTGCCGGGGGTCAGCTTCAATCTGAGCGGCGCCGGCGCCTATGTCCCCTGCCTGCACAACATCAGGCGGCTGGCGGCGGTGTGCACCTATGGCGGAAGCCGTCTGACCACCTACCTCATGGGCGACCCGCCGCGCCGGTTCATGAAACGCACGCTGCGCCTGACTTGCGCTCCTGGCGCGGCTTGCGACTATCTCGCCTGTTATGACATGGATCACACGACGCCTGAGCGACGCATCCGTTTCCTCAAAACGGTCGAGCGGGAGTTTTCGGCCTGGTGAGCCGTTCACCCGGCGGCGGAAACCTCGCCGATGAAATCGCGGATGCAGCGCTCGATTTCGCCGCCCGGCAGGCCGTAACGCGACCTGGCGTCGGCCAGCCCAAGATTGCCGCTGATGACGAAAGCACGCAGGCCTTTGCGCGCCAGGGCGACGGCCTGCGCGGCGCTGAGGCCGCCCACCACCTGCACCGACGCCCGGTCCCCGACGCTCTGGAAAACCGCTGACGCCACGTCATCCAGATAGCCGGCCTGAGACAAGGCGGGATCGGCCTGCCGGGCGTCGTACTGCAGGTGAACGCCGACGCCATCCACGCCGGCGTCGAGCATGCGCTTTGCGGTCTCAACCGCCGGCCCGGCCGGTCCCTGCATGGGCAGGAGGAGGTCGGCGAAGGCAAGCCTCGGCGTCGCCGGATCCGCCTCACGGAACGCATCGCGCGCGGCGCACACAGCCTTGGCTGTCGCCTCTCCTGCCAGGGCGAGGAAATCGACGACGTTGCCGCCGCCGCTAAAGACCGCGTTCGCCTCGCCCTCGCCGCCGTCCATGGTCTTCATATCGGCGAGCAGCAGCGCCTTGGGGAAGCGTTGCCGGAAGATCGGCACAACGTTGCGGACGCCCTCGTATTTCAGGAGCGGCGTCCCGAGCTCCAGAATGGTCACCCCGGCCGCAAGCGCCGCTTCCGCCACCGCCAGCCCCTGCGACACGTGGGACGTGTCGAGAGAAATCTGGAACGTGAACCGCTCGCGAAACAGGCGGCGGACACCGTCCGATTCGGTAAGGACGTCGTCGTTCATCGTCGCTTCGCTTCCGTTGGCAGGCGCGCCGCACTGCAGGGCACTGATCTCAGCTCATGCCTGGGCTCATGGCGCAATGATGCGCGTCTCAAAATCCCGTCCGCGCCAGACGTCGTCGGCTTTTCGGCGCCAGGTGAAGGTGAGCTTGGCCCCCGGCGCCATCCCCGCCGTCGGGAGTTCCGCGACATGCAGGCCGAGGCCCGTGTCGCTCGTCGCGATGTCGACCTGGGTCTTCCAGTCGTCGCGGGTGTAGCGGACGATCGATTCCTCGAGCAGGTCGAGCCGCAGCAGTTGTCCGGAGAGAACGCCGGCCGTCGGGCAATCCTCGCGCCATGGCCGGCAGCGGGCGGTGCGTTTCTTGCCGAGGTAGCGGTGCATCGTATGGGGAGACATGTCGAACACTTTGCCGTCGGCGAGCGAACGCAACAGCTTCACGTATTCCCCATGCGCCCAAACGAGGGGCATGGCCGAGCCCGTCGGCTTGCCGGGCGCGAGCTCCCTTTCGGGAATGGGCGCGGCGTCCCACACCTGCTCGGGAATGAGGCCGCCGGGACTGGTCTGCGCCTCGATTGTCGCGAGCAGCGCCTCAGCCTCTTTGCGCCTTCCCGCCGCAAGCGCGTAATGCGCCCGTTCACCCGCCAGGAGCGGCCAGACGCGGCCGATCCCGACCCCGTCGAAGGGGCGTCCGTCCGCCTTCTCGCCGTAGCCGTCGAGGTTATAGCGGCGCCAGCCGGGCCCCTGAGGCAGCTCGACCTTGAGCAGGTGATCGATGACCGCAATCGTGCCGAGCACGCGTGGATCGTCAGGCGCCCTCAACCCGAACCGGACCAGCGCGATCGCGTCCGTGCTGATGAGCTGGTCGGCAGGGATCGCTCCGCTTCCCACCTCATGGTTGCGCACCTGGACCAGCCCACGAACATCCGGGCATTCCGTCGCAGGCGATTCGGGAGCAACCCGTATGTAATAGCCGTGCACCCCGACTTCGCGCGCGAGCGGCGTATCCTGGACATAGATCCAGTCCTCGATCTGCTCGTTCCAGGCGTCGGCGGTGTCGCGCAGCAGAGCCGGAATGGTCTCGACGTCACAGGCTTCGGCGATTTCCGCCGCGGCGAGCAGCGAAGCGATGGCGACCGCGAGCGTGAAGGGCGTATAACCGGCGTTCTCCTCCCAGCGGTCCTGTTTGGTTCTGGGCCCGGTGCGCAGGACGAAGCCCGCCGCGCGCTCGACCATCGGCCAGAACTGGGGCAGGTCCGGTGGCGCAAGCGCGCCCTCGCGTCGCGCCATGTCCAGGAGCAGCATTGGGAACGCGCACTCGTCGAGCTGCACGCCGCTCCAATAGGACGAGCCGTCCAACCAGTAGTTCTGCCGCCACGATCCGTCCGCCTCCTGGGTCGCCCGGAGATAGCGAAGGATTGAGCGGACTTCGCTGTGCGCGCCGCACGCGAGCAGCGCGCCGGCGGTTTCGCAGAGATCGCGCGGCCAGACGAGATGATAGCCCCCCATGTCGTCGTCGCCCTTGCTGAAGCCCCACGGAATCGACAGGCTGGCGATGAAGCCTCCCGGGAACGTCGGCGCCTCATGGACGCGGAGGATGTTGGCGCTCACGCGATAGATGTTCTGGCCATGAGCATGCCGCTCCATCGTGCGCAAGGGCGATTGCCAGGCGCGCCATCCGGACGAATAGTCATTCAAGATCGCCTCAAAGGGACTCATGCTCGACGTCAGCGCGTGATAGGCGGCTTCCGCGGTGGTGCGGCCAAAACCGACCGCCAGAACGGAGGCCCCGTCGGCTCCCAGAGCGAGCTCGGCGGACAAGGCGATGTTGCCGTCGGTCGCGGTGTCGTACTGGTCGGTCAGACGGCCATGATCGCGAAGTTGCCGCCATCCGTCCGAGGCGCCGACGAAGCCGACGGACCTGGCGAGGAACTGCGGGTTCGCCAGCATGGCGAGATGCGTGCCGCCGCCGACAGCGCAGAGGCCCTTGTGCCCCTTGTACTCGGCGCAATGGCCGCTGTTGTGCGCGCCCGCGTTAACGAGATGGGGCGCCAGCAAGGCGAATACGCGGAGCCCTGTCTTGCCCGCCTTGGAGGAATCTTCGAGGCGAATGCGCAGAACGACCGAATCGCTGCGCGGATCCGTGATCACCTGATTGATCATCCGGAATCGGCCGCCGCGATGGGTGCTCGTCAGGCGGAAAGCGGGAACCCCATCTTCGATGCGCTCGACGACCGTCTCGCAGTCGCGCTTGATCTCGGCGAAGAAAGCGTCCCCATCGGTGACGATGAACCCGAGGTCGCGGACGCAAGCCTGATCAACACGCGGATAGTAGATCTCATTGACGATGCCGTGGCTGATGGTGAACCAGACCCGGCTGCGCTCGCTGAGCGCGGCGCCGACCCCGTCCTTGGCGCTCGAGGTCCACCGAGCCGGAATTCCAGGCCATCCGGGCGCTTCCACTATGTGCTCCCCTAAAGCATCCGTCCTTGCCGCGCCGCCGTCGAGCCGTCAACTGGCCAGACGTTCGCGTTTCGGGGGCTGCGGCTTTTGCAACGGAGACATTCAGTTCCCCTCGCATGGGAGGCTGTTCCAGGACTTCCCTCGGTATCGCGGTCTGGCCGGTGCGCCCGCGCTTTGCCAGAGGCGCTCCGTTTGTGGCGCGCGACCGACGCTCTGGCCTGATCGACGGCAGCGTTACAGCCACCGCTTCTCACTGTTGATTGTGATGAAACGGTGACGTTTGTAACTCACGGGAGCCAGGGTCATGCCGTACCCCGTACGAGCCGAAACGCTCATGCCCAGTTAACGTGATGGTGTGGACGGCGCCCGCACCGGCATCTGGCTCTGAAAAGAGCTGTGCCAAGAGGGTTGTCGTTGAGCAACCCATCCAAGGAGCGCCGTCCATGGGAAAGTCTATCACCGATTTTTCTGAAGTCACGACCGTCGGCCTCGATCTTGCCAAGCACATCTTTCAGGTTCACGGCGTTGACGCGTCGGGACACGTTGTCGTGGCCAAGTCGGTCAGGCGAAACAATCTGCTGGAATTCTTCGCTTCATTGCCGCCCTGTCTCGTCGGGCTTGAGGCCTGTGGTTCTGCGCATCATTGGGCGCGCGAGCTAATCAAGCTTGGGCATGACGCCCGAATGATGCCTCCGGCCTACGTCAAGCCCTATGTGCGCCGGCAGAAGAACGACGCGGCGGACGCGGCGGCGATTTGCGAAGCGGTGGCAAGGCCTTCGATGCGGTTTGTTGGCGTGCGCTCGCTGGAGAACCAGGCGACTTTGATGAGCCACAAGACGCGCGAAATGCTGATTTCTCAGCGCACGCAGCTGATCAATGGGCTGCGAGGCCATCTGACCGAGGTTGGCGTGATCGCCGCTCAGGGGCCGCGATACGCCCGCGAACTGGCCGATCGCATCAAGGCGGGCGACGAGACGATACCGCTCGCCGTCTCCGAGGCGTTGGCGCCGCTCGTGGTGCAATTGCGCAACCTCGATGAGGCGATTGCGCGGCTCGACCGCGCCATCGCGAAGGACGAAACAGCGCGTCGGCTGATGAGCATTCCCGGCGTTGGGCCCGATTACCGCGTCAGCAATAGCGGTGAGTGTTCAAGACGCGTCGAGTTTCTCCGGTCCCAGAGAGTTCGCCGCCTTTCTCGGTCTAACGCCTAAGCAGAACTCTTCAGGAGGCAAGCAGAGGCTCGGGCGTATTTCAAAGATGGGCAACCGATACTTGCGCAAATTGCTCGTCGTGGGCGCGCATGCGGTGCTGTTTCATCGCAAGCCTCATACGGACGCGCTGCGGATGTGGGCCAAGAAGCTCATCGAGAAGAAGCCCTTCAACCTTGTCGCCGTGGCGCTGGCCAACAAGATGGCGCGCATTGCCTTCGCGATCCTGCGCGGGAAGACGAGCTATCGAGAAATTCCGGCATGACAAACGCCACAGAGGTTCGTGGCCGAGGCGCTTGAAGCCGAGGCCGCACTGGACGAAGCAAGGGCTTCGCCAGGAGGAGTCGAGGGTGACCAAGAGGTGATGTGCAGGAAGGCGGATTGATCCTGAAGCCCGAGGCGATATCTGCGCGGCCAAGCGCGCTAACGTGAGAGGGGCAACGGATCAGCGGACAACATCAGGGCCAGCGGACTCTATTCTCCGCGCGAAAGGCCGAAGACATGACCGCACCCACGACCCGCGCAATGCCGAAAATCACCCTTGATCAGCGGGCGCCGTCCAGACATGATATCGCCGGCACAACGATTTCTATCGGTTCGCGATCAACTCGCAAACTTCTTCTACGCGCCCTGCCCAAAGAAGGCGGCCCCCGGAGGATCGTCGCGCTGCCCGCAATTCGGCGCACGTCTCGGGGATCGCTGCGGCGTTCTAAAGCAGACCACCCAGAACCGGCTCTCGCGCGAGCTTGGCGACTCAAGTAATGGCGCCCGAAAAACCCCAAGTAAACATTGCCAACAATCGCCACATCGGTCATATTTTTCTTAAGGAGTTGAGATTCGCGCGAACAAGAAATTGCGGGGCCAAGGATTCGTGAGACCAAGACTTGCCTCGCGGACACCGGCCAACGAAGCCCAACGATGTTTTGCAGCGGCGAACGCGGGCCCCTGGGGTGGTGGAGGGAACAATGCGGAAGCTCATCGCGCCTGTGTCGGTGTTGCTGATGTTGGGCGTGTCGGCGCTCGGCGGCGTCGCAAAGGCGGGGCCACAGCCCGATCCTTTCGCCTCCAACAACGGCATAGACGTGCCCAACGGCGTGAACCCGCCCCCTTTCAACGGCCCCTACGAGTTCCGTAAGCTCAGCCACGACTATCCCGCGACGCCGCCCTCGCATTCCTGGCTCGACGCCCGCCCGAAGGGGCCGATCACCTTGGCCAACGCCGCCGACTACATGACGAGGCTCAAGGCCTATGTGGAACCCACGCTACGGAAGATGATCGAAGCGCCAGCCGACTGGGACCCCGCCTCCAGCGGCTGGTACGACATGCCATGGATGGGCGAGGGCAACGCGGAGAGCGGTCGCGAGGCCATCCTCGGCTCGTTCACCGGGCAGATCGTGCTCGCCTCGAGCGAGGCGCACAAGAAGCTCAAGGTCGACACCCAAAACCACACGATCATCTATTACGACCCGATGGCCGCCTCGACCCTTGGCGACATCTGGAAAGAGATCGGCAAGCCGAGCTACGCCGCAGCGAATTATCGCGAGGGCTCGATCGTCGTCAAAGCCGGCGGTATCGCCGCGACGCCCGATCAATGGCCCGACGTCGACGGCGCAGCGATCTGGCGCGTCTATCGCCCGGCGCCCGAGCAGGTCATCGACTGGTACAAGAAAAACCGCCCAAAGACATACCCCTGGATGCCGGTGGTGCAGGACCTGCGGGTGATGCAGTTCGATATCATCGTCAAGGACACCGAAGCCTCGCCGCAAACAGGCTGGGTGTTCACGACGTTCGTTTACGACAAGTCCGCCCCCAAGGGGACCGGCCCGTGGGACCAGCTCGTTCCTCTTGGCGCGACCTGGGGCAACGACCCTGAATACGATGGCTACTATACCGGCCACCCCCCCGGTCACGGCGGCCTTTTGCAATTCTGGCGCAACCCCAAGGCGCCGGAATATACGGCTGCGACCCTTGGCTGGGGCGGCCGCATGTCCGGCCCGATCGACATCGCCGAGCGCCACGGGGTCATTCTCTTGAAGCCGACTCCCATCCAGATCGCGCCCGGCACGCTCAAAAGCGATGCGGCCTGTCTTGGCCTTCCGCATACGACGGTGAGCGGGCCGTTCCGGGCTTCCGGCTGCTTCAGTTGCCACGGAACCTCTCAGTCCGGCCTGGGAGCGCGCATGTATCCCTCGCCGCTTGCCAGTGTGCGGCTGCCGCTGGATGGCGACCCCTTCTGCCTCTACATGCCCGGCGGCCCCAGTTGGTCCGCCTGGTACCAGAACCGGTCGGGCCACGATCCCCAGCTCAGATCTAAGCCGCAGACGCCCTCGCCGATCGTCGCGACAGTGCTCCGGGCGATGGCCAGCCCCGCTGCAGCGGACGCGCCCATTCCTTTCGTCCGCTTCGCCGAGGACGCCCGGCCGGTCGACACGGCGGCAATCCGGCAGGCGCTCACCCAGGCGACGCAGGGTTTCGACTATGACATGGTGCTGATGTTCGCCATCGGGACGGCGGAGCAGGCCTCGCAGGGCTTCACCCTTCTGCCTGAACGGCAGGCGGTCCATTGACCTCGTTCTGCCCCTCGTGTGGCGCGCCCTTTTCTGAAGGGGCGCGATTCTGCGGAGGGTGCGGAACAAAGCGCCCCGACCGGGAAAGCGCGACCGCCCGCCTCACGCATGGCGAGCGTCGCAATATGACCGTCCTCTTCGCCGATCTCGTCGAATCGACGCGCATGATCGACGGCCGCGATCCCGAAGAGCTGATGGACGGCCTCGCTGCCTATCGGATGGCGATCCGCGAAGCCGTCGACCGTTTCGGCGGCTTCATCCTGCATCATCTGGGTGATGGCGTCATCGTCTGCTTCGGCTATCCGATTGGCAATGAGGACGCGGCGGAGCGGGCGGTGCGCGCCGCGCTCGCGATTGCAGACGCAGTCGCCAAGCTCACCGCGGGGCCGGTGGCGCTGCGTGTGCGTGTCGGCGTCGCGACAGGCGTCATTGTGAGCCAGGCCAACCCGGCGACGGACCGCATCGAGGATAATTTCACCGGCGCCGCGCTTAACATCGCCGCCCGCCTCCAAAGCGTGGCCGAGCCCGGGCAGGTGGTCGTGGCCGAGTCGACCGCACGTCTCGCGCACGGCGTCTTCGTCACCCGCTCACTCGGGCCGCAGACGCTCAAGGGCTTCGCCGACCCGGTCGAGGCTTTCGTCGTCTTCGGCCTCCGCGAGGCGCGCTCCCGTTTCGCGCGCCGCCTCGAACTCGCCAACGCGCCGCTCATCAACCGCCACGCGGAGCGCGGCTTACTGCTCAAGCTGTTCGGCGAAGCCGCCCTCGGTTCGGGGCGCACGATCTACATCGAGGGCGAGCCGGGCATCGGGAAGTCGCGGCTCGCCCATGTCCTGGGCGAGATCGCGGGCGAGGCCGAGTTCAAGCAGTTCGGCCTGCAATGTAACGCAGCGCTCACGAACACCGCGCTTCACCCGCACATCGAGCTCCTTCAGAGACAGTGCGGCATTGCCGCGGAGGACGACGCCGGCGCAAGACTTGAAAAGCTCAAGGCCTATCTCGCCTCGCGGCGTCCCTCCGATCCTGAAGCGCTGGCGCTAGTCGCCAGCCTCCTGATCATAGATTCGCCCGACGCGCCGCCCGTCGCCGTGCCCCCGCCCGAGCAGCGCGCGCGCACGCTGGCCACGCTACTTGAGCTTCTGATGATCGAAGCGAGAGAGGCGCCCCTTGTCCTCGTCTACGAGGATCTGCATTGGGCCGATCCGACTTCGCGCGATCTCGTCGCGCAACTCGTCGAGGCGAGCCGTGAGGCGCGCCTGCTCCTGATCGCGACCGCCCGGCCGGGCGCGCAACCCGAATGGATGCAGCGCGACAATGTCGTCTCGCTCCACTTGGATCGCCTTACGACCGAGGATTCCTCCCGTTTCGCCGAGGCGATCGGGCTCGGCGCCGGCCTCTCGCGCATCGACATCGACCGCATCGTCAAGCGGACCGACGGCGTGCCGCTGTTCGTCGAGGAAATGACGCGCATGATGCTCGACGCGCCCGATCGCGCGCGCCGCGCGGACCTGCCGGAAAGCCTCTCCGACCTCCTCACCGAGCGCCTCGACCGCCTTGGCCCGGCGCGGCGCTACATGCAGGTCGGCGCAATCATCGGCCGCGAGTTCTCCCCTGCCCTGCTTGCGTCGGTTGTGGACGAGCCGGTGGACGAATTGCGCGAGCCGCTGGCGACGCTGATCGCCTCGGGTCTGGTGCATCAGGGAGGCGACGGCGTGATCGTATTTAAACACGCGCTCATCCAGGACGCAGCCTATGCCTCGATTCTTGTGCGGCCGCGGCGCGAACTGCACGCGCGCGTCGCCGAGCGCCTGACCACGAGCTTCGCCGAGATTGGCGAGCGCGAGCCGGAAATGGTCGCCCGCCATCTGACGGCGGCGGCGAAGCCGCTCGATGCGGCGGGCTGGTGGTTGAGGGCCGGCGGCGCCGCGATCGGCCGTGGCAGCCCGCAGGAGGCTGCGGCCGCCCTGCAAGCAGGGCTCGACGCTCTCGCCGACCTGGCGGACGACGAGACGCGTCGCCGCGCTGAACTGGGGCTGCTCGCGGTGCTCGGCCCCGCGCACATGGTGATGCGTGGCCCAGGGAGCCCGGACTTCGGCGCCGTCCAGCGGCGCGCCTACGACACCTGCCGTTCTCTGCCCGACACGCCGAGCCTCTTCCGCATCACGTACGGGCTGGCGCTGTTCCATTGGGGACGCGCGGAACTTTCGACCGCGCTTCCGCTCGCCGCCGCGCTCGACGAAGCGATGCGGGCCGATCGCACGACCGAACATATTCTCGCAGCCGGCAATATGAATGGCATGATCCGCCTGCATCTTGGCGACGCCGCCGACGCTCGCGGGAGACTGACCGAAACGGTCGGCCTCTATCGCCCGGAACGCGACGCCGCACTCTATCCGCACTATCTCATGGACTTTGGCGTGTTCGGCCGGTTCTATCTCGCCATCGCCTGCGCGATGACCGGCGACGGCGAGGAGGGCGCCCGGCATGCGCGCGACGCGGCCGCCCTCGCCGAGACGCTGGGGCAGCCCCATTCGGTCGGCTTCTCCATGCTCGCCAACTTCATCATCGCCATGCTGCGCGATGACCCGGCGACGGCGCGCGAATGGGCGGCCCGCTGCGTGCCCTTCGCCAGCGCGCGCGGCTTTCCCGAGTTCGTCGCCTTCGCCGAGATCGCGCTTGGCTGGGCCGATATGCGGGAGGGCAAGGTCGAGCAGGGCCTCGCGCAGTTCGAACGGGGAGTGGAAGCCTGGCACGCGACCGGCTTCGAGACCTGGCAGACCTTGTTCGGCGCGCTACGCATGGAAGCGCTCGCGAGGCTCAGCCGGCGCGACGAAGCGCTCGCCGAAGGCACGCGGCAGACCGAGCGCGCCGCCCGGAACGGCGAACGCCTGTTCGAGGGCCATATCGCGCGCGCCCACGCGCTTGCCCGCGGCGAACGTCCGGCTTAGGCGCGCAGGGACGCCCTGTTCGTCGTCGATGGCGCCAAGGCGCTGGTCACTGATCGGGCGGCGCGCCGGGGTCGCATCGGGCGTGCGCGCGCTTGACTTCGGCGAGACTGTGGAACGTCCGCGAGGCGATGCTGGCGCAATAGTCGTCCAGCGACTCGTTTCCCTCCGGCGCACCGCCTGCGTCGGGCGGCGGACCCTGAGAATCCGGAGGATCGTTGGGTCCCGGAACGACCGGCGAATGCTCGAACAGGCCCGGCGGATAGCCGTCATCCGCCGCTAGCGCGGGGCTCGCGGCCAGCGCGGCGACGAAGGCGATGGTCAATCTTTTCATGGCCGACCACTGATGCCACTGCCTCGCGCCGACATCAACCAGGACGGCGCGAGATATCCAGCGGGGCTTCCGCGGGAGCGAGCTTGACAGGATCCTTCCCGCAGCCCAGGTCGCTCCGATGACGTTGCACGCCCTGTTCACCCTTGGCGCCCGCGGTTCGCCTCTGGCGCTGGCGCAGGCGAATGAGGCGCGCCGCAATCTCGCCAGGGCCAATGGCTGGGAGATCGACCGGATCGCGCTTCAGGTCATCCGCACGACCGGCGACAGGATCCAGGATCGGCCGCTTTCGGAGGCCGGCGGCAAGGGCCTGTTCACCAAGGAAATCGACGCCGCGCTCCTGGCCGGCGCTATCGACGCCGCAGTCCACTCGGCCAAGGACCTGCCCACCCGTCTGCCCGACGGCGTCGCGATCGGCGCCTGTCTGCCACGCGAAGACGTCCGCGACGCGCTCATCTCGGCCTTCGCCGATACGATCGACACGCTGCCGCTCGGCGCGACCTTCGCCGCCGCCTCGTTGCGCCGTCACGCGCAGGCGCTGCGCCTGCGCCCCGATCTCAAGCCCACGCTCCTGCGCGGCAATGTCGAGACGAGGCTCGCCAAGGCCGAGTCCGGCGCGGTCGGCGCCACGCTGCTGGCGCTCGCGGGCCTGAAACGGCTCGGCCTCGCCCACCGCGCTCGCGCCGTGCTCGATCTCGACAACTTCTTGCCCGCCCCCGGCCAGGGCGCGATCGCGATCACAGCGCGCAGCGGAGATCAGCGTGCGCTCGAGGCGCTCAGAGCCGTCTCGGACGCGGCGACCATGACCGCGCTCACCGCCGAGCGCGCCTTCCTGGCCGAGCTCGAGGGCTCCTGCCGCACGCCAATCGCAGGCCTCGCCCGCCTCGAGGCCGGCAGGCTCAGGCTCACCGGCGAAGTGCTGCGCCCCGACGGTTCGGAGAGCTTCGATGTCTCCGCCGAGGGCGCGCCTGCCGACGCCGAGCGGCTCGGGCGGGAGGCCGGCCGCGACCTCGCCGCCCGCCTGCCGGAGGGCGTGCTGGTCAGGGGCGGGTGAAGGGACCACGCCAGCTCGGGTTCAAATCGGGCTCCGCGAAAATGCGGGTTAGCGCCCCACGACTTCAGGCAGTTTTTCGGCTGGAGGCGTGTTGCGGCTGCGGCCGGTGCGCACCACGCCGTCGATCATCGTCATGCCGATCCCGGGCAGGTCGCCGAGCCGGATCGAATCGAGGAAATTTGCTCCGGCCGAATGCTGCGCCTTGTCCATGAACACGAAATCGGCGGCGCGGCCGACTTCGATCAGGCCGCAGTCGAGCGCGCGCATGCGCGCGGTGTTGCCGGTCGCGAAGCAGAAGGCGATCTCGGGCGCGACGTCGCCGAGGCTCGACAGCATCGCGACCATGCGGATGATCCCGAGCGGCTGGACGCCCGAGCCAGCGGGCCCGTCGGTGCCGAGGATCACCCGGTCGAGCTCGTTGCGCTCGCTCGCGGTGCGCAAAGTGAAGAGCGCCGAGCGCTCGTTGCCATTGTGCACGAGCTCGAGCCCGCGCCGGCAGCCCTCGCAGATGCAGCGGATCTCCTTGTCCGGCAGCGCCGTGTGGCCGCCGTTGACATGGCCGACGACGTCGGTGTCCGCCTCCAGCACGACGTCGGCGCCGATCAGGCCCGAGCCGGGGATCGAGGGGCCGCC
Organism: Roseiarcus sp.; assembly: GCA_036489975.1. Taxonomy (GTDB): domain Bacteria; phylum Pseudomonadota; class Alphaproteobacteria; order Rhizobiales; family Beijerinckiaceae; genus Roseiarcus. The sequence continues at coordinate 50,279 of DASXES010000127.1, forward strand.
GGTGTGGATGGTCGACTGGATGCCGTATTTGCGCGCCCAGGCGACCATCTGCTTCGCGTTCGCGCCGTCTTTCACCCCACCAAGGCCCACCTCGCCAAGAAGCTTCACGCCCGCGTCGGCCAAGTCCTTGAAATCCTGCTCCGTCATGCCAGGCTCGATCACCGGCGCCCCAGCGTGCAGCTTGACGCCATTGACGCGGAAATTGCTGAACGCGCGCTGGGCGAAGATGGCGTGCGCCTTCAGGCCCACAATGTCGCGCGGACGGCCCGGCTGATGCACCTCCCCGGCCGAGATCATCGTGGTCACGCCGCCGTGCAGCGTCGAGTCGATCCAGCCGAGCTGGTTCTGGCGCGGAGTCCAGTCGCCCGAGACGGGATGGACGTGGCTGTCGATGAGGCCCGGCGCGACTACGGTTCGCTTCGCGTCTACGATTGTCGTCGCGCCTTCCGCGTCCACGTCCTTCGCCCGTCCGACCGCAACGATGCGCCCGTCCACCGCGACGATCGCATCGGCGTCGAGGATCGGATTTTCGATCGCCCCCGAGAGCAGCAAGCCGATGTTGCGGATCAATGTCTTGCCGGCGCCGCCGGGCGCGGGCGCGTCATGAGCCATGAAAATCCTCCTTGTGTCAGACGACCCAGTTTTTCCGCCGGCGCTTCATACCGCCAGATAGGCGTCGCGCACGTCGGGACGCGCCTCGAGCTCCGCGAAGCTTCCCCTGTACCGCACGGCGCCGCGTTCGAGTATCACCGCCTCGTCCGCTATCATTTGCGCGAAATGCAGGTTCTGTTCCGAGACCAGAAGGCTCATGCCCTCGCGCTTGAGGTCGAGGATCGCCTTCGCCATCTGCTCGACGACCCGCGGCGCGATGCCCTCCGAGGGCTCGTCGAGCATGAGGAGCAGGGGATTGCCCATCAGCGTGCGCCCGATAGTCAGCATCTGCTGCTCGCCGCCGCTGATCGCGCCGCCGCGCCGGCGGCGCATTTCCGCGAGATTGGGAAAGAGGGCGTAGACCCTTTCCGGGGTCCAGCCGGGGGCGCCGGCGCGCGGCGGCTGGCGGCCGACCTCAAGGTTCTCCTCGATCGTGAGCTCGGTGAAGATGCGCCGGTCTTCCGGCACATAGCCGAGCCCGAGGCGCGCGATGCGATAGGGCGGCTCAGCGCCGATCTCACGGTCGAGGAAACGCACCGAACCCTTGCGCTCGACCAGTCCGATGATCGCCTTGAACGTCGTCGACTTGCCGGCGCCGTTGCGCCCGAGCAGCGCGGTGACGGCGCCCCGCCGCACCGAGAAGGCGATCCCGTCGAGAATCTGCGCGGCCCCGTAACGCGCGTCGAGGTCGCGGACGGTCAGCATGTCCGTCACGACGGCTCACCGCCATGATAGGTCAGGCCTTCGCCGAGATAGACCGCCTGCACCTCCGGATTGCGCCTGACCTCCTCGGGCGAGCCCTCCGCGATCAGGCGGCCGCGGCTCAGGACGAGAATACGCCCGGCGTGGCGGAACACCACATCCATGTCGTGCTCGGTGAAGAGCACGCCCAGATTTTTCTCGCGCGCGATTTTTCCCGTGAGCGCCATGAGCTCGATGCGATCGCGCGGCGACATGCCAGCGGTCGGTTCGTCCATGAGCAGGAGCTTGGGCGCGTTGGCGAGCGCCATCGCGAGTTCAAGCCGCTTGAGGTCGCCATAAGCGAGTTCCGCGCATGGCCTGTCCGCCTGTCCAATCATGCCGACGAGGGCGAGGAGGGCTTCCGCCTCCGGGCGGTTGGCGCGCGTCGCGCGGCCCCACAGCCGGCCAAGACGGCGCTCGTGCGAAAGCAGGACGGTCTGCACATTCTCGATGACCGTCATCGAGGCGAAAGTGGCGGTGATCTGAAACGTGCGCCCGACGCCCAAGCGCCAGACCTCGCGCGGCGGGCGCCCCGTGACGTCGCGGCCCGAAAGCGCGATCGTGCCGGAATCCGGCCGGATCTGGCCGTTCAGCATGTTGAAGCAGGTGCTTTTGCCCGCGCCGTTCGGGCCGATCAGCGCGACGATCTCGCCCGCCTCGAGGCTGAGCGAGACGTCCGCCACGGCCCTGACGCCGCCATAGGATTTCGCGACGCCGCGAACGTCGAGAAGCGCGCTCACGCCGGCGCCCTGGACCGCGCCTTGGCCCGCGCGCCCGGCCATCGAAACGAGCCGGCGACGCCCGCTGGGAAGACAAGAACGAGCGCGATGATGACGAGGCCCAGAACAAGCTTGGAATAGTCGGTGTGATTCACGAGCCAGATCGACAGGGTCTTGTAGAACACCGCCCCGATGATCGGGCCGGAGACGGTCTCGACGCCGCCGAGCAGCACCATCACGAGGCCGTCGATGGAGGTCGAGACGCCCATCGTATCGGGAAAGACGCTGCCCTTGAGGAAGGCGAACAGCGCGCCGGCCAGCCCCGCGCTCATCCCCGCAATCATGAAGGCGCGCCATTGCACAAGGCGCCGGTCGATGCCGATCGCCTCGGCGCGCAGGTCGGAATCGCGGGCGGCGCGCAGCGCGTAGCCGAACGGCGAAAAGATCACGACGCGAAGCCCGGCGACGGCCAGCGTCACCAGCGCGAGGGTCAGCCAGTAATAGCGGGCCGGGCTCGCGACCCACGCCGAGGGCCAGATGCCGAGCAGCCCGTTGTCGCCGCCCGTCACCGGCACCCACTGGAAGGCGATCGACCAGAGGATCTGGGCGAAGGCGAGCGTCAGCATGGCGAAATAGACGCCCGACAGCTTGACCGCGAACCAGCCGATGATCGCCGCGCCCGCCACAGCCATGAGAGGGCCGGCTATGAGCGCCGGAACCATGGAGAGGCCGAGCGCCTTCATCGCCAGCGCCGCGCCGTAGCAGCCGAGTCCGAGAAAGGCCGCATGGCCGAACGAGGCGAGGCCACCGACCGAGGCGAGCAGATGCAGGCTCGCGGCGAACAGGACGAAGATCGCGACTTCGGTCGCGACCGCCAGTCCATAGGGACCGAGCACGGCGGGCAGGAGCGCGGCGACCGCGACCAGCGCGAGGGCGGCAAGCCGCCCGTTCCGGTCGAGCGGCCTCCACGGCGTGACGACCACGGCCCCGGAGGCGCGCGCGGCGCCCTCCTTCCTGCCGAACAGACCCCACGGGCGGATCACCAGCACGACCGCCATCAGGAGGAAGACGAGGACGAGCGAGATTCTCGGCAGCACCAGGATGCCGAAAGCATTGACGAGCGAAACGAGGATGGAGGCGACGAAGGCGCCTTCGATCGAGCCGAGGCCGCCGATCACCACCACGACGAAGATCTCGACGATGATGTTGATGTCCATCGCATGATTGACCGCGCCGCGCGGCGCTTCGAGCGCGCCGCCGAGGCCGGCGAGCAGCGCGCCGAGCGCGAAGACGCCGGTGAACAGCCATTTTTGATTGACGCCGAGCGCGGCGACCATGTCCCGGTCCTGAGTCGCCGCGCGCACCAGCACGCCCCAGCGGGTGCGATGCAGGATGAGCCAGAGAAGCCCGAGCACGACCGGACCCAGGACGATCAGAAAAAGATCGTAAGAGGGAAACCGCTTTCCGACCACCATGACCGCGCCCGCGAGTCCCGGAGCGCGCGGCGCGAGCAGGTCGTCGGGTCCCCAGATCAGGAGCACGAGGTCCTCGACGACCAGCGTCGCGCCGAAAGTCGCCAGAAGCTGGAACAGTTCCGGCGCGCGATAGATGCGGCGCAGGAGCAGCATCTCGAAGGCTGCGCCGATCAGGCCGACCGCGATCGCGGCCGCGACCATGCCGCCCCAGAAGCCGAACGGGCCGGAAAAGCGGTCCGTCAGCGTGAACGCGATATAGGCGCCGAGCATGTAGAACGCGCCATGCGCGAAATTCACGATGCGCGTGACGCCGAAGATCAGCGACAGCCCGGAGGCGACAAGAAACAGCGACGCGGCGCTGGCGAGCCCGGAAAGAAGCTGGATGACGAAAAGCTGCATGCCGAGCCGGCGCGGAGGTTGGTTTCCGCGCTCTTTTCCGTCAGTTCTGCGGGCGGAGCGTCTTCACCTCGGCGTCGGAGGGCATGAAGTCCGAGCCCTTGTGGTAGACGGTGTCGACCAGCACGCCCTTGCCATCCTTGAGCGCCGTCTTGCCGGTGAAGGCGCCCATGGTGGACTGGTGATCGATCGCGCGGAAGGTGACCGGGCCGAACGGCGTGTCGAAGGCGACGCCCTCGGCGGCGGCAATCATCTTGTCGGTGTCGGTCGAGCCGGCTTTCGCAAGGATCGCGGCAATGCCATTCATGAGCGAGTATCCGACCACCGAGCCCAGGCGCGGATAGTCGTGATACTTGTCCTGATAGGCTTTCAGAAACGCTTCGTGTTCGGGCGTCTTGACGTCGTACCAGGGATAGCCGGTGACGATCCATCCGGCCGGCGTCTCGCTCTTCAGCGGATCGAGATATTCCGGCTCGCCCGTCAGGAAGCTCACGACGGAGCGGCCCTGAAACGTGCCGCGCGTATTGCCCTCGCGCACCAGCTTCACGAGATCGGCGCCGAACTCGACATTGAGGATCGCGTCGGGCTTGGCCGCGTCGATCGCCTCGAGCACGGCGCCGGCGTCGATCTTGCCCTGCGGCGGCCATTGCTCGGCGACCCACTGGATGTCCGGGCGTTTGGCGCTGAGCAGCTTCTTGAACACCGCCACCGCCGACTGGCCATATTCGTAGTTCGGCGCGATCGTCGACCATCGCTTCGCGGGCAGTTTCGCCGCCTCGTCGGCGAGCATCGCCGCCTGCTCGTAGTTCGATGGGCGAAGGCGGAAGGTGTAGCGGTTGCCCTTCGACCAGGTAATGGCGTCGGTCAGCGGCTCGCCGGCGACGAACAGGACCTTCTTCTGCTTTGCGAAATCCGCGACCGCGAGGCCAACATTCGAAAAGAACGTTCCCGCCAGCAGCGCGACGCCGTCGTCCGACACGAGTTCGTTGGCCGCCGTCACCGCGTCGGCCGGCTTGCCGCCGTCGTCCTTCGAGATGACCTCGAGCTTCTTGCCGTCGACGCCGCCCTTGGCGTTGACCTGCTCGATGGCGAGCTGCCAGCCCTTGCGGTAGGGCTCGGTGAAGGACGGAAGCCCCGAATAGCTGTTGATCTCGCCGATCTTGATCGTGTCGGCCGCGCTGGCGGGGCCGGGCAGCGCCAGACTGACGGACGCAGCGGCAAGCAAGGCGTGGACGGCGGTCATAATCTTCATTGGGCGCCTCTTTCGCATGAGCGACAACATTCCGCCGACGGCCGGCGGGTCCGGAGAAGATCGTTCGTGTACGAGTGATAGGCCGCGCGCCCTGCTTGGCAAGCCGCTTTTTCAGGCGCCGCCGAGGCGCGCCGCGAACGCTGCCGGGGAGCGTCGCACAGCCTCATGTGAGCTTCGCCAGAAGCGTCGTGAAAATCGCACGCTCCCGCGCCGTCAGCGGCGCGAGCGTGTCGGCGCTGACCGCGAAAGCGCCGGGAACGTTCGCCGCGACGAAGGCGCTTCCCTCATCCGTCAGTGCGAGCAGGCGCCGGCGCGCGTCGGCCCCGTCTGCCTCGGAGCGGACGAAGCCCCGCTTCATCAGCCGGTCGACCACGCCCTTGATCGTCGCGACATCCATCGCCGTCAGCCGGCCGAGCCGGTTCTGCGAAGTGGGACCGACCTCATGGAGCTTCGCAAGCGTGGCCCATTGCGTCGGGGTGATTTCGCCGAGCCGCGCCGCGAACAAGCTCGCATGGCGCTGGCTCGCCTGCCGCAGGATAAAGCCGACCTGCTCGTCCAGCACATAGGCCGCCGGCTCCGCGCCGGGGGACGCGCGCTCGCGCGGCGCGGCGATCGTCATCGCGCGGCGCCCGTTTCGCCGGCGCGCCTGGAGCGCAGGGGTCCGGTCCGGACGGTCATGTCGTGCCTCATCGCAGTCCGTCTTCGCCCTTCATCTCCTTATGCTCGAGGCCCCCGACGCGCGGCAGCGGCCGCCCGCCGGTGGTGACCGCAACGGCGACGACAATCTCGTTCGCATGCGGCGCGTCGCTGACGCTGACCTGCATCCCGTCAAAATGCGAGCGCACATAAGCCGCATCCTTGTGGCCGAGAGGAATGTCGAGTTCGGCGCCGAGCCCGCCCCGTTTCTGGGACGAGGGAATGAGTGCCGCGCCCTTGCCGAGCGTGCTGCGCACCGGCGCGCCCATCTTGGGGTGCAGCAGCGCCGCGGCGTGCTCCATCTCGCCGTTCTCGCCGACGAGCGCCGCCTTGCCGTAACTCTGGACTTGCGGCCCGGCGATCCCGAGCGCGGCGACCGCGCGCTCGCTCAGGAGCTTGCCCAGTTCTTCGCCCATCGCGATCAGCGGCGTGAGATCCTCGACATATCGCCCGGCAAAGGGATTCTCGATGACCGCGACGGCCGCCGCGCGCCGCACCGGCGGCGACACCGGCCTTCCCATCTCGGTCAGAGTCTCGTCGACGACGGTCACGAGCTTGCGGATATTGGCGCTCATCTGAGGCCGTCCTTTCCCTGGATCTCGGAAGCCTCGATCCGCTCCCGCGCCTCGACCTCAGGCATCGACGAGGCTCCCCGGTTCGGCGAGCGAGCGCGAGCCTATCCGAGCAGGCGCGAACCGCTCCGCGCCCGCGACGCGCGTCTCGCCTTGCAGATGCAGAGCGGCCGCGACGATCAGGCCGCGCCCGAGCAGGCTCCGGGCGACAGCGAGGCCGCTGTCGAGCGCGCGGGCGATCGATTCCCTGTCGAGCGGCGGGACGTTCCGGGTGACGAGCCTGTCGCCGAGATCGCTGTCGGGCTGGAGGCTGCAAGCGGGGGCGCGCGCGATGCGCGGGTCGCCCGGCAAGTCGACGGCGTTGGCGACGATTGTCGCAGCCGCGTCGGCTTGCGCCGCGCCGCGTGCGAGAATCGTGACGGCGTCCACCACGCCGAGCGAAAAACTGCGCCCCGGCGCCCCCGAAGTCGCGACGCCGCCGATCCCGTCGCCCGCGGCGATCGAGGCGCGCGCGAACAGGGAGGGACGATCGGGCCGGCCGACGAGGCCGAGCGTCGTCGTCTCGCCCGGGGCAAGCCAGAACGCGATGTCGCCCCCGTTGTTGACGGAGAGGCGCTTGAGCCCAGTCCCGGCCTCGGCGCGCATCACGGCAAGGATCTCGTCCGCGACGCTGCCGGCGACCGCCGCCATCGGCGTGATGAAGGTTTCCGCCGCATGAAGAGCGGCGGCATTCTCCATCCGTTGCGCGACCGGCGTCCTGAACGCACGGGGCGGCGCGCGGGAAGGCGACCGCAGCGCGGCCAATTCCGAGCACAGCTCGTCGAGCACGAAACGGAACCGCGACGCAGCCGCGCGATAGGCGGCCGCAACCTCGGCCGGCTCGCCGGCCGCCTCCACGATGAGGTCGATGGGGCCGTCCTGCAGATGCAGCCGCCGGCCATCCGGCAGGAGACGGGCTTGCGCGCGCGGCGCGGGGCGCATCCGTCAGCCCCTCCGCCGCTCGACGGGCCAGGACTTGCCCTCGGTCCGCTGGACCTGAAGGGTCTCTCCGTCTTTAAGCGAACTCAACGGGCGCACGTGATCCATATGGCCGCCGAGCGCGGAATAGTCGGAAAGCCGCATGGTGAATTCGATCGGCGCGACCAGCGCCGGGGTGGGAACGTAGCCAAAGGAATTGGCCGGCAGCCGGGTCACGTCCACCATGAAGGTGATGCCGCCGCCCGGCCAGACATAGGCCGGAGCGCCGCCGCAGGTCACCCGGGTCAGCGCATCCTTCACCGAGCGCGTCAGGCGCACAGGATTTTCGGTCACGCCCGCGCGCAGCGAGCCGCCCGCGCCGCCCATGAAAAGCACGGCGCACAGAGCCGGTTCGCAATTTTCCTGGATGCGGTCGACGGAAAAGCGCAAGGCCGCCGGCAGCTCGCTTTCAACCGGGCGCAGGCCCTCGTCGAGCCGATAGAATCCGTGATGCTCGCCGGTGGTCGAGACCATGAGCAGGGTGAGCCCCGGCTTGGCGTATTTCGGATCGAAGGGGCCAAGAATCGAAAGCGGATCGGAGATGTTCGTGCCGCCCCAGCCGGTGCCGGGCTCGGCGACCTGAAAATAGCGGCCGGGCGTCGAGCGCCGGCCCTTCATCTTGACGCCGGTCGGAGGGATGTCGAGCACCTTGCCCGCCTGGTGCTCCGAGAGAACGCCGGTGATGTGATCGTCGACGACGACGACCTCGTCGACGTGCCCCAGCCATTGCTTGGCGAACATGCCGATCGTCGCCGAGCCGCAGCCAACCCGCATCCGCTCTTCGCGAAGCCCGTTGATGACCGGCGCCACGCCGGCCTGGACGACGACGGTCTCGCCGCCGTCGATCGTGAGCTCGACCGCCTTTCCGTTCGACAGATTGAGCAGCGCCTCGCAGGTGACGCGGCCTTCCTTCTTCGAGCCTCCCGTCAGATGATGCACGCCGCCGAGCGACAGCATTTGCGATCCGTATTCGCCCGTCGTCACGTGGCCGATCGCTTCGCCTTCCGCGCGCACCGTCGCCTGCTCGGGGCCGAGGTAGCGGTCGGTGTCGATCTTCGCTTTGACGCCACAATAGCTGAAGATGCCCTCGGTCACGACGGTGACCATGTCGACCCCGTCCACCTCCGAGGAAACGATGAAAGGCGCGGGCTTATAGTCGGGATAGGTCGTGCCCGCCCCGATCGCGGTCACGAAGATGGACTCGTCGGGAAGAATGTCGCCCGACCATTCGGTCTCCTTGCGCGAGAGCGAGAAAGGAACCACGCCGCCGCCGCGCTCGACCGTGCGCTTGAGCAGGACATGCGGATCGACGCGCACGAGCTTGCCGTCGCGGTTGGCGTACCGGTCGCAGGCGCCAGCCATGCCGAGGCGGATGTAACAGGTGACGGGACAGGCGTCGCAGCGGACCTTGTCGGCGCCTTCCGCTTCGAGTGGCGCTGGCTCCATCAATCTCACCTGGCGAGCTGGACGGGTAGGCTGGGACCGATCGCGCCGGAAATCCTTGGGCGCTCAGGCGCGGCGTCTTCGAACATTCGTTAGTGTGCTAATGATTGATCCCCGCCTCGCCGCCTGTCAAGATCTGTCGCCGGAGATGCGCCGCGCGCTCCTTAAGTCCGCTCCACGACGGCCGGCTGGGCGCGAAGCGGGCCCTGAGATACGCCGCGAGATCGGCGATCTGGGCCTCGTCCAGATAGCGCGCGAAGCCCGGCATCGCGCCAAGCTGTTCGAGGCCAGGGGGCGCCCGGAAGCCTTCCAGAATCACGCGCAGCGCCGTGTCGGGCGCATCCGCGTGAAGAGCGGTGTTCAGCGCCAGCGACGGCTTCACGCCGAACATCGGCGCGCCCTGTCCGGGCTCATGGCAGACCGCGCAGGCGCCGGAATAGATTCGAGCGCCGGAGGGATGCGCCGGATCGGAGGCGCGCGCCCTCGCCGCCTCTTCCAGCCGGGCCTTTTGCGCGAGATCCGCCGCGGGCGCCGGGGGCGCAAGCGAGGCGAGATAATGCGCCATGGCGCGAATATCCTCGTCCGGCGCGCCGCCAAGCTCCGCGACGATGGGCGCCATGGGTCCGCCAGCCGCGCCATGCTCGGCCGAGTGGCCGGTGCGGAGATAGTCGAAATAGGCCTGCTCCGTCCAGGCGATGGGCGCGGGCGAGACGCCGTTCAGCGGGGGCGCGTACCAGCCCTCGACCTCGGCGCCCGCGAGATGGCCGGCGCCGTCGAGTTCCGCGCCGAGCGCGTTGCGCGGCGAATGACAGGCGGAGCAGTGCCCGAGCCCCTCGACGAGATAGGCGCCGCGATTCCACAAGGCGCTGCGTCCGGGCGTCGGAACGAAAGGCTGAGCGTGATGGAACATCGTGTTCCACGCGGCCATCAGCGGGCGCCAGCCAAAGGGAGCGCGAAGCTCGGCCTCGCGGTTCGGCGCGGCGACGGCGCGCGCCGCCATGAGGAAAGCATAGAGGGCCTGCAGGTCGGCCTCGTTCGCCCGCACGAAGGACGTATAGGGAAAAGCGGGAAAGAGATGGCGCCCGTCCCGCGCGACCCCCTCGCGCATTGAGCGCGCAAAAGCCTCGAAGGACCAGCCGCCGACGCCGGTCACCTCGTCTGGCGTGATGTTGGTGGCGTAGATGCGTCCGAAAGGGGTGTCGAACGCGCGGCCGCCGGCGAGCTCGGCGCCCGTCTCCGCCGTATGGCAGACGATACAGCCTCCGAGCTGCGCGAGGAGCTTTCCGCGCGCGATCGTCTCCGCCGCATAGGCCGCAGGATCGGGGCGCGCGATCGGCGCGATCGCCCCGCGTATGGGCAGGCTCGCGACGCCCAGCGCGCCGACCGCGCCGAGCGCGGCGGCGACAAGCGGACGCAGCCAGCCCGACGTCTTGCGCGCGGGTCCGGAAAGCGGAACGGGCGCAGGCCCCTCAGGCGCCGCGCCGGCCAGCCCCGCCTCGCGCAGGCCCGCAAGAATGCGGTCCGGCGTGAAGGGCGGCTCGCGGAACCTTACCCCCGTCGCGTCGTAGATCGCATTGGCGATCGCGGCGGCGCTAGGCACGGAGGCCGACTCGCCAACCCCGAGCGGCTCGTCGCCGGGCCGCTGCGGCATGACGAGGTCGATGGCCGGCAGCTCAGGAAACGTGAGCAGCGGATAGGTTCCCCAGTCGCGTGACGTCACCGCGATATCGGAGAAAGTCACCTCTTCCTTGAGCACCCGGCTGGTCGACTGGATGACGTTGCCGTGAATCTGGTGGCGCACGCCTTCCGGGTTGATCATGAGGCCGGAGTCCTGGCCGACCGTCACGCGGGTCAGCGAAACCTTGCCCGTCTGGGGATTGACCGCGACGTCCGCCGCCCATGCCGATGAGGCCGAGGCGAGGCCGGGAAATTTGGAATGAACGTAGACGGCGTAGGCGAAGCCCTGCCCTGTCAGGTTTCCGCTCGCGTCTGGCCGCCTGCGGGCGCTTGTGTGCGGCTCCCAGCCGACCCTGGCCGCAACCTGTCTTATGAGCTCCGCGCCGCGCTCGTCCTTGAGATGGCGCAGCCGGTACGCGACGGGATCGACGCCGGCCTCCGACGCAAGCTCGTCGATATAGGATTCATGGGCAAAGGTGTTCGGCATCGCCGAGACGCCCCTCAGCCATGCGGCGCGGGCGAGCGGGGCCATGTCGTGAACCGTGACGCGATGGTTGGCGAAATCATAAGGGCCGATGGCGGTGCGGTCGCCCATCTCGGTTACGTCCGGGGTGGCCATGACCTTGCCGGTGAGTAGAAGCGCCAGCGTCGGCGCGGCGTTCGAGGGGTAGCGGGTGGCGAAATCATAGGCCGCGACGCCGCCCTCATCGTCGAGGCCGCCATCCACGTTCATGAGCTGCGCCGCGCCCTTGGGCTCCCACTGGTGTTCCTGATCGCGCGTGAGCTGCACCCGCACCGGTCGCCCGACCGCGCGCGACAGCAGCGCGGCGTCGGCCGTGACGTCGTCGGCGCCGTTGCGCCCGTAGCAGCCCGCAGCCTCCATGCGGACGACTTCGATCGCGCCCTCGGGAAGGTCGAGCAGCAAGGCGAGATCGCGGCGCATCCACAAGGGATTCTGCGTGCCGGACCAGACGCGCGCCCTGCCGGCGCCGACGTCCGCGAGCGCCGCCGAAGGCCCGATCGAGGCGTGCATCTGGTAGGGCCAGACGTATTCGCGCGTCAGGCGTTTCGCCGCGCCGGCAATCGCGCCCTCGACGTCGCCCCTGTCGATGAGCACGCGCGGCCGCGACGGATTGGCCGAGAGCGCCGCCTTCAAATCCGACAAGTCCGGCGCCCTGGAGGTCGGGCGCCACGCGATCTTGAGCGCAAGCATGGCGGCCTCGGCCTGCTCCTCACGCTCCGCCACGACGCCGACGAAATCGCCGAGGACGACGGTCGCCACGATGCCGGGAAGGCTCGAGATCGAGGACTGGTCGACGCCGATCAGCGAGCGCCCGACGTGATCGCCCGAATCGAACCCCGCATAAGGCGGCCGAACGACGCGCCCGTGCAGCATGTCGGGCAGGCGCATATCGTGAACATAGACGAGGCCGCCGGTGGCCTTGGCCGGAAGATCCACCCGCGGCGGCGATGAGCCCACGAGGCGGCGCGCCGAAGCGGCCTTGACCGGCGCGTCTTCCGTTAGCGCAAGACGAATCCGTTCAGCCCCGATCAGTTCGCCGTAGGCCACGCGGCGATTGTCGCCGGCCCGCGTCTGCACGACGCCGTCCTCGACGACGAGATCCGCCGCTGCGACGCCGAGCGCCTCGGCCGCCTTACCGACGAGCCAGTGACGCGCCTGCGCCGCCGCTCTCTGCAGGGGCTTGGCGCTGAGCTGGATGGTCTCGCTGGCGATGGTCGGTCCCTGATCGGGCGCGACGGCGCTGTCGCCGAGCACCATCGCGACGCGTTCGAATGCGACATCGAGCTCCTCCGCGACGATCTGCGCCAGCGCCGTGCGGATGCCGGTGCCGAGATCGACATGGCCGTTGAAGGCGGTGACTTCGCCGGAGGCGCGGATCAGGATGAAAGGTTCGAGATCGTCGGGCAGCGCCTCGTCGGGCGGCGCATTCGGCGCCGCGGGCCGGACGACCGCGAGCGTCCCGAAAGGCTCGAGATAGTCGGCGCGTCGCAAACCCTGCGGCTGAAGCGGAATCATGCCTTTGCGAGCGTCGCCGCGAGCCGCACCGCGGCGACGATCTCGACATGCGCCCCGCACCGGCACAGGTTGAACCGCAGCGCCTCGCGGATCTCCGCCTCCGTCGGGTGAGGATTGACGTCGATCAGGGCGCGGGCGGTCATGATCATGCCGTTGAGGCAATAGCCGCATTGCGCGGCGGCGCAAGCGATGAAGGCCTCTTGCACCGGATCAAGCCTGCCATCGGCGGCGAGCCCTTCGAGAGTCGTCACCGCCCGGCCCGCCGCGTCGCCGAGGGTCAGGACGCAGGCGCGCGCCAGCCGCCGGTCGATCAGCACGCTGCACGTCCCGCATTCGCCAAGGCCGCAGCCATATTTCGGTCCGTTAAGGGAGCAGTCGTTGCGCAGAAATGAAAGCAGCGGCGTCCTGCGCGGCAGGAGCGTTTCGACGGTCGCCCCGTTCACCGACAGGACAAGGGGAGCTTGATGCGAGTCGGAATGCAACGCAGCGTCGGCGTTAGCGGGAGACCCCGCATTTCGTTGGCGAAGGATGATGCGGGGCGCTCGTGGGATTTGTCAATGACGGCGTTGACGCTTCAGGCCGACAGAACCTCATCCGTCTTCGCCACGCTGACCATCGGCGCGAAGCCGGCGAGGATCGCGAGCGTCTGAGCGTCGCTTTACAAGAGCCTGCGGCGCAGGCGTCCGGGACGAGACGGACAAAGCGGCCGTGATCGACGGCGCCGAGGATGGTGCTGAGCACACAGCACTCGGTCGCGACCCGCAGACGGCGATCGGGGCGCCCTGTCCGGTCAGCGCGGCCATAGGCTCGTCCCATTTGCTAAAGGTCGTCCGCGTCTCGAGGAACGCGCCGTGAGGAGCAGGCAGCTTCAGGTCCCAGAGCGGATCACCCTCAGGGCGCAGCAACGAAGGAAACATATCGAAATAGGGAATCCAGGCGCCGGACGGGACCTTTGGCGGAACATAGCGCGTGAGGACCGTCCGGCCGCGGTAGGCGGGCAGCAGACGCTCGACCTGCGCCAGGGCCTGGTAGAAGCCAAGCGAACGATCTCTCATTTGCTGGAGCCGAAATCACCGCGACCGACCTCGGGGCTGCGCATACAAATCAAGCGCCTGCTTGAGGCCGATCGCGCGCGTCACGCGTCCAAGAGCGACAATGAGGGCAACTTCGCCTTCTTCAGCGCCGAGCCTCCGGGACGCGGCGTTGAGATTTGGTTCTCGCCCTATGAAGCTTTTGCCCTTCGCGGGTGTCTGGCCGGGTGCCGTAGTGCAACCCGATCAGTTCGTCGAACAGACGTTGCGCGATCGGGCCCGTTCTGCCGCCGTTGATGGTGATCGTTTCGCCGCGATAGGATAGTTCGCCGACCGGCGAGACGACGGCGGCGGTTCCAACGCCCCACATCTCCTCGAGCCCGCCCGAACGCCCGGCCGCCATGACATTCGCGATATCGATCGGCTCTTCCGCCGCCCGCATTCCCAGTCGCCCAGGATGGCGAGCACGCTGTCGCGGGGGATCCCTGGTAAGATCGAGTCGCTCAAGGGCGGCGTGAGAATGCGGCCGTCGATCTTCACCATGATGTTCATGGCGCCGACCTCTTCGAGGAAGCGCCGATGGACGCTGTCCAGGATCGGCCCACGGATTGTCGAGGTCGCAGATCAGGCCAGCGATTGCCTCGTCCTTGACCTCATCGCCAAGCGCAAATTTCGGCTCGAACAGGCCACGGCGCGGCGAACAGGCATAGAGCCCTGGATCGTCCATGATCAGTCTGCGGGTATTGCCGCGACGAGGGGCAGCGTCGTCCCCGGGGCGAGGACTTTCAGATGCGAGAGAAACCGAGCGTATACCGTTTTCTACCACGGCAAGCCCCTCAAGGTTCACGGTCGAACCTCCGCCGAACTCGCCGGTGACAACGAATACGTTGTTCCGATGGGCGTAGTTGCCGATCACCCTGTCCTCGCCGGAGAGGGCCCGGATACAGTCGAAATAGACGACCTATGGCGGGTCGAAGGCGTCTATGATTTGCTCCAGCTTGCTTTTTTTCGCCGGATCGGACCATCGCGGCGCAAGCAGAGTCGGCAGGTACAGCGGCGAGCTGCCGCCCTCATGAAAGTCAATCAGGGCGCTGCCGTTCGCAGTCGAGACCGCGATAGAGATCATCTCGCGCACCGCAGGGCGAGCGCGCTGGCGGCCATTATGACTGCAGCCCTTCCCGGGTGCGCTTCGCCGAAGCGCCCACAGGTGCATTCTGCGCCGACCGCGCAGTTGTTCACGACTGAGCGAGTCCTTATAGACCCGAGCCGCCGCCGCCGGGTCTGTAGGGAGGCGGGGTCATCAGCATGTCGGTCACCGCCTTCGGGAGATCGCCCATCGGATTTTTCCGGGACGGCATTCCGTCGACGAAGGGCAGCAATTGATGGCGCGCGACTTCAAAGACGCGGCGCAATTCGGCGACGGGATGAGCGTGCTCGTCCACCCGCAGGCTGAGGTAGGGAAACTCCTCCGTCTTGTACACCAGCATCGCCGCTGATTGCCGTCCCCGCTTGTCGCCGCCGGCCGACTGTCCCGCTTCGAGCACCGCCATGAGGCGCTCGGGAAGCGTGAGGGCGCCGGAGCCGGCGAACGCTTCCGCCATCGCCTGCATCGTCCGCTCACCCACCAGCATGTTTCCCTGCACCGAGAAGTCGGGCCCCGTGATGTGGCCGAACCAGTTGGTGCACTGGGGTCCGCTCCAGGCGGCGCTCCGCCCCGCCGCGTCGACAATCCCGAGTTGTCGGACGTCCTTGCCGGGGTCGGCCGCAATCAGCGCGTCCAAGGTTTCCTGCGCACTCTTGCCTTGCTCAAGCAGTTTGAGCCCGTCGATCCCGAGATAGGGATTGACCCAGGACTGGGTCGAGATCGCTCCGAGACCCGGTTTCACGAACGGACAGATACCGCCGACGCCGGGGACCGCGGTCGACACGGCGACCCCCAGCATGCCCGTCCTCGCGCAGCGCGCGGAGATCGAAAATGTATTGACTTCCAGCATCACCCTACTCCTGAGCAACGGGTTGGGACGACAGAACAGCCGATCGTCGACGTGACGGATCGGGAACGGCGTCAATCAGCGCGCGCGTGTAGTCGTCCTGCGGCTTCTCAAACACCTGTTCGACCGTCCCGGCCTCGACGATTTTTCCACGCCGCATGACGGCGACATCATCGGCGATGACGCGAATGACGCCGAGATTGTGACTCACAAAAACGCAAGCAAGCCCGAGATCGCGGTTGGTCTTTTGCAGCAAGGCGAGGATCTGCGCCTGCACCGAAACGTCCAACGCCGACGTCGGCTCGTCGGCCACGATCAGGGAGGGCCGCAGGATGATCGCCCGGGCGATGGCCACGCGCTGACGTTGCCCGCCCGAGAGCTGATGGGGGCGCCGTGAAACGTAGCTCGGCGAAAGCCCGACGAGTTCGAGCGTTTCAACCACCGTCCTCGCCCGCTCGGCGCGCGTTCCGACGCGGTGGACCTCGAGCGGCGCGGCGAGGATCGCTCCAATCGACTGTCGCGGATTGAACGACGAAGCCGGATCCTGGAAGATCGCTTGCATTCGCCGGCGAACCGCCAGCAGCTCTCGTCCGGACAGGGTCCAAATGTCGCGGCCCTCGAACAGGATTTCGCCCGAGGTCGGACGGATGAGCCTCAGGATCATCCGGAGCAGCGTCGACTTCCCGGAGCCCGACTCGCCGACAACGCCCAGCGTCCGGCCCGGCTCCAGGCGCAACGAGACGTCGTCGACGGCGGTGAACACGTCGCGCGAAAAGGGGCCCACTCCCGTACTGAAGGTCCGGGACGCGTGGCAGACCTCGAGCAGCGGATTGCTCATGCCGCGGCCCCGGTTTCGTCGGTCCGGACGCAGAGCGCTTTATGGTCCGGCTCAACCTCGACCCAGGGCGGCGGCCGCTGGCAGGACTCGATGGCGAAAGCGCAACGGTCGATAAAACGGCAACCCTTGGGTCGCTCTGTCGCGAGAGGAACCTGGCCGGGTATCGGGATGAGGGCCTCCTTCGGGCCATGCATGGCGGGGGTCGCGCGCAATAGCCCCCGCGTGTAGGGATGGCTGGGGCGCTCGAAGATTCTGTCGACCGGCCCTTCCTCCACGACCGCGCCCGAGTACATCACGTATACCCGATCGCAAAGGTCGGCCACGACGCCAAGATCGTGGGTGATGAAGAGGATCGCCGTTCGGTGCTCCGTCCGAATCTCCCGGACGAGTCGCAGCACCTGGGCCTGGACGGTGACATCGAGCGCCGTGGTCGGCTCGTCGGCGATCAGCAATTGCGGCTCGAGGCACAGGCCCATGGCGATCATGGCGCGTTGCTGCATTCCGCCGGAGAACTGGTGCGGGTATTCCTCGGCCCGCCGCGCGGGGTCACGGAGATGAACGGCGGCAAGGAGCTCGACGGCCTTCCGTTTTGCCACAGCCCAGGACGTCGAACGATGAAGCGTCAGCGGCTCTCCGACCTGGGGACCGACCCGCAATGTCGGATTAAGAGAGCGCAGCGCGTCTTGAGGAATGTAGGCCACGCGATCGCCGCGAATGGCGCGCCGCTCCCTCTCGGTTTTGTCGAGAAGCGAGTCCCCGCCAAGCAGGATCCGACCGGAGTCGATGCGGGCGCCGCGCGGCAACATGCCAAGCACCGCCAGGGCGGTGAGCGTCTTGCCGCTGCCCGATTCGCCGATCACGCCCACGATCTCCCCCGGGCGGATCGAAAGGCTGACGTGATCGACGACACGCGCGGCGCCGCGCGGCGTCGGAAACGAGATCGACAAGTCGCGAATCTCGAGAGTCGGATCAGCAGTGCCATAAGGCGAACGGGACACGTCAGTCTCTCAGATGCGGATCAAGGACGTCGCGCAATCCATCGCCCAAGAGATTGAAGCCGAGAACGCACAGGAAAAGGGCCAGTCCCGGAACGATGCTCAACCAAGGCGCCTGCGCCATGAAACCGCGTCCCGTATTGAGCATATTGCCCCAGGACGGATCGGGCGGCTGAGCGCCGAGACCGAGGAAGCTCAGCGCCGATTCCAAGAGCACCGCATACGCGAACGCGACCGCCGCCTCCACGAGCAGCGGCGTCACGACGTTCGGAAGCAATTCTCGCAGAATGATACGCGAGTGGCTCATGCCGATGCTGCGCGCCGCCTCCACATACTGCTGCTGCATCGCGGAGAGAGTGGACGCGCGCGCAAGCCGCGCGAAGCCGGGAATGAAGATAATCCCAATCGCCAGCATCGCGTTGAGGACGTTGGTTCCAAGCGAAGCCATCAGGACCACGGCCAGAAGGATTGCGGGGAAGGAGAACAGGAGCTCCATGAGGCGCATGAGGACGGTGTCCACCGGGCCGCCGCAATAGGCCGCAAGCATGCCGATGATCGTGCCGCCGATCAGCCCGACGGCAACCGCGAACAGCGCGACTTTCACGGAAATCTGCGCCGCGAAAATCGTGCGGGAGAGGACGTCCCGGCCGACTTCGTCGGTCCCGAGCCAATGCGCCCTCGATGGTCCCTCGAGCATCAGCGTGACGTCAAGGTCATAGGGCGAATAGGGCGCGACCCACGGCGCGAAGATCGCCGAGATGATCACTGCGGCGACAATGACGCCGCCCAACGTCAGAAGGCCGTGCCGGCGGATGCTGTAATCGGCGAACGCGCTCACCGGCCGGCTTCTCTCGGACGGAGCTGGCGCGGGTCGAGCAGCGCCGCGCATGTGTCGACGAGCATGTTCGCCGTGAGCACGATGAAGGTCACGACGAGCGCCGAACCCAGCAACACCGGGTAGTCACGGTTGATGATGCCGACGAGGACCAGCGAGCCGATCCCGGGCAGCCGAAATATGTCTTCGATGATGACGACGCCGCCGAAGAGAAAACCGAATTCCACGGCGCCGACGGTCAGATAGGGAATGAGCGCATTGCGCAGGGCGTGGCGCATGACGACGATCCGTTCCGGGGCGCCCTTGGCGTGGGCTGTGCGCACATAGTCCGAGTTCAGGACGTCCAGCATTGTCGTGCGCATGATGCGCAGGAGGAGCGCTGACGAAACCAGTCCGAGCGAGAGCGCCGGCAGAACCATCTGCGTGAAATTTTTCCATGGGCTCTCGAAGAACGGGGTGTAGCCGCCCGCCGGAAGGATCTTCAAGTGAAGCGAAAACACGAGCACCAGCAACGTCGCCAGCCAGAAGTTTGGAATCGCGCCGAGCACCGTCGCAAGCGCCGAAATCGCGAAATCGGCTCGCTTCCCGCGGCGCAACGCCGCCAAGGCGCCGAGCGGCAAGGCGATCGCATTGGCGATCAGGAAGGCGAGAAGCGCGAGTTCGAGCGTGGTCGGCAGCCGCCTGACGATTTCGGGCGCCACGGGTACGCGATTCTGGAAGGAGGTTCCCAGATCGCCGTGCAGAGCCTTTCCGAGCCAGTCCGTGTATTGGACAACGAGCGGGCGATTGAGGCCGTTCAGCGCTTCGAAGCGCATGATCGCCTGCGGCGTCGCATCGACCCCGAGGGCGGAGCGAGCTGCCGAACCGGGCACGACATTGATCGCGATGAACAGCACGATCGACGCCGCGAACAGCGTCGGCACAAACAAAGCCAGCCTTGTGAACAGGAGGCGCGCCATCGTTGTGGGCTTTCAGGAGCGAGAGCCGCGCGTCCGCCCGTACTCGCTTGCGGAGGGGTGCTCGATCTCAAGCGCTCGGACGCCGCCGGCTCAAGTCTCGAACCAGGAATCTTTCAACGTCTTGAGGAAACCGGTGCGCAAGGGGGTAAACCCTTGGAGGTTCTTCGCGTAGGCGATCAGGAGCCATGAGTTCACGAGCGGGACGATATCCATCTCCTGGAGCGACAGGTCCTGCATGGTCTTGTAGGCGGCCTTGCGCGCATCCTGGGTGGCCGCGCTCTTCGCCTCTTCGAGCATGGCGTCCATCTCCTTGCTGCAGCTCTTCTGCACATTGATGGCCATGCCGCACTTATAGTTGTTCGTGACGAAATCGTCCGGATCAGCAAGCGGGCTCACCCAGTACATCGTCGTGATGTCGAACTTGCTCGGGCCCCACACCTCGTCCCAGTAGCGCGGAATCTCCATGGTCTTGATCTCAGCCTTAATTCCAACGGCCGCGAGATTGGCTTGGATGATCGGCGCCATGGCGACCATGGCAGGGAAGGATGAGGCAATGGTCATGCTTGTCTCGAAACCGTTCGGCGCGCCGGCTTCGGCGAGAAGGGCCTTGGCCTTCGCCGGCTCCGCGCGCTCGCCGAAGAACTTGGCGTCCGAGTGGCCCCAGTTCCACTCCGGAATGACGCCGCCGAGGATTGGCGTGGCCTGTCCGAAGAAAGCGCCGGCGACCAGTGCTTTGCGATCGAGGGCAAGGCCGATCGCCTGCCTGACCTTCGGGTTGTCGAGTGGTTTCACGGTGTTGTTGGGCAGGAGCCAATAGTAGCGCGATCCTTCGAGGGTCTGGGTCTTGAGACTCGGATTGGCCGTCACGGTCGTCCAGTCCTTTGGCGGAATCTCATTGGAGAAGTTCACTTCGCCGGACATGACGGCGTTGGTCAGCGCTGTGATGTCGGGGATGATCCGGTATTCCATGGCGTCGAAATAGGGCTTGCCCTCCTGGAAATAGTGCGGGTTCCGCTCGAACTTGATCGCAGACCTCGGTTCGTAGCTGACAAACTTGAACGGACCCGATCCGACCGGGTTGGCGTTGAGGTCGTGTCCGGACTCAACAAGCTTCTTCGGCACGATCGAACTGCCGGGGAATGCCATGTACACAAGGAACGGCCCGGTCCGGCGAGACAACTTGAAGCGGACGGTGTGCGGGTCCACGACCTCGACGGCTTCGATGGTCTCAACCTGAGATCCATAGGAATAACCAGAATCCTTGGCGCGAAGACGATCGAACGAGAACTTCACGTCGTCGGCTGTCAGTTCGTCGCCGTTGTGGAACGTCACCCCGGGCCGAAGCTTGAAGGTATATTGCAGACCGTCATCGCTGACATCGTAGCTCTCGGCGAGCTCGGGATAGGGCTTGGCGTCGGGATCCAGCGCCATCAGAGTGGAATAGACCTGCTCGATCACGACATGCGACATGCCGCTTGGGCCCCTCACTGGATCGAAACCGGCCGGATCGGCAGAGAAAGCGGCCTTGAGCACGCCTCCACGCTTAGGCTCGGCGCTAGCTGCTGAAAATGCGGCGTCGAGGGTCTCCACGCTGAAGAGCGCGAGAACACCAAGCGTTGCAGATCCGCCTAGCAGCTTGCGGCGCGTCAGACGCAGCGCGGTTGTCGCTTGAGAGGACGCGGGGAGTACCCATGAATCGATCCAGCTGGCGCGCATACGCCCCTCCTGTCAACCGTTCCGACCAGGGCGTCACGCGCAGCCCTCAAGTTCGGCGAGTTAAACACTTCGAATATTGTTCGTCTGAATTCGCTGTGTCAATCAAAGACCCTGCGAACACGCGCTTCACAGGTGCTGGGAATCGGTATGGTGCGAGCATTTTTGACGCTGCTTTGTCGCGAGCTTGGCGCTTGCGGGCCTTCGGATGGCGGATACAAATGCCAAGGAAGAAGATCAGCTACAGGGGACCTGCTTGAGGTTACCTGATCTTCTCGGGGGGGCCGTGGGGAAGCTAAATCGCGTCTCTCCTCGCAACGGGGTCGCGTTCTTTAGCTGGGAAAAGAGCTCCTCGTTGACAACCAACCGCTTCCTCTACCAGCCGGGGTCGACGCTGGCTTTGCAGTCATCGACACCGCCTCCAAGATCGGCACGGACAATGACGCTACCGCCGTGACATTCTTCGCTTATGACACCAGCGACAAGGACCGCACTCGGCGCTGGGTTATCTGACGCCGACCGCCTACGCCGCCAATCTCCCCGCAATATCCGATTGGCTGTGCAACCCTGACCAGTTCCGCCGATCGGATATTGCTCCACACGCGCCGCACCGCGCAAAACCCGCCGAGGCTCTAACCGCCGCTGGATGAAGGTTCAGTGGCAGGTCAACTTTTGCCGACAGAACGGGAATCCCCACTGCCGACTTCGGAGGGCTCTTGCCTCGATAATCGAGAAGAGTATCCAAACATTCATCGACTGGCGATGTCAGCCGTTCATGCATCAGGAGCCAAACAAGCGGGTTTAGCTCGGATAGTAGCGGTCAGTTGGTCCGCCTGAGCGAATTGCTCATCCAGGTTTAATTGCAGCGATGCAAAGCACTCGGCAAAAGAAAATTTCGTCCTCTTCGACATCCGCCGCGCCGACATACCGCCCCGGTGTCAGTACATAGTTGTGAGCCTTGATCTCCTCCAACCTCGCAGCCTTGCAGAACCCGGGCACGTCCTCA
>DASXES010000130.1:0-78435 GCA_036489975.1 Roseiarcus sp.
TGAGGACGTGCCCGGGTTCTGCAAGGCTGCGAGGTTGGAGGAGATCAAGGCTCACAACTATGTACTGACACCGGGGCGGTATGTCGGCGCGGCGGATGTCGAAGAGGACGAAATTTTCTTTTGCCGAGTGCTTTGCATCGCCGCGCGACTCCTTTGCGCTGGCGGCGGGCCCTACCATTTTTTTTGACAGAAGCTCGCGAAGCCCGCCGCATCGAACATCTGCTCGGCTAGCAGCTTCTTCAGCTTCGCGTTCTCGTCCTCGAGTTGCTTCAGACGCTTGGCCTCGGAGACGTCCATGCCGCCGTACTTGGCCTTCCAGTTGTAGAGCGTCGCCTCCGAAACCCCGTGCCTGCGCGCCAAATCGGCAGTCTTCGCGCCGGCCTCGTGCTCCTTCAGCACGCCGATAACCTGCTCTTCCGTAAACCTCGATCGCTTCATCTGTCCGTCATTCAAGAGGCCGGACTCTAAATCCCCGTGGATGAAACTTCAGTGGCAGGTCACTCGCGATCGCCAGCCCGGGCTGGGCAAGACGTCCAGCATCGTTCTCCGGGCGCTAAACGTTCGATTCTGTGCAAGCCACACGAAAGGCGCGCCTCCAGTCCATCGCGCCAGATCCGACGGGCGTCGAGTGGCGTGCGCTCGCTCGTCCCTCTATGAAGCGCCATGCTCTCGATTTTGTTGGCGCCGTTGTCGCCATTGGGCCTGATACTCGGCTCCTTGGGGTTCCTGGCCACCCTGACGCCGAGCATGATTCCCCGCCCCGGCGTTTTGCAGGGGGTCGAGGCCGGCCTTGCCTTCGCCTTGCTCTACGGCGTCGGGACAGGGGCGGGGGCTCTGTGGTCGTGGCTGGAATTGCCCGTCCCAAGCAAGCTCCATTCCCGCGCCTGTCTCCTGATCGCGATCCTCATGTGCCTGGCCCTTATCGGCTATGGGCTCATGCGGGAGACGGACTGGCAGAACGCCATCCGTCGGGTGATGGACATGCCCGCCGCCCCCGCCGGCCTGCCGATTCTCGTTGCAATCGTCGGGGTCCCGGTCGCCCTCTTTCTCATCGGCCTCGCCAGGCTCTTCACCGCGCTGGCGAGCCTCGTTTCGGCGCGTCTGGCGAGGCTCGTCCCTCGCCGCATCGCGCTCCTGGTGGGCTTCGGCGCCGTGGCGGCGCTTTTCTGGGCCATCGGCGACGGGCTCCTCATGCGGACGGCTCTTCACCGGCTCGACAGTTCCTATCGCCATGTCGACGCGCTCATACCGGCGGAGCTTTCGGCGCCCGAAGATCCGTTGAAGAGCGGCAGCGGCAAGTCGCTGGTTTCGTGGGCCGGTCTGGGCGCGCAGGGACGTGCGCGGGTGGTTGCGGTTCCTTCCAGAAGCGACATCGCCTCGCTGTCCGGGGGCGCCGCGATGGAGCCGCTCCGGGTCTATGTCGGCCTCAACTCCGCTGAAACCGTGGAACGGCGGGCGGAACTGGCGCTGGCGGAGCTGAAACGGGTGGGCGCGTTCGACCGCGCCCTCCTGGTGATCGCGACGCCGACCGGCACCGGTTGGGTCGATCCCGCCGGGATGGCGCCGCTCGAGATCCTCTTTCGCGGCGATGTCGCGTCGGTCTCGGTGCAATATTCCTACCTGCCGAGCTGGCTTTCGCTGCTCGTCGAGCCGGACACCGGCGCGGACACGGCGCGCGCCGTTTTCCGGGCTGTGTATGGCTATTGGCGCACCCTGCCCAGGCAGCGGCGCCCGCGCCTCTATCTGTTCGGACTTAGCCTCGGCGCCCGGAACTCCGACCTGTCGGGGGATCTCTTCGACGTCATCGCGGACCCCTATCAAGGGGCGCTATGGGTGGGCCCGCCGTGGGACAGCGAGACCTGGCGGCGGGTGACGGCGATGCGGGCGGCCGGAAGCCCGGTCTGGCTGCCGCGTCTCCGCGACGAGTCGGTCTTTCATTTCATGACGCAGCGCGACGAACTCAACGGCGCCGGGACGCGCTGGGGGCCGATGCGGATGGTCTTTTTGCAGTACCCCTCCGACCCGATCGTCTTTTTCGAGAGCGCCAGCTTGTGGCGCAGGCCCTCCTGGATGCGGCAACGAGCCCCGGACGTGGCGCCGGAAATCCGCTGGATGCCGGTCGTCACGCTCGTCCAGCAGATCTGCGACATGATGACGGCTACGATCACCCCTCGCGGCGTCGGGCATGTCTATGCCGCGGCGCATTATCTCGACGGTTGGATCGCCGTGACCGAGCCCGAAGGCTGGAACGAGGAAAGTCTCGCCCGACTACGTGAATGGCTCAAGGCGCATGACCTGTGAAGAGATTAGCCCAGCGGCCCCAGCTCTTTCTGCTGGGCGTGCGGCAAAACCCCGATGGCTGGTTGTTCCGCCTGTTAGCCAGCGAATGAGTCAAACGCAGACCAGAACTGCTCACGGTATTGGTTCTGCTCCATTAACACCTCGTGCTTGGCGCCCGCGATGATCAGATGAGAGGCGGCGCTGGACCGGTTGACGAATCTGCCGCTCGCCGCCGTGCTCACGATCTGATCCCGGCCAGCGGTCACGACCAGCATTCGCTCCCGGATTCTCCTCGGGTAACCGGCGCCAGCAAATTCCTCCATCGCTGCGAGGGCGGCGTCTGTCCAGGCGATCGTCGGGGAGCCGAGGGCCAAGGCGGGTTCGGTCGCGATGATTGCGGCATTGCGGGCATAGCGCTCTGGATCCGAGGTGCGCCAGTTGCCGCCGAAAGGCTTCAGGTCCGTGAGTGTCCTGCTGCCTCCAGGAACATACGCCGCGCCGAAGCCGCAAGCGCGCATGGCGCGGAAGGCCGCGCGAGCCAATCCAGACGAACCAACGGACGGGAGGCCTATCATGGGCGCCGTCAGTACTATGCGATCGAAGTAACGGCGTCCGTTCGCGGCCGAGCGCAGGAGAACGGCGCCGCCCATCGAATGGGCGAGGCCGATGAGCGGCGGCGGATGGTTCGGCGCCGCGACTTCGCTCATTACGGTGTCGAGATCGGTATCGTATTGCCGGAAGCTCTGCACGTATCCCTTACGCGGGTCCGCGAGCGCTCGCCCCGACGCGCCCTGCCCGCGCCAGTCGAATATGACGACGGCAAAGCCGCGACTTCTCAGCTCCCGGACGATCTCAAAATACTTTTCGACGTACTCCGCCCGCCCCTGAAGCACGCAGACAGTGCCCTTGCATCGCGGCCCGCAGTCCCATCGCGCATACCGCAACAGCACTCCGTCGCTGGTCTTCACGGCGCCGGTGACCGCCCCCTCGGGAACCGGATTGCTGGGGATCGAAACCAGCCTCATCGCCATCCCCCTCGCATCAGTTTATTTGCGCCTGGCTCGCAACCGCCTTCCATGTCCATAGGGGGCAGTCAAATGGTGGTCAGGCCTATTAACGGAGGAGTCCTAAAGGGAGGCCGAAGGCCTGCGCCCAACGACAGGTAACCTTGATCAGCGGACGCCACTCAGGCCTGAACGGGGCGGTCCAGTTCGATGTTGCCACGATCTCGTGCGCCCACCTTCGTATGATTCTCCCCAGTCTGCGCAATTATTTTGCATTCCGCTGCGGAAAAAGAGCAGGATCGCCGCCGCATATTCGCACGGTCCGAGGAACGTCCCGGAGTTTTGAATCCAAACCTTTCGCGCTGGCGGTGATCCACTCGCATGACGACGCCTGTATTGCAGAGATACTGGCCCTACTTTTCGGCCGCAGCAATCTTGGCGATCCTGCTCGCCACGGCAGCCTATATCGTCGCGACGCTGCCGCCACGAACGATCGTCATGGCGACGGGGCCCGAGGGCGGCGCCAACTATGAATTGGGCGGCCGTTACAGCGCAATTCTCGCCAAGTCCGGCGTTAAACTGAAATTGCTGCCGACGTCGGGGAGTGTGGAAAATTTGCAGCTGCTCCGCGACCCGAAATCACGAGTGAGCGTGGCGCTGTTGCAGGGCGGCGCTACTGAGGCGGCCGACACCTCTGGGGTCGAGTCACTGGGCACGATCGGCTACGAGCCCTTGTGGCTTTTCCATCGAAGCGGAATCGGCGGAAGTCTAGCAGGCCTCGCCGGTCAACGCGTATCGATCGGCCCCAAGGGCAGTGGCGCCCGGGCCTTCGCACTCGACGTTCTCATAGGGACCAGGACCGAAGGGACGATCCGCGAACTGTTGGGGTTTCCCCCCCAGGTCGCGGCAGAAAAACTGATCGCGGGCGATATCGATGCCGCTTTCATCGTAACCGGCTGGAACTCCGCTGCCGTCCAGTCGCTCATAAACGCCCCGGGCGTGGAGCTCACCAGCTTCGACAGGGCGGACGCCTTCGTCGCACTCTATCCATTCCTGACCAAGGTGTCGTTACCGCGGGGGATATTCGATCTGGCGAGTGACCGCCCGCCCGCCGACATTCAGCTTCTGGCCACGAAGTCCATCCTTGGCGTGCGCGCCGACTTGCACTCGGCGCTGCAATATTTGCTGCTCACCGCGGCCACGGAGATACATTCTCAAAGCGGCGTTTTTCAAAAGCCCGAACAATTCCCCGTCGCTGAATCGGTCGACCTACCGCTGAGCGCTGACGCGGAGCGCTTCCGCAAATCCGGCCGACCATTCCTGCAGGAGCAGTTGCCGTTCTGGTTCGCGGTGCTGATCGGAAAAGTGCTCTTTGTTCTGGTCCCTCTCGCTGCGGTGGCATACCCGATATTTCGGTTTCTGCCCATGCTGTACGATTGGATGATGCGCTCGAAAATCGAGCGCATGTACGGCGAGATGCGTTCGGTAGAGAGTCCGATGGAAGACGAGGCTCAAGCACTCGACACACCTGCCATGATGGCGAGGATCAACGACCTCGAGCAACGCGCGATCCATCTACGGCTTCCGACCGCTTATGACAGATATACGATGAGATTGCATATCGGGCTCATTCGCGCGCATCTCGAGTCTGTTCTGGCGAAGGGGACCTCCCACGGCGCGGGGAGCGACCCATCGCCCGACAGCCGACTGAGCGCGGAGTTCTCCCCAGCCCCGCCGGATCGGCAGTCGGCCGAGTAAACCTGGGGGGCTTCCCGGCCACAAGGCCGTCGAAGCGACACGGGCCTCTCGCGGTCTTCCTTTGTCGCATCCGCTCGGCCGTATGGGCCGGCCCGAGGATCTCGCCTGCCCGATTGCTTTCCTCTGCTCGAATACCGAGAGCTATTTCTGCCGGGCTGTCTTCGACCTGAACGGCGGCATCTATGGCGTAAAGCACCCAACTCGCGATGATGAGGGATTGGAAATCCCTCATTCCGTTCTTCTTGGTTGCGGATAAGCACTCTGCCCTGCTTGCGAGCGTGGTCGAGGGCTACCGCGCGGCTGCGGCCACAGTTCGAGGGCGCCAACGCCCTTTCCGTTTTGACCTCATCATGCTCGCCAAAGAGTCCGGGCCGCTCAGATTTAGCGAAGTGGCTAATCGTCTTGCGCTGAGTCTCGATACCGAGGCCGGAACCGCTTCATCGATCGGTCGAGACGCGCGAATGCCCGACCATTTCTGATACTCGGCACTGTGGCCTGAAACGCCAGGATTACATATGTGGCCCTGGTCGCTGATGAGGCCCGCGCGCGACGAGCCGCTCTTTATCGCTGAGTTCTGCGAGCGTGCTTATGCGCACAACGTTGCGCTCGGGAAGCACGGCTCCTTCGCCGCCACGCATGATCTGAGACGCGTCAGATCGACGCACCGACCAGAAGCACTGCGAGAATGATCGCCAGAAGTATGCCCATCAGCGGTGCGACGAATCTAACATACTGATCGAAGCCTACTTTCGCGAGGGCTAGGCCCGCGATCAGAATCGCGTTCGTGGGCACGATCAGCCGCAGCCAGCCGGCGGCTGCCGTCCAGGCCGTGATCACCATTGATCTGTCGACTCCCGCGAAGTCGCCGAGCGGCGCCAGGACGGGCATCGTGAGCGCCGTGCCTGCCGCTCCGCCGCCGACGAGGAAAGAGAGCGGAAGGCTGCCAACGAATATCAGCATGACGAACACAACGTTCGAAGCGCCTGTCACTAGACCTTCCATCGCATGCAGGACCGTATCTATCGTTTTGGTGTTCGTCATGACAACCGAGACGCTGCGCGCCAGCGTGACCAGGAACGCAGGCCCGGTGAAATCGATCACGCCCTTGATGAAAGCCTTGGCCGTCGCCTCCTCTCCGAGGCGTCCCACGATCCCAACCACGATCGCCATCACGAAGAACATCGCCGACAGCTCCGGCAGCCACCAGCCGAGCTCCCACCAGAGCGGCGAGTTGATCGTCTTGTCTGTGTAGGGATCGACCGGCGCATT
Organism: Roseiarcus sp.; assembly: GCA_036489975.1. GTDB lineage: Bacteria > Pseudomonadota > Alphaproteobacteria > Rhizobiales > Beijerinckiaceae > Roseiarcus. Next base: position 6,312 of record DASXES010000130.1, read on the forward strand.
GTTGAGGAGCGCGCCCCAAGGAACGATCGCGAAGGTGAGCAATCCGAAGGTAAAAAACAGAAGGCCGATGACAATCGAGTCCTTCGCGGTCAGTGGGCGTGGGACGCTGGCATCAGCTTTTGCGAGAGTCACGTCCTCGGGGTTTGTCCCGCAAAGCGACTTGGACGGGTCGGCCTTGACGCGTCCGGCATACCAGAGCGTGTAGAGCAGCGTCGCCGCCATTGTCAGCGCCAGCAGAACGAGTCGGAGTCCCAAGCCGTCGGCGATCGTGACCCCGGCCTTCGAAGACCCGATGCCCGTGGCAAACGGATTGATCGTCGATGCAAGCGCCCCGACGAAGGGCGCCACCGTAACGACTGAAACCGTGACCATGCGGTCGTAGCCGAGCGCGACCATCAGCGGGATCATCATGGCGTAGAGGCCGAGGGTCTCGTCGCTCCAGCCCTTAATCGACCCCAATATTCCAAAGAGCATCGCTAGGACTGCAATCAGCAACGGCCCACGCTCGCGGAACTTGTGGGACAAATGGTGGATTCCGAGGTCAACCGCGCCCGTCGCGAACACGACTGTCATGAAACCACCGATTGAGAGGATGAACAGGAAGACCTCGATGGAGCCGAACATCGCACCCCTGTTTAAGGGGCCGACCTGTCCGGTCTCGGGATCTTGGATTCCGTACATTCCGTTCACGGGCGCAAGCAGCAGATCCTGAAGACGGCCCTCAAAATCGAGTGGCGATTCAATATACATGAAGGAGTTGGCGATCGGGCTGCCGCTGGCGTCAAACTTGTACTTGCCTGACGGGATGAAGAAGGCTGCGACCCATACGACGATCAGCACGAAGGTCAGGACGGTGACGGGCGCCGGAAACCCGTGCTTGCGCTCTTCGGCCGGGCGCTGCCCCGACCCCGACTCTCCGTCGCCCGCGCCCTTTTGCGCTGGCGCCGACTCAGCAGTTTCGCCCATGGCCTTGTCCTGCGCGACTCGGCCTGCGTAAATCCGATGGCCGTATTCCGAACGTCTCGCGAAACCGGTTACTGAAGTGGGATGAGCTGCCGAAGCCCATTGAATAGGCGATGTCGGTGATCGACGTCTCGGCGTGCTCCGCGAGCGTGATCATCTCATAGCAGCGCTGCAGTCGCCTGAGCCAAATCCACTCCGAGGCGGACCCCCCGCTGCCCTTGAACAGGTGGTGCAAATAACTGAGGGAAACCTCCATGCGCTTTGCGATCAACGCGAGCGATAGCCGCGGATCGGCGAGGTTTTCGTCGATGAAGGCTTTGATCAATCGCAAGCGCGCGCGCTGGATTGAGGTTTCCGCGCAATCGGCCTCACACCCTTGCAGCGCGAGCGCGAGGATATCCATGATCTGCTCACCCAAAGCGTCTCGGGCATAGGGGAGAAGGGCGGCGTTTTCCTTAACCAGCACGTCGCAGAACTCCGCCGCCACCCGACCCATCCCGGAACCAGTCCTTAAGATTGTGTTGGGCGCCGGCCGAGCGCCGCCGGGGAAGCGCTCGAGAAACGGTTCGCGAGGAATTTCCAAATAAAGAGCTTGAGCCCTGGTCCGATAAATCGCGTCGTATGGGTCGGATGCGCTGATCAGACATCCAGCGCCAGGATGCGAAACAACCGTCGAATTTCGTTGAGCGACGTGCATCGCTCCGCTCTTAAGGAACTGCATGTAAAAGCAATCCTTGTCGAGCGACGCCATATGAGATTTCCGTCTAACGAAGCGTTGGGGGAACCCCATCGTTTCCGTCAACTTGACCGCGCCGAAACTGGCCACCCGAACACGACCCTCGCAAGCGAATGCGTCGTCTGCTGTGACATCGAGATGGACGTACACGTCGCTAATCATGTCTCGCCAGGCGCGAAATCGAAGTTCCGCGGCAAAGTCTCGAGTGTCGAATATTGTTTCCACGACCCCCCCCCAGATGCGAACAGAAATTCCTGAACGCCCGCGCGAATCGATTGCATCGAATTGCCGAAGCAAAGGCACCTGCGACCTGTAGATCAAATCGGACTACTTGTCGCGACCTGGTCCGTCAATTGGACTCTGAACAAAGTTTAGAGCACTGTGACGCAAGTTTTCGCGAGAGAAGTCGGCTAACGACGTTACGGAAACCTGCTGCGGCGCCTCAAGCGGGCGGCAGTTGACGTGGAGGAGGGAATGGCGTCTCAGGGCGAGCAGAAGCTGCCCCTCAGTTCCTTGACCGCCATGGTCATCGGCTCGATGGTCGGCGCCGGGATCTTCAACCTTTCCGGCCGGTTCGCGACGGCGACGGGCCCCTTCGGCGCCCTCATCGCGTGGGCGATCGCGGGCACCGGCATGTACATGCTAGCGCGCGTGTTCCAGGCACTGGCGGAGAAGCGGCCGGACATCGACGCCGGCGTCTTCGCCTACGCGAAGGCGGGGTTTGGCGACTATGTTGGCTTCCTGTCGGCCTTCGGCTACTGGCTCGGCAGCTGCCTCGGCAACACCTTCTACTGGGTCCTCATCGCCTCGACGCTCGGCCGGTTCTTTCCAGAAATTTTCGGGGACGGCACCAACCCCACCTCGATTATCGTGTCGCTGGTCGGCGTCTGGGCGTTCCATTTCATGATCCTGCGGGGCGTCAAGGAGGCGACCTTCATCAACACGATCGTCACCGTCGCCAAGATTGTCCCGCTGATCGTGGCGGTCCTCATCTTCGTCTTTTTCTTCAACTATTCGCAGTTCTCGGAGAATTTCTTCGGCGGCGTGGGAATGCCGGAAAAGACTCTCGTCGCGCAGGTGCGCGATACGATGCTCATTACGGTCTTCGTCTTCATCGGCATCGAAGGCGCAAGCGTTTATTCCCGCTTCGCCAGGAAGCGCTCGGACGTGGGTTCCGCGACCATTCTCGGCTTCGTCGGGGTCACGGGCCTGATGGTCGCGATCACGCTGCTCCCCTACGCCACCGCGCCTCGAGCAGCGATCGCTGGCGTACAGAATCCGTCTCTCGCGGGAGCGCTCGAACTCGTCGTCGGGCACTGGGGCGCGGTGTTTATCTCAATCGGCGTGCTGGTCTCGGTGCTCGGGGCCTTTCTGGCGTGGACCCTCATCTGCGCGGAAGTGCTCTTCGCCGCGGGCAAGTCGAGCGATATGCCGCGGCTGTTTGCTGCGCAGAATAACAACGAAGTGCCCACGTATGCGCTTTGGCTCTCCAACATCGTCTGCTCGCTGTTCATCATCTCGACCTACTGGTCTCGGGACGCCTTCAACTTCATGCTCGACATGACCAGCGTGACGACGCTGCTGCCCTATCTGCTCGTGGCTGGATACGGCGCGCTGCTGGCGCGCAGCGGCGTGGGCTATGAGAAGACGCCGAACGAGCGCGGCCGCGACCAGATCTTCGCGGGGATCGCGGTGGTCTACACGATCTTCATGTTCGTCGCCGCCGGACTGAAATTTGTGCTGCTGGTAACCGTCCTCTTCGCGCCAGGGACAATCCTCTATGTGTGGGCGCGGCGGGAGCAGAACGCGCGCCTGTTCACTCCCGCCGAGCTTGGGATCTTTGTTGTCGTGCTCATCGGGGCTGCCATCGGCGTCTACGGCCTCGTGACTGGCCTCATCACCCCCTAATCGGCAATCGCACCGGGAGTTTTCTGCATGACAACAGCGTTCGGCGTCCACTCGGAGGTTGGCCAGCTGCGCAAGGTCATGGTTTGCGCGCCCGGTCGCGCTCATCAGCGGCTGACGCCAAGCAATTGCGACGACCTCCTGTTCGACGATGTCCTCTGGGTCGATAACGCCAAGCGCGATCATTTCGACTTCATCAACAAGATGCGCGACCGCGGCATCGAAGTGCTCGAAATGCACAACATGCTCGCCGAGACGGTCGCGATTCCAGAGGCTAAAAAGTGGATCCTCGACAACCAGGTGACCGCGAATCAGGTGGGCATTGGTCTGGTCGACGAAGTGCGAAGTTATCTCGAGGGGTTGAAGCCCCGCGATCTTGCCGAGACACTGATCGGCGGCCTCTCGACCCAGGAATTCCCTGAGCACATCGGCGGCGAGATGCTCGCGCTGGTGCGTGATGCCGCCGGCGTCAACGAATATCTGCTGCCCCCGCTCCCAAACACGCTCTACACCCGCGACACGACCTGCTGGATCTATGGCGGCGTCACCCTGAATCCGCTCTACTGGCCGGCTCGGCATGAGGAAACGATCCTCACCACCTCGATCTACAAGTTCCATCCCGACTTCGCCGGCAAGGTCAATGTCTGGTGGGGCGATCCGACCAAAGACTGGGGACTCGCCACGCTCGAAGGCGGCGACGTCATGCCGATCGGCAAGGGCAATGTGCTGATCGGCATGAGTGAGCGCACGTCGCGGCAGGCCATCAGTCAGCTCGCGCAAACCCTGTTCGACCGTGGCGGCGCGGAACGTGTCATCGTCGGCGCGATGCCTAAGTTGCGGGCGGCCATGCATATCGACACGGTCTTCACCTTCGCGGACCGCGACTGCGTGCTGATCTATCCCGAGATCGTCAACAAGATCGACTGCTTTTCGTACAGGCCGGGGGCGAAGAAGGGGACGCTCGATCTCCGCAAGGACGAGGACGGCCTGACGGAGACGATGCGCGAGGCGCTCGGCCTCAAGGAAATCCGCGTGATCGAGACCGGCGGCACCGACTATATGAGCGAACGCACCCAATGGGACAGCGGCGCCAATCTCGTTTGCGCCTCGCCCGGCGTCGTCTTCGCCTACGACCGCAACACTTACACAAACACGCTGCTACGAAAGGCTGGGATCGAAGTCATCACCATCACAGGGGCGGAGCTTGGGCGCGGTCGCGGCGGCGGCCATTGCATGACCTGCCCGATCGCCCGCGACGCCGCCGACTGATGATGGGGCGCTCGCGAAGCGTCGCAGCTTTTGGATTGGCGGCCGCCTTCGCCTGCGCGCCGACGCTTGCGTTCGCCCAGGCCGCCGGCGACCGAGGCGACGCGGGGATCGACGCTGACGACGCCCGGACCGACGCGCTGCTTGGCACGCTCAATCTCGTGACGCCGCAGCCTTATGGAACCCTCTACTCAACCGCCCCGGGAGAAGAACAGCAGGTCGAGCGACCTCAGTTTCGGTTGAACCTTCTCGCGCCCCTCAATTACGATGCGAATCCTTTGGAACTGGGCGTAGGGAGTCAGCCGAGCTGGGGCACGTTCCCGGTCGGCAATCTCTCCTGGGCTGCGCCTGTCGGCGACCTGCCGTTCCGGGTTTCGGCCAGCGCTCGCTCTCAATTCAGGAGCTTCTTCAACGCTTCCGACGCCGACATCGACCGGCTGACATTTTCCGGCCGCCTGCAATATGTCGACCCGACCAACGACCAGGCGTTCTCCCCCTATTTCGCCATCACGCCGCGTTTCAGCTATCTGCCGACCTTCTCTGATCAAACCGAAGCGCGGCAGGATTTCAACCTCGGGTTCAACAAGAGCTTCCACCTCGACAGGTCCTTCCAACTGATCCCTGTCGGTGCCGATACCTCCGCCGAGACGGTCTGGTCCTTCGGTCTCACGTCCTTCGTGCAGCGGCGCTTGCGCCAGCCGCAGCTCTCGTCCGACGCTCTGTTTCTCATCCCATCCGCCTCCTGGGTCATCTCGAAGGACTGGAACGCCAGCTTCGCCGTCGAGATGCTCGGCCGCTGGTACGAGCCGGATCGCTTTGGCGAAGCCAGTCACGACTGGGAGGTCCTGCCGATCACGACGCTCGAGTACATCGTCCCCGCCTCCCTATTCGGGGGCGAGCAATTCGCCAATCTTCTCGGGCGGCCGGCGATTGACTTACAGGGCTCGCATCTCAAGGTTTGGTCGACCGTGCCCGGCGTCAGCTTCAACCAGTGGGAAGCGAGCGCGACGCTGAAGGTGGGCTGGCGCTTCTGATCGAGGGAAGCTGTGGAAAACAACACGAAGATCGACGAACTGCTCCCCTGGAAATGGACCAGAGCTGTTCGCCCGTGAAGAACACCGGCTTTATTGTGATCCGGCGTGGAAGATTGACCCGCTGGGGCGGGTATGGGCGTGCAAAAATCTTCGTCGCCGATCGAGGGTCAAAGTTTATCGCCGATTGACAGCTTGAGGACGATTCGCACCTATCTCGGCCGGGTGTGGCGCGATCTGACCCGCAAGGTCCGCGGCGAGCCCGCTGCACGCTCCCGAGGTCGAAAGCATCGGCAAGGGCAAGGCGCATCGGCCCTACGAATTCGGCGTCAAGGTCTCGCTTGCCACGACGCTGCATCGCTCGAAGGGCGGTCAGTTCATCGCGCACGTGAAGGCGCTGCCCGGCAACCCCTATGACGGACACACGCTTGGCGTCGTCCTGCCCGAGATCGAGGCGCAAATCGGCGCCCCCGTAACCCGCGTGCTGGCTGACCGCGGCTATCGCGGCCACAACGCTTCGCCCGAAATGCGCTTCAAGGTCTATATCGCCGGTCAGAAGCGCGGCGTCACCAACGCCATCAAGCGCGAACTGCGCCGCCGATCCGCCGTCGAGCCTGTCATCGGCCACGCCAAGGCCGACCACCGCATGGGCCGCAACTTCCTCAAGGGCGCCCATGGCGACGCCGCCAACGCCATCCTCGCCGCAGCGGGTTACAACTTCCGAAGGCGGCTCGCCTAGATGGCCATCATTTGGCGCGTCCTCATCATCGCCACGCTCGCCGAAGCCGCATCGCCAACTCTCGCCTGACCGACCGCATCCTTTCAGATCGCATTGACGCCGGTGTTCTTCACGCGCGACTGTTTGAGAGCCAGTTCTGGCGCAGATACTACCAGATGTTCTCGACCGGGCCCATATCCAACAAACGTCGTTGCCTCGCTTTCATGTCCCAAATTCTGGGTCCGAACCTTCCATTCCTCAGGGGTGCGACATAGGCGCTGACCCAGGCGAGCGAGCGTGTCACGAAAGCTGTGCGGTTTGGCGTAGGGAAGCCCGACGCGTGTGAAAGCGTCGGAGAAAATCCGTCGAATCGGCCCAGCTCCGCTCCACAACTTTCAAGACAGTCCCTGTGCGATGAACTCACGATCTCGCCTTGACCGATTTGTGTCGACGGGAAAAGCGGGTCGCCATCCGAAAAACTTAGATCTTGTTTCAACATGGCGACATAGTCGCCAACGATCTGAACCGGCTCGGGACCTACTGGGAAAAACATGGACGTGAAGGTCTTGCGTCCCTTGGTGCGGACCTCCCGTGCATCCTGGAGAAGGGTTCGTGCGCGGTGCTTCAGCCGAAAGGAGGCTGGCGCGCCGTCGCGCGCGCCCGTCAATATCGCGAAAGCGACTAGCGCCTGGTCTCGCCACTCGATGGCGGTGTCGGTCGGCATAAATGCTAGTACCCGCTTGATTTCTTCCAATGTGGCGACACGCTTCTCGCGTCGCGACGTGCCGATGCGCACGTCCTGCTCCGAGGGGGTGAAGTAGTTGGCGTCATTCGGGTTGAGGGCTGATCGAAAGCCGGGCTCTCGCGAAAGCCAAAGGAAGAAGTTTCGCAGGTGCTTGAGCGTTGACGTGATGGTCGCGGCGCTCAGTGGCTTTACCGCTAGCGGCGGGCTACGGCCAATCTTATCCACAAGTCCAACCCCGTGGCGAAGGGCAACATTACTCCAAAAATTCGTAGAGCTTGCCTGCCCAAGCCAGGTTCTGGCGCGATGCCCCCCAGCGCCGGGCGTGCTTACACGGCTACTGAGACAGCTTGTGGGCGATAAGCCACGATGGCGTTGCGCCTTGTGCAGCCAGCCACAGTCCGGTAGAAAAGCCTGCAGATTTGTGTGCCATAAACGTGCCAATGACAAACTGAATAGTGAGCTGACTCTTTGAAATCGCGGGTGTAGCTCAATGGTAGAGCAGCAGCCTTCCAAGCTGAATACGAGGGTTCGATTCCCTCCACCCGCTCCAGTTTTCATCCTATGTCTCGGGGCCCTCATCAGGGAAAAGCAGAAGCGATAAAGACGGCCCCTCGGGGCCGTTTTCCATGGGCGCGAGAGTCGCCCCTTCTGGCTCTGAATGAAATCGGCTGTGGCGTTGCTCGCGCGCGAACGCGAGAGGCCCGCGCGCGAGGTGATCGTGCCGACCACACACCCCCTCTCGCGACGGGAAGCGATCCAGGTAAGCGGCCTCTGGAGAAACAGTCCCGGACGGTTGGCGTTAAGGGCCGTTGCCCAAAGCAGAGATTTGCGGGTTCCTCCAACAGGGGGCGGCGACGCGCAAGGGCGGCTTCGCTCTTCACCGGCGGCGGGCCGCCCTATTCGCGCTCGTCATGGCGCCCGGAATCTCGATCCCCGTGTTGAACGATCGGCGTTGTGCTAGAAGGGCCAAGCCAATCGCACCGGGCGAAATGGCCGGAGGAAGAGAGCGCAAATGGCTACGATCGACGACATTCTTTCCGCCATTGACGCCGGTCAGACAAAGGCGCTCGAGCGTCTGTTCGGCTTCCTGTCGATCCCCTCGATCTCCGCGGTTCCCGCGCATTTCCCGGACTGCGAGCGGGCCGCGGACTGGCTGGTCGGGGAGCTCGGCGACATTGGCTTCGAGGCGGCCAAGCATCCGACCTCCGGGCGCCCGATGGTGGTCGGGCGCATCAAGGCCGCCCGCCGCGAGGCGCCGAATGTTCTTTTCTATGGCCACTATGACGTGCAGCCGGTCGATCCGCTGAACCTCTGGCGCAACCCGCCGTTCGAGCCGAAGGTCGAGGCAGGCCCTCAGGGCGAGGAAATCGTGGCGAGAGGCGCCTGCGACGACAAGGGTCAGCTCATGACCTTTCTCGAAGCTTGCCGCGCCTTCAAGCAATTCGGCGGACCGCCGTGCCATATCACCGCGCTGTTCGAAGGCGAGGAGGAGACGGGTTCGCCGTCGCTGCCGGCCTTCCTCGCGACGAACGCCAAAGATCTGAAGGCCGATATCGCATTGGTCTGCGACACTGGCATGTGGGACCGCACGACGCCCGCGATCACCGTCGCGCTGCGCGGCATCGTCGGCGAGGAAGTCGTGCTGACGGGCGCCAATCGGGATCTGCACTCGGGCCTTTACGGGGGCCTCGCCGTCAACCCGATCCATGTGCTCACGCGGATACTTGGCGAGCTGCACGACGATAACGGCGCGGTCGCCATACCCGGCTTCTACGACGGCGTCGAAGACCTCCCGGAGGAAATCGCCGACCAGTGGAACGGGCTCAATTTCGACGCGACGGCGTTCCTGCGCGACGTCGGACTCACCACGTCCGCGGGCGAGCGCGATCGCACGCCTCTCGAGATCCTGTGGTCGCGGCCGACCTGCGAGGTCAACGGCGTTTCCGGCGGCTATGCCGGCGAGGGGACCAAGACGGTGCTGCCCGCCAAGGCCAGCGCCAAGCTCACCTTCCGGCTCGTCGGCAAGCAGAATCCGGAGCGGGTCGCCCAGGCCTTCCGCGCCTTCGTGACCTCGCGCCTGCCGCCGGATGTGAAAGCCGAATTCATCAGCCACGCCGGCAGCCCGGCCATTTCCCTGCCGGTCAAGAACCAGGCGCTGAAGCTCGCTCGCCGGGCGCTGGAGACCGAATGGGGCAAGCCGGCGGCGCTGGTCGGCAGCGGCGGCTCCATCCCGATCGTCGGCTCCTTCAAGCGCGAACTCGGCATGGACAGCCTCCTGGTCGGCTTCGCCCTCGACGACGATCGCGTGCATTCGCCCAACGAGAAATACGACCGAGCGTCTTTCCATAAGGGGGCGCGATCATGGGCGCGCATCCTGGCGGCGCTGGCCGCGTGACGGAGGGTCGGGTCGGCGTCGGCTGCGGCGCCGCGATCGTCTCCAATGGGCGCATCCTGCTCGTCAAGCGGCGCAGAGCGCCGGAGCGAGGATGCTGGAACCCGCCCGGCGGCAAGGTGGATCATCTGGAGCGGGTCGAGGACGCGATCCGGCGCGAGACGCTGGAGGAAACGGGCCTCGCGATCCGTCTGACGCGCTTGCTCCAGCTCACGCAAATGCTCGGTCAGGACGGCGAGCATTGGGTGTCTCCGGTTTGGCTCGCCGAGGTCACGGAAGGTGAAGCGCGCAATCTCGAGCCTGACAAGGCCGAGGCGGTCGCCTGGTTTGCGCTTAGCTCTCCTCCGGCGCCTCTTGGACAGGCCGCGCGCGAGGCGATCGGGCGCCTCGAACGTGGGGCGAATCGTCTCGCAGGAACAGACGCCCGATGACCGCCTCTCGCCGCTCCATCCATCGCGACACATTCCTGAACGCACTGAAATCGTCGCCCCAGCTCATGGGCATTCTCAATGTGACGCCCGACTCGTTCTCTGACGGGGGGCGCCATTCCGACCTTGCCCCAGCCGTCGCGCGGGCGAAAACAATGATCGCGGAGGGCGCGGCGATCATCGACGTCGGCGGCGAGTCGACACGGCCCGGCCACACTCCCGTTCCCGAGGACGAGGAGCTGCGGCGAGTTGCGCCCGCGCTCGAGGCGCTGGCCGAGATCGACGCTCCGATCTCGATCGACACGAGCAAGGCCAGGGTCGCGCGCGAGGCGGCGCGGCTCGGCGCCTCAGTCATCAACGACGTCTGGGGCCTCCAGCGCGATCCCGGCATGGCGGACGCCGTGGCGGAGACCGGCTCGGCGATCGTCGCCATGCACAATCGGGAGCAGGCGGACGAGGCGATCGACATTCTCGACGATGTCGAGCGCTTCTTCGAGCGCTCGCTCAATCTCGCGGCGGGCGCCGGCGTGCCCTTTGGCCGGATTCTGCTCGATCCCGGAATCGGCTTCGGCAAGACGCGGCGGCAGAACCACGCGTGCATCTGGAACCTCGATCGATTCCGCCGCTTCGGGGCGCCGATCCTGGTCGGCCTGTCGCGCAAGTCGTTCATCGGCGGGATCATCGACGCCGAGGTCGACAAGCGCCTGCCCGGCACGCTCGCCGCCGACACGATAGCGCTCATGCGGGGCGCCTCGGTGCTGCGCGTGCATGATGTGCTTGAGAACCGCGCCGCGCTCGCCGTCTTCATGGCGCTCCACGGCGCCGCCGCTCCCTCATCCGCGGCGAAGCCGGAAGACGGCGGCTGGACGCGCATCGTCCTCGCGCTCGGCGGCAATGTGGGGGACAAGGCGGCTAGCCTGCGCCGGGCTCTGCATGCGCTCGCAAGCGATCCGCAGATCGAACTCGCCGCTGTCTCGCGCTTCTACCGCACCGCCCCCTGGGGCAAGACCGACCAGGACTGGTTCGTCAACGCCTGCGCGCTCGGTCGGACGAGCCTTGCACCCGAGGCGCTGCTCGAACGCGTCAAGGCGCTCGAAGTCGAGCTCGGCCGCGCGCCTACGGAGCGCTGGGGGCCGCGCATGATCGACATCGACCTCATCGCCTACGACGATGCGACGCTGAAGACCGAGCGGCTGACCCTGCCGCATCCCGAGCTGTTCAACCGGGCCTTCGTCCTCGCGCCGCTGGCCGAAATCGCGCCTGACCTCGTCATCGCAGGCGTAAGGGTCGAGGAGGCGGCGGCCCGCCTCGGGACTGAGGCCGAGGCGGTCGTTCCGGTCGATTGAGCGGGAGGAAATGCGTTTTCGCGCTGGCTTCGGCCGCCGGAACCCAACTAAACTCCCGCCAAACCCTCCGCCGGCCCTCATTTTCTCCCCCGATGGATCAAGAAGCCGCATGTCCGCCTGGTCGCAAACCTTCACCTTTCTCGACGGGCAATGGCTCGAGGGCAACGCCCCGATCATCGGGGCGCGCACGCACGCCTTCTGGCTGGGATCGAGCGTGTTCGACGGGGCGCGCGCCTTCGAGGGCGTGACGCCCGATATCGACAAGCATTGCGCGCGGCTCAACCGCTCGGCGAAGGCCATGTGCCTCAAGCCCACCGTGAGCGTCGAGGCGATGATCGAGATCGCGAACGAGGGCCTGAAGAAATTCAAGCCCGGGGCCGAACTCTATATCCGCCCGATGTACTGGGCGGAGCGTGGCTCGCTCATGTCGTCCGTCCCGCCCGACCCCGACTCGACCCGCTTTTGCCTGTGTCTCTACGAAACGCCTCTGCCGCAGCCGACTGGCGTGTCGATCACCCGCTCGCCTTTCGCCAAGCCGCTCGGAATCACCATTCCGATCGAAGCCAAGGCCGGCTGCCTTTATCCCAACAACGGGCGGGCGCTGATCGAGGCTCGGGCGCGCGGCTTCGACAATTGCCTCATGTGCGACATGCTCGGCAATGTCGCGGAGCTCGCGACCGCGAACATATTCCTGGCCAAGGACGGCGTGGTGATGACGCCGATGGCCAATGGGACGTTCCTCAACGGCGTCACCCGGCAGCGGGTGCTGGCCCTGCTGCGCGCCGACGGGGTCGACGCGCGGGAGGCCAGTCTTGGCTTTGCTGATTTCGATTCTGCGGACGAGATCTTCGTCGTCGGCAATTACAGCAAGGTGACGCCGGTGAGGCGCATCGACGAGCGCGACCTGCAGCCCGGGCCGTTTTTCCGCCGTGCGCGAAAGCTCTATTGGGAATTCGCCCACGCGGGCTAGGACGTCGGAAGGCGCCATCGCCGCAACAAGGGAGAATGAATGGCGACGCGTTTGACGATCCGGCTTGATTTCGGCCCAGGCCGCCGCTTGGGCGCGGGCAAGATCGCGCTTCTGGAATCGATCGAGAAGACCGGATCGATCTCGGCCGCTGGCCGCGCGCATGAGATGTCCTACCGTCGCGCCTGGCTCCTGGTCGACGAATTGAACGAGCTGTTCACGGCGCCGCTCGTATCCGCCCATCACGGCGGGGTGAAAGGCGGGGGCGCCCAGCTCACCGACCAGGGCCGGCGCATCGTCGCCCTTTACCGCGACGCGGAAGCCAAGATGCGCGCCGCGGCGCAAGGCGACATCGACGCCATCGAGCGCGCCCTTGGCGTGGTTAAACCGGATCAGAACGAGCCGCCCGCCGCCTAGGCCCCAAAGCTCGTCGTAGTCGGAATGGCGATTTCAGCCTCGAATACAGTCGCTGAGGCGCCGCGAAGCGACCTCGAAGCACGCTCCAGGCTAGGAGAAGTCAGCCCTCGCTGGGTCATCCTTCGAGACGCGAGGCTGCGCCTCGCCCTCAGGATGAGGGCGTATCCGGCGGCGCATTTGGCAACCTTTGACAGCCGCGTCCCTTTGACCGAAAGAAGCGCGCGATGACGCCCATGGTCAAAATCTGCGGCCTTTCCACCGCCGCCACGCTGGACGCTGCGCTTGACGCCGGCGCCGACATGGTCGGATTCGTGTTCTTTCCCAAGAGCCCGCGCCATATCGACTTAGCGACCGCGCGCGCACTCGGCCGCCAAGCCCGGGGACGGGCCAAGATCGTCGCGCTCAGCGTCGACGCCGACGACGACACCTTGAAGCATATCGTCGAGGCCCTCGCGCCCGACCTTATGCAATTGCATGGGAGCGAGACGCCGGCGCGAGTGAAAGAGATCGCCGAGCTTTGCGCCCTTCCGACCATGAAGGCGATCGGGGTGGCGACGCGCGCCGATCTCGCCCTGGCCAGGGCTTATGAGGGCGCCGCCGATCATTTCCTGATCGACGCCAAGCCGCCGAAGGACGCGGTTCTGCCGGGCGGCAACGGCCGCGCGTTCGACTGGAGCCTGACGCGGGACTTTCGTCCGCCCGTTCCCTGGCTGTTGTCGGGAGGCCTCGACCCCGAGAGTGTCGCGGCGGCGATCGCGCTCAGCGGCGCGCAAGGCGTCGACGTCTCCTCCGGCGTCGAGAGCGCGCATGGGCTCAAGGACGAGCGCAAGATCAGGGCGTTCATCGCCGCGGCGAGGCGGGCTTTCGAGCGTGCGCCCGCGGAAGCAGGTTGACATGAGCAAGCTCGAGAAGCCCAATTCCTATCGCGCCGGCCCGAACGACCGGGGCCGCTTCGGCATCTACGGGGGACGCTTCGTCCCCGAGACGCTGATGCCGCTCATTCTCTCGCTCGAAAAGGCTTACGAGGAGGCGAAAGCCGATCCGGCTTTCAAGGCCGAGCTCGATCATCTGCTCAAACACTATGTCGGGCGCCCGAGCCCGCTCTATTTCGCCGAGCGGCTGACCGAGCACCTCGGCGGCGCAAAAATCTATTTCAAGCGCGAGGAGCTGAATCACACCGGCGCCCATAAGATCAACAACGTGATAGGGCAGATCCTGCTTGCCCGGCGCATGGGGAAGAAGCGCATTATCGCCGAAACCGGCGCCGGGCAGCATGGCGTCGCGACCGCCACGGCCTGCGCGCGCTTCGGTCTGGAGTGCATCGTCTTTATGGGCGCGGTCGATGTCGAGCGGCAGAAGCCGAACGTCTTCCGCATGAAGATGCTGGGCGCGGAAGTCAGGCCCGTCGAACAGGGCGCCCGCACCCTCAAGGACGCGATGAACGAGGCCTTGCGCGACTGGGTCACAAACGTGCACAATACCTATTATTGCATCGGCACGGTCGCGGGCCCGCATCCCTATCCCGCCATGGTGCGCGACTTCCAGTGCGTGATCGGCGAGGAGACGCGGGCGCAGATGCTGGAGGCCGAGGGCCGCCTGCCCGACAGCCTCGTCGCCTGCATCGGCGGCGGCTCAAACGCCATCGGCCTCTTTCACCCGTTCCTCGACGAGCCGGAGATCGAGATGTTCGGGGTCGAAGCGGCGGGCCATGGACTCGACGTTCCCGGCGGCCACGCCGCCTCGATCAATGGCGGGCGCCCCGGCGTTCTGCACGGCAACCGGACTTATCTCCTGCAGACCGACGACGGCCAGATCCTCGAAGGCCACTCGATCTCGGCCGGGCTCGACTACCCTGGCATCGGACCGGAGCATTCCTGGCTCAACGATGTCGGCCGGGTGACCTATCTTGCGGCGACCGACAAGGAAGCGCTGAACGCTTTTCAGCTCTGTTCGAAGCTCGAAGGGATCATCCCGGCCCTCGAGCCCGCCCATGCGCTGGCCAAGGTGATCGAGCTTGCGCCGGAACGCCCGAAGGATCACCTGATGGTGCTCAACCTGTCCGGCCGCGGCGACAAGGACATCTATTCCGTCGCCGAGCATCTTGGGGGCATGTAGCGCCTCCTACTGCGGCGCGGGGACGAGCCCGTGACGCAGCAACGCGCCGCGTCCGGCGTATCGTTGCGGAAGGCGTGAATGATTCCGCGCTTGATAACGATGGACTGGCCGGGCCTGAGCACGACGTCCTGACCGTCGACCCTAGGTCTACGCGCCGGATAGCCCATAAATCGTTCATCCCAGCTCTCGTGATGGTGCGCCACCGGCATGCCCAACAGCTAACGCTAAGAGTCGACAATTTCTTGCAGAAAAGCAGAAATTGAGGGAAGCTTGCCCCATGATGAATCTGGCCCTTCCGCCCTGCCAGGACGTGGCCTCCCGTATCAGGGTGGGTCAGCCGGAAGGACAACCGGGCAGAAAATTGCTGACCGTGAAATTCCAGCGTAACCCATTGAAAAGTCAAGATTCAGACGAGAGAATCCAAGGAAATCCAAGGAAATCCAACCCTCATTTCCGGGGGTTTTGCAGCGAAACGACGAGCGCGCAAGAAAAGCCAAACGGAGGAGCCGGACCCATGTTGCGACCCTCCAGCCGACGCGCCGAATGGGTCATCGCGAGAAGCGGGGCGACGTGGCGATCCTGACGCCATAGCAAGGCGCGTCATCGATTGGCGCTGTCGCGACGCTCACGCCACCCGCCCGCTGCGGAACGCTTCGACCGTCTGCATCACGCCACGCAGTTCCGCCAGGCCCTTGAGGCGGCCGATGAACGAATAACCGGGATTGACGCGCTTTCTTCCGTCGTCGCCGAGCAAGTGCCCGTGGTCGGGGCGCATCGGGATTTCGGCGTCGGGGCGCCCTTCCGCGCGCCGGCGGTCCTCCTCCGCCATCAGCGTCGCGACGAGCAGGACCATGTCGGTCTCGCCAGCGAGATGGTCGGCCTCGAAGAACGAGCCGTCCGCCTCGCGCCTGACATTGCGCAAATGGGCGAAATGCACGCGCGGTCCGAATTCCTTCGCCATGGCGACGAGGTCGTTCCGGGGGTTGGAGCCGAACGAGCCGGCGCAGAGGGTGATCCCATTGGCCGGAGCCGGGACGGCGGCGAAGAGCTTGCGCGCGTCCTCGGCGGTGGACATGACGCGCGGCAGGCCGAAGATGGGGAAGGCCGGATCGTCGGGATGGATGGCGAGGCGCGCGCCTTCCTCCTCGGCTGTCGCGGCGATCTCGCGCACGAACGCAAACAGGTTGGCGCGCAGGTCCTCGACCGTCACGTCCTCGTAGGCTGCGAGCGCGCGCTTGAAGCTTTGCCGGTCGTAGGTGAAGTCGCGCGCCGGCAGCCAGTCGATGAGCGTCCGCTCCAAGTCCTGCATTTCGCGCGGGCTCATCGCCTCGAAACGCGCCCTGGCCGCATCGATCTGCGCCGGCGCATAGTCGCCCTCGGCGCCGTCGCGCTCGAGGATGAAGAGGTCATAGGCCGCGTATTGGATGGCGTCGAAACGGAGCGCCGTTCCGCCGCCCAGAAGCGGCCAGTTGAGGTCGGTGCGCGTCCAGTCGGTTAGGCCCATGAAATTGTAGCAGAAGGTCTTCACGCCCGCGCGCGCGGCGTTGCGGATCGATTGCTTGTGATTGTCGATTCGGGCGCGGAAGTCGCCGCTGCGCGTCTTGATCGCCTCGCCGACGTTGACGCTCTCGACCACCGACCAGACGAGGCCCGCGCGCTCGATCTCGGCCCGCCGTTTCAGGAGCTCCTCCTCGCTCCAGACCTCGCCCCGGTTCATATGGTGAAGCGCGCTGACGATACCGGACGCGCCGGCCTGGCGCACATTCTCGAGGCTGACCGGATCGTCCGGCCCGAACCACCGCCAGGTCTGCAGCATGCGAAGCCTCCCTTTGCGTTTCTCCCCTCTGCCTCTCATCCCGTCCCAGGACCTGATCCGGGGATTACCGAGGGACCGGAGAGGGGGTTAGGGTGAGAATCACACCTTCCGGCCCATCGCCAAAAACTTCTCGGCCCGGGCGTCGCGCAGTTCATCGGGACCGAAATTGTGCAGCGATCTCAACGCCTCACTGATTGCCCGGCCGGTCGAGGCGACCGCCGCCGCCGGGTCGCGGTGCGCGCCGCCGAGCGGCTCGGGGATGATTCCGTCGATGATCCCGAACTTGATCAGGTCCTGGGCGGTGATCTTCATGCCCGTCGCCGCTTCCTGCGCGCGCGAGGAATCGCGCCACAGAATCGAGGCGGCCGCTTCCGGCGAGGCCACGGTGTAGATCGCGTGCTCGAGCATCAGGACGGTGTTACAGGCGGCGATCGCCAGCGCCCCGCCCGAACCGCCCTCGCCGATCACCACCGCGACGTTGGGCACGCCGAGCGAGAGGCAGGTGTCGGTCGATCGCGCGATGGCTTCCGCCTGGCCGCGCTCCTCGGCTTCGACGCCGGGGAAGGCGCCGGCGGTGTCGATGAGCGAAATCACAGGGAGACCGAAGCGGTCGGCAAGCTGCATGAGCCGCGCCGCCTTGCGATACCCTTCGGGCTTCGCCATGCCGAAATTGTGTTTGACCCGGCTCGGCGTGTCCTCGCCTTTCTCCTGGCCGAGGACGCAGACCGATTCCCCCTCGAATCTTCCCAAGCCCCCGACGATCGCCTCGTCCTCCCCGAAATAGCGGTCGCCGGCGAGCGGGGTGAACTCGGTGATGAGGCCCTTGACGTAGTCGCCAAAGTGCGGCCGCCCTTGTGCGCGCGCGACTTGCGTCTTCTGCCACGGCGTCAGGCTGGCGTAGAGATCGGCCAGCGCCTTTTCGGCTCGGGCCTCGAGCTTGCCGATTTCGTCGGCCAGAGCCGGCGAATCGCCCTTCTCCGCTACGGCTCGCAGTTCATCGAGGCGGGCCTCGATATCGGCGACTGGCGTTTCAAAGCTGAGATAGGTGCGCATCCGATCCTTGCGGCGAACCGCACGGGGGTGAGCGCGGGCCGCGCGGAAACTGGCGGCGAGGGGCGGCGAAGTCAAGCCGAGCGGCGGCCTCGTCCACCCTTGCGTCCGCGCGCGGGTTGCGGCATTAACGGCGCCCAGTAGGAGTGTAGCTCAATTTGGTTAGAGCACCGGTCTCCAAAACCGGGGGTTGGGGGTTCGAGTCCCTCCTCTCCTGCCACTCCCCGGCGGCTTTTGGCCAAAGGAGATCCGAGCGGGCGTAGTTCAATGGTAGAACGGAAGCTTCCCAAGCTTCATACGGGGGTTCGATTCCCTTCGCCCGCTCCAATTTTCAGACGGCCGTCAAGATTCGACCCCGACTGAGCGTTGCGGAACTCTCTGTCCGTCCGGTTTGAGGCGATCGGGGCCGTCCCCATCAGCGCCAGCCGAGCGCCGGAGCGACATGGGTCAGGATCGCCTCGATCACATGCGCGTTGTAGGCGACGCCGAGCTGGTTCGGGACCGTGAGCAGCAGCGTATCGGCCTCCGCGATCCCCTCATCGGCCTTGAGCTGGCGGACGAGGACGTCAGGCTCGGCCGCGTAGCTTCGCCCGAAGATCGCGCGCGTCTTCTCGTCAATGTGGCCGATCTGGTCCTTGTCGTCGCCGCCGCGGCCGAAATAGGCGCGATCGCGATCGTCGATAAGCGCGAAAATGCTGCGGCTGACCGACACGCGCGGCTCGCGGGCATGGCCCGCCTCCTTCCAGGCGGCGCGGAAGGCCCGGATCTGAGCGGCCTGCTGGACGTGAAACGGCTCTCCGGTCTCGTCGTTTTTGAGCGTCGAGCTTTGCAAATTCAGGCCCAGTTTCGCCGCCCAGACGGCGGTGGCGTTGGAGCCCGCTCCCCACCAGACGCGGTCGCGCAAACTTTCCGAATGGGGTTCGACACGCAAAAGTCCGGGCGGATTGGGAAACATCGGACGGGGGTTGGGCTCGGCGAACCCTTGGCCCCGCAAGAGGTCGAGGAAAACCTCGGCATGGCGCCGGCCCATGTCGGCATCACTTTCGCCCTCAGCCGGGCGGTAGCCGAAATAGCGCCACCCGTCGATCACCTGCTCGGGCGAGCCTCGGCTGATCCCAAGCTGCAGCCGCCCGCCCGCGATGAGATCGGCCGCGCACGCGTCCTCGACCATGTAGAGCGGGTTCTCATAGCGCATGTCGATGACCGCCGTGCCAATCTCGATCCGGCTCGTCTTGGCGCCCGCGGCCGCCAGCAGCGGAAAGGGCGAGGCGAGCTGACGGGCAAAGTGGTGAACGCGGAAATAGGCCCCGTCGGCGCCCAAAGCCTCGGCCGCGACGGCGAGGTCGATCGATTGCAGGAGCGCGTCTGCGGCCGACCGCGTCTGCGATTGCGGCGAGGGCGTCCAATGCCCGAACGAGAGAAATCCGATCGTCTTCATGTGGGTGCAAGCCTAACGATAGAGGGAGGCGGCGGACAAGCCGTGTCGAAGACTGCGGTTCATACCGGTCGCTCCTCGACCTGGACAAGGTCGAGCGCGTCGATCGCCGCGATGCGCTCGGCCTCAGCCTGCTTCAAGGCGCGCGCCAATTCGTCGGTGCTGGAGCGACTCGAGCCCATGAGCACCATCCCGCCGATGGCGAGGGCGAAAGCGACAATCACGCGGGTTGGCGAATAGTCGACCAGCCCAAGAACAAAGCCGACGATCAAAGCTGGCCCGGTCACGGCTGACGCGAGGCCAACGAGCCTGAGCCTGCGGCTTCGTGCGATCGCCTCGCGCAATGCCTCGATCCGAAGCTCGAGCCGCTCGATCTCGTCCATCGGCCTCGTTTCTCAGGTCCCGCAATTCGTCGGCGCCGGCTCACCGGTAAAGCGCGCGGCCATCCAGGCGACTGCGGCGCCGGCGACATCCCGCGCGATAAAGGCATGACCGACGCCGGGCATGAGGACGAACTCCACCCGATTGCCGTTCCGGCAAAGGCGCGCCCGATAGGCCTCCGTGATCGCGGGCCGCACCAGACGGTCGGCCGACCCTTGAGCCAGGAAAACGGGAATGTCCGCCGGCAAGGGTCCCGGCGAATTCTGCTCCAGGAGACGCCGCCAGGGCTCTTCCTCAGCGAGATTGTCGACCTTAAGAAAACTCCTTTCCAGCGCCTGCGTCGGTCTGCGGCGGGTGAACATGTCGAACCATCGCTCGATGCAGAGCTTCGTCAGCCGGTCGATGACCGGCTCGGCCTGCGGACTGACCACCTTGTCCATCGGCGCGCCATAGACGCGCGCCCATGACCATAGCGTCATGGCGGTGATGTTGTTGCCCCCGCCGGTACCGAGATCGTCCGTCATCAGCGCGGTGAGATCCGTCGCAGGCGCAGCCGCGGCGACGCCGACGAGCTTCAATTCCGGCGCATAGCGCGCCGCTTCGATGCCGGTGAACAGGGCCGCCTGCCCGCCCTGCGAATGGCCCCATACGGCAAAACGCGTTCCGGCGGCAGCTTCAGGGATCGCCCTTGCCGCCCGGATGGAATCGAGCACCGCATAGGCCTCGCTTGCGCCCACGAGATAGGGATGAACTTCTGGGGTTCCAAGGCCCGGATAGTCGGTCGCGGCCACCACATAGCCATGGTTGAGCATCGCGCGGAGCCCTTGGATCGAGGCGGAGAACACCCGCGCCAGCGACGGCGCGCAGCGGCTGACGACGCCTGTTGTCGGATGCGCCCAGGCGACAACCGGCCGTCCGCCCGGCGGCGGCGATCCGCGCGACGCGATCACGACACCCGACACCTCGACCGGCTTTCCGTCGAGGCCCGTGGACCAATAGAGAATGCGATAGGCCCGCGCGCCTTCGGGCGCGCCCGCCATAGGCTCGGCGCTGATGAGCTTGCCGGGAGTCGCGTCTGCCGCGAGGCTCGCGGCGGTGAGGGTCGCTGACGCCATCAACGCCAGCGCGGCTGCGAGGATGGGGTACGAAAGCCGAGGGGTCGCGCGCATGAGATCGCCTAACTCGCGGTCGCGCCTTTCTTCTCGGTCTGACTAAGAATCTCGAGCACCCGGTCGATCCCGTCGGGCGAAAGCCGGATCAGTCCGGAATAGGGATGGCTAAGCTCGAGGATGAGAAAGATCGCAATCCCGACGGAGATTGCGCCGGCGAGATGCGCCAGCACCGCGATCGGATTGAGCGCCGCAACCAGGCCGTTGCCGAGAAAGAGCACGGAGGCCCAGCAGATGACCACCGTCAGAACATGGGGCGGAAATGGACTGGCGAGCTGGCGCGCCATCAGCATCTGGGTGTCGGCGAGCTTCCTCACCTGATCCCTCGCGGTGACCAAAAGCCCCTTCTGAGCCTCGGTCTCAGGTTTCAGGCTATCGAAAAACCTGCCTTGGCTCAGGAAGATCGCCCGCATCTCCTCGAAACTGAACGGCTGGGGCCCGCGCTTCGAGTCGCCGAAGAAGCGGGCCCTTGAACGCTGAAGCGCCGCAACCAGCCCCGCGCGGCCCGGCGCCGCCTGGGGTCCGTAAAGTTCGAGCGCGAGATCGACCTCGGCGACCATCGGCCCGAGCGAAAAGGCCTCGTCCCGCTGGGTGGTGAACACCGAGAAGGCGGTGAACACGAGCAGGCCCAGGACGAGCGCGAGCAGGAGGGTGACGAGGCCGACCATCGCACCGACCGGGCCCTTGGCTGCGGTCAACACGTCGGCCGGCACTTCCCATTGCAGCGCCATGCCGACAAGGCTGGCGCCGAACGTGATAAGCGCGACAAAGATCGCTCGATAAAGAGGATGCATGAGATCCGTCGTCTGCTCCTAAGGGCCATGCGCCGCCGCCCCTCAAACCTCAGCGGCTTGCTCCTGGCTACGCCTGTCGACATTAGAATGGCCAGAGGGTTCCTGATAGGGCATGAGAGCAGCCGCCGCGCAAATCAAGAGCGCGCCGGAGCGCGGGGCGGAATCGGTTTTCCGGAGTCCAGTGATTTTTGCGAACGGTCGATGAGGCGGGTCGAGCATTCCCATTGTGAAACCTTCGAACAAGGGCGCTTGTCATGAATGAAACGCCTTCCCTTCCCGCCGCGCGGTGGGCTTATCGCAGCGCCGGCGAGCTTGCGCGATCCTTGTCGAACAAGGATATTTCGGCTCTTGAACTGACCGAGGAATTCATCGCCCGCATCGAGGCTCTTGACCACGAGCTCAACGCCGTGCCGGTTCGCGATTTCGCGCGCGCCCGGGAAGCGGCGAAGGAGGCGGATGCTGCGCTCGCGCGCGGCGAGCGTCGGCCGCTTCTCGGGGTGCCCGTCACAGTCAAGGAATCGTACAATGTCGCCGGATTGCCGACGACTTGGGGCATACCTTCCGCCCGGGATTTTGTGCCTCAAGAGGACGCGCTCGCGGTTGCGCGCCTCAAGGGCGCAGGCGCCGTCATCCTCGGCAAGACCAATGTGCCCTTCGTGCTCGGCGACTGGCAAAGCTACAACGACATTTACGGCGCGACCAACAACCCTTGGGACAAGACACGGACGCCGGGCGGCTCTTCGGGCGGATCATCCGCGGCGCTCGCCGCTGGTTTCGGTCCTTTGTCGATCGGCTCGGATATCGGCGGCTCCTTGCGGGTCCCGGCCCATTTCTGCGGAATCTGCGCCCACAAGCCGACCCACGGGCTTGTCGCCACGCGCGGTCATGTTCCGCCGGGTGTGCCCGCCCGGCCGAAAGGCGTTGATCTTGCCGTGATTGGCCCGATGGCGCGCTCGGTCGACGACCTTATCCTCGCGTTGGATATCATCGCAGGGCCCGATGAGGCGTCCGAAGGACGCGCCTATCGCCTGAGCCTGCCTCCCGCGCGAGGCGAAAAGCTCGCGGACTTCCGCGTCCTGTTCATCGCCGAACATCCGCTCCTGCCCACGTCTCCCGAGGTCGGCGCTTCGCTCGAGCGATTGGCGACCCAACTGGCCGGCGTGGGCGTCGACGTCAAGCGCGAGACGCGCCTCCTGCCGGATCTGGCGGCCTCGGCTCGGCTTTACGCCAAGCTGTTGAACGCGGTCACGTCCGCCCGACTGCCAGACGACGATATTCAGGAGATGCGCGCGGCGGTCGAGAAATTGCCGGCCGACGATCAAAGCGTGATCGCCGAACTCGCGCGTGGCGCGGTAATGAGCCACCGCGAATGGCTCCGGGCCGATTTTGCGCGCCAGGGGGTCGAACATCAATGGCGCGTTCTGTTTCGCGACTTCGACGTGGTCGTCTGTCCGCCCGCGGCGACGCCCGCCTTTCGACACGATCCGTCGACGCCTCACGAGGCGCGGACGATGGTCGTCGGGGGCAAGGAATATCCCTATCTTCACCACTTGTTGTGGGCCGAACTCGCAACGATGTGCGGACTGCCGGCCACGGTCATCCCGATCGGGGTCGCGGACGGTTTGCCGATCGGCGTTCAGATCATCGGTCCGGGATTCGAAGACCGGACGCCGCTCGCCTTCGCCCGCGCGGTCGAGCGCGAATTCGGCGGTTTCGTCGCCCCGCCCGGCTACGTATCGGGGGCGTGAAGGCGCGAGACCCATGAGGAGTGGTGAACCGGTCTTTTCCTTTCGCCCACGCTCGTCCACAAAAGTGGGCGGCTGCCCACTCTCTTCGCCCACTCGCATTGTCGTTGACACCACAAGGGTCCGCCGCTTGACTTTGGGCCGGGGTGGAAAGGCGGAATTGGGCCATGAGTCTCGAACTTCGCCAGCGCCAGCCCGCGAGCGCCGCGAACGAGCAGATCCTCAGCGAGATCCGGGATTTCTGCCGCGAGACGCGGACCGCGGAATCGACCTTCGGACGGCGCGTCGTCAACGACGGAAAGCTCGTCTCCCGGCTTCGGGACGGGGCGAGGATCACCACCGGAACGCTTGAGAAAGTCCGCACGCTTCTGTCCGTGAGCAGGCCCGCGCCGAGGGCGCCCCTGAGGCGCCGAGCCTGGCCAGCGTCGGGCCCGCGCCGCGAGCCGCAGCCGGACGCCTCGCCGGCCAGCTTCCGCTTCTTCGACAACCGCCAAAAATATCTTCTGTTCGAAAAGGCGATGAAAATGACGTCGCGGCCCCTAAAGCAGGCGGTCATCGCGCCCTCGATGCTGTCGCTGCTCTATCCGCTCGACAGCGAGGTGAAGGGCTATACGCGCGATCAGTTTCTCTCCGATCTCGTCGACCAATGCGAGAAGGACATCCGCGGCGCCTTCAAGGCCGGCGCGAAGCGCGTCTCGATCGACTTCGCCGAAGGGCGCCTCGCCTGCCGCAACGACCCGAACAACCCGTGGACCGGCCGCAAGATGCTGTCGCATTTCATCGAACTCAACAACCGGGCGCTCGACCGGTTCAGCGCGGAGGAGCGTAGGAATATCGGCATTCACACCTGTCCCGGCGGCGACTGCGACGCGACCCATAGCGCCCACGTCGACTATGCCGAGTTGCTCCCGAGCATGTTCAAGATGAACGCCGGCTATTTCCTGATGCAATTGTCGAGCGAGAAGGACAAGGAGCACGTCTACAAGCTCTGCGGGCAACACAGCCGCGCCGACGCCAATGGCGTGGCCCAGGTCTGCTTCATCGGGGTGATCAACCCAGCAAAATCCGCGCGTCGAGTCGCCCGAGGAGGTGCGCGACGCGCTCATGGAGGCCGAAGCACATTCCAAAGGAACGCTTGGGATCGACCGACGATTGCGGCTTCTCGCCGTTCAGCATCGATGTCAAGCCGAAGCACGGCTCGCCGGACGCGGCGCGCGACATCGCGTTCGAGAAGATCGCGTCGCGCGTGAAAAGGACCAGTATGGCGTCGGAGAAGTTGGGCCTGGAGTAGAAAGCGCGCTTCGCTCGGGTGGCGGCGGCGGCGGCGGCTCCCACGCCTCCGCCCCCTTCGCGATCAAAACATGGACGCCGCCAGGATCTCTGTCGACCGCGCTTGTCAAAACCATTTCCACTTGTATCCGGAGCGTACTCGCGACTATCGAGGCATGGCGCGCCTTTCCGGCGGAGTCGCGCCGGCTTCGAGACGAACCCATGGCGAGCGGGTCGGGGTCGTAGGTCAGCAGGCGCAGAGTCTGGCCGGCCTCGGTCCTGACCTCGTTCTCTCGGACGACGTCCTGCATCGGGTTCCTGCGGTTCATCGCCTGCCCGGCGGGCAGAAAGGCGATCCAGTCGCCGAGGACGCGTTTCGGGCGCAAGCGGCAGGTCGCGGGCCTAGGAGGTGTTAGCCTTGAAACGCGTCACCAGACGGCAGCCGAGCGCGTCATTTTACCAGCGCGCCGCGATGATCAGTGCGTTGGGACCCGGTTTAGTTGCGTACGTCAGATTTGTGCGACTTGAGACTCGGGTCGCGACGAGCCGCCAGGCACAGAGGCTCGCCGAGGGGCCGACCGTTAGACCCGCGGCGGCAGGCCCGCAAAGCGGCGCGCGCCGGCGATGACCTCCTCGAGTTCAGCGAGTTCCTCGTCGCGGCGGTGGTAGCCGCATTCGGCGATGAGCCTGCGGGCCATGTCGAGCTGCTTCCGCGCCTCCTCTCTGAGCGACGCCGCAGCGGCCGCATCAGGCGAAGCGGACAGCGGCAGGCTCGGCTCAACGAGGCCGTTGAGCGGCGCGTAGCCTTCACGCCGCGCCAAAGCAAGCCGCGCCCGCTCGAGCGCGATATCAGACAGAAAGAGCCGCATCGGCCCGGGCTCGGCGAACTCGTGGGCTTCGTCGAGATCACGCGCCGCGCCGTCCCAGGCGCCGATCGCGCGGCGGAACGCGGCGCGGGCAAGGAGGCCGCGGGCAATGTGACCATTCTGGCCGGCGCCGCGCAAGCCTGCGATGGCCTCATCGAACCTCATGGAAGCGGCCTCCACATCGATGCTCGCCAGCTCGGCGCTTGCCGGCCGTAGCAACGCCAGGCCACGATGGGGCGGCCAAGGGTCAGAGTGTCGAGCGCGATGAACAGGATCCAATTGTTTCGACGCGCGATTTCCAGGGTCTGCGCCGCCCGGTCGCGCGCCTCGGCGGGCCGCCCTTGCGAGAGTATTAAATCGCAGTACTGGTACCCTCGCCCCGTAAACAATAACGGGTGTTTCGGGTCATATTGATGCTGTAGCCGTTCGGCGTCGCCGAAGAGGCCTTCGGCTTTCCGCCATGCGCCTGCTGCGACAAGCGCTGCGCCCTGGGTCGTCATGGCGACCACCATCTGAGCGCGATCCCTCGCGCGGTCTGCATAGCCCGCGGCCTTTTCAGCCATCGCCACCGCATCTTCGACCTCCCCGAAGAGCAGTTCGGTGTCGCTGAGGACCGCCGAGGCAACCGCGGCATTCGTCCAGCCCCGCGCCACTTCATAGAAGCGCAAGCTCGCGCGCGCCGTCGCCAGCGACTGCATGACTCGCCCCTGCGCGCGCAGTCCATTGCCGGCCTCGCTAAGAACCCAGGAGCGATCCGGCGCCGACAGCGCGGCGGATGGCGTTTCATAAGGCCGGTCGAAGAACCAGGAGATCGCGGCGAGATTGCTGCCAAAGGCGCCCAGTGTTCCGCTCGCGTAGAATTCGTTTTGGCCATTCGGATACCGGCGGCAGATACGGCCGACATAGACTTCGTTCAGCGCGTCGCGATGCCGCCCGGCGCGGCAGCCGTGGGTAATCGCGTGATAGAGGGGTCCGAGGTCGGCAAGCGTGGGCGTTGAGCCTTCCTTTGTCGTGTCGCGCAGATGCTCGTAGATGCGGCTGTGGGCCGCTTTCCATGCGGTTTCGTTCGCCGCCTTGAGCCGCTCGCCGAACCATTCGCGCACCAGAGGGTGGGCGTCGAGCGCATCGGGATCGGACGGATCGACTGGCGCCAGCAGGCGTACTTCGCGCAAGCGTTCGACGTTGCGCCGCCATTGCTCGTCAGTGAGGTCAGCGAGCGCGTCGGTCAGTCCGAATATCGGATGTTTGACGCGCGACGCCCCGAAAGCGCCGCGCAGACGCGCAGTTTTTCGCCGCCAGGCGCTTTCGTCTACCTTGACGAGCGGGGCCGTCGACCCCGCAGTTGCGGGCTTACCGCGCAACGCCCGGAGGCAACCGCCGCTCGCGGGCCTATCGAACAGGCCGACGCAACGGAGGATTGCGAGCAGGACCGGCTGGCCGGCGAGCCATTCCTTTTCATAAGATTCCATCACCCGTCGCGCGTGACCGTCCAGCGGATCGTCGTCATCGCCAAGCAGGCGAATATGGTCGCGCCGGCGCACGTCACCGTTCTGCGTTTCCTTGATGAGGCTCGCGAGCAGCGTCAGCGCCAGCGGATGGCCGCCAAATTCGCGTGACGCCGCCCGCAGCTCCTTGTCGATCCCCCAGACGTAATTGTCGCGCAGAAGCTCCGCGCCCGCTTCCTCGGAGAGCCGCTCGACGTCAACGACCGGCGCCGAATCGTCCCGGAAGCGCTTGATGTCGGCGACGGCGACGCGGCTGGTCAGCACAATCAGGCTGTGGTCCGCGCGCGGCGGCGCGGCCGCGAACCGGCGCATGAGCGCGCGCAGGCCCTGGTCCTTGAGCGCACCGGCTGCCCAGTCGAGAAATTCGTCGGCCGCGGTCGCCCGCTCCTTCGAGCCCTGGCTGTAGAACGACCAGCCGAGCACGGCTTCCGCGCCGCGATAGCCGTCGGCGCGCAGGCGCTTCAGCCATTCGTTGACCAGGGCGGACTTGCCTGCCCCGCCCTCGGCGATGAGCGAAAGAATGGCGGTCTGGCCGTCGCTCCAGGCTTCGTCGAGACGCTTCAGCTCCCCGTCCCGCCCGACGAGGCGCTCGTAGCCGGTTTCGGGCAGGCCGGCGATGTCGAGCACGGACGGATGCACGCAGCGGAGCGGATCGGCGCGATTCCCTCGATTTCAAAGTTGCGGAGGCCCGGGCGCTGACGCGCCAGCGGCGCCAGGATCGACGCCATCCCTTCAAGTCCGACGGCTGGCGCTTTCTCGGACGCGGCCGCGGTTTTCTTTTCCTCGATCGCCCTGGCGACATCCGCGATCTCGTTAGCGGCCTCCGTCATCGCCCGGCTGCGTTCGCTTGGCGTAAGACTTGAGAGCGGCTTGCGGTCACGCGGGCGAAAGTTCTTGTCGTCGACATGCTCGAGCCCGGCCTTGGGAGTCCAGTCGAGCAGCAGCGGATAGAAATAGACGCTGTCGCCGTTCCGCTGCCGCTCGCGGACGATGGGGACTTCCTTGTCGAGGATATAGTCGGAGCCCGTCGAGTTGGCGGAGACGAGGAGCACGAAAATGTCGCAGGCGCGAGCCTTGGCCTCGATCTCCGGGCTCCAGTCCGCGCCGCCCGGCATCAGCCGGTCCATCCAGACTTCGTATCGGCGGCCCTTCTCCCCCGGCCGCAGGAACCGCATGACAAAGCTCAGCCAGAGGATCTTGCCAGCGGCGAGATCCTCTGGCGGATCCGGCTCGTCGAGATGCGCGTAGCTGATGAAAGCGAGCGGCTTGTTCGAATCGGAAGGCATATTGTTGGGGCGCTCCCGCTTGGCCCGCGAAATTTGCCCGGCGCGCTCTGTCCGTCAAGGCGGCGGGCCGTAGCGATTCGTGAATCACCGCGGGACGCTGGATTCCTGGCTTTCCGGGACAAATGACAAAAATGGTGGACGCGGCCGCCGGCCGCGGTGGCCGCGCCCGGCGCGCGCGGCTACAATTGGCGCCATCGACAGGAGCCCGCTGGATGACCGCCAAAGCGCCCAACATTCTCATCGTCATGGCCGACCAGATGGCGCCGGCGTTCCTGCCGATCTACGGCCACCCGCTCGTCCGCGCGCCGAACATGGTTGATCTCGCGCGCGACGGAATCGTGTTCGACAGCGCCTATTGCGCGAGTCCTTTATGCGCGCCCTCCCGCGCCTCGTTCATGGCGGGGCTCCTGCCCTCGCGCACCCGCGTTTACGACAACGCGGCCGAGTTCGGCGCCGACATTCCGACCTTCGCCCATGCCTTGCGCGCGCGCGGTTATCGCACGATTCTCTCGGGCAAAATGCACTTCTGCGGTCCCGATCAGCTGCATGGCTTCGAAGAGCGCCTGACGACCGACATCTATCCCGCCGATTTCAACTGGACGCCTGACTGGGATCGCCCGGAGCATCGTCCGAGTTGGTATCACAACATGAGTTCGGTCAGGGACGCAGGCTTATGCGTGCGCTCGAACCAGCTCGACTTCGACGACGAAGCCGCGTTCATGGCGGAACGGGCGATCTTCGACATCGCGCGGTCGCGCGATCCGCGGCCTTTCCTCATGGTCGCCTCGTTCTCCCATCCGCACGACCCGTTCACCGTGCCTCGGCAGTACTGGGACCTCTACCGCGACGAGGACATCGACATGCCGGCGCCAGGCGCTGCGCTCGATCCCCATTCGCTTCGCCTGCGCCACGTTTGCGCGATGGACGCAGAGCCGGTGACGGAGGATGAGACGCGCGCCGCCCGTCACGCCTATTACGGCGCCATCGCCTATGTCGACGACCTCATCGGCCAGCTCATGGCGGCGCTCCGCGCAGCCGCGCTCGCCGAGGACACGATCGTCGTCCTCACCAGCGATCACGGCGAGATGCTGGGCGAGCACGGCCTCTGGTACAAGATGAGCTTCCTCGAGGGCTCGTGCCGTGTGCCTCTCGTCATCGCGAGCCCCGGCCGTTTCGAGGCGCGCCGCGTGGCGGCGAGCGTCTCGCTGGTCGACCTCATGCCCACGCTCGTCGAGCTTTCGGGCGCAAACATGCAATCGCTCGGGATCCCCCCGGACGGACGCAGCCTCGCGCCCCATCTGCGCGGCGCCGGCGGCCATGACGAGGCGATCGGCGAATATCTGGCCGAAGGGTCGATCGCGCCGATCGTGATGATCCGCCGCGGGCCCTACAAGTTCATTCATTGCCCGGCCGACCCGGACCAGCTCTACGATCTCGCCCACGATCCGGGCGAGCGCCTGAATCTAGCAAACGATTCTGCGCGGGCGGAGCTCGTCGCCGAGTTTCGCGCCGAAATCGCCAAGCGCTGGAGCCTCGCCGAACTGGACGCGCGCGTCCGCTTAAGCCAGCGCCGGCGCCGCCTCGTCGACGCCGCGCTCACCAAGGGCAAGATCCGGCCTTGGGACTTCCAGCCGTTCCGCAACGCCGCGAAGCAATATGTGCGCAATTCGATGGATCTCGACGACCTCGAGGCCATGGCGCGATTTCCGCCGGTCGCGCGGCGGTAACGCTAATCGCACTCCACACAATTCCCGGTTTCCCGCCGGGGTGAAAGCGCGCTAACCTCTCCCGCGAGAGGGCCTTTGATGGCGACGGGAACCAGAAAGCCGATCGACCTCGCCGAGCGTGTCGCGAGCCGCCGCGGCAGGCGCTCGACCGCGACGGCCGCGGAAGGCGGCTGGCGCCGCGAGACCTTCTGCCTGCCCCGCGACGAGGCCCGCGCCATGGCGCGGGAGTGGTTCGAGCGGTTTCCCAAGGCGGCCTACATGACCGAGATCGAATCCTGGCGCGAACTCGCGGGCGACCGGATCGAGTTCGTCATGCGACGGTTGCCGTCCGCGGATTGAGCGGGCTGATCCAGGCTCGCCTAGCTTGCTGCTGGAGCGGGGTTTTTACGGCCTGGGCGCCGTTGTCGCTGGACTTTCGTCCCCATATAAGGGCGAAGCTGCGGCGTCGGGGCCAGACGGGTCCGGGCGGCAGCGCCCAAATTCGGGGGTCGAATTGTCTCCGTCCAGACGTGAGCACGAGCGCCTTGTCATAATCGGGGCCGGGCCAGCCGCCTATACAGCGGCGATCTATTCCGCGCGCGCTCTGCTGAAGCCGCTGGTTCTGGCCGGCTTCGAGCCGGGCGGCCAATTGATGACCACCACGGATGTCGAGAATTATCCGGGCTTCGCCGACCCGATCCAGGGACCGTGGCTCATGGAGCAGATGCGGGCTCAAGCCGAAAATGTCGGCGCGCGCATCGAGGGCGAACACGTGGTGGCGCTCGAACTCGGACAGCGGCCGTTCATCATTCGCTGCGACAGCGGACGCACGCTCGCTGCGGAGTCGATCATTCTGGCGACCGGAGCGAAAGCCAAGTACCTTGGTCTTCCAAGCGAAGAGGCGTTCAAGGGCTTCGGCGTCTCGGCCTGCGCGACCTGCGACGGGTTCTTCTTCCGAGGCAAGAAGGTGGCCGTGATCGGCGGCGGCAACACCGCGGTCGAAGAGGCGCTGCATCTCTCCAACATCGCGGCCCACGTCACCGTGATCCATCGCCGCGACTCGTTCAGGGCGGAGAAGATCCTGAGCGAACGCCTGGCCGCGCGCCATAACGTCTCGATCCGCTGGAACTCGGCCGTTGAGGCGGTCCTGGGCGAGAAGCCGCCGGGCGGCGTCACGGGGATCAGGCTGCGCAATGTCGTGACCGGCGCGCTCGACGATCTTGCGCTCGAGGGCGTGTTCGTCGCCATCGGGCATGAGCCGGCGAGCGAGCTGGTGCGCGGCCAGGTGGAGCTCAAGGCCAACGGCTATGTCCAGACGGCGCCCGGCTCGACGGCGACCAGCGTCGCGGGCGTGTTCGCCGCCGGTGATGTCGCGGACGACATCTTCCGCCAGGCGGTCACGGCCGCCGGCCTCGGCTGCATGGCCGCGCTCGAGGCCGAGCGCTGGCTCGCCGCGGAGGAGCCGAGACGGGCGGCGGCCGAATAGGGACGCCTGCGCCCGGCGGTCAGCCGGCGCACGAGCACGATCGGGAAGGCTCCACGGAGCCGGGGGAACGTTCATGGATTGGGATAAGCTGCGCGTCTTTCAGGCGGCCGCCGACGCTGGGTCGTTCACGCATGCGGGCGAGACGCTGGGCCTCAGCCAGTCGGCGGTAAGCCGGCAGGTCGGAGCGCTGGAGGCCGACCTCGGCGCGCCATTGTTTCACCGCCACGCCCGTGGACTCATTCTCACCGAGCAGGGAGACATGCTGCTCGGCGCCGTGCGCGACGTGGTCCTCAAGCTGGACGCCGTGCGCTCGCGCCTGATCGACAGCCGCGAGAAGCCGCACGGCGAACTCAGGGTCACGACGACGCTCGGCCTCGGCGCCAATTGGCTCGCGCCGAGGCTTGGCGAGTTCGTCGACCTCTACCCCGAGATCAAGCTCCAGCTCCTGCTGTCGGACGACGACCTCGACCTCGGGATGCGCGAAGCGGATGTCGCGCTCAGATTGCGGGAGCCGAGCCAGCCGGATTTGATAAGGCGCCGCCTGTTCACCGTGCACTTCCACGCCTACGCCTCAGCTGATTATTTGAGAAAGCACCCGCAACCCAGAAAGCCCGAAGATCTCGACCAACACAGCCTAGTCGCGTTCGGCGCGCCGACGGCGACCCATCTACTTTATGACCTCAATTCGCTTCTGAGCCTGGACCGCGACCCTAAGAATCCGCGGATGCCGCAGATCACGGTCAACAATCTGGCCGCGATGACGCATGCCGTCGAGCACGGCGTCGGGATCGCCGTCTTGCCCGATTATTGCGTGCAGCCGCAATCGGGACTCGTGCGTCTGCTGCCGCAGGCGGACATGCCGGAGATGGACTGTTTTCTCGTCTACACCGAGGAGCTCAAGAACGTCGCGCGCGTTCACGCCTTTCGCGACTTTCTCGTGAGTTCCGCGCAGCGCTGGCGGTACTGATGCGCTCCCGCGATAGCCGGCCGGCGCAACACGCCGCCCAATGGCTTCGACATACGCCGATGACCGAGCCCGGCGCGCTCGCCGCGGAGTTCGAGAAGCTTCCCTCCGACGTCGCGTCGCTCAACCGGATCGCTCAGGGGCTCCTTGTGCATTCCGAATGGCTGTCGGCCTATGGGCTCGATGCGCGCAGGGTCCGGCCGGTCAGCCGCGTGACGCTCCCGGTCAGCGGGCGCCTCGGCGAGCTGTTGGAGTTGGACAAGCCGAGCTTGCGCGCGGCGCGCGAGCCAGCGAACAGATCGGCCGGCACGTGCCGCGACTTTGCTCTGACGCTCTGCTCATTTCTTCGCGCCAAAGGCGCGCCTGCCCGTCTGCGCTGCGGTTTCGCGGCCTATTTGGCTGATGGATGGGAAGACCACTGGGTTTGCGAATATTGCGATGGACAAAGAGACGAGTGGCGGCTTAGTGATCCCCAACTTGACGAAACCATGTGCGCCCAGCGCGCCGTCAATTTCGATCCCTCCGATATGCCGCGCGATGTCTTCTTGACCGGGGGCGAAGCGTGGTTGCGGTGTCGAGCCGGGGAAGAGGACCCGGATCGTTTCGGACACGGCGATGTGCATGGGCTCTGGTTCATCCGGGTCAACGTCGTTCGTGACGCCTACGCCGTGAACGGCCGCGAAACCTCGGCGTGGGACGGATGGCGAGACGTCCCATACGATCGCCGCAAGATCATGGGCCGCGAGCTGCCGCATGTGGAACGCCTCGCGCAGCGCCCGGCAGATCCTCCCGGCGACATCGCGCCTCCCTGGTTCTGACGACGGCTGCCCGCGCACGGAGCGCCGCTGCGAACTCAGCCCGACGCCTGCGTCGGAGCCCCCTGGGGGCGCCCCCTCTCACCCTGCAAGCCGGCGAGAATGCCCTTATTCGCAGCGACGAAGTTGCGCGTTGATCCCGCTGCGAGGTATTCGCCAGTTCTGAGAAAGGACACAAACACCGTCCACGCGAACCAGCCCGGGTAATGCTGGCGCACGAAGTGAAGCTTGTTGCGATTGCCAAGATAAACGGTGAAGGCCGAACGCTCCGCCCGCTTGTTCGAGGTGCCCGAGGCGCTGCCGCTGATATGCGGCACGACCGAGCCATGGGCGTAGCCGATCCCGCACGCGGCCTTGGCGCGAACGCCCCAATCGACTTCCTCCCAATAGAGGAAATAGGAATCGTCCATCAGCCCGATCCGCTCGATGCATTTCCTCGTGATATACATCGAGGGTCCGGTCGGCGAGTCCATTCGCCGCTCGATGTCTTCCGGGTCGGGCGGAGGCGACACGGGAGCGTACATGTCGAGGCCAATCAGCCTCGTCGTGAGCTTGTTCCATTGGAGGCCACGGGACGAAGCGACGTCCGACCGACCGGGGATCATCAATCGGCTTCCGACCATGCCCTTGCCGCGCTTGCTGGCGTAGTCGGCGAGCTCCGCCAGGGCGTCCGGTTCGGGGTAGGTGTCGGGGTTGAGAATCCAGGCTGCCGTCCAGCCGGTTTCGACAAGCAAGGGCCGCAGCCACGCATTGGTTCCACCGGCGAAACCGAGATTCTCCCGGGCCTGACCGATGCTGACCGGGATCCGTCCCTCAGCGAGGCGAAGCCGGCGCGCCCGCACGAAGTCGCTCGACGCCGGCTCGATGGATTCGCCGCCGGCCTCGCAGGGTCCGCCTTTTTCCGACAGCGCCTTCTCAAGCGCGTCGAACGCGGCGGCCCCGCCATTCTCGCAAATGAACACTTCGAATTTCGGGCATTTGCGCTGGGCGCCGACCGCCGTCAGGCATTTGACGATATCCTCCGAATGCCCGAATCCCACGATGACGATCGGGACCTCGAAGTCGGCCGGCATGCCGGGACTACTCCTCAAACGAGCCCAGGATGGCCTTGTGCGCGATCATGAACCGATAGGCCCGGATCCGCGCCAGCGCGCCGACCGCCACGAAGCGGTTGCGAATTCCGCTCACCCGTCGCGAGCCGAGCGCCACGAGCGCGTGCGGCGCGACCGCGAACAGGGCCGCCCATTGGCGCAACAGGATGCGGGCGGCTCCCTTGCGGTCCTGGCGGGCGCCTTCACACGATTCGAGGGTCAGGCGTCGCCATTTGCGCTTCAGTTCCGGCATCGTTCGCCGGGCGGGGTGACCGACGATTGACTTCGCCGCAAACCGGATGCGAAAGCCCAGCCGCTGCGCCCTTTCGCCCCAATCCTTGTCCTCCGGGACGCCGTTCTTAAAGCCGCCGACCGCGTCGAACACCGAGCGCCGGACGAACATCGACGCCGTGACGGTGAAGCCGAGGTCCTTGACGTAGCGCTCGTTGCGAAAGGCGAACACGCTCTCGAACGCTTCGGCCGGCGTCATCCGCCGCGGATCCTCAACCAGCACGTCGACTCGGCCCCCGGCGAAATCCGCCATTTCGAGTTCGGCGAGGCCTTCCTCGAGCCAGCGCTCGTCCGGCCGGCAATCGCTGTCGATAAAGGCGATCGCCTCGCCGCTCGAAGCCCCCACACCCGCGTTGCGGGCAGGCCCCGCGCCGCGCTCGGCGACCTCAATCACCCGGCCCCGGCTTCCAACGATCTGACGCACGGCGTCGAGCCCGCGCGAACTGCCATTGTCGGCGACGATGACTTCGGTGCGATCGCCGGGAAACGTCTGCGCGCCGATGAGCGTCAGACATGCGTCCAGATTGTCGTAGTCGTTGAGGTGCGGCACGATCACCGAGACGAGGCTGGCCCCGGGCGGCCCGCGGTATGCGGCGAGCGGCTCGACGCGGCGGGGCTCAGCGACCATCAGGGCGTCAGACCTCATGAGCGTATTTGCTCATTATCGATACGGTTTTGTCAAAATTGCTCATTTCCAGAATGTCATCGGTCTCCAGCATGGTATCGAATTCCGCTTCGAGCGCGGCGACCAGGATCATGTGGCCGACTGACGTCCAGGCCGGAAACTCTTGATAGACCAGCTTTGAGGTATCGGCGTCGTCATCAAGGTCGAAGCTCTCTTTGAACGCGCTAAACACACGGTCACGTACCGTCATTGACTTCGCCTCCGCGAATACAGGGTTTTTGACCGGGGCGCCGCCTGGCGAGCCAAACGTCACCGGGTGACGGAAGCCTCCAGGAGGAGATCGGTTTCCCGAACCGCCGACTCGGCTTTCCGGTCGCCCCTCCGGCCGACGATTCGAGCCGGGTTTCCGACCGCGATCGAACCGGCCGGAATCGACCGCGTGACCACCGAGCTTGCGCCGACGATGCAGCCGTCGCCGATCTCGACGCCCGGGACCACCATAACCCGCGCGCCAAGCCAGACGTCGTCGCCGATGACCACGTCGCGCTCGCGCTTGGGCTGATCCATGACCGGCGTGCCCGGCGCAATCTCATAATTCGACGCAGTGATGAAGACTTCAGGCCCCAACAAAGCGTGGCGTCCGAGCGTGATCCGCCCGATCGAATCGCCGGCCCACAGCGAGCAGTGGGACCCTATATGCGCAAAGGCGCCGATCTTGATCCGCTCGCCGTTGCGCAGCGAGACGTTCGGCGCCATGCGGACGCCGGGTCCAATGTCGGCCGCCCGTCGAGGACGGACGTGGTTATAGTTGTAATAGTGGACAAGACGAAACAGTTGCAGCCACGCGCGAGGGTCCACAAGGGAGAGGCCGAACCCCAACGTTCTGCTTTTCTTCCGCGGCGAAACCGGGGCAGAAGGCCTACTCATTCGCTAGTTTCCGCCGCTAGTTTCCGCCAGTTGCCGCCGCACCTGCAGCTTCCGCGAGCAGTGGCGAATTATGCACCGGACGGTCCACGGGCGCAAGGTCGGTGGAGACTGTTGGAGGAGCAACGCGACGGCATTGGATCGCGCAGACCGGCTTGCGCCAGCCTGACCGCGAGCGTCGCTTGACGGCTCAGACCTTCTCCACCTGCCCGAACTCCAGATCGACCGGGGTTGCGCGGCCGAAGATCGACACGGCGACCTTGACCCGTGAACGGGATTCGTCGACTTCCTCGACCACCCCGTTGAACGATGCGAACGGCCCATCCGCCACCCGCACGTTTTCACCGATCTCGAACCGGATCGCCGCTTTCGGCCGCTCGACGCCGTCGGCCACCTGTCCCTTGATCCGCTCGGCCTCGAGGTCCGGGATCGGCATCGGCTTTTTGTCCGCGCCGAGGAAACCCGTCACCTTTGGGGTGTTCTTGATCAGGTGGTAGACTTCGTCAGTGAGGTCGCATTTGACCAGGACGTAGCCGGGGAAGAACTTCCGCTCCGAGTTGATCTTGCGCCCGCGGCGCATCTCGACGACCTGCTCGGTCGGCACGAGGATCTCCTCGAACTTGTCGGAGAGGGCGCGCTGGCCCGCCTGCTCGCGAATGGAATCCGCCACCTTCTTCTCGAAATTGGAATAGGCGTGAACGATATACCAGCGCATGTTCATGGGTGGGGGTTCCGGATCATGACCGAGGCTAACCCCCGCGCCCGAAGCCAAGGACGAGAGAAACGACTTCGCGCAGCACCTGATCGACCACGAGGAAGAAAAGGCTCGTGAACACGACCAGCATGAGCACAAGCCCAGTGGTGACAAGGGTCTCGCGCCGCGTCGGCCACACGACCTTGGCGGCCTCGGCGCGCACCTGCTGAATGAACTCGAACGGATTAGCCATTGTTTCGATGTGGGTCTGCGGCTCTTGGCGCGGGGGGCGCCAACCTTCGGCCAGAAAAACTCGCGGCGCGGGGCCTCTCGGCGCCGCGCCACCTCGACCTCATATAGGAAAAGACCGCCGCTCGCCAAGCGAAATGTGACGGCCCGTGGAAAAACCGTCATAAAACGGCGCGGCGCGCCTCGCCTGACGGCTTGTCAGTCCCGGAAATGCTTCGAAAGTTTCAGCCCCTGGTGCTGGTAGTTCGACGTCGCGTCCGCGCCATAGAGCGCATCCGGCGGGCCGGCGAGTTTCTCGTAGACCAGCCTGCCGACCGGCTGCCCGTCCTCAAGCAGGAACGGCACGTCGCGGCTGCGCACTTCCAGGACCGCCCGGGCGGACGGGCGCCCGTCCCTGCCCTGACCGAACCCCGGATCGAAGAAGCCGGCGTAGTGGACGCGAAATTCCCCGATCGCCGGATCGATCGGCGCCATTTCCGCCGCAAGATCAGAGGGGATCTGCACTCTCTCGCGCGAAGCCAAAATGTAGAACTGGTCCGGATCAAGGATCAGCCGCCGGTCCTCGCGGGCGAGAATCGGCTCCCAGAAGTCCTCGATTCGATAGCCGCGCAGGCGGTTGACGTCGATGACGTCGCTGTTCCTGATCGCCCGATAGCCGACGACCGGCTCGCCTAAGCCCCCGAGATCGACCCTGAGCGCCA
The DNA here is from genome assembly GCA_036489975.1 of Roseiarcus sp. Taxonomy (GTDB): domain Bacteria; phylum Pseudomonadota; class Alphaproteobacteria; order Rhizobiales; family Beijerinckiaceae; genus Roseiarcus. The sequence goes on from DASXES010000130.1 coordinate 44,203, forward strand.
CGCCTTCGCGCAGGTCGAGGGGACTGTCGACCAGCGGCGAGGCCAGATGGCGCTTGCGGATCTCCGCATCATCGAGCGTGAAGGTGTGCTTGTCACGCTGCTGGGAATTGCGGCTCCGGAACCGGACCTGATTCAGCTTGGTTCCCGCCTTGACCCGAACGCTGAAGCTGCGCGGCGAAATTTCCAGCCAAAGCTCGCCCTGGTAGTCGAGCGGGACCTCGTCGAACGCCTCTCCGCGATCGACGATGAGGCGGGTGAAAATGTCGATGCGCCCGGTCGAGCTTTTTGGATTCGCCGCGCCTGAAAGGTTGGGCCTGAGCTCGAGGCGCTCCATCAGCCGCGCGACATAGACGATCCCCTTCTCGAGGACCGCGCCCTTGCCAGCCAGCGACACGGGCTCCGCGTTCAGGCTCTCGAGCCGCTCGCGCACGGAGCGCTCGCGTCCCGGCAGGAAGCTCGAGCGAACGCGATAGGCTTCCTTGCTGAGCCTCAGGTCGAGACTCGCGGGTTGAAGCTGGGACGGCTCCACGGGAATCTCGGCCTGGATCAGCTTCCGGCCGATCATCGCCTTGATCTTCTGCCGGCCGAAGAGGCCGAAGGGCGCGGAGAACAGAGCGTCCGCCACGCCCGGTTCATGCGCATCGAGGATCACGGGCAGCGGCGTTCGGGGCGGCGTCAAGCTCTGGCCTCAAAGGGCGGTCCCGCGTTGTTAGCGCCCCCTCGCCTTCAAGCCAAGACTTCTAACCCAGGACTTCCAGGCCAAGACTCTAGCTTGACGCCAAGCCTCCGCCCGCGCTATGCCGAGGTCATTCCGTGGTCATTTGAGCCGATCGGCTTGCCGCCACGTTAAACACCGGGCTAAAAGATCGGGGCGCATTCAAAACCGTCGCCTCGTCCCGAAGTCCGTCAGGCGCCGTTGGCGTGAGAGGACTTGAACGATGACGAGCCCCCGCAAATCCCGCGATCCCAAGACGCTGCGGCCCGCGACCCAGTTGATCCATGGCGGATCGTTGCGCTCCTCCTTCGAGGAAACATCGGAGGCCCTGTTCCTCACTCAAGGGTATCTCTACGACACGATGGAGCTTGCGGAGGCGCGCTTCAAGGGCGACGATCCAGGCTTCATCTATTCGCGCTTCGCCAACCCCACGGTCTCGATGTTCGAGAAGCGGATGGCGCTCATCGAGGGCGCGGAGGCGGCGCGAGCGACCGCAAGCGGAATGGCGGCCGTCACCGCGGCCATGCTGGGCCAGCTCAGGGCCGGCGACCATGTCGTCGCCGCCCGCGCGCTGTTCGGCTCGTGCCTCTATGTGGTCGAGGATCTGCTTCCCCGCTTTGGCGTGGCCTCGACCCTGGTCGACGGCCCCAATCTCGATGAATGGCGGGCGGCTCTGCGTCCGAACACCAAGACCGCGTTTCTCGAGTCGCCGACCAATCCGACGCTCGAACTCGTCGACATCGCAGGCGTCGCCGAGATCATGCATGGCGCCGGCGCGACGCTCGTGGTCGACAACGTGTTCGCCACGCCGCTGCTTCAGCATCCGATGAAGCTCGGCGCCGATTGCGTGGTCTACTCGGCCACCAAGCACATCGACGGCCAGGGCCGCGTGCTCGGCGGCGTGATCCTGGGAAGCGAGAAGTTCATCGCCGACCACATCCACAATTTCCTGCGCCAGACAGGCCCGTGTCTTTCGCCGTTCAACGCCTGGACGCTGCTCAAGTCGCTCGAGACCCTGCCCGTGCGCGTGGCGGCGCAGATGCGCAGCGCGGGCAGAATCGCGGATTTCCTCAGCCAGCATCCAGCCGTCAAGCGCACCCTCTATCCGGGGCGCGCCGATCATCCGCAAGCCGAACTCGCCAGGCGCCAGATGGAAGGCGGCGGCACGATCGTGGCGTTCGAGGTCGCGGGCGGCAAGGCGGCGGCGTTCAAGGTCGCCAACGCCTTCACCGTCATCGGCATCTCCAACAATCTTGGCGACGCGAAAAGCCTCGTCACCCATCCGGAGACGACCACCCACCAGCGGCTCAAGCCCGAGCAGCGGGCGGCGCTCGGCATCGCGCCGGGCCTCCTCAGATTGTCGGTCGGCCTCGAGGACGTCGACGATCTGATCGAGGATCTGGGCCAGGCGCTCGACAAGGCGTCGGCGCCGCGCCGGCACGCCGCCGAGTAAGGGCCTCGACGGCGGTTTCGACAACCAGAGCGCGCGTTCGATCCAAGCAAATCCAAGCAAAAACCAAACAAATTTGCTTGTTTTTGCTTGGATTTGTTTGGTGGAATCGAGACTTTTCAAAGGGTTATGGCCGGAAAAAACAAAAAAAATTTTCCGACCTTCAACTCGCGCGGCAGGTTGTGATCGAACGCCTCAAACAGCCGCTCCTCGCCCGGCCGCCGCCCGGCGTCGGCGACATATTTCCTGTCGATAGAAAATATTATCACTATTTCTGATTTTGTCAACAACAGCGCTATCGATACAACAGGGCTATCGACACAAGAGCGCGCGGGCGTCCCGCGCCGGGACGGCGGCGTCGAACCGGCTCAATGGCCCCGGAAGAGGCCGCCGCTCGAGCCCGTCCAGAATCCGGGCGGGCGCCCGCCCAAACCCGGATCGGTCGGCAGCTCCGGCAGTCCCGCGGCGCGCCTCCATGCGGGGCTCCCGCCAACGAAGGCAGGCGGGGGAGGCGGCGCAGCCCGCTCGACGGTCTCGGACCGGCTAGGCTTCGTCCGCCTGTCGACGCGCCGGGCGGGCGCCTTTCGCTCTGATGGTTTCGCCGCCCGCCTCACCGAAGGCCTGGGCGAAGTTTCGACCTGCGCGTGGCGCGGCTTCTCGGGAACGGCCGGCCCGGCGGCGAGGAATTTCTGATATTCGGCTTCGCTGTCCGCTCTCAGCGCCGCAAGCTCAGCGGAATTGAGGAAGGAAGTGGGCGTGTAGCCTCGCTTCTTCTGCCATTGCGCGAGCGCGGACCGGGTCGCGTCATCGAGGACGCCGGTCGCCGCGCCCTCGTAAAAGTCGACGACAGTCAGACGCTCTTGAACCTCCCTCTCGCCCGCGGGGCTAAGGTTCAACGCCCTTTCGGTGTCGAGGGTCCCGATGTCTCTCAGCGCGTTCTCCGAAGGGCCGGTCGGCTCCGTCATGGCGACCGCCTGCGGCGCCGCGGCCGGCGTGGCGGCTGTCCCGCTCTCCGTGCTGGCGATCCTGTTCTTCGCCATTTGCGCGAAGACGCCATTGGGAAAGGCGCTGAGATAGGCCTTGTAGTCGGCCGGCAGGTCCGAATGCTCGGCGGATTGCCACAGCAGGTTCTCCTGCGACGGCTTCGCGTCCACGGGCGTTCCGGCAGGATTGGCCGCGACAGTCGAATTCGGCGAAGACTGCGGGTTGAGCTCGTACTCGCCGATGAGCGAGGTGTTGACCCACGGCAATTGATGGTGGCCGGTCTTCGTCCACACCTCGTTGCGAACCCGGCTCATCACGGTGTCGATGGTGACGCCAGAATCGAACAGATGGTCGAGGAACGCCGCTGTGAAGGGGCTGTGGCGACCGGTCGGCCCGTCGAGGGCCGTGCTCTTCGGATCGCTGGCGAAAGCAATCAGCGTTCCGCGCGCCAGATCGCCGTCGATCGGGCTCAAGCCCCGCTCGACCACCAGCGATCGCGTCTTCTGTCTCGCCAGCGCCGCCGAGAAGGGATTGTCGCGGCAGGCGTCGAGGATGACGATGTTGACCCGATCCTCCCGCTTCATTTGCTTGAGCAGGAGCGAGACGCTGATCGCGTTCAGATCGAGGTCGCTCGCACTCTTCAAAACGATGTCGGTCGGAATGAGATAGTTCTCCTCGTCGACCGAGACCCCGTGGCCCGCATAGTAAATGACCGCCGATTGGGCGTCGGGGAGCGCGGCGGCGAACTCGGAGACTTTCACTCGCATCTCGTCGATGTCGAGATCGTAGCCGTCGACCACCTCAAAGCCGAGCTTGCGGAAAGCGTCGGCGACCGCTCTGGCGTCGAAGACCGCGTTATCGAGACGAACGGCGTTGCGATAGGCCCCGTTGCCGATCACCAGCGCGACGCGCTTTTCGTGAACCGATACGCCCGCGACCGAAACCGAGGCCGCGAAGCTGAAGGCGATCGCCGCCAGAACGGCCATGCGCGCGGAAACCGAAAACCGCGCCAGGACGCCGAACAACTTTGTCATCCTTCCTGGCCTCTCGCCTCGCCTTCCGCCTTATCGCCGATCGCCCGGATGAGCGCGCGCCTTGCGCTTTTGCTGGCGCGGCCGCTCAGGCGTTTCTATCAGATTTCAGGTTTGCACGGGATGGTTATCTCAACGCGTGCAGGCTTTCGCTGTGATGGAAGTCACATCTTCGGTTGGCCTCCCGCGATAGAACGCCCGAGGCCCGATTGACCAGCCGCGCAACGCCGACTCGGCCGGCCGCCACAAATAGGTTCGTCTCCATCGGCGAAAGGCGCGCGCAAACCCTTGCGGCTGCATGCAAAATGACGGAATAATGTCGCTCAACATCACGCGTTCGGCAGAGATGACCCTTCGACTAGCGATCGAGAACGTGGATCGGCTCCCGGACGGCGGACCTGTGCGGATCGAGGTCAAGGCGCGAGGGCTCGATCTTGGTCGCGATTCGCACCTCGACTGGACCTTGCCTGACCCAGGCCGAAACATCTCGGGCAAGCACTGTGAGATTCGCCATCGGGACGGCGGATACTGGCTTCACGACGTCTCGACAAACGGGACCTTCGTCAACGGCGCCGAATACCGGCTCGACGCGCCGCACCTCCTGCGGGACGGAGATCGCCTGGGCATCGGGCCCTACATCATCGCCGTTTCCCTCGAAGAAGGACGAAAGCCGCAAGCGCCCGCCCCGGCGGCCGAGGCCTCTTTCGATGCTGGAGCCGCCGACGTGTGGGGTCCGGTTGGGGAGGCCGCGGCGCCCGAAACCGCCGAGCGGCGCCAGGCGGCCCAGACGCCCGACGCCGCGCCGGATTTCCTCGATTTTGCTTCGTTCCTCGAAGCGCCGAAAGCCGCCCCGGCGCCGATCGCGGATCCACCGCGATCCGAGGACGACTGGCTGACGGCGATCGCCTCCGCTCCGTCGCCTGCGGTGGAGCGCAACGTTCCCGAGCCCCGCAAACCGACGCCGGCGCGCCCCGCGGTCGCCGACCCGGCGCCAAGCCCCCTGTCGCCAGTCGCCCCGTCGCCCAGAGCGCCGCAGGCCGATGGCGACCAGGCGCGTGAGGTTCTCGATCGCATTGCCCGGGCGGCCGGCGTTCCGCAGCATGTTTTTTCTTCCCGCAATCCGGACGAAATCGCCGACGAAATCGGCGCGTTGATTCGGATGACGACAGAACACCTGGCGCAGATGCTGGCGTCGCGCGCGGAGTCGATTGCGCTGATACGCTCCTCGAATCGCACGATGATCCGGGCCGTCGAGAACAACCCCCTCAAATTCGCCAGTTCGCCGGCGGAGGCGCTCGCCATCATGTTCGGCCCGCGCACCCGGAACTATCTCGACGCTCAGGAGACGATTGAGCGCGCTTTCGCCGATCTCAAGAGCCACCAGATCCTCACCTTCGGCGCGATGCAGGGCGCGCTCGACGCATTGTTCGAGGATCTCGCGCCCGATCGGATCGACCGCTCGATCGAGCCTGAGCGCGGCCTTGGGGCGCTCCTCTCATCGCGGAAGGCGAAACTTTGGGATATCTACGTCGAGCGATGGCGGGCCAAGACGAAACGGGCGGACGGACGCCTCCTTGAGGCGTTCACGGCTCTGTTCGCCCAAGCGTACGACAGGTTGCGGGACAAGAACGGCTGAGGCGATCATCGCTGTCGGGGCTGGAGCCAATCGGCTGGCTTTGAAGGAGCGGTGTGACGGGATCGAGTTGGGGAAGCGGCGCCGATGTCATGGAACGCCAAAGTTCATTGGACGGAGGGCCTGTTTCTTCGGCCGCACCATCTTCAGCAAAGCGATCGCTATCTCGAAAACGCGCTCGAAAGTCGAACGCGCCACGTGACCCCCTACCCTTGGGGATTCGCGTCGCTCGAAATCGACCGGGATCTTGCCCAGCAAAGCAAGTTCGCGCTGCGCCGCGCGTCAGGAATCATGCCCGATGGAGGGCTTTTCGACTTTCCCTCCGAGTGCCCGCCTCCCGCGCCGATCACGACGCCTGAAACGGCCGCCGGCCAGCTGATCTGGCTCACAATGCCGGCGCGCGCGGACAATTTTCGCGAGGTCAGCTCCGAGCAGGCGGAAAACTCCGCCCGTTATGTGGTGGGCGCCGAGACGGTGATCGATTCTACGGCGAACCTCCGCATCGAGGAGGAAATCGAGGTCGCTTATCCGCGCCTGGCTTACGAGATCCGCAAGACTTCCAAGCCAGGCTATGTCGGCCTGCCGATCGCGCGCGTCGTCGAGGTGCATGACCGCACTTTGGTGTTCGACGAGAAGTTCGCGCCCCCGGTGCTCGTCTGCGCCGCCCATCCAACCGTCGAAGGGTGGCTCGATCGCGTCATCGGCTGGATCGGCAACAAGCTCGATGAGCTTTCGCGATACGCGAGCGACCCGACCGCGGGCGGCGGCCTGCAGAGCGCGGACTATCTGATCCTCCAGTGCCTGAATCGCGAAATCCCGGCGCTCAAGCACTTTCGCCTGTCGAAATACGTCCACCCCGAGCGCCTTTATGAAACGCTGCTCAGGATCGCCGGCGAACTGGCGACCTTCACCACCCATGAGCGGCGAGCGCGCGAGTATGGCGTCTATAATCATGACGATCTGGAAAGCGTGTTCACGCCGCTCCTGCGCGACATCCAGGATTTCCTCAGCGCCCGTCTCGACCGGCGCGCCATCCGGCTGGAACTGGTCGAGCGCGCGCCGAATGCGTTCGTGTCGACCATCCGCGACCGCACGCTATTCGCCAACGCGACCTTCGTGCTCGAAGTTTCGGCGCGCCGGCCTCTGACCGAAATCCAGCGCAATCTGCCCGCCTTCCTCAAGGTTGGGCCGAACACCAAGATGAATGAAATCGTGCACGCCCATCTTCCCGGGGTCGCGGTCGTGCACCTGCCAACGCCTCCGCCCCAGATCCGCGCCATCACCGACCACGTCTACTTCTACCTGGACCGCACATCGCCTTTGTGGTCTGAGTTCAGCCAGGCGACAGCGATCGGAATGCACTTCGCAGGCGACTGGCCAGAGCTCCAGATGGAGCTTTGGGCTGTGAGGGAAGACCGGCGATGACCACCGAAGACGATCCCTTCGGCCGCAGCGACAGGACGATCATTCGTCCCAATCCCGCTGGACGTCGCACGCCGCCTTCGCCTTCGGGCGATCCCGCCGGCGGCCCGCCTCAGGGCGGCGCCCCGCCGGCCTCGAGCCCAAGGCCCCCTGTCGCATACCCAGCCCCGCCAGGCGCCCCGCGGACCGCGCCGCCCCCCAGGCAGGGGCAAGCGGGGTGGGACGACTGGATGGCGCCGCCGGCGCCGAACAACCTCTACGTCGCTCCCGAGACGTCCGCGCCGATGACGCCGGCGCCGATATCGCCACATGTATCCGTCGATCTGGTCACGGTGGCCGCGAGCCCGCTCATGCGCGCGGCCGCTTCGCTTCTCGTCATGCTGGGGCGCCTGCGCGCTTCGCTCGTGCGCGCCGGGCCGAACCAGCTCATGGACCAGGTCGCCCAGGCGATCGAGCAATTCGAGATCGACGCGCGCGCGGCCGGCGCTCCCGCCGATCAGATCGAGACGACGAAATACGCGCTTGCCGCCACCGCCGACGACATCGTGCAGAATTTGCCGACCGCGGACAGCCGGACCTGGACGCAGTACAGCATGCTGGTTCGCTTCTTCAACGAACGGATGGGCGGCGTCCGTTTCTTCAAGGAGCTTGAGCGCGCGAAACAGAACCCGGCTGTGAACCTCGGCGTGCTTGAAGTCATGCACGCGTGCCTGAGCCTCGGCTTCGAGGGCGTCTACCGCGCCTCAGGGGGTCCTGGCGCGGCGCAGGGGCTCCGGCGCGATCTTTACGAGACCATTCGCCGGGCGCAGCCGAAGGCGATCGAGGACCTGTCGCCGCACTGGCGCGGCCAGGACGTGCCGCTCGCGAGCACGCGTCTTCAGGTTCCCGTCTGGGCTGTCGCCGCGCTTGCGGCGGCCGTGCTGCTTGGCTCCTACCTCTATCTGCGCAACGGCCTCACGGGGCGGGCGGAGGCGCTCGCGCTGAAGATGGCGGACATCCATCCGGCGACGGACCTGACGATCGCGCGCGAAACCATCGTCAAGCCGCCGCCCGATCCCAAGCCGAGGTCGTCGACCCAGCTCGAGCGCATCCGCGCGGCGCTCGCCAAGGAAATCATGGCGGGCAAGGTTGGCGCCGACCAGTCGGCGACGACGATCTTCATTCGCATCGGCAATGTGGTGCTCTTTCCCTCCGGCGGAGCAACGACCAGCGCCGCCTTCGCGCCGATCGCCGCCAAGATCGCCGCCGCGCTCGACCGCGAGCCAGGCGTCATTCATGTCGACGGCTATACCGATTCCGATCCCATTCACACCGTCGCCTTCCCATCGAACTTCGAGCTATCCGCGGCGCGCGCCAAGTCGGTCGCCGGGATGCTGAAGCCCGGCCTCTCGCATCCTGAGCGGCTCGTGGTGACGGGGAAGGGTCCGGGCAATCCGGTCGCGCCGAACGATACGGCGTTCAACAAATCGAAAAACCGGCGCGTCGAAGTGTCGATCCCGAGAGCCGACTAAAGGAGAGGATTCGTTGCGGGCAGGGAAGCGCTCTCCATGACTTTGATGGCCTGGCTCTGGATCGGGCTCAGCATTCTCGGGGCGATCATCCTCGCAGCCGTCGTGTGGCTTGCGGGGCCGCTTGTCTCCATCGGCGACGCGCAGCCGTTCGACAGCGTGCTTGTCCGCTCGATCCTCGTCGCCCTGATTCTCCTCGCGGTCGCCGGCGCCATCGCCTGGCGCATCGTTTCGCGGCGCCGGGCCGCCGCCAAGATCGCCGAGGCGATGACCGAGACGCCCGCCGAAGACAGCGACGCGCCGGTCCTGAAGCAGAAGATGGAGGACGCTCTTTCGGTCCTCAAGCGGAGCGGCAAGTCGAGCGCGCGCGCCCTTTACGATTTGCCCTGGTACCTCATCATCGGCCCGCCCGGCGCCGGCAAGACAACCGCGCTGGTGAATTCGGGCCTCAAGTTTCCGCTCGCCGGGGACAACGCCGCGACCGCGGTGCAGGGCGTCGGGGGCACGCGATATTGCGATTGGTGGTTCACCGACGAAGCGGTGCTCATCGACACCGCGGGCCGCTACACAACGCAGGATTCGGACGCCAAGGCCGATCGCCGCAGCTGGCTCGCCTTTCTCGACATGCTGGGCCGCAACCGACCCCGGCAGCCGATCAACGGCGTGATCGTCGCGATCAGCATCGCCGATGTCCTCAACCTGCCGCAGAAGGAGGTCGCGGCGCATGCCGACGCGATCCGCCGGCGCCTTGACGAACTGCATGAGGAGCTGAAGGTCGACTTCCCCGTCTATGCGGTCTTCACCAAAATGGACCTGGTCGAGGGCTTCACGCAGTATTTCGCCGATCTCGACGAGGCGAAGCGGCAGGCCGTCTGGGGCGCGACGTTCCAGACCGCCGACAAGAAGGCCAACAACGTCGGCAAGGTCTCCGAGGAGATCGACCTCCTCATCCAGCGCGTCTCGGAGAGGATGCCCGAACGGCTGCAAGAGGAGCCCGACCTCAGATCGCGGGCGATCCTGTTCGGCTTTCCGGCGCAGCTCGGCGCCATCCGGAAGCCGATCGCCGACTTCCTCAATCGCATCTTCGAGCCCACGCGCTACCAGACGACCGCAGTTCTGCGCGGCTTCTACTTCACCTCCGGCACGCAGGAGGGCACCCCCTTCGACGCCGTCATCGGCGCCCTGCAGAAGAGCTACGGCGTCCAAAGCCTCGGCGCCGTCGGGTTTTCGGGAGCTGGCAAAAGCTTCTTCCTGCATGACTTGCTGACGAAGGTGATCTTCGCCGAGGCGGGATGGGTTTCGACCAACATCGCCGCCGTGCGCAGGTCGATCGCGCTCAGAGCCGCGGCGTTCGCCCTGATCGGCCTCGCGACCGCGGGCGTGCTCGGCTTGTGGTGGATGAGCTACACGCGCAACGCCGCGCTCATCACCGCGACCGAGCAGGGCGTCAACGACTACGCATCGATCGCCGGACCCTTCATCAAGCAGAACTCGGTCACGGATCCGAATCTCCTGCCCATTTATGAGCTGATCGGCTCTCTGCCGAACCTGCCGGCCGGCTACGCCAAGCGTAACGACTCAACGCCGGTCGAACAGACCTTCGGCCTCAGCCAGCGCCCGCGTCTTCAGGACGCGTCCGACGACTTGTACCGGCAGGCCCTCGAACGGCTCATGCGGCCTCGGCTCATCCTGTCCCTCGAGCAGCAGATCCAGAAGAATATCGACGATCCGGCATTCGTCTATGAGGCGCTCAAGGTCTATCTGATGCTCGGCGGCAAGGCGCCGAAGGTCGACAACAATCTGATTCTTGACTGGTTCACCCGAGACTGGGAGGAGCGCACGTTCCCCGGCGCGCCGAACGCGCAAGGGCGGGCGCTGCTACGCCAGCATCTTGTCGCCATGCTCGACATGGACGACGGGCGAGAGCGGAAAGTTTCGCTCAATGGCCCGCTGGTCGAGCAGGCGCAGGCGACGCTTGCGCGCATGCGCGTGGCCGAGCGCGCCTACACGCTGCTGAAGTCCGAGGCGCATAACGCCGAGGTCGAGGACTGGATCGCCTCCCAGCGCGGCGGGCCGGACATGGCGCTCGTGTTCGAGGCGGCCAACGGCGCAAACCTGGACACCATTCGCGTTCCCGGCTTCTTCACCTACGACGGCTTCTACTCCGGGCTGCTCGCGCATTTGCAGACGATCCGCGACCAGCTCGAGAAGGACAACTGGGTGCTCGGGGCCTCTGGCGACCAGAACGCCGTGCAGCAGCAGTTCGCCAGTCTCTACCCCGGCATTCTCGAGCTCTACAGCCGGGATTTCATCGCCGCCTGGACGTCGGCGATCAACAACCTCCAACTTAAACCCTTGCTGAACGACAAGCCGAAATATCTCAAGCTGAGCGCGGCCTCGGCGCCGACCTCGCCCATCCGTCTGATCTTCGAATCGGTTCGCGACGAGACGGCCCTGACCCGCGAGCGGCCAAACGCACCGGCGCAAAGCGGCTCGCCGCTCGACAAGGCGAAGGACGACGCCCTGGCCAAGGCGGGCAGCCGGCTGGGCTCGGTCGGCAAGGAGGCCCTCGACCTGGCGATGAAGAGCCAACGCAAGGCGGGCGATCCTCCGCCCGAGACGCCTGGCGCCTCGATCGAGGCCTATTTCAAGCCGATCCAGATCCTGGTCGACGGGCCGCCCGGATCCCGGCCGATCGATCAATTGCTCGCCAACCTGAACGAGCTTTACCGCCAGCTCGTGCTGGCGGCGGAAAATCCGGCTCAGGCCAGGCAGGCGCTGGACCAGGCGCAAGTGCAGGTGGCGAGCCTCAGAGCCAACGCCACGCGTCTGCCCCAGCCGCTCGCCGGCATGATCGACAAAGTCGCCAAGGACGCCGCAGGCGATGCGAACGCGAGTTCCATCGCCCAGATCGCCGACGCGATGGCTCAGGACGTGACTGGAATCTGCCAGCAGATCACGGCGAACCGTTATCCCTTCGCGAAGAGCGACCGAGACACGCCAATGGCGGATTTCGCCAAGCTGTTCGCCCCGAATGGCGTCATCGACAAGTTCTACGCCGCCAACCTCGATCCGCTCGTCAACAGGAGAGGAAAGAAGTGGGTCTGGCAGCCGAGCGCTAATCTCGGGCGCAAGCTCTCCGACACGACGTTGCGACAATTCCAGCAGGCGGCCGAGATCCGGGACGCGTTCTTCCCGACCGGCGGGACAACGCCCAATCTCGGCTTCGAAGTGAAGCCGCTGACGCTGAGCAGCGACGCCCAGACCGCGACGCTCACGATCAACGGCGCCAATATCGTCGCCCAGCAGGGGGTGGAGAATCCGCCTGCAACGCTGCAATGGCCGGGCGCAGGAGCAGGCGCGGCCTCGATCGTGATGGCGCCCGACATGCCCGACCGCCAGTCCAAGCTCGAGCGCACCGGAGCATGGGCGTTGTTCCGGCTCATCGACGCCGGCTCATCCATTCAGAGCGGCAACGCGCTCAAGGTCAGCTTCGTCGTCTTCGGGCGTGAAGTCTCCTATCAGTTCACCTCGTCTTCGCTGATCAACCCCTTGAGCATGCCGGCGCTCAGGCAGTTCAAGTGCCCGAACGGTCTCTGATCGTCATGGCCGCAGGACTCTTCGGAAAGTTGCCCGCCAAGCGCGATTTCATCGGCGCCAACGCCTCGCGGCGGTTCCTGGAAGTCTGGGAGCCGTGGCTCCAGACGGGCGTGGCGATGTCGAAGCAAATGCTGAACGCAGGGTGGATTGAAACCTACAACCGCGCTCCGATCTGGCGCTACTGGCTCGGAGCGGACTTTTGCGGCGAGGCGATGATCGGCGCGTTCATGCCCTCGGTCGATGGGGTCGGGCGATCGTTTCCCCTCGCCATTTTCGTGGGCGAGGGCGACGCCACGCTTCCGCCCCCGGAACTCGAGCAGAACGACGCCTGGTTCGAGGCGGCCGAGGCCGTCCTTCTTGAGGCGCTCGAGCCGGAAGCGACTTTGGAGCGGATCGCCGAGAAAGTCATGGGCCTGCCCTCGCCGGCCCTCCAGCCTTTGATGACCCGGGACAAGGGTTTCGAAGAATTGGCTGACGGCGCCGTCCTTGCCCGCGACGTCGGCGGCGAGGTTTCCGCAGCCTTTCTCGCGGCGCGACGCTTCGGGCGCCGGCGCGCCTTTGCCTCGCAGAGCTTCTGGTGGACGATCGGCGGCGAGGGTTTTCCTTCGCTCGCCTTGTCCGCGGTCGGCCTGCCGCCCCCGACCCGCTTCGCCGACATGCTGACCGGTGCGTTCTCGGACCGGGACGCCATCGCCCTCGGCGAGGCGACCTGAATGACGGCGCTCGCCATCCCTGCTTGTTGTCGCGATCCAAGGATCGCGTATCATCTGAGCCAACGCCCCTCCCCTCACAGGACAAGCGGCGATGAATGACCTTTCTCCTCCGGACGCCTCGGCCGCAGTCTTGCCGAACGCCCCGCCGCCGCTCGCCGAAGCCGCCATTCCTGCGGAGCTCGAGATGCCGGCCGGTTCTTTGCCCGCTCCTGAAGCGGCCGTGCCGGTCGAGCCACCGCCGCCTGAACCTTCGCCTGCGGAAGCGCCGACCGAGGCTGCGCCCGCACCCGGTTCGGCGCCCAATCCCTTCGCGCTGCCGATCGTCTCGGAGACGGATCCGTGTGGGCCCGACCTCGATCTTGAGGGCGACGCGGAATTCATGAATTTCGTCGCAGCCACGGAGGGGTTGCTTCCCGCCAGTTATTACGCCTTCAATCGCGCCTCAATCGATTTTCCGTCGGCGTTGCAGACGGCGGAGGCGCTGCTCAAGCGCACGCTCGACGTCCGCCTGCTCGCCCTCATGGCCAAGCTCTCGATCCTCAATCGCGATATCGCGACCTTCGCGCGGCGGCTCGGAAATATCGCCTGGCTCGTCAGCGAACATTGGGAGGCCGTCAATCCGAGGCCCGAAGGCGACGACGCTTCCGGGCGCATCGCGCAGCTGATGACGCTCGAGGACAATTCCGTCGTCCTCCTGCCGCTGCAGTACGCCCCGCTGCTCGACACCAACCGCGAGGGGGTGCTCTCCTATCGCGACCAGCTCCTGGCGACGGGCGCGGTCCCGCCGCGTTCGGTCACTCTCTATAACCTGAAAGGCGAGAAGCAGACGACGGAGCCGGAGCAGTTCATGGCCGCGAATGCAATCGCGCGGGTGCTTGGGGACGTCGAGATCGGAAAGCTCGCCGGCGTCGCCGAGATATTCAAAAACCTCGGCGCTTCGATCCAGTCGATCAGGGCGGCCACCACCCAGCATGTCGGCTTCGAGAACGGCGTCGAGCTGCCGAAGCTCGCCAAGCTTGTGGCCGAGATGGCGGAATTCCTGCGCGTTCCGCTCGTCAGACGCGACCCGTCGCTCGCGCCGCCGCCCGAAGCGCCTCGGGGGGCCGAGGGCGCCGCGGCTCCGGACGCGGCCGCCGCGGCGCCGGCTGCTTTCGCTTCGCGCGCCGAGGTCGATGCGGCGCTTGCTTCCGCGTTCGGCTATTTCGCCGCCTCCGAGCCGACAAGCCCGGCGCTGCTCCTCATCCGGCAGGCCCGCGAAACGCTGGGGAAGAACCTGTACGAGGTGATGAAACTGCTGGCGCCGCCGCACGCGGACGCCGCGCGGGTCTTCGTCGGCCCGGACGGAGCCTTCACGGTGCCGGTGAAGAGTCTGTCGACCACGCCGACCGCGGCCATCGAAAGCGCGCCAGCGGAGCCGGCGGCGTCGCGCGCCGCAGCGCTCGCCCTCATCGACGCGGTCTCGGCGCACATGCAAAGGGCGGAGCCGTCGAGCCCCGTGCCCTATCTGCTCGATCGCGCGCGAAATCTGGCGACGCGCGACTTCCTGAGCCTCTTGCAGGATGTCCTGTCGGAGGAGGCGATCACGTCGTTGAAGAAGGGCAAGTGACGCTTACTTCCGGGGGTCGCTGAGGAAGGTCGTCCAGTCGGACGAATCGAGCGTGTCGATCTCGGCGAAAGTGACCGCCTGCAGGCCGCGCCGCCAGCAATTGTCCGCGCCGAAGGCTGTGAACTTGCCGCGGTCGATGCATAGGGTCGCCGTGCCGGTCACGAGGTCCACCCCGTCGATGTCCGTCGCGTAGAGATAGACGAAGCGGCTTTTCAAGGGACCACGAATGGGCGTGGCGCATGAGCCGGGCGTCGCCACCCACCAGCCCTCCGTCCTGAAGACCTCGCCGGCGTCCGTCCCGACCGCGATATTGATCAGCGCATGCGTCTTGTTGCAGACGCGGAAGTCCGCATGGGCCGGCGGGGAAAAGATCACAAATAGGGCGAAGGCCAAAGCGGCGCGCGCGAGTCCCCGGCTCGCTCGCCGGGCCTCCCGATCTGCGCCTCCGCGCCAGTCGGCGGCGGCGGCGAACGCTCTTGGGCTCCCGATAGCGCGGCGACGCCTGCCGCCATCACTCGCCTTCATCTCGGTAAAGTTCGCCCCATTCCTTTTTCCAGACGCCGTCCGGATCCTGAACAACGATGGCGATCTTCAGCTGATTCGCAAGCTTAACCGCGCCGGAAAGAGCGTCCTTGGGCGCCATCGGCTCGGTGAACCGATCCGCCTCCAGAGATTCATGCGCGCTTCTGGGGCAGACGACCGTCGCCCGCTGTCCGTCGGCGCCTTGAGAAAGAACGACGGTCACCGCGTCGCCGACGACCTCATCCACCTGCTCGAATCGATTGGCCATCGATACCTCCGTTCAGTTCACCTCGTATACGAATGCGCCATCCGCAGCCGAGACCTTGGCTTCGTGGATCTCCTCACGCGCGAGCGAGCGCTTGAGGATTTCGCGCGACAGCGCGGGAAGGATCGTATTGGTGATGACGTTGTCGATCACCCGTCCGCCGGAGTCCGGATCGTGGCAGAGTGAGACGATGTGGTCGATGGCGCTTTGATCGGCGATGAATTTCGCCCGATGGTTTTCCGCGATGCGCTTGCCGATCCGATCGAGTTGCAGGCGCACGATGCCGGCCAGCATGTCGCCCGACAGCGGATAATAGGGAATTGTGACGATGCGCCCGAGCAGCGCGGGCGGGAAGACCTCGAGGAGTGCAGGGCGCAACTCGGCAGCGAGCGCCTGGGGATCGGGCTTCGCATCGGCGGCCGCGGCGCGCATTATGATCTCAGTCCCGACATTGGTGGTGAGCAGGATCAGGGTGTTCTTGAAGTCGATGCGGCGCCCTGTGCCGTCCTCCATCACGCCCTTGTCGAACACCTGGAAGAAGACCTCGTGCACGTCGGGATGGGCCTTCTCGATCTCGTCGAGCAAGACGACGCTGTAGGGGCGCCGCCGCACCGCCTCGGTCAGGCGCCCGCCCTCGCCATAGCCGACATAGCCGGGCGGCGCGCCTTTGAGCGTCGAGACCGTGTGCGCCTCCTGGAACTCGGACATGTTGATGGTGATGATGTTCTGCTCGCCGCCGTAGAGCGTTTCCGCCAGCGCAAGCGCCGTCTCTGTCTTGCCGACGCCAGAGGGGCCGCACAGCATGAAGACGCCGATCGGCTTCATCGGATTGTCGAGCCCGGCGCGATTGGTCTCGATGCGCTTGGCGATCATCTCGAGGCCGTGGCTCTGTCCGACGATGCGCCTGTTCAGAATGCCGGCGAGGTTGAGCACGGTCTCGACTTCGTCGGCGACCATCTTGCCGACCGGAATTCCCGTCCAGTCGGACACGACGGAAGCGATTGCCTGCTCGTCGACATACGCGTAGATCATCCGCTTTTCCGGATTGATCTGGCCAAGCTCGCTCACCTTACCGCGCAGGGTCTCGCCATCCACCCGCGATCCGGCTTCAGGCTCTGCGCTCACCGCAGGCGGCGGCTCAGGGCCAAGCGGCGGCGGCGCCTCTGCAGGGGCGGATGGCGCAGCCTCCGCGGGCGTCGGCGGGGCCTTGGACCCCTTCGCAATTGTCTCGCGCAGCGCGAGCACTTCCTCGACCAGCGCGCGCTCGCGCGCCCAATCGGCTTCCAGCGCGGCGAGTTTTTCGCGGGCTTTCGCGAGCTTTGCGTCGATCTCCACGATGCGGTCTTCTTTCGCGGATCCGAGATCCCGCTCGCGCGCGAGCGACTCCTTCTCGGTTTCGAGCGAGGCGATCTCCACTTCCGCGTCCTCGACCCCCGCAGGCTTGGCGTTCTGGCTGATGGCGACGCGCGCGCAGGCCGTGTCGAGCAAGCTCACCGCCTTGTCGGGCAATTGCCGCGCCGGGATATAGCGGTTGGACAGGTTGACCGCGGCGACGATCGCCTCGTCGGTGACCCTCACCTTATGGTGCTTCTCCATTGGCGCGATGAGCCCGCGCAACATGATGGCGGCGGTCGCCACGTCCGGCTCGTTGACCATGATCGGCTGGAAGCGCCGGGTGAGCGCCGGGTCTTTCTCGATATACTGCCGGTACTCCGACCAGGTGGTGGCGGCGATGGTGCGCAAGGTTCCGCGCGCGAGAGCGGGCTTCAGGAGATTCGCGGCGTCGCCTGTTCCGGCCTGCCCCCCGGCGCCGATCAGCGTGTGCGCCTCGTCGATGAACAGGATGATTGGCGTCGGCGACGACTGCACTTCGTCGATCACCGAGCGCAGCCGCTGCTCGAATTCGCCCTTCATCGACGCGCCTGCCTGCATGAGGCCGACGTCGAGAACGCAGAGCTTCACGCCTTTGAGCGGCGGGGGGACATCGCCCGATGCGATGCGCTGGGCGAAGCCTTCGACGACGGCGGTTTTGCCGACGCCAGCTTCGCCGGTCAGGATCGGATTGTTCTGCCGCCTGCGCATCAGAACGTCGATCACCTGACGCACTTCGTCCTCGCGGCCAAGGACAGGGTCCATCTCGCCGGTTTTGGCCTTGGCGGTGAGATCCTGGCTGAAGCGATCGAGCGCAGTCGTGCCCTTGGGCCCAAGCGCGGCACTCGCGCCTTCCGTGCCCGCCGCGGCGACCCCCGAGCCATCCATCGGGCGGAGGTTGCCTTCGTCGGACCCTGCCCAGATCGCGCCCTGGCCGGCAGCCACGTCATCGACGGGAAGCTTGGCGAATTCCTGCGACACGCCGATCAACGCGCGTCTCAACTCGACCGACTTCAGGATCCCGACGAGCAGATGCCCGGTGCGAATTTGCGTTTCGCCAAACAGAAGCGTCGCATAGTGCCAGCCGCGGTCGAGAGCGTCGGCGACGGGATTGGAGATGCCGGGCATCTCGGTTTCGTTCTTGCGGAATCCGTTGACCACGGCCGTCGCATCGGCCAGCAGCTTGGAGCGGTCAAGCTTGAAATGATCGGCGGTGAGCGCGAGATCCGTGCGGTCCTTCTGCAGGATATGTATGAGCCAGTGGGCAAGCTCGAGGTTGCGGTTTCCGGCGCTCTTGGCCTGCCGCAACCCTTGCAGGAACGATTCGTAGCCAACGCGGTTCAGCTTGCCGGCGACCGCTTCGATGCTGATGTCCGCGCCCATGGGCGAATCTCCCTATTTCGCGCTCTCGAGGCGGCTGACCACGTGGAACCGTGCGTCCCGACGATACGTCTCGTCGGTCTTCGCCCAGTTCGGCGACATCCAGCTCGTCCATCCGATCGCAGCGTCGCGACCGAGTCTCACGGGCGTGATCTCGCCGGCAGGAATCGCGACCTCCATGTCCCAGTCGTATTCGAGGCCGAGGTAAAGATAGACCGCATCGGCGATTTGCCGCGCCAGCGGCGAGCCCGGCAGAAACTCCCGAAAATGCTTAATATCTCGCACAAAGACGCGGATGCGGAACTTGTCGCTGACGGTGTACATGCTCGCCCCCGCGACGCAGTCCTGGCCGAGCCGGCTATTGGCCTGGCCGACACGCGTACGTTCAGCCGGATCGAGCTCGAGCCAGCCGCCAACGAATTCCTCGATCTCGACGCGCGTCTCGAGAAAGTTTGTGAGGCAGGCCCGCAGCCGTGACGCGCTCTTGACCCGCGCGCCGAGCAGCCCCGCATATTGCAGCTTGGCGAAATCGGAGATCGAATCGGCGTCGCGAAAAGCCGGCGTTCCGATGCCGATCATCGCCCCGATATAGGCGCGAAACCGGTCCTCATCGGGCCTGTCGTGCTGGGCGATCGGACGCGCGTCCGCCCAGGCGCGAAAGAACAGCGCGAGAAAGCGGCGCTGGAAGATGTCAACGAAGCGTGGAAACGCATCGTCGCGTTCGAGCAGCCAGCTATACGCCTCTTCGGTCGTGGTCAGCGGCAACGCACCCTGGGGACCGAACATGCCCAAAAAGCGCGCTTTGAGACGCATGCGCCCGCTCTCTTCGACCGTCGCGGCGACGAGATTCGAGTCGGCGAATTCGAGATAGGGGTCCTGCGCGATCTCGACGAATTCGTCCTCGAGCCGGCGCGCCTCGCCAATGCGTGGCTTGCCCGGGTTCTCCCGCTCGAGGCGCCGCAGGACGCTGAGGAGGTCGAAGCGCCACGGCTCGGCCTCGAGTTCGGCGCGGAAGCTCACAGCACGCCTCTCAAGCCGATGCGCGGCGGCCAGCGCATCATCTCTCCCCGCTCGACAGTGCGCACGACCGTCTGAGTGAAGTGGTTGATCGCCACATATTCGGCGAAGAAGCGATCGAGGACCGCGCCCAGAAGGAAGGCGCCCGAGCCCTCGAAGGCCTTGCCTTCCAGGACGACGGTCAGCTCAAGCCCGCGGGCCGCGGCTGCGCCGGACGCCTGGCGCAATCGGCGCACGACGGGGCGCGCCTTGAGGCTGCGCACGCCGCGAATCTTGGCCTCGGCCGCGGCGTCGGAAATATCGGCGAACAGGACAAGCGTCTCGCGAAGCGCCTTGGCGCCGTCGTCGGCCCGGTCGACCAGCCCCAGGTGATTGAGGCTCAGCATGCTGATGAGGCGCCAGGCGACCTCGCCCGTCGAGGCGTCCAGTCCTCTTCCCTCGATTGAGGTCAGCGCCGGCTCGAGCGCTTTGGTCGGACCGCCAACGCAGCCGAGCTCGAGCTCCGTGTCTTCGAGGAAGCGGAAGTCAGCGCCGCCCTCGCCGACTGGAAGCTGCGCCGCCAGATGGCGGTTGGTGCAGAGCGCGTCGACGCTGAGCTCGGCGATGCGCAGAGTTTCGTCCGGGTCCGCTCGTTCGCCCAGCGAAAGAAAGACGTCGGTTCCAGCGTAATCGGAAAGCGAGCCGTATCTCCTTTCCTCGGCGGTACGCCGCCGGGGCAAGCGGCGAACCGTATAGGTCAACCCGGTCAGGCTGCGCGCCGCCCTCGCGGAATAGAGCGGCTCGACGGCAAGCTTCTGCGGCGCTCCCGGCACGTGGGCGAATACCTGAACGATGCGATTGGGCTCGAAATCGAGCGGGCGGCTCCGGTCGGGGATGACCTGATATTCAAACTGATTGGACTTGACCGGGATCCGGTCGAGCCGCTTCTCGAAGAGGTTGGCGCCAGGCGCAACGTAGAGCGCGAACATTTCCTTGCGCACCCCGGCGGCCAATTGCGGATTGACATCGTCGAAGGCGAAAACGATGTCGATCGACTTCGCGCCGAGGCGCGAGGCCACGGCGTCGAGGTCCACGAGATCGAAACCAAGAAACCGGCGCGGAAACGCAAAATAGTCGCGCAGGAAGTCGAACCCACGAAACAGCTGGTTGTCGTTGGGGATAAGGGCCTCGTCCTCCCCAAAACCGATCTGGCGGATCATGCTGGCGCGCGCGGGCAAGATCACCGGATCGCCGAAAGCGTCGAGCATACGAAAATAGACGCCTGTGCAATGCGCGAACAGCTGCTCGTACATCGCGACCGCATCGGTTTCCTGGCCAAGCAGATGGAAGCGCAGCGACTTCACCCGGTAGGAGGAAAATCGTAGCTCCGGGCGGGTCTGCGCTTCCTTGTCCGCGGGCTCGTCTTCCCCCTTCATGGCGCTTCGTACGGTGAGCTGAAGCCTAAGGCTCGCGGCGCAGCCGGCGCCGGCGTTGGGGACGAGCGCCTGGAACGCGCCCGAACTTGTCAGATATTCCGCCTTGACGATCTCGAACGGCCAGAGCGTGATCGGCTCGGCAAGCGTGAACCGGCACGCGACATTGCGTTGCGCCTCGAGGTACGTGGCCTCGAACATGGCGCCTTGCTCGATGGTCCTTCCGTCGCGGAGCGCGGGGTCGCCGAATCTGGGCCGCGCCTGGACGAGAACGAAGGAAGGGGTGGGCGCGAGATAGTGCGGCGCGAGCTGGTCGATCAGGTTCGTGGTGAAGTCGGCGAACTCGTGCTTGAGCTTGAGCTGGACGCGGGCGGCCAGAAACGCGGCGCCCTCGAGAAGACCTCCGATCATCGGATCGGCGGTATCGCCGATGACGCCTCCAAGTCGCTCCGCGATGCCTGGGTAGTCCTCAGCGAATTCGGCCGCCTGCTCACGCAGGATCGCGAGCTCCTGATTGTAGAACCTCAGGAATTCCCGGTCCATCGCTCAAAGCCGGTCGATCTTGAGCTTGCCGGAATCGAGCTCCACCTCAGCGACGAATTGCACCGGAACGTCGACCGGCTGCATCCTGAGCGCGGCGCTGACGAGAAACCTGACCCTGAGCTCGTTCGGCGAGACCGTCTCGTCCCGGTGGGCCTTGACCGAACCGCGCACGAGCCTGGGCTCAAAGTCTCTCAGGGCCGCCTCGAGCTGCTGGGCGACCTGAAGGACGGCATTCTCGTCAATCGAAAGACGCGCGATATCAGGAAAGCCGAAGTTGAGAATCGACTTGCCGACCTCCGGCGCCTCCGACAGGTTCTGAGCAGAATTGAGATTCACCGTGTTAAGAAGCGCGCCCACATCCGAAATGACGATCTTCCTGAGTTCGCTCTCGGAAATGGGCGTCCGGCTGGACATCCGCCGCGAGGAGAGCACCCGCTCCCCGCCCTCGCGAACGTCCGCCCGCGTTCTGGCGTCGCGCGAGTGATGCGCCGCTCGGAACGCCTGCATGAGCGGCGGGGTCAGACGATCGTTTTCCCGAGTCGCCAAGTCTCGCCCCGCCGCAAGTCTCACCCGCCGCCGACAGCCTTCGTCTTCTTAAGCTCGCGCCTTTCGCGATGGCCTCGCAGTCGACGATGTTTCCGACACGTTACGTGAAAGAGTTCTTCTTGACATCGAGGGTGACGTCGGGCGCCGCTTCATTCGCGCCCTCGGCGCTCTGCAGATTATAGGTCACCTTGATCTTGGAAAAATTCAGGCTGATCGATTCCTGCGCGACGTCGGCTCCCGAGGAGTCGCTTTGTTGCACGGACGTGACGAAAATTTCGTTCATTTCGTAGGTCAAATATTCGAGCGGACTGTCGCCTCCAGCCTTGCGGACGTGGATCTTCCCGCTGTCGATATGTTTTCCCTGGGCGCAGAAGCGGATGAGGTCGGCCGAGGCTTTATCGACCTTCTTCATGATCGAGACATCGTTGACATTCACCTTGCCCACGCCCGAACCGCCGCCGTACCCGCCGGAGCCTATGTTCGACACCCCCCAGCTGAACCCGTAGATGTCGATCTTGCCGCTGAATTTGTCGTCCTTCGACTCGCCCGTCACGTTTTCGAGCTCAAGAAACATGTCGTCCGGCATAACAATCCCTCCTCGTTTCAAAGAAAAACCGATTTATCAATACGCACGATTACCACCTCGGCCTCGCCCCTTTGCTCGAGCGCAGCCAAAACCTTCCATCAGCTCTTGCGCTCCTCCAGCGAGGCGACAAGACTCATTCCGATGTCCATGCCTTCGAGCTGGAAATGCGGCCGCAGCCAGACGCTCGCCGAGTAATAGCCGGGGTTCTCTTCATTCGGGACCACGGTCACTTTCGCTCCGGCGAGCGGCTTGCGGGCTTTGGTTTCCTCGCTCGAGGTCTTCGGATTGGCGTCCACGTAACGGACGATCCAATTGTTGAGCCAGCGCTCGAGCTGATCCTTCTCCTTGGTCGAGCCGATCTTGTCGCGCACCATGCATTTCAGGTAGTGCGCAAAGCGCGACACGGCGAACATGTAGGGAATGCGGGCCGACAGATTCTCCGACGCCGTCGCTTCGGGGCTGTCCATCAGCTTGGGCTTGTAGGCCGATTGGGCGCCGATGAACGCCGCCTTGTCGGTGTTCTTGCGATGAATGATCGAGATGAGCCCCGCCTTCGACAATTCGCTCTCACGCCGGTCGGTGATCGCGATCTCGGTCGGGCATTTCAGGTCCACGCCCCCGTCGTCTGTCGGGAAGGTGTGGGTCGGCAGATTGAGCACCTCGCCGCCGGATTCGACGCCGCGGATTCTCACCGTCCATCCGTATTCCTTAAAGGCCCGGTTGATGTTGGCGGCCATCACATACCCTGCGTTCATCCAGGCGTACTTTTCGCCTCGATGGCCGTCCGTCTCCTCCTCGAGGGCGAATTCCTCCACCGGTTCGGACTTGGCGCCATAGGGCAGGCGCGCGAGAACGCGCGGCATGCACAAGGCGACGTAGCGGCTGTCGACGGAATCGCGCAGCCCCTTCCAGGCGGCGTAATCCGGCGTGTCCATAAGCTTTCCGAGGTCGCGCGGATTCATCAGTTCGCGCCACGAATCCATGCCCATGAGATTAGGGTCGGCGTTGGTGATGAGCGGCGCGAGCGAAGCGGACGCGATCTTCGACAGGTCGCGGAGAAGCTGCACGTCCGTCGGTGCATGGCTGAACGCAAAGTCGGCGACAAGCGCGCCATAGGGCTCGCCGCCCAACGTGCCGAACTCGCTCTCGTAGACCGCCTTGAACAGGGGGCTCTGGTCCCAGCGCGCTCCCGGATAGTTCTTGAGGTGGCGATAAAGCTCCCCCTTGCCGACGTTCAGGACGCGGATTTTGAGCGTCGCGTCGGTCTCGGAGTTGAAAACGAGATAGGAGAGCCCGCGCCAGGCGCTCTCCAGTTGCTGGAATTCGGGCGCGTGCAGCACTTCGTTCATCTGCGCCGTCAGCTTCTCGTCGAGGCGGGCGATCATCTCCTCGATCGTATCGAGCACCTGGTCCTTGACGACGGTCGAGTCCGCAAGCGCCTGGGTGACGAGCGTTTGCACCGCGCTCTCGACCTCGCTTGCGGCGCGCTCCGTTCGCGGCTTGAAATTCTGCTTGAGCAGGCTCGAGAATTCGTCCGCTTCCGCGATCGCCGTCTCGCCGCCCCGAGTCTTCTGCTCTTCCTGCGCCGTGGCCATGTCCAAGCTCCTTATTGAGTCGCGCCGTCCGCCGAGGGTCTCTGATCAAGCTTGGTCTTCATCGCCGCCATCAGCTGAGGATCAGCGAGCAGCTTCTTGAGCGTCTCCTCAGCCGCCGTTTTGCCGTCCATGTATTTCAAGAGATTCGCCAGCTGCTCGCGCGCAGCGAGAAGCTTGGCCATCGCCGGAACCTGGCGTGCGATTGCGGCCGGGGAAAAATCTTCCATCTTGGCGAATTTCAGAGTGACCCCGAGCTTCTCCGAACCTTCCTCGGCGCCCAGCTTGTTTGGCACTCGCATCGTCACCGTCGGCTCGATCGCGGCCAGGCGCTTGTCGAAATTGTCCATGTCGATGTCCAAAAACTTCCGCTCGGGCATGTCGGGTTTGGCGACAGCAGAAGCGTTCCCCGAGAGGTCCGCCAGAACACCCATGACAAACGGAAGCTCGACCAGCTTCTCCGCGTCGTAAGGATCTTCGTAGGTGATATGGACCCGCGGTTTGCGGTTGCGGGAAATGAACTTTTGTCCGGAATTGCTGTTTGACGCCACGACGTTTCCCCTAGCGCTCAATATAGCCACACAGAGTACTGGATTTATGGAGGAACGCAATATGGCGACGCTGTGACGCCCGTCACACCGCTCGACCGCCGCGAGCGAAAATTCGCACGAGGTTCGGACGGTCTGAACTGGGCTCACGCGCTAATTCATCAGGCTCGTGATCTCCTGGTCGAGATAAGCCTTGATCGCCGGAAAGGCGGCGATTTCGATCGCCGTGACGCCGGGCGCTGGCGGTGCGGCGGTTGCGGTCGCCATGATCGGGCCTTTCAGCGCGGCCGCCGCCGTCTGAATCTCCGAGCCGAGATGGGGCAGAGGATCGACAGCTTCCCGGTTGAGGTAGAACTCGAAGTGCAAGTGCGGGCCGGTCGACAGGCCGGTATTGCCGGACAGCGCGATGATGTCGCCCTGCTTGACCTCGACGCCGGGATGGATCGCGACGGGGATTTCGGAGAGGTGCGAATAGGAGGTCTCGAACCCCGCGTGCTGGATGCGCACGTGATTGCCGAATCCGGAAACGGGCCCGGCGATCTCGACCTTGCCGTCCGCGGCGGCGCGAACGAGCGAGCCGACCGGCGCCCCGAAATCGATTCCAGCGTGCAATCGCAGGATGTGCAGAATGGGGTGAAAGCGGAGCCCGAACAGCGACGTGATCGGAGCGCCCTTGATCGGGGCAAGGATTCCTCCGACGCTTGTGGCCCCGCTGTTGCCCAAGAACGGCGCCGTTGGGCTCGATTCTCCGCCGCCCGACTCGCTGCCCGCCTTCGGATCAAAGCAGCGAAAGGCGCCGTCGCTCCCCTCGAACGAATAGCAATCGAGGGCGATCGAATTTCCATGCAGGCCGACGTAGACGACCTTGCCGCTCGCCTTGGCCTTGTCCCGGAACTCGGGCTCGAACAGAACGCGCAAGGTCTGGTCGGCCTGCAGCGGCGAGCGCAGGTCGGCCAGGCGGCTGATGAGCTGGATGGTTTCGCGGATGACCGAATCCGGCATTCCGCTACGGATGCCCGCGCTATAGACTCCATCGGCGATCGTAAAATGCGTCGCCGGCGGTTGGCTCCTGAGAGAATCGTCGAGCAAATCCGCCGGTATGATCGGCTCGGCCGCGTGCTCGTAACCCCCGTCGTCCTTGGCGGCGATGGTGATGACATATTCGCCGTTCTCAAAGATCGCGATCTGCTTGATCCGATACTCGCCCGCGAGGTCCAATGCGCCCACGGCCAAGGCCGTGGATTGGGGCGGCAGCGTCTGGATATGGGCTGGCGAGTCCTTCGCGGCGCTTTCGATCATGCGCGCGCTCTCCGCGCTGTAGCCGTTGGCGATCAGGAGATTGCTGATGGTGTCCGCCACCAGAGGCTTGAGGATCGTTTCCTTCAGCTGCGGCTGCCCGCGCGATCCGCCCTGGTTGATCTCGAGTTCGTTGCTGTTCGCGGTCGTCAAAAACTGGCTCTCGGCGTTCGCCGGCGTGTCGGCGCCCCCGTCATCGTCCGAGCCGTAATCGGGTTCGTTTTGAGCGGCCGCCATTTGCGCCGAGTTCGCCGCCAGTTGGACTGCGAGCGCCTCGGCTTCCTGGCCGGCTTCCTGGAACTTCCCCATATAGCCGCCAGTGGTCGGGAGCAGGGTCGAACTGACGAAAAAGGCCTTGCCCGGGGTCTTCGGCGGCTCCTGCCCCAGCTTCGCCGGGACGGAGACGAGAGCGTCCTTCGGCGGCTCAACCGCCCCCCTTCGCACAAGCACCGGATCACCAGGCAGGTCGATAATCGTCGAGAGCCTTATTCCCGGCTCCGGACCCTCGACCACCGGGATTGACGCGGCGGGGATGTGCGCAGGAGGGTGGGGCCGCGTCGCCATCGATCGCCATGCGATGAGGGCGACGCAGACACAGGCGAACACAATCGAGGCGGCCAGTCCGGCTGCGCCGCGACGACGGCTCATATGAAGCTCACGCCCTCAGCGCCGCGCCGCGCCGACGCCATTCGAGATTTGGCTGGGCGCTGGGAGCAAGCCTGATCATTCGCTGAGGTGCGTTTCGACGCGCCGATTCTGCGGACTGTAAGGATTGGCGACACGCGGCTTCGCCTTGCCGAAGCCCTTCGCCACCAGCGCCGACGAATCGATTCCTTCCGACGCCAGGTAGGAAACCACCGCATCGGCCCGGCGCTCGGACAGGCCCAGGTTATATTCTTCGGGACCGGTCGCGTCCGTGTGGCCATCGATTTCGAATTTCGACCCGGCGAGGCGCGGATCTTTCAGCGCCTTGGCGAACTGGTCGAGATTCTCGCGCGCCGCCGGCGTCAGCTTGTCGGAGTTGAACTCGAAATTCGCCAAAAGGTCGAACTGAACCGGCGGCGGCGCCTCGGCTGCCTCTTGCTTCTTGCAGTCTGCGGCGGTTCCGACACAGAGGGCGCGGGTCTTTCCGCCCTTCAGCGCGTCTTTCTGCTTGAGGAAGATCTTGACCACGTTGTCAGCGGAATAAGCAGGATCGGCCCGAGCGGAGCCGAGACCGACCGAAACGGAGACGGCAACAACAACCGCCGCCGCGCCGAACGCGAATGTGGATGATGCGCGCATGAGACATTCCTTAAAGTAGAGGTCTGCAATGAGAACCTTGAGAAATTATCTCCAAGCGCCTAGCGTGCGTCAATGTTGAATCGGTGATCGGATCGATCGGGCCGAGGCAGGGGCGCGGGATAAGGAAGTCAGGCCCGGCGGCTCTTGCCCGCGAGCCGCCGATCCTGGTCACGATTTGGAGCGGAGCCCGTGGAGGAGGACCGGACCGTCTTTCAGCGCTCCGCCGCGAGGAGCATCAGGCCGGGGGCGCGCCTCAATAACGTATATGAAATTGAAAGACTGGTCGCTCAAGGGGGCATGGGCGAGGTCTATCGCGGATTCAACATCCAGACGGGAGATCCGGTCGCGATCAAGATGATCCGCCCGGAATTTTCGGATGACCCCGAGATCTACGAGCTTTTCCGTCGCGAGGCCTCGATTCTTCACAGCTTCACGCACGATGCGATCGTGCGGTACTTTGTGTTCTCGGTCGATCCGCAGCTTAAGCGCGCCTATCTTGCGATGGAATTCGTGGAAGGGCCATCGCTCAAAAAACGGCTGGGACTAGGGCCGCTTTCTCTCGCGGACGTCAGAATCCTGCAGAAGCGCGTGGCTTCCGCGCTTGAGGTCGCGCACCAGCATGGCGTTGTGCACCGCGACATTTCCCCCGACAATGTGATTATGCCCGACGGCGACGTTCGCAGCGCCAAGGTCATCGATTTCGGCATCGCCCGCGCCCGGCGCACCGGCGAAGAGACGATCCTGGGCGGAGGGTTCGCTGGCAAGCTGAATTACGCCTCCCCGGAGCAACTGGGGCTCGCGGGCGGGGACGTCACCCCCAAGTCGGACATCTACGGCTTTGGTCTTGTGCTCGCGGAGGCGCTGCTTGGCCGGCCGATCGACATGGCGGGATCGCAGGCGGACACGATCGACAAGCGGCGCGTCGTTCCCGATCTTTCCGGGATCGATCCAACCATTCGGCCGCTCATTCAGGCAATGCTCCAGCCCCGGCCGGAGAGCCGGCCGGCGAGCATGGCCGAGGTCGCGGCCTGGGAGCCGGCGACGCCGAAAGCGGCGCGGTCCCTGAGGGCGCCTCCTGTCGCAAGCGAGCACAGCGGCAGGATTTCGGCTTTGGTCGGAGCGCTGATCGCAGTCCTGAGCCTCGGCGGGCTCGCCTACGTCTTCCATGACGACCTCGCCCGATGGAGCGGAGCATTCCCGGCCGGAGCGCCGTCGGCAGGTCCCGCTGAAGAGGCGCTGAAACCGGCTGCGGCAAAATTACCGCCTCTGGCGGCGCAGCAGCCGCTTCCGCTTGCTCCGTCCCCGGCGCCGCAGGAGGCGAACCCGCCAGCGCCGCCTGCGCCTGCAACGAATTCCAGCGGCCAAACCGAGACTGCAAGCATCGAGCCTGCGCCGTCGGCGGCCCCCGGCCCTCCGCCACGCCCGGTGACAGCCGAAGCGCTGGCTGACGCTCTGCCGCCAAGGGTCAAACAGGCGAGTGTCGACCTGCCGGCCGCGACGGTGGGTTCGCCCTACCGGGCCGAGACGCCCGCCTTCACCGATCCCGGCGGCAAGGGGCTGCGGCTGACCGCGAACGGGTTGCCGGGAGGCCTGAGCTTCAGCGATCTCGGCGGCGGCAAGGGCGCGATCGAAGGCGTCCCTCGACAGGCCGCCAGCGCCTCGATCCGCATCTTGGCGACCAATCACAATGATCGGACGGCGCAGATGTCCGCCGCGCTTGTCGTGGCCGATAAGCCCGCGTCGTCGCCAGCGCCGGTCGCAAAGCTCGAGCCGCGCGTCTCTGCGCCTGGCGCCGTTCCGGCGCACGCCCCGGCGCCGGCCTCCGCCCAGCCCGCTGCACCCCACCAGCCGTCGGCGGCTCCGCAAGTCCCGGCGCCCGCGCCTCAAGCGACAATTCAGTCTCCAGCGCCGGCCGCGGCCGAGCAAACCGCGCCTCCGGCGGCTCCGCCTCCCGCCGCCGCGGCGCCGACAGTCGCGCGCATCGAAACGCCCCGACCGGAGGCGCCGCCCGCTGGGACCGCCGCGCCCTCGCCGGCCGCTTCGGCCGCTCCGGCGCAGACCGCAAATCTTGCGCCACCCGTCCCCGCGCCCATCGCGCCGGCGTCACCGGAGGAAAAGGCCAAGGCGTTCATCGCCGGCTTTGACGGGGGCGAATGCTTCCTCATCGCGCCGCTCCCCGGCGCGACCAGACCGCACGAATACCAGGCGGTCGGGCGGGAGATCGAGCCATTCCGCCGCTTCGATGCAGCCTATAAGCGCGAGGTTGGCGTCGAGGCAGACCTGACAGTGGCCCCGATCAGCGACGCACAGTGTCCCGCCCTCGATCTCGTCCGCCTCGCAGCGCCGGGCGGGCAAGAGCAGCCCCGGCTGACCCTGAAGAGTTACGAGGTCGGCCCGGGAAAGCCGTTACAAGGAACGATTTCCAATCTGGGAGGACGCCGTCCTTATCTGGTCCTCGTCGACAACGACGGCGTCGTGCACAGGCTCCAGGCGACGGTCGATGCAAGCGGCGATTCCGCAAACTTCGACGTGCCGCTGACGCCCGATGCGAGCTCCGTTGGGCCGATGCAGATGCTGCTCACCATCGTCTCCGACAAGCCCATCCCGACGCTGGACGCGCTCCATTCCGCGAACCTGAAAGCGATCGCGCCGCGGCTGGTTGACGACGCGCGGCGCGCGTCCGCCTCGGTCGAAGCGGACTACTTCAAGTTCGTCAACTGATGGGCGCCCCGGCCCGGGCGCATCGTCTGATGAGCGGGCGGCTTCGACAACCAGGGCGCGAGGCAGGCCCGAATAAACGTTAATAAGCGTCAATAAAACGCCAGTAACCGCTAGTAAACGCCAGTCAAATAGCTAGCGTTTACTAGCGTTTATTTTTCCGAATCGAGACTTTTCAATGGGTTACGGCCGATTCGAATTAAAAAAATTCGCTCATTTTCCTGACGCACGCCCCGGTTGCACGCAGCCTGTCAATCAGCACGGCCTCCCCCTCGCCCGGCTGGAGCAAGTTGCCTTTGAGTCGAACCGCGATCGTCATCGCGACCCCGGGTCGCGGTCCGGGGGAAGCAATCCAGGAATCGCCGGGCTTTGCGCTCTCCTCGATCGCCGCGTCGCCATAGGTGTCGAAAGACGGGCGTCCTTCGACGCCCTACGGCTCCGTGTGATGACGATTCCAACCGCGCGCAATGGCTCCAAGACCCAAGCATCAGATGGATTCCGATAAGAAGAATACATATCGTAAGATTCTATTTTTGTCAATCGACGGCATTGCACTCGTCAAGCGCTTGCAGAAGCGATTTTGGGTCCGCGGCGAAAGACCGCTTGCGGGGAAGCCGCCAAGCCGGCCCGGATCGGCGTCAGAATCCCGCCGCTAGCTCGATGAGCCGCCGCTCGGCCGCTTCGCGCGCGCCCTTCACCTGATCGCCTGAGCCGGCGGTCGGCCCGATGGCGACGAAACGGACGCTATGGACGCCGATGAAGCGCAGGATGTCGCGCAGATAGGGCGTCGCCATGTCGACCCGGCCCCGGTTCATTCCGGTGACGAAATCGGAGCCGCTGGCGAGGATGACAATCGTCGGGCGGTCCTTGATGAGGCCGCGATAGCCCTCGGCCGGACTGAAGGCGAAGGTGACCCCCGGCTGCACGATGAGATCGAACCATTGCTTGAGCTTGTAGGGCACGCCGAAGTTCCACATCGGCGAGGAAATGAGCACCCGCTCGGCGAGCGAAAAACGCAGCGCCATCCGCTCGATGACGGCGAAAGCGTCGCGCTCCCTATCGTTGAACCCCCGGCCGCCGAGGCGGGCGTATTTCGCCTCGAGCGCCGCGCCGTCGAACTCGGGCAGCGTCTCACGCCACAGGTCCTGGAGGTCGATGTCCCATGAAGGCCGCGCCTGCCTGAATTTCGCCAGGAACGCCTCGGCCGCGGCCGAGGACGTTGAGCCCACGCGAGGCGAACAGCGCAAATGAAGAAGCTTCGGCACTTAAGGTCTCGCCCATCGCCGACCGCTCATCCAAGCGCCTTGATGACGGCGTCGGCGTTGGTGACGACGGCGACATTCTGCAGGGCGAAGTTGATCGAGGCGTTGTGCCACTCGGCGTTCATTGTCGAGCAGCAATCCTCCGGCGCCACCATGAAATAGCCCTTGTCGGCGCCGGTGCGGGCGGTGTGTTCGACCGACATGTTGGTCCAGGCGCCGGTGTTGATGATCATGTCGCGGCCCTGGGCTTTGAGAATCGTCTCCAGCCTCGAGCCCTCCCAGGCGCTCATGCGCATCTTCTCGACCACGAAGTCACCGGGCTGGGGCTCGAGCCCGCTGACCGGCGCCGCGCCCCAGCCGCCGCGCACCATCGCCTTCCCGTCAACAATGCCCTCGAACAACGGTGCGTTGAGCGTCAGTCCCGGCGCGCCCGACTCGACGACAAACCAGACATGGATGATGGCGACGCCCCGCGCACGCGCCGCGGCGGCGAGCCGTCGTGTGTTCTCGACCACGTTCTGCGCGCGGGCATGGGCCGGCGCACCCGACGAAGCGAAGGCGCCGCCTTCGCTGATCACGTCATTCTGCATGTCCTGAATGATGAGCGCGCAACGCCGCGGGTCGAGCGTCAGATCTTTGGCGAGCGAGGGCGCGGGGGAGGACGAGCGGCTTTCGGCGCTTTGGCTCGAGGGAACGGCGGGCGCGCCGGGCGAAGCCGCCAGGGCAGGCGTTCTGGCGCCCATATAGGGCTCGCGTCGCGCCCCGACCTTGGTCTCGATCCGATAGACCGAATGAGTCGCGGTCAGGAACAGGGCGCGGAACTCCGGCCCGCCCCAGGCGAGATTGGCGACCTTTTCGGGCGCGCGCACCTTGCCGAGGAGATCGCCCGAGGGGGCATAGACCCACACGCCGCCCGGCGCCGTCACCCAGACATTGCCGCGCTGGTCGCACTTCATGCCGTCGGGCGCGCCCTCTTCAAGCGAGGAACGGATTCCGGAAGCGAAGATGCGCCCGTTCGCCAGCGAGCCGTCGGCGGCGACGTCGAAGGCGCGGATCAGCGTCTGCGCTGTATCGTTGACATAGAGGAGCTTTTCGTCTGGCGAAAAGCAGAGGCCATTCGGCTGGTCGAACAACAACCGATCGACCAGCAGTTGCGGGTCGCCGCCGCCCGGAGGGATGCGGTAGACGCCCTGGAAGCCAAGCATGCGCGGCCTCTCGACCCCAAACCCCGGCATGCGCCCATAGTAAGGATCGGAGAAATAGATCGAACCGTCGGAGCGGACGCAGACATCGTTCGGGCTGTTGAGCTCCTGCCCCTCGAAGTGCGTCGCCAGGACTTCGCGCCGACCGTCCGGCCGTTCGCGCACCAGCGACGACGTCGCGTGCTCGCATACGATCAGGTTGAGATCGGCGTCATAGGTCATGCCGTTGCATTTGTTGGAAGGGCGGCGCACTTCGGCCACGCCGCGCGCGGAATCCCAGCGGCGGCGCACGTCGGCCGGCATGTCCGAGAACAGAAGATAGTGGTCGACCGGGTGCCAGATCGGCCCCTCGGTGAAGGTGAATCCGGTCCCGACCTGACCAACCGGCGCATAAGGGTCTATCAGCTCTTCGAATTCCGGCCGCAGCGTCGCATGGGTCATCGCTCGTGATCCTTCGTCACCGTTCAGGCAGGGAACCAATTGCGCTTGGGCAGCGTCTGGACGATCGGACCGGGTACGGAATCCTGCAGCCGCGCCACCACCACCCCGCCTTCAACCTTGGCCGGGCGATCGTGCACCGGCAGGATGAAGCGAGCGTTGGCGAGTACCTTCTTGATCGCGCCCTTCTCGGCGCGCTTGGTCATGCCGTGGTTGCCGGTCGTCTGCGGCTCGCCGTCGTTGTTCTGGCGGAACGGCTCCACGATCTGATCGTTGATGTCATAAATGACGTCGCCGCAAATCGTCGCCACGCCTTCGGCGGTATGAACGTGCACGTTCATCGATCCTTCGGTATGGGCGTTGGCGGCCTCGCAGAAGACGCCCGGCATCAATTCGACCATGCCGCTGATCTCGAGGTCGAGAAAGCGCAACGCATTCTTGGCGTGCAGGCGGTCGACCAGATGCTTGATGTCGGGCGCCGGATATTGCGGATGCTGGAGACCGGAGACCGAATATTCGAGCTCGCGGCGGTTGACGACCACCGTCGAGTTCATCGGAAAGAGATCATCCTTGCCGGCGTGATCGATGTGCAGGTGAGTGTGCAGGACAAAGCGGACGTCGCCCATGCGCACGCCGTGCTTCATGAGCTGATTCTCGATCATGTTCTCGTGGAACTGCAGCCCGCGCATGCCGAGCGATTCCATGATCTGGTTCGAGCGGTAGCCGGTGTCGACGACAATGGGATAGGCGCCGCCGAGAATGAGAAAACCAAGCGTCGGCACCCGGCGTGTGCGCCCACAGTCGCGACCGAGGACAAGGAAGCTCGATTCGAGCTCGATATCGCCATAGTCGAGAACCTTGATTTCCAGCGGCATAGTCTCCTCCAACTTTCGTGTTCGTTGTGCGCCCTATGGCGCGATTCGATAGACGCGCATTGCCGTGTCGTGCAGGACCGCCTGCTGTTCCCTGGGCGCGAGCGACGCCACCGCGTCCTTGTGCGCCGAGAGGAGTTCGGCATATGAGGTCCAGAGCTTCTCGATCGGAAAGTTCGAGCCGAACAGGCAGCGCTCCGGGCCGAAAATCCGGACAGTCTCGCGCACCACTTCGGCGACATGCGCCGGATCATTGCGGTGGATAAATGTGCCGAGAGCCGAAAGCTTGGTCGTCACATTGGGGCACGCCGCGAGGCGCACCATGCCCGCGCGCCATTCGGCGCGTCCGGCGGGCGAAAGGTCTTCAAGCATGCCGGCGTGCTGAAGCACGAACGTGACTTTCGGGCACGATTCGGCAAGATCCGCTGCATCGGCCATTTGCGGCGCGAACACCTGCAGGTCGAAGCTCAGGCCATAGTCGGCGAAACGGCCTACGTTACGCTGGATCCGGGAATCCGTAGCAAGGTTCGGGCGCGACGCGAAGCGGTATTGCGGGTTTTCATGCCAGTGCAATTGCATGCGCGCGCCGCGCACGAGCGGATAGCGCGAAAGGCGGTCGAGTTGAGGACGCACGTCGTCGGCGCTCACATCGGCATAAGCGACGATCGCGTGCGGCCAACCCGTCCTGTCGGCGGTCCGCTGCACCCAGGCCGCCTC
>DASXES010000026.1:0-73150 GCA_036489975.1 Roseiarcus sp.
GGTTCAGAATGTTCAAAAACATCGCCATGCGCACCCCCTGAAGGGCTTCCGTCCGGCGCATCCCAACCCCTCCAAAAGGGGCCGGATCTACCGGACAGGTCGTGCGCTACCTAAACCGGACATATCGTCTGCTACCGACACGCTTGGCCGAGCTTGTTTCCCTAGCCGCCGAATTCGGCTACCCTCTCGCCGTGAAGCGGTTTTGGGTAACGAAGGAGATAAAGACGACTAAGGAAATCAACGCCCTGTTCGGCGGAAGCATTTTGCTCCGAGGCCTCGAAAGCAATCTTTAGGGTGCGCTGTGGCGAGGAGGCGCTAAAGTCGGCGTGGCAAACGAGCGGGGATCGCTCCGGAATGGATTTGACGCCGCTTGAGATTTGATATGGCATGGTCCGGTTGACCAAAGTCGGTCGGCGGGACTAGGTGAAGTTCAAGGGCACCCGTAGCTCAGCTGGATAGAGTGACGGCCTCCGAAGCCGTAGGTCACAGGTTCGAATCCTGTCGGGTGCGCCACCCTGTAACATATTGAAAATACCCAATTTTCATCCGCGACCCCACTTGCCTATAAGAACTGACGTAGATTTGTGGGAAATGTCAGTGACTTAGGGTAAACGCGCCGATTGTTATCGGCCCGGTCTTCTCATTGCTCGTCCAATCGCAACCAGTCAGCCTCATGTGTGTTGTAAGGTCGACGCGAAACGGGGGGCGTGGGGATCGAGGAGCAGACGGAC
The DNA here is from genome assembly GCA_036489975.1 of Roseiarcus sp. GTDB lineage: Bacteria > Pseudomonadota > Alphaproteobacteria > Rhizobiales > Beijerinckiaceae > Roseiarcus. The sequence continues at coordinate 732 of DASXES010000026.1, forward strand.
CTTTTCAATCAAGTTCTGCGAAATCGATCACGAACTGACGCGCTCCAAGGAGGACGATGATGAAGAATGAAGCGTCATCGAGGGAGACAACGGACACGCGGATCGGCAAGCTCACTTTCGAAAGCGGCTATCCGTCCGACGATACGGTGAAGAAGCTCTACGACGAAATGGACTTTCAGCGGGCCTGCCAAGCCTATCTCTGGGGTATTCCGGCGGTCGGCCTCAATGAATGGCAGAGGGCTCACTTCGATGTCTTCAAAGCTAAGAGCGGCGAGATGCTGTCCTATCTCGATTTCGACGAGAAGCTCGGCATTCTCACGCCGAACTACACGACGCCCTATATCGCCACCTTCATCGATCTTGAGACAGCCGGACCGATGGTCATCGAGATTCCCCCGGGCCTCATGGCGGGGATGATCCTCGACGGCTGGCAGCGTGTTTTGGCCGACCTTGGCGTGGTTGGCCCCGACCAGGGCAAAGGTGGAAAATATCTTATCCTTCCGCCCGGCCACGAGAAGATCGAGCCGCCGGGATACTACGTCACTCACTCTCCAAGCCGCGTCGTGCTTGGCGGCGTGCGATTGCTGGGCGCGGACAAAGAAAAGGCGATCGCGGAACTCATACCAGGCATCAAAACCTATAGCTGGTCGAGTAAGGGCGCGGGCGCTCCGACGCCAGTTCGTCATGCGGGCGACCTGAAGTGGAGCCAGATGCCGCCGCGCGGAATGGCCTATTGGGAAAGCCTCAACGATTTCATCCAGCGCGATCCAGTGATGGAGCGCGACCGGCTGATCCTCGCTCAGCTCAGGTTTCTCGGCATCGAGAAGGGTATGCCTTTCCGGCCCGACGCCCGCCAGAAAGGAATCCTCGAACAGGCCGCCGTCGTTGGCGAAGCAATGGCGAAGGCCAACACATCGGACAAGCGCGTCGAGCCGCAGTTCTGGCCGAACACGCATTGGAAACATGCGCTCGTCGTCGCGGTGGACCAACGGGCCGCCAATTATGACCAGTTCGATGAACGCGCCGCTTGGTTCTACGAAGCGGTCGTCATTTCGAAGGGCATGCTGACCCAGACTCCCGGGGTCGGACAACGCTATATCGCGTCGTACAAGGACTCGGATGGCGAATGGCTGAACGGAAGCGGTACATACAAGCTGCATGTGCCGTCCAATCCACCTGTCAAGCAGTTCTGGTCTGTCACTTACTACGACGAAGATACAAGGCAGATGGCAGCTACGCCGCAGGGCAGGCCGGATATCTCCTCGCGGAAAGAAGATATCGTCAAGAACAGCGACGGATCGATCGACGTCTATTTCGGGCCGAAGGCGCCCAAGGGACACGAGGCCAACTGGGTCCAGACGAATCCCGGCAAGGGGTGGTTCACCTACTTCCGTTTCTATGGGCCCACCGAAGCGTTCTTCGACAAATCGTGGGCGCTCCCTGACTTTGAGAAGATGGGCTGAACTCCATCTCGAGAGGCCTCGCAATGATCAAAGCCACAGGACCTGCATCGTTAGTGGCGTTGGGGCACGGGGCCGAAGCCGCGCCCGCATCTGAAAGCCAGGCGCGCTTCGATGCACTTGCCAGTCTGCCATTCGAACAGAACCGTCCGACGCCGGAAACGGCCAAGACGTTGATGGATGAACTCACGTTCCAGCGAGCGACGCAGGCCTATCTCTGGGCGCTGCCGCTCATCAATACGCTCGGTATGAAATATGGCTCGGAAGCCGTGTTTGGCGCGGGCTACGACATCCTGCCGGTTTGGAAAGAGCGGCTCGACACCAAGACATTGGTCACGACGCCAAACTCCGACGTGATCTACGCGATGAGCTACGTGGACATGGGGGAGACGGGCCCGATTGTGTTCGAGGCGCCGCCCAACCTGCAGGGCATTTTGCTCGATTTCTGGCAGCGACCAATTCCAGTTGACGGCGGCAAGTTCTTCGGCGACGTCGGCCTGCCGGGACCGGACGCCGGCAAGGGCGGCAAGTTCCTGGTTCTCCCGCCGGGCCACAAAGGCGAAGCGCCGGCCGGTTGCTACATCTATCGCTCCGGCACGAACAATCTGTTCGTCTTTCTTCGCGCCTTCTACCAGGATCCAAAGGATCTTTCACCCGCCATCGCGCTGATGGAGCACGCCAAGATCTATCCGCTTGATCTGCCGGAAGCCGAACGCAAGCCGATGCAGTTCCCGAATGCCTCTGGCGTTCCGGCGAATATGCTGCCGCGGTCAGATTTTTCGGCCTTCGAAGAACTGAAGTGGCTCGTCGACAAAGAGGGCAAGAACCTAGCCGGGCCGGATGGCCTCGGCATTCTCGCCGGAGCCGGTCTCGTCGCCGGACAACCGTTCGCACCGGACGCCGAGACGAAAGCCGTCCTCAATGCGGCGGCGAAGACCGGTTACAAGATGAGCCGGGCCATCGGCATGAAGTCGAATGTCGGTGGACGTGACTATCACGTCTGGAAGGATCTTCAGTGGCTGAACCCGGTCAATAACTCGGCCGAGCCGGGGCCGGATAAGTCCATGGACTTGAGCTTCCGCAACAAGGCCGCGGGTTTTACCGAAGTCGAGCCGCGCGCATGGTTCTCGACGGATTATTATTCGATCAGCCCCGGAATGGTCTCGCTCACACCCGGCAAGGGCGCATTCTACTCGATAGCCTTTAATGATTCCGAGGGGACGCCATTGTTGGGCGACGCATCATATAAGTTGACGTTGCCCCCCAACGTGCCGGCCAAGCTGTTCTGGTCACTGACGCTCTACGAGGCTGAAAACGCCTCCGGACTGGTGACGGAAGCCCGGCGTTTTCCCTCGCTCGGCTCGCGTGACAACCCGGTGAAGAATGCGGACGGGACGATCGATCTCTACATCGGTCCCAGGTCCCCTGCGGGGAAAGAGGCGAATTGGCTTGCGACTGCGCCGGGACGGGGCTTCTTCTCAATCTTAAGGCTCTATGGGCCGGATGAGGCGGCCGTCGATTACAGCTGGAAGCCGGGTGACATCGAGCGGCTGCGCTAGAGCCCCTCTCGGTCTCATTTGTAGCGGCTGGCTTGCTTGCGAGGCTTTCCTAAATGAGCGCGGTTATCAAACGGTCGAAATAACAATCACATAACAGTGCTCAGTTTCATCCTCTCGGGCGCGCCACTCCAAAAAATCCCGCTTTCGTCGAGGCGAGGGCGATTCAGTCCAGTCCCACACGCCTAGTCGACCGCCGGTACGGAGTGGTGCTCGTGGGTGATGGTCCAGGCTCCGTTGATCTTGCGAAACCCTACGGTCAGACGAAAGTCGAGCACTTTCGGTTCGCCATCGGGACCCGGCTCGGCGCACCCCATTGTGGCGACGGCAAAGGCGACGTCCGCGCCCGCGGTGATGTCCAGGGTGTGGATTTCAAAGGGAATGGGATTGCTCGACCAGGAAAAGAACAAGTCCCAGGACTTCCGATACGCGTCCAATCCTCGGATTTCAAACGGCGGCGGTACATCGAACATCACGAAATCGGGGGCATGGTGTTGGAGGATTGCGTCGATATCGCCACGCCGCACGGCGCCCGCCCAAGCTTCGATCAGGCCGCGAATCTCCCTTTCGTCTTCGGTGTGGTTTTCATTCACGGAGATTGATCCTCAGGTCCTTAGGTCGTTGAATGAACCGGCGTTGCCCGTGCGACATGGCCTCGCTGGACACTGGCGCCGTCCTCAGGAGCAACGTCGCGAGAGATAGCCCGATCACGTCGGCGCCGCCAAGACGTGGGAACAGGGGAGCTTAAGCGTGCAGCGCCGTACCGCCATCTGCCGCGGTGCGAGCCGTGCGGAGCTGAGAAGCGCCTTTGCGATGTCCTGCATGAGGATTACGCGGCCGGTCTCGTACTCGCCACCACCCGTGGCGAAACGCGCACTGACCAGGCCGCTGCGGCGATAGCACAGCAAACCCGTGACCATCATTCCTTCCAGACGATCACGCTTGGCGGGTTACGACGGAGCGCCAATCTTTGCGGCTGCGCGATCGGCGCTCGCCCGCATCGGCGCTCGCCATGAGGCCTGGGCGGAACGGTTGGCGGCTCAATCTCCGCACCCGGGGAATCCGTCGATCACAGCCGCCGGCCTGAGCGATCCGGCGACGCGACACGTATTCGTGATCGTCCGGCCCGGGACTTGCGTTGCCGAACCACTTGGCGCCTAAAGAACCAGCGAGGAGAGGGCGGGAGCGGCAGGCTGGCCGGGAGGGGGAGATTCACGATCGCCTGGTGCGCTCACGACTTGGCCCGCATCACCGGGGCGGGGACAAGGGTTGTTGTATCGCGCCGCGCCCGCGCGGGGTTGTTCTCGCGGCCAGCATCGTTGCGACCGGCGCTGAACGGATACGCGGGGGGAGGTTCGGCCGCCGTGCGCGCAGCGCTGCTTCTCGCCGCGTTCCTCCTCGCGGGATGCGCGCCGGTCGGTCCCAACTTCGAGCGCCCGGCGGCGATCGTGTCGCCGCAGTTCAAGGAGATCAGGGGCTGGAAAATCGCCACGCCTCGCGCAAACGAGTCGAAGGGCGACTGGTGGTCCGTCTTTCATGATCCGGAGCTTGATCAGCTCGAGCGGGTCGTCGCGGTGTCCAACCAGACGATAAAGTCGGACGAGGCCAATTACCGTCAGGCGCTGGCGCTGATTGACGAGGCGCGCGCTGGCCTCTTTCCCACCGTCGGGGGCACTGGATCCGCGACGCGCTCTTCGCCCTCGCAGACGAATCTGACCGCGGAAGCCTCTGGAAGCTGGACGCTCGACGTCTGGGGCCAGGTCAGGCGCGAGGTCGAGTCGCAGCAGGCGTTCGCGCAGGCGAGCGCCGCCAATCTCGCCAACGCGCTACTCGCCGCGCAGTCGGCGCTCGCGCTCGCCTATGTGACGCTTCGACAGGCCGATTCGCTCGAGGACCTGCTCAACAGGACGGTCGTCCAATTCGAGCACTCCCTGACAATCACGCAGAACCAGTACAAAGCTGGGACGGCGGCGAAGTCCGACGTCCTCACCGCGCAGACGCAAGTGCTCAACGCCCAGGCGCAGCTGATCGCGGCGGGAGTGGCGCGAACCCAGAGCGAACACGCGATCGCGGTGCTGATGGGCCGGCCGCCCGCGGGCCTGTCGATCCCGCATGGAAGCCTGCCGACCCGCGTACCCTCGGTCCCGGTCGGTCTGCCCTCATCGCTGCTGGAGCGCCGGCCTGACGTCGCAACGGCGGAACAGACGATGCGTCAGGCGAACGCCCAGATCGGCGTCGAGTTCGCCGGCTATTTTCCAGCCGTGTCGCTTTCCGGCCTCGTCGGTTACTCCGGCAATCCGTTCAACGCCCAGTTCGGCCCAAGCAACCCCATCTGGTCGTTCGGCGCGTCGCTCGCGCAGCCCCTGTTCAATGGCGGCCTGACCACGGCCCAGGTCGAGGCGGCGCGCCAGACCTATCAGGCGGACGTCGGGACCTATCGCGCGGCGGTGCTCAATGCGATCCAGCAGGTGGAGGATGCGCTTTCGGGGATTCGCATCTTCTCGCGCGAGATCAAGGTGCAGGCCGAGAACGTGCGAATTTCCCGCCAGGCAACACAGATCACGCTCAACGAATATCAGGCCGGCACTCAGGCCTTCACCGCGGTCATTGTGGCGGAAACCCAGCAATTGACGGCCGAAGAAGCTCTTCTGTCCACTCAGGCGCAGGTCCAGTCGGAGGCGGTCAATCTCATTGTCGCGCTAGGGGGGGGATGGAGCCAGTCGATGCTGCCGGACGTGACGGCGCAGACGTCGGCGATTCCGCCGCATTGAATGAGGCGAAGCGAGGGCTGCACGATTGACAGGCGGCGCGCCAGGGGGCGAGAGTTCTTGAGGGGTGGGGCCGGGAGAATCATCAAAGCCTGGGTCCATGCCTTCGTTGTCGCCGTTCATGGGCGAGAGGGAGGTGGTGGTGATCAAAGCGGTTCGGATTGTCTTGACGGCGCTTGCCGCGTCGGCGGCTTTGGCCGGGTGCATGACGGTCGGCGGGGTGCAAGAAAAAGAGGGACAGCTCGCGGCGGCGGGCTTTATCCGCCAGCAGGCCGATACGCCGCAGAAGATGGCCAAGCTTCAGGCGCTGCCGCAAAACTCGTTTGTCTTTGCGCAGCGTAAACACGGCGCGGTCTACATCTACGCGGACGCGGCGGGCTGCGGCTGCGCGTTCATCGGCAACGCCGCGGCCTTTCAGCAGTACCAGCAGGTTCACGCCGCCAACAACATCGCGCAGATGCAGGAGACGACAGCGATGCTGAACCAGGAGTCGGCGATGGACTGGGGCGGCGTGTGGGGCCCCTACGCCCCCGGCTGGTACTGATCGGCGGCCGCGCTCAGGGTCGGATTGGGTTTAGATCCGCGCCGATTGCAGGCGCGGTCCAACGGGCGCCGCGAGGGGCGACCGGGCCGTCGGCAGCGTCAAGAGCGCAGCGGAAGCCGGTCGCGGGCGCGCGCGCCATTTGCGCGTCCGAATCGCGCCTTTTCAATCGCTTACGGCGTCAATTTGGACCGTCTCGGCGACCGGGAGATCGATTGCGATCGGGGTCCTGGCGGGTGGAGGAAGCCGGAGGCGCTCAGGCTCCTCGCGCGGCCGTGGAAGGGCGGCGAATCCGTGATAGCGATCAAGTTCGCGCACGATCCGGATGACGCGATCAATCGCCTCGAAATTGGCGCCCGTCATCGAATTGTGCATCGCCCCGTAGGTCACGAGAAGCGCCTCGTTGAGGCGGCTCACCTGCAGCGCCAAATATTCCTCCGGCGGCTGGGGCGCCCGGTCCGCCAGGATTTTCCGGACGCGTTTGCGCATTTGCCCCGTCGAGACTCCCGATTGGCTGGCTATTTCGGCGACCGATAGGCCGCGATTGAGCAAGCCGACGATTTGCTGCTCGCGCTCGGCCCTGGCGTCGCGCGTCCGGCGGCGGGCCTGGAGGGATCGGTCCCGCCGAACAGAGGCTGTGGATGGGACCTTGGCGCAAGCAGGATTCAAGCTTTCTGTCATAGGAACAAAGATAGAACAAATTGGATTCCGTGACAAGAAAATGTCGGTTGTTCCGAAATGGAGGCCGGGTGCGGCGCGCCCAACCCATCCAGGGCCCGTCATGGGCCGGCCCTGCGCTGGCTTGATCCGGCCATCCACGCATCGCAACCGGTAGTTGCCGGCATAATTTGCAGTTTTATTCTATTTATCAGTATGTTAGTTGAATCGGTCAATGTTCGGCTGGATGGCCGGGCGACCCCCTTAATGCGAAAAGAACGTATTCCCCGATGGGGAAACTCGATTTCGGATTGCGCCAGCTGATCAAAAAGCCCTGTTGATCGTAAGCGCCAAGCGCTGCGTCTGCGCCGTCCACGAGGAATTGCCGACCAATGTCCCCACGCTCGTCGAACTCATATCGACAAATGGGCTGGCGAATTTCGCCGTGTGGCCTTGCGTCGCGGCGTAGGTGTAGTTCAAATCGAGAAACCAGTTCGGGGTCAGGAAGTAGGTGACGCCGACCGTGGCTGCGCCGCCAAAGAGCCAGCTTGAGCTCGAGAAGTCCTGCGGCGCCCCGGATTGATCGACGATCGAGCCACCGACAAACGCAAAACCGACGAGGCCATTCAGCCTGGTTCGGGTCTGTGAAAGGGTCGGGCCGCCTCCAGCGTAGACGTAGCTTTGGCCGAACGCGCGGCCAAGAAATGGGATGAGATCGATTTCCTGTAAGACGCTCGTCTCAGCGGCGCGCACGTAAGCCGGCCCGCTGAAAGATACGGGCGTCGGGTTCAGAATCGTGGTGTAGGTTCCGAATTGCGGGATGATCGAGTTATAATTGGTCGAAGTCTCTCCCAGATAATTGTACGAGAGCTTCGCTCCCCAAAGCCAGTCGCTGGCTCCGAAGCGCTGGAAATAGCCGCCCTGGAACGACGGCGCGAAGGCGAAGCGGCTGTCCATGGGGATTCGGGTCGGCCCCTGGGCGCTACCGGAAGCCGCCAGGATTCCATCCGCAAAGACCTCCGAGGTTCCGATCGCATAGACATGCTGGTCGGTGAAATGCGTCCAGTTGGCGCTCGCGCCAAGACCCAGAAAGAAGGCGCTGTTCGGCACAGTCGACCCGGTCGGCATGACGGGACTGGGGGCCGGCGCGGGCAGGGCGGGCGGCGGCAGGTCCGCGGCGTCGGCGGACGCGGTCGCGAGTGTTAGGGCTGCGGTGAGCGCAAGGAATCGGTTTTGCATCGGGACCCCCTGCCGGCCAATCTGTCAGCGAGTTGCAAAGGAGTCGCGGACCGATGTGTGGAGGCGCGACAGTCCCGCCTACACCCCGAGCCCATCAAAGGGGATGACGCGGCACGTCGCGCCAGCCTTAGCCGGGGGCGTGTTCGGGGGGCGCACGATGAGGCCGTCGGCGCGCGCCATCGTCTTCACGAGCGAGGAATCCTGGTCTCCAACCGGGGTTGCGAGAAGAACGCCTTCAGCGTCTCGGCTGAGGAGCGCGCGCATATAGTCCTGGCGGACGCCGTTCGCCCGCAGATCGACAGCGAGGCGGGCGGGCTGGCTGAAATCGGCGCCCGCGTCGGGCTCTCCGTGCAGAGCACGCAGAAGCGGGCGCAGGAACAGAATCGCGCAAACCATCGACGACGTCGGATTGCCGGGCAGGCCAAGCACCCGCAACGGCCCGAGATTCCCATGCATCAGCGGTTTGCCGGGCCGCATGGCGATGCGCCAGAAGCCGAGCTCCATTCCGGACGACACCAGCGCCTGCTGGACGAGATCGTAATCGCCGACCGAGGCGCCGCCGAGCGTCACCAGCACATCGGCTTGAGCGTCGCGCGCTTGAGCCAGGGCCGCGTTCAGCGCGCCGAGCTCGTCGACCGCGATGCCAAGGTCGATCGCGACCCCGCCGCATGCCTCGACAATCCCCGCGACGGCGAAATTGTTCGAGGCGATGATCTGCGAGGGCCCGAGCGTTCCGCCGGGCGGGACCAGTTCGTCGCCGGTCGCCAGGATCGCGACCCGGGCGCGCCGGCGCACGCCAAGCGCGGTGTGGTTGGCCGCGGCGGCCAGCGCGACGTCGCGGGGCGTGAGCCGGCGGCCGGCCGATAGCAGGGGCTCGCCCGCCTCAAAGTCCATGCCGGCCGGGCGCAGGTTGTCGCCTGCTGGCACGGCGCCCGAGAGACGGATCCGCTCGCCCTCGCGGCTCACCTCCTCCTGAATGGCGATGGCGTCGGCCCCCTCCGGCATGGGCGCGCCGGTGAAGATGCGCACCGCCTCGCCCGGACCCAGCGCGCCCGCGAATGCGCGTCCTGCCGCGGATTCGCCGATCACCCTCAGCGTTGCGGGCGGCGAGGCCGTGTCGGCGGCGCGCAAGGCGTAGCCATCCATGGCGGAATTGGGAAACGGCGGCTGGGTGCGAAGCGCCTTAACGTCGCTAGCGAGCACCCGGCCGTAAGCCCTGTCGAGAGCGATATTTTCTTCCTCGAGCGGCGTCTCGGCGGAAGCGAGCACGCGTTTGAGCGCCTCCTCGACCGTGATCATCGGGCTCATGGGCGCTTGTCCTTCGGCTTTTCACCCGCCCGCCACTCGCCCGATTTGCCGCCGCGCTTCTCGATCAGCCGCAACCCCTCGATGCTCATGCCCCGGTCGATCGCCTTGGCCATGTCGTAGATGGTGAGGCAGGCGACGGAAACGGCGGTCAGCGCCTCCATTTCCACACCCGTCGGCCCCACGCAGCGCGCCTCGGCCCGGACTGCAAGGCCGGGCAGGGCGTCGTCGGGCGCAATGTCGACCGAAACCTTGGTCAGGCTCAGGGCATGGCAGAGCGGAATGAGGTCGGCGGTCTTCTTCGCCGCCATGATCCCGGCGATCCGCGCCGCGCCGATCACGTCGCCCTTCTTGGCGTCGCCGGCGAGGATCGTCCGCAGCGTGGAGGCGCCCATGCGCACGCGTCCCTCCGCGATGGCGACCCGGTCGGTTGCCGCCTTGTCCGAGACGTCGACCATGTGCGCTTCGCCGTCAGCGCCAAGATGGGTGAGCGGCTTCGATTCGTCTGCGGTTGAGACCATCGGTCGGGGGCGCCTCGGCTCAAGGCTTCGCCTGAGCGTTCTGTCGATCGGACCTTCGTCCGGGCGCCCGTCTAAGCAAAATCCGCGTGCAGCGGCAACCGCGTTCGCGTCAATTGTCGCAGCCGGTCGTTCCGTGTAAGGACCCTCGCCCGGCGCCGCGCGCGCCTTCAGCCGCCAGTGTGACGATGACGCGCGAGCCGAAAATCGCCTACGTCCTCTTGCGCAACGCGCATTTCGGGCCGCGGCTTGCGGCCTCGGTCGAACTGTGCGTTCGCGATCTCGTGCTGCACAGCCGATATGCGCGCTCGACGCTTGTTGTTTGCCCGCCGGTGGATGAGCCCTTCGAGGGCGTCGAAATCGCGACGATTCCCGATCCGGGCGTCAGCGGCAATCTAGGCAAAGCCTGGGGCGTCGCGCGGCTTCTCAGGCGCCGCGGCGTCGACCTTGCGGTTGTCGAAAATCACCTGCCCGCCGCGACGCTGATCGCGCTGGTCTCGGGGGCGCGGGTCATCCTGCACACCCACGCCTATGTAAAGGCGCCGGAGGGCGCGCTTGACGGGGCCGTGCGTGGGCAGGAGTTGCGCCGGCTCTCCGGTTTTGCTTTCGTCAGCGAATACGCCCTGAACCGCTTCCGCGGCGATTTCCCTCACCTGCGCGGGGTTCAGCGCGCCATCCCGAACGGGCTCGACATGCAGGCATGGTCGGCGGCGAAGCCAAAGCAGCGGTCGATCCTGTGCGTGGGCCGGGCCTTGCGTGGCAAGGGCCACCTCGAGGCGATGGCGGCGATCGTTCGCGCTCTGCCGTCGAGACCCGAATGGACCGCGCGCTTCATGGTTTCAGACCCGGTCGCGGCGGATAGGGAGCCTGAGACCGTTCAGGGGCTGCGCGACGCCGCCAAAGGTTTCAACGGCCGGATCCGGGTTGATTCGAACGTTCCCTATGCCGAGGTCAAGGCGGCGTGGGAGAGCGCCGAGGTCGGAATGGTGCTGACGACAGGCCCCGAGCCGTTCGGCCGCACGGCGCTGGAAGCGCTGGCGAGCGGGGCCGCGCTCATCACCTCGGGGCGGGGCGGCCTGGCCGAGATCTGCGGCCCGTGTGCCGTGACTGCCGATCCGGGCGACGCCGACGGTCTCGCCGCCGCGCTCGGCCAGCTCATGGACGAGCCCGAACGGCGGGCGGAGCTCGCCCGGGCGGGGCGCAAGCGGGTCGAGCAGCTTTTCGATAGCCGCACCGTCGCGAGGCAGATGGATGATTTTCTCGAGGCTTGCGCCGGGCGGGAGCGGCCGCAGGTCTGAAACGTGTAACTTCCTCGCGCCGTTCTCGTTGATCCAGTTGCCTTCCCGACGGCCAGTCGGTAACTGGCCAAACGCGCTTGCCTCGGGGGGGCCCATGAGACCTGAAAGTTTTGCGGTTGCCGTCGGTCTCGCCGTTTTTGGCGGCGGCGTCATCGGTCTTATCCTTCAGCGCCTCCTGCCTGATACATTTACCACCGGCGGCCCCCGCGACATGATCGGCGCGGTCGTCGGTCTTCTCACGCTGCTGTCGGCGCTGACCATGGGTCTTCTGATCTGGACGGCCTACGGCGTCTATGCCAGCCAGAACACCGCGATCCAGACGCTGGCCGCCAAGGTGCTGCAACTCGACCTTGCGCTGGAGGATTTTGGGCCGGACGCCAATCCCCAGCGCGCTCATTTGCGGCAGGCGGTCGGGAAGGCCATCGACGACGTTTGGGCGGCGCGGGAAAGCGACCAGAATTTCGTTGCGGAGAACTTCGCCGCGGCGGTGCGCGGCCTGCGAAAGGAGGAGGGGGACCTGGCGAACCTCCATCCTTCGACTGACGCGCAAAAGCAGGCGGTCGCCCAGGCGAATACGATCGTCGAGGCGATCGGTCAGGCGCGACTGCAGATGTCGTTCGCGCTGTCCAACCCCGTCTCGTATCCGCTGATCATGATTGTCGTGGGATGGGCGATGGCGCTCTTTTGTGGCTTCGGTCTGATGTCCAGAGGCCATATGATGTCGGTCGTCGTGGTCCTGGTCGGCGCCATCGCGATTTCGACTTCGGTCTACATGATCCTCGACCTGAGCAGTCCCTATTCGGGCGTGTTCCGCCCCTCGTCTGCGCCGCTTGAGCAGGTGCTTCAGGTCATGGGGAAGGAGTAAGGCGCCGCCCGAGCCGCGGCGCCGCTACGACGTTAGTTGAGAGGATATCGCCGAAGGCTTGTCCCTGTCCTGCGATTTGGCTTCATGCCGCTTGCGCGGCGCGGGCGCGCTTCGAGCGATATCCGAGGGCGCCAAGGCCGACAAAGCCAATGAACATCATCGCCCATGTGGACGGCTCCGGGACAGTCCCGGCTGCCTGATCTCCAACCAGCCCAGTCAAACCCGGGCCGCTATTCGGATCGAGCAGGTTCGTCTGCACCGCCGCAAGCGCGACGTGGGTGAACTCGAGTTGCGGGTCGCCGACAATTTGGGCCGTAAGGTCGAAGGTGACGCCGGTCCCACCCTGAGAATCCTCGTAAGCTTCAACCGAGCTATTGCAGATCGTGCTGCCGTTCCCGCAAATATTGATGTAGTCCGCGTCTAGATCTTCTGCCCCGGCCACGTTGAGATTGCTCGTCGTGGTGATGGTGACGTGATCGGTCCCGAGATAACTGTTCGTACCGACGTAATTATCATAGAGGCTGAGGTCGGCGGCAAAGATGAGGGAGTCAAGGTCGCTCGTTCCGTTCAAAAACGTGAGCACGCCAGCCTGGAAAGGCTGGGTGACGTCCGTGGGGACCTGGCCACCAAAGAAGATGAGTTCGCTGAAGCTCTGGCTTGGATCAACACTCCCGCTTACGCCCCACTGAAGTTTGCTGCCGGTGGACTGCTGCGGAGGCGTCCCGCCCAACGTCGGATCCGTACTGTTGACGATGCTGAAGGCCGCAGTGCCGGCGTTGTCGAAATAGACAGGCGGCGACGAGAGGGTCGGATCGTGAGTGACAGAACCATTTGTTACAACGTTGGAGAAGACGCCGATGATCGTGCCACCGGGCGTCAGGCCATTCGCTTGCGCCTCCGCCGCACCCAGCGCCATCGCGACGCTGCACACAGCAATATGAAGAACGATATTGACGCGCATTTTCATGACCTTCCCCCAAGCCGGAATTGCCTAGTTACGGAAAGGATTTCAGCTTAAGTTTTATGTTTAGTCAATAGACATTACTAGGTCGTAAGACCACTTAGTGGTCCTAAGACCAAGGGCGAGAGCCATCGCTCTCGAATTTTGTCTTGCCTTTCGCCTGCGCCGGCGGGAAGGCTGCGGCTCCGTGTTTTCAAATCCAATTTTGAAAGTCGCAACGCCTGCCGACGACCCGCCGCTGATCGCGTTTGGCGGCGCGCGTTTCTGGCGGGTGAACTTCGCCCTGTTTCTCGGCAGCTTCGCCACCTTCGCGATGCTCTACTGCGTCCAGCCGCTGATGCCCGGCTTCGCCCGCGCCTTTTCGATCTCTCCCGCCGCCGCGAGCCTCTCGCTATCGGCGGCGACGGCCGTATTGGCGGTCGCGATGGTCTTCGCCGGAACGCTGTCGGACTCGTGGGGACGCAAGACGGTGATGACCGCATCGCTGGCCGCAGCCGCGGCGGCGACGCTCGCCGCATCGTTGGCGCCGACCTGGACGGCCTTCGTCGCGCTTCGGGCGCTGACGGGCCTTGCGCTCTCCGGCGTCCCGGCGGTCGCGATGGCCTATCTGGTCGAGGAGATGGACCGTTCGGCGATCGGGCTCGCGATGGGCCTCTATATCGCCGGCAATACGTTCGGCGGCATGGGCGGCCGCCTGGCGAGCGCCGGGATCGCAGAGGTCGGCGGCTGGCGGGGCGCGCTCGGCGTTGTCGGCCTCATTTCGCTGGGCTGCGCCTGCGTGTTCGTCTTTGCCCTGCCGAAGGAGCGGCGGGCGCCGGCGAAGGCGCGAACGACCGCGCTTCTTCCCGCGCTGCGCCTGCACTTCAGCGATCCGGGCCTCCGATACCTGTTCGCCATGGGCTTTCTCTTGATGGGCGCCTTCGTCGCCACATACAATTACATCGGCTTTCGCCTCGAGGCGGCGCCTTTCTCGCTGAGCCCTGCGGTGATCGGCTTCGTCTACTGCATCTATCTCGTCGGCGCGGTGAGTTCGACCGTGACCGGCGAACTCGCCGGACGCTATGGCCGGCGCCGCGTCATCGGCTTCGCCATCGCGTTCATGCCGGTCGGCGTCCTCCTGACCTTGCCGGACAATCTGTGGCTCGTCATCCTCGGCGTCGGCGTGGTGACAATCGGCTTCTTCGGCGGCCATTCGATCGCCTCGAGCTGGGTCGGCCTGCGCGCCGACACTGCGAAGGCGCAGGCGAGCGCGCTTTACCTGTTCTTCTACTACGCGGGCTCCAGTCTCGCGGGCTGGATCGGCGGCTCAGTCTTCTCGCGGGCCGCGTGGCCGGGGGAGGCCGCGTTCGTCGGCACGCTCTCCGTGCTCGCGCTTCTCATCGCGTTCAAGCTCGCGCGCGTGGCGCCGCCGGCGCATCTTCGCGCTTCTTAAAAGAGAAGGCACCGGGCATGGAATGGCGCGACGAGGGCCTCATCATCGGCGCCCGCAGGCACGGCGAGGCGTCGACGGTCGTGGAGGCGATGACCCGCGCGCATGGGCGCCATCTCGGCCTCGTGCGCGGCGGAAGGTCGGCGCGCTTGAGGGCGACCCTGCAGCCCGGCAATACGATCGGGCTTACCTGGCGCGCCCGGCTCGACGAGCATCTGGGCTCATTCGCCATCGAGCCGCTTTCGCTGCGCGCGGGCAGGCTGATGGCGAGTGCGCTCGCGTTGGCCGGAATCAACTATCTCGCCGCTTTGGTCCGTGTCCTGCCCGAGCGCGATCCCCATCCGGTTTTGTACGAGGCGGCGAGCCTCATCGCCGACGGCCTCGACGACAGCGCGCTCGCCCCCACGCTCATCGCCCGGTTCGAGGCGCAAGTCCTGGCGGAATGCGGGTTTCAGCTCGACCTCAGCCATTGCGCCGCGACCGGCGCGACCGATCGCCTGATCTATGTCTCGCCCAAGTCGGGGCGGGCGGTGAGCGCCGAAGCCGGGGCGCCGTGGCGCGATCGTCTGCTGCCGCTGCCACCATTCCTGCGCGAAGGCGCGCCCGCCGATGCGAGGCCCGGCGCGGACGAGATCGCCGACGGTTTCCGGCTGACCGGCTTCTTCCTCGCTCGCGACCTGTTCGCCCTGCGTGGTGAGCCTTTGCCGGACTCGCGCGCCGCCTTTCTCAAGGCGGCGGCGAAGGGGGCCGGATAGCGCTCGTCATCTTGCCGTCGGCTTCAGGCGCAAAAGGGAACAACGCTTGTTCCTTCGGGATTTAGGTGCATCGGCGGGGTTTGTTTCAAGTCGCCCCGCATTCGCGCGAGCAGGAAACGGGATGGCCGAGCGTGGATGGATCTGGTCGCTTCTGGCCTATGGGGTCCTTGTGGCAATTGCCGGGGCTCGCCGCGCGCCGCCGCAGCGAGCGCTTGCTGTTGGAGGGCGAGAGACGGCCCGGGATCCCTATCGGACAAGTCGTTCCCCGCCCGTTCGGCTGAGCGCGGGTACGAACGTCGCTCAGCCGGCGACACAGCCCGATCCCGACAAGCGGCCGAGGGAGCAATTCGAGAACGACCAACCGATCGTTGCGCAACTTGGGCGAGCGAATGAGCGGGGCAGGGGGCGCCGCGCGACCGCGCCATGGCAAATCCCGTGGCGGGGCTGGAAGGACATTTTCTGGCGGGTTTATGCGAGCTTCAACGACAACCGGTTGCTCGCTGTCGCGGGCGGCGTCGTCTTCTTTTCGTTGCTGGCGATCTTTCCCGCCGTCGCAGCCTTTGTCTCGCTCTACGGACTGATCGCCGACGCATCAACGATCGATGCGCATCTTTCGCTCGCCTCGGGCATTCTCCCGGGCGGGGCGATCGACCTTCTGCACGAGCAGATCACGAAGCTCGCGGCAAAAGGCGACGCGAAGCTCAGCCTCGGATTCATAACCGGACTCGCGGTCGCCCTGTGGAGCGCCAACGCCGGGATGAAAGCGATCATCGACGCGCTCAACGTCGTGTTTG
The DNA here is from genome assembly GCA_036489975.1 of Roseiarcus sp. GTDB lineage: Bacteria > Pseudomonadota > Alphaproteobacteria > Rhizobiales > Beijerinckiaceae > Roseiarcus. Next base: position 16,878 of record DASXES010000026.1, read on the forward strand.
ACGAGAGGGAAAAACGCAGCTTTTTGAAGCTGAACCTTGTCTCGCTTCTCTTCACCTTCGTCGCCATCTTCTCGCTCATGGCGGCGCTCGCCGCCATCGTGGTGGCGCCGATCGTCTTTTCCGCCATCGGTCTCTCGTCGCTGCCAAGCCGCGCGATCGCCATTCTGCGCTGGCCGTTGCTGCTGGTTGTGGCGGCCGCCGCTCTGGCCGCGATCTACCGATACGGGCCGAGCCGCACCGAAGCGCGCTGGCAATGGCTCTCGGTCGGAAGCGTCGCCGCGGCGCTTGGATGGCTCATCACTTCGGTTCTATTCTCATGGTACATCGCCCATTTCGGCGCCTATAACGCAACCTACGGCTCGCTCGGGGCCGCCGTCGGCATGATGATGTGGATGTGGATCTCCGCCATCGTGATCCTGCTCGGCGGCGAACTCAACGCCGAGATCGAACATCAAACCGCCCACGATTCGACGGTCGGCGAGGCAGAGCCGCTTGGCGAGCGAGGCGCGGTGATGGCCGACACGATCGGCGCGGCGCGGTAGCGTCCTGGCAGATGAATAAAGACGAGTGTCGACTTGAAGATTTTCCAGCTTGCCTATCACGTGCATATACATCACCCTCAGGTTGAAGGCCGGGGAGTGACGGTGGAACCTGACAACCTGGCAGAAATGGCGCCTAATATAAGCGATTGAAAGAATGGAGCCGCCGCCAGAAGTGCGCGCGCCCGTCACAGCGGCCCGAACGAACGAATTCGGAAAAGCTGGAGGGGTTGGTCGCTCAAGCCGGAGGTTCTTTGCCGGCCTATCCGACCTCGAACACCGAAAGGGCGACCCGGTCCGGATGACGGACGCCCGAGGCGATGAACAGCGGCCGCGTCAGCCACTGGTAGGCCGGCGCGGGGGTCTCGAAGCGCGGCGTCGAGCGAAAGTAAACCTGCGCCGGGTCGACCGGTTCGCCGCGCGTGATGCGCTCCATCACCTCCGGCGGGCCGAAGCGCACGCCGCGATTGTCCACATAGATCAGCGCCCCATCGTCGAGCCGTAGGACATAGCGGGCCTCGAGCCGGGTGAAACCGTCCCGGCCGATGATCTGAAAGTCCGCGCCGCCGGCGAGAATCGTCCCGCTCAGCCTTTTGCCCCGAAGGGTTCCGCCGGTGATTGGAACGACGCGCCGCAAGCCCTGCGGCGTCTCGCCGATCGCGATCGGCTCGCCGACCTCGACCAGAACATCGGCAACATGAGTGAGGGTTGGGGTCATGCGATCCGCTCCAGATGCGACAGGACATGGTTTCTCTGAATCTGCCTTCGTCACCTTTCGCCGTTCGGCGCGTTACCATGGTCGACGCCACGCGCCTTCGAAGCGCGAGCGCAATCGCGCTCGGCGGCCGGTCGAAATAGGAGAACACTTGGAAGCGCCTCCCCTTGAACGAAAACTCGTCGCCATCCTTGCCGCCGATGTCGCAAGCTATAGCCGCCTCATGGAAATCGACGAGGAAGGAACACTAGCCACCTTATCGGCCTTTCGGGTTGTTACCGATGGTCTTATCACGCGGTACGACGGAAGAATTTGCGGGACCGCCGGCGACAGCATTCTGGCCGCGTTCGGCAGCGCCTTGGCGGCCGTGCAATGCGCGGTCGACATCCAGAACGAGCTCTCCAAGTCGAACGACGAGCTGGAAAAAGACCGCCAGATGCAGTTTCGCATAGGGATCAACGTCGGCGACGTCATGCTAAAGGACGGAGATATTTTCGGCGACGGCGTCAACATCGCCGCGCGTCTGGAAGGGCTGGCCGATCCGGGTGGCGTCTGCATCTCGCGCGGCATCCACGATCACGTGATGAAAAAGCTGCCGTTCGAGTTCGAGGATCTCGGGGAACAAAGCGTCAAGAATATCGCGCAGCCCGTCCGCGTTTACCGGCTGCTCCTGGACGGACGAAAGGCGGAGTTGCGATCGAGCCCGGCGGCAGCGCCTGACATCGAGGCCGACGTCCCGTCACTGGCTGACGGCGAGCCGCTTCCGCCGGTTTCCGATCCCCAGTCGGTGGAGATCGAGTTCTGGGACTCGATCAAGAACAGCACCCGCGCGGAAGAGTATGAAGCCTATCTCGAACAATATCCCGAGGGCAGTTTCGTGGCGCTTGCCCGGGTGCGTCTCGAGGCGATCCAGGAGGACGCGGTTCACGATCCGGAGGACAGAAAGATTGAGCTGTCGTTCTGGGAATCGGTGCGCGAGAGCGACAACCCAAAGCTGATCCAGGCCTATCTTGAAAAGTATCCCAATGGCGAGTTCAGCGCTCTTGCCGGGATCCGCATTGACGAGTTGAATGGCGCAAAGTGATGATCGTGGCGCGCATGAAGCCGGTCGCTTGCAGGGAGGCTGGAGGGACATAGGATGGACGGGCGCAAGCTCTTTGTCTCGACCGTAGGTCGCCCGACATGATCGACGGTGCGAAACAATTGCCTGTCGATGGAATTTCGATGGCCTACACCTGGGACGACGCGAAGGCGCCGCGCGACGCAATTGTTCGAGATGTTCGGCAATCGCGGCATCTATCACGACGGCTGTATGGCCTCGACGCCGCCGGTGGTGGCGGGAAGCGGGCCGCAACAACGCCTTGCCGCTCAATGAAACGCTCGACGTTGGCGAGGACCGCGGCACGCCCATCCTCGAAGATTATGCGGACCGGACGCCATTCAGATACCCGGGACGAATCGACGAGGTCGAAATCAGTCTCCCGGGCGGAAACGCCGCCCATGACGTCCCCGACATCGACTCGAAGTGAAAGACGGCCGTCCCCGTCGGACGGACGCCGTCGAGGTCGGACTCATTCGATATCCTCGCCGGTCCGGCGCTCGACGACGGAGACGTCAAGTCAAGTGAAGCGAGGCGCGCCTTGATCCTCATCAGAGCGGCGATTTCGGCGATTGTGATGCTCATGCTGGGCTCGGTCGGCGGTATGGCGGCGTCGATTGCGGCGCTCAAGCCGATCGACCCAGCCGCGCTGCAAAAGACCTTGGACGGGCTTGTCAAAGATCTGATGGCGCCGGGCGCGCTGGTTCTTTTGCGCATTCCGCAGGGCGAGTTCGTTTTCGGCTCAGGCGCGACGGAACTCGGCGGCGCCAAAAGTCCGCACGCCGATACCCATTTCAGGATCGCCTCGAACACCAAGACGATGACCGCCGCCGTCATCGCGCTGCTGGCCCAGGAGGGAAAACTTCGTTTCGACGATCCGGTCTCGAAATATGTCTCCGGTGTCCCCGATGGGGAGCATATCACCATCGCCCAACTGCTTACGATGCGGAGCGGCCTCCATGACTACACGCCTGCGCCAGCGCTCGCGGAAAGCCTCGATCACGAGCCGACGAGGCGTTGGACTCCTGAGGCGCTGCTGGGGCTCGCGTTCAAACATCCGCCGCTATCCGCTCCAGGCCAGGAGTTCGACTATTGCAACACGAATTACATCCTGCTCGGTCTTGTCGCCGAGAAGGTTGACGGCGAGGCGTTGGCGGCGATTTTCCGCAAGCGCCTGTTCGCGCCGCTTGGCATGCAGGAAACGCTGCTTCCACCCGATTCGTCGAACGCCATCCCCGAACCCTACGCGCATGGCTATCTGTACGGCGGCGCCTCATACGCCTTGGCGGACGCGCCTTATCCGGCCGACCTTCAGAATGCGGCCAAGGCGGGAACACTGAAGCCGAATGACGACACCAGGCAGAACCCGTCTTATGGGTGGGCGGCCGGCGGCGCCATCTCAACGGCGGCCGACCTGGCGACTTGGATGGACGCCCTGGTCGGGGGCAAGGTTCTCGATGCCGACACTCAGCGCCAATGGCTCGCGAGCCCGATACTCGAGGATCCGAGCAAACCTCTCGGCCAGAAATATGGCTACGGGATATCCGTGCTCACCTTCGGGCCGAACAGCATGTATTTTCACGGCGGCGAAATGCCGGGGTACAACTCGTTCATGGGCCGCGATCCGGTCAACAACGTCACGCTGGTGGTATGGAGCAACCTCACGCTATCGCTTGACGGCCTGCCGACGGCCAACACGATCATGCTGAAAATGCTCGATCGGATCTACACGGTTTCGCCGCTTCGGCAGCAATAGAGGGCGGCAAGGCGCCATCCTCGTCGCCAGCCTGGTATCGAACCGGAAGGTGTTGAGGGGCCCCGCCTCACCCGATCTCGAAACCCCACACGTCGCCGCGGCCCGCTCAGATCCCCGCGTACCATTCGTAGCCGCGATCCTCCCAGAAGCCGCCGCGGCCGCGCGAGATCTTGGCGAAATCGTCGATCGCCTCGATGCGCATGATGTATTTCGCCATCTTGTAGCCAAGCTGGCGCTCGACCCTCAGTCGCAAGGGGGCGCCGTGCTCGACCTTGAGCGGCGCGTAGTTCATCTCGTAGGCGAGGATGGTCTGCGGATGAAACGCGTCGATGAGCCCGACCGTCTCGTAGTATTTTCCGGTGTTGTCCATCGTCTGTTCGAGCGTGTCGGCGCAGAAGAACGCGATATAGCGCGCCTGCGGCTTGAGGCCGGCGGTCTTGAGAATCTCCGATAGCTGGACCCCCTTCCACTGGCCGATGCAGCTCCAGCCCTCGACGCAATCGTGGCGCGTGATCTGCGAGCGCGAGGGGAGGGCGCGCAGGTCCGCAAGCGAGAGCTCCATCGGCCGCTCGACCAGGCCCCCGACCTCGAGCTTCCAGTCCCGGAACCCGCCGTCGCGCAGCGCCACATATTGGGGATCGTCTGGATCGACGGAGCCGTTCGGCTTGAACCAGGGGGAGATCTCGCCGGGCGAAAATTCGCGCGCCATCGCCGTTTGCGGCCCGAGCAGCGCGCGCTGGGCGGCCTTGGTCAAGCCTTCCGCCTTTTCCAGGATCCTGAGCGCGGTCGGAGAGCCGGTGTCGCACCCCGAGAGAGGCGCGGCCATCGCGCCGACTCCGAGCCCGATGAGCAGCCTGCGGCGGGTGAAGCGCGGGCCGGAGGGGCGGATCAGACGCTCGTCGCTCATGACTGAGTCTCCTTGATCCGGTAGCGGCCGGTGATCATCGAGCGCAAATTGTTGATGGGGCCCGAGAGGACCACCATCACGAGATGCACGATGATGAACAGGACGAGGTAGGTCGCGAGCAGAAAATGTACGGCGCGCGCCGCCTGCCGTCCGTGGAACAGCGTGAGCAGCCACGGGAAGGCCGCGTCGACCGCCGGGGACATGGTGAGCCCGGCGAGGATCAGGATGGGAAAGGCGATCACCACGCTGAGGTAAGCGAGCTTCTGCAGCACATTGTAGTGCAGCGCCTCGTCGCCGGTGGGAAAGCGAAGCCGCAGGTGTTCAACGATTGCGTGCGGGATCGTCCGCAAGTCCTTGAAGCTCGGCCAGAGTTCGCGGATGTGGCGGCGAAGCAGGAGGTTGGCGAAATAGACAAGCCCGTTCAAGACCAGAATCCAGGCGAAGAAGAAATGCCAGCGTCGGCCCATCGCCAGATCCTGGTACGAGGGCAGCGTCGCCCACGAGGGAAAACCGCGCTCCTCGAGGTCCCCGTCGTCGCCGCGCGAGGCGCCGAAAACGCCGGTCGTGTTGAACGCGTGTCCGAAGATGGTGGTTACGCCTGCGGTCGGATTGCCGTCACTGTCCTCGTGGGCCGAGAAAGAGAAGAACGGCCGGGTGAAATTGGTCGTCTGCCCCCAGGTTAGCTGGGGATCGGCGTTGAAGATCTGCATGCCGCTCATGAGCAACACGACGAATGCGATCGCATTGACCCAATGGCAGACGCGCACCAGCGCGGAATGTCTCGCGATGAGCCGGCCCTCGGGGGCGGCGCGCGCGGGCAGGGCGGAAGAAATGGACGTCAACGTAAGGTCTCCATGGGCAGCTAAAAGCCAATACGCTCCCGCTCGGCCCGGCGTTTCGCGCGCAAATCGTGATTTTTGTTTGGCGCCTTTTTGCGTCCCGCCCTGAAACCTCGCGGGGATCCTTCCGTAACCCATTCATGCCGGTCAAGGCGCGCGACTAGCGATCGGTTCGAACAATGAATGGAGACGAACATGAACGCCAAGCTTTTGTATTGCGCCGCCGCGCTCGCCGCCGGAATCGGTCTCGCTGCGCCCTCTTTCGTCATGCCCGCGTTAGCGGAGATGACCAAGATGGTCGGCGGCGCACCGATGTATCCATCGAAGAACATTATCGAAAACGCCGTTAACTCGAAAGATCACACCACGCTCGTCGCGGCGGTCAAGGCCGCGGGCCTGGTGGATACGCTGGAAGGCGCCGGGCCTTTCACCGTGTTTGCGCCGACCAATGAGGCCTTCGCCCGTCTGCCGGCGGGCACGGTGAACACCCTGTTGAAGCCCGAAAACAAGCAGATGCTGACGACAATCCTGACCTATCACGTCGTTCCGGGACGCCTAACCGAGGCTGACATTGACGCCAAAATCAAGCAAGGCGGCGGAAAGGCCATGATGAAAACCGTCCAGGGCGAAGACCTGACCTTTGCGCGCGGCGCCGGCCATCTCTGGGTTATCGACGCCAAGGGCGACAAGGCCGAAGTCACGATCCCCAACGTTATGCAATCGAACGGGGTCATTCAGGTGATCAACAAGGTTCTACTCCCGAGCTGAACCCTCCTCCTACGGCTCATGGGGGTGGCGGCGGGCGGGCGCCATTAGCGTCCGCTCGCTTTTTGCGTCGGTTTGCCCCGGCGCCATCCGCTATCTTAGGATGCCGGAATGACGGCGGCAGGGGCAGACGATCTCACGCGCCTTTTGAGCCGCATCGCCGCGCGCGACACGGCGGCCTTTGCGGCGCTCTATAAGCAGACAAGCGCGAAACTCTATGGAATTGTCGCCCGTATCCTGACCCGAGGCGACGCGGCCGCCGACGTGCTTCAGGAGGCCTATGTGCGCATCTGGGAAAGGGCTGGCGACTTCGACCCCGTCAAAGGATCGCCGCTCGCGTGGATGGCGACCATCGCCCGCAACCGGGCGCTGGACGAAGTTCGACGGGTGCGCCCTGCTTCGCTCGAGGATCAGGCAGAGGGGTTCGAACCGGCCGCGGAGGAGGTCGATCCTCTTGGCGCGCGCGAACGTTCCGAGGGCCTTGCCGGGCTCATCAACTGCCTTAAGGGATTGGACGAAGAGAAGCGCGAGGTCGTCTTGCTCGCCTATTACCGAGGCTTGAGCCGCGAGGCGCTCGCCAAGCGCTTCGGACGCCCGGTCCCAACGATCAAGACCTGGCTCCGACGCAGCCTCACGCAGCTTCGGGACTGCCTCGAGTCATGACGATCACACCCGACGACGACTCCGCGGCGGCCGAATATGCGCTCGGCACGCTCGACGCGAGCGAGCGGGCGACGCTGGCGGCGCGGCGGTTGCGCGAGCCCGAACTCGATGAGGCGATCCGGGCCTGGGAGGAGCGGTTGGCTCCGCTCCTCGAGGCCGCGCCGGAGATCGAGCCTCCGGGCGACCTTCTCCCCGCAATCCAGGCGCGCATCCGAGCTACGTCGCCCGAAGCGCCGATGAACGCGGCGGTTGTCGCGCTTGAACGCAAGGTCAGGCTCTGGCGGACGGTGGCGATCGCGGCGTCCGTCGTCGCCGCCGTGCTTGCGACCGGGTTCGTCGCACGCGAAACGACTCGGCGATCCACGCCGCGCGAATATGTGGCGATCCTGCAGAAGGACGCGGCTTCGCCGGCCTTCGAGGTGACGGTCAATCTCGATAAGCAAGAGCTCACGGTTCGTCCGGTCGCGGCGCGAGCTCCCCCCGGCAAGTCTTATGAGCTCTGGATCATCGACGCGAAGCTCGGCGCGCCGCGTTCGCTTGGCGTGATTGGCGAGGGGGCCCACGCCGCGAACTTGTCCGCCTACGAAACCGGGGTGGTCGCGAGTGCGACCTACGCCGTGACGGTCGAGCCCCCGGGCGGCTCGCCGACCGGGCAGCCGTCCGGGCCGCCGGCGTTCGTTGGCAAACTGATCCCGGTAGACCGCTGAGGGCGGCCGCGCCTCGTCCCACTCCGCCAAACAGCGGCGCAATTGGAGATGCGCGTTTGAAGTATAACAATTTGCGGACTCAAATATAATTTACGTATGGGGAGAACTAAGAAAACAGCCTTCACGTGTTCGTGAGGAAGATCACCAATATGTGAAGACTTGCCTTTAGTTCGCCTTTAAGCTGAACCGCTGTCGCCCGAATATTGCGTCAGACAGGAATCATTCAGCATCTAGGCGACCGGTCGGCCGGGCTCGACTGAGAGGCCCGAGTTCTTTCGACCGTGTGCTGGAGCCACCCTCGAGCTTTTGATCGATCGTGTGGCCAGCCACAGGAGGTTATGAGATGAAACATGCGCTTGCAGGACTTTTATTGGCGGGAACGACCTGCGTTGCCGTTCTCGTCACTCCAGCCTTTGCGCAAGTGGCGGGCAACCCGGGCGACTTGCACACCCCGACCGTCTATACGAGCAGGGTTGACGCTCAGACGTATGGCTATGGTGGGCTCCTCGGACCGCTTGACGCTCTGACGGCTCCAGGGACCGGTCAAGTCGCTGCAGCGCCGGGCGGCGGCGCCCCGTGCGGAGTGGTTCAGGACTTCAACGGCAGGTACACCGCCCTCTGCGGTCTGTAACCCTCAGGGTCTTTGCGGGGGCGCCGCTCCAGGTGGGCGGCGCCCTTGTTTCGCTGCGATGTGATTCTGCCCATCGTCACGACGCGCTTTTGCGCAGCTTTTCGAGGTCTTAGGTCGACCTCCTCGGGCGCTCGCCTGTCTCGCATTGAGAAGGAACGAAAGCCCCATCCGCGCGTTCCCGTTCGCCGGTGCGATCCCGATTTTCGCGAGTCGCGGTCGCGCGCGAGAGGAGGGCGTCATGCAGGGACTTTTGTTCACGGCGGCCCTGTTGGCCGCGGGTCTTGCTGGTTTCGGCAATTTCGGCATGCGGGCGCAGGACGCGCGCGGCCCGGCGGTGCGATCTGAAGGCTTCGGCGCCCGGCAGGACCCTGAGCAGGCCGGCGTTTTCGGCCGGTGGCTCAAGCCGAACGGCCCGGAATGCGTGCCGATCTCCGACATCGCGTCGGTGTCGCGCCTAACCAAGCTTACGCCGGCGCAGTTCCAGTTCGTGCGAGCGCTCTATATCGCGATTCCTCCGGTGTCGCGGGAGCTTCCTCCGGGCGACAGCGCGATTGTGGCGAGCGCGGACGGCAAGGCGATGATCGCCCTGGTATCCGACGGCGAGACCTGCGCGCGGTTCCTGGCGCCCAGTTTCATCTTGTCGATGCTGGTTCAGGTGGGCAACGGCGAGAGCGCGAAGATCGGCGAGCCGATCTGACGGAATCTCGGGATCGAGCCCTTTCGTGCGGTGCGTCGGGAGGACGTCCGAAAGATGGAGCCTTTGGGGCGCAAGCCGATCGTCGCCGCCCTTTGACATAGCGACGCTTCGCGAGCGTTTCCCCACCTGACGCGCGTAGCCGCGGCCCCTTCCGATCATCGTAGCTACAGCCTCCGCGCCGCCGCGCCGGCGCGCTCTTGTCGCTCGCGCCGTTCCCTTCTATGCCAGTGATGGTAGTCGAATCGAAGGCGCTTGCGCGAAACAAGCGATAAAAGGGCGACCTGTACTGGCGGCCGGTCGCGGGGATGGGGCGACACATGCGGACATATGCGGCGGCGCTGGTCGTCCTCCTCGGACTCTGTGGCGCGCCCGCCGCCGCGGCGGACCTGCCGACGACGAAGCCGGCTCCCGAGGAGATCGTCGCCCCCGCGCTTCCGTCCGCCTGGCGTTACGAGATCACCGGCTACGGCTGGGGCACCGACCTTGCCGGCCAAAGCGGCGTGGGGCCGTTTCCCACCTCGCCTTTCTTCATCAATTTCGCCAAGCTTCTCCAACATTTCCAGGGTGGGCTGATGACCTCGTTCGTCGCCCGCAACGACAATTACATTGCCGGCGTCGACGTAATTTTGTCGCGAATCGGATTTGGAACCAATTTCAAAGATCCGACGAGCGCGCTATTCGGGGACCACGCAAATCTCACGCTGACCCAGGCGATCGTCACCGCCTTCGGAGGGGTGCGAATTCCGATCGGGCCGCCGAACCTCGCGCTCTACGGCACGCTCGGGGCTCGGTATTTCTATAGCCGTTCCGCGCTCGATCTGTCGTTTCCTGTCACCGGCTTCGAGCCGAACTTCGCCATTACGAAGAACTGGGCCGATCCGGTTGCGGGCGTTGTGGCCCACTACGCCGTCAACGACAAATGGTTCGTCAACTTCCTGACCGATCTGGGCGGCCTCGACAACAGCGCGACCGGGCAGGTCCTGGGCTCGATCGGCTACAACTGGACGCCGTCGATCTCGACGACGCTGGGCTATCGTGTCCTCTACACATACTTTCGCGACATCAGCGGACCGCTGCACGACTACCGATATCAGTCGTGGATGTACGGCCCATTCGCCGGCTTCAAATACGGCTTTTGATCCGGCTCACCAGGCTTGGAAGGCGCGGGTCACGCGCTTGAGAAACGTGGCGCGGCGCGCCGCGGCGGTGAAATTCATGTCATAGAGGGCGAGATATTCGAAGCGGCCCTTCGGATCGATCAGCGCGCCAATGTTGTCGCGCACGAACCGGAGCGCAGGGTCGCCCTTTGCCACGACATCGCGCCGGCCTTCGCCATAGGCGCAGACTGCAGCCATGCGCTTGATGTGCTGAAGGTTGGGATGGAAGAGTCCGCCCTCGTCGATTCGGACCGCGACGCCCGGCAGAAACACGCGCTGGAAATACCCCTGCATGATCGCGGGCAGGCCGTCGAACCAGACGGGAAATACAAGCGCGAGCGCCTCCGCCGCTCGAAGGCGCTGAACATATCCTTCGACCTCGCACGTGTTGGCGTTCGTGTCGACATAGTGGAGGAGCCCATCCCGCGACATGACGGGATCGAACTTTTCCCCATAGAGGTCGAGATCGTCGACGATATGCCCGCGCCCCCGCAGGATCTCGAGGACGCGGCCGTGCAAAGCGGAAACGAAGCTCGTTTCCAACGGATGGGCGAACACGACAAGGATTCGCAAGCTCTACGCTCCGGCCGGCGCGGCGGCCCGATTCAGAAGCTCGCCTCCGCGTTCGGCGGCTATGAGAAATTCGATCCGCGGCGGCTCGATCAACATCTCCCGGATCTGGTCCTCGAGCACCCGATCGGCGTTGGTGACCCGCTCGCGCAAGTGCATGAGCTCGAGCCATGAGTCGATGAGATAGGCTTCCTCATAGCGCCCTTCGTCGCCGGCGTCTTCGAAGACGCCCCAGGCGAACGCGCCGTCGCGGCGACGCTCGAACCCCAGTTCGTCCAAGGCGCGCAGAAACGCGGCGCGGTCCTTGGGGTCGATCCGATATGCGATCTTCACCAGGACGGGCCCGCGATTGTTGTCGATCTCCGCGTAGGTCTGCGGCATGCTCCAATGCTGGGACGGCGAAAGGTCGAGCGACGCGCCCTGCTGGAGCCTCCATCGCCAGGTCAGGGGAAGCGCCGCAAGCGCGCCTCCAGCGGCGATGAGAAGAGCGGTCGGCAGTCCGGTTTTCGCCGCGATCTCGCCCCACGCCGCGCTGCACAGGGTCATTGTCCCATAGATGACGGTCAGGAACACCGCGAGGCCGCGCCCGCGCACCCAATCGGGCAAGACATTCTGGGCGGACGTGTAGAGGCAGGTCAGATTGTTGACCCACGCGACGCCGGCGACAACCGCGGCTCCGAGGGCGATGACCAGGTCATCCGCAGAGGCGAACATGACAAGCGCGACGGCCGTCACGATCGTTCCGGCGGCGATCAGCCGGTCAGGGCCGAAGCGACGGCGCAACTTCTCATGTCCGAGGGATCCGAGAATCGCTCCAGCGCTGATCGCGCTCAACAGGAGGCCGTAGTGCTCGGCGCCCTGGCCGGTTCGCCGGGCGATCAAAGGCAAAAGACCCCAGTAGGCCGCAGTGAACGGATAGATGGCTATGGTCCGCGCGAGCGTCGCCCAGAGCAGGCGGTTGTTGGCCGCGTGCCGAAGCCCGGTGCGCAGCGCGCTGCTCAATCTTTCGGCGGGCAGCGATGCGGCTCGGCTCGCGGGCGCGCGCCACCAGGTGAGCGCCGCGATCACCGCCAGATTGGCCCCGACGAAAAACCACAATGGCGCGGCCACCCCGAGCGCGGCGATGACGAAGCCGCCGAGCGTCGGACCCACCGTGCGGCTGAGGTTGTAGCCGACGCTGTGGGCAGCGATGGCGCCTGGAACCAGCGGCTTGGGCACGAGGAGCGGCAAGATCGACAGCCAAGCCGGGATATTGAGGGACCAGGCCGCGCTGAGGACGAATGTGGTGAGCAGCAATACGAGCGGCGATGCGTAATCGAGCGCCACCACGGCGGCGAAAGCCGTCATCAGCGCGGCGATGACGTAGGAGACAGCGATGATCATCCGCCGTGGATCGATGATGTCGGCGATCGCGCCCGCTGGAAGGGTGAACAGGAAAATCGGCAGCGTCGTCGCCGCGTGCAAGAGCGCGACCTCAAAGGGGTCCAGGCCGAACGTGGTCATCAGCCAGCCGGCCGCGGTGTCATACATCGCGATGCCGATCAACCCGCAAGTGCTCGCCATCCAGACGACCAGGAAGGCCGGATGGGCGAAAGCGCCGAGCATCGGCGCCGCTCCGCCCTGGGGCTGTTGCGTGGAACGGAACTGTATCTTCACTGCTTCCTCGCCGGACCCCCGTGCGCCTAGTGTGAGATGAGCATGCAGCGCTCGGCCCTGACAAGCAGATCGCGGGTCACTCCGCCGAACGCCCATTCGCGCAAACGGCTGTGGCCGAACGCGCCCGCGACCACCAGGTCGGCCTTGACGTCCGCGGCGATCCTGGAGAGATGCGCCGACTCCGCCCCGCTGAGCGGCGTTGCGACGCAAGTCGCCTCGACGCTGTGGCGATGAAGCCAGTCGCCGACGTCAGCGACATGGCGTTGCGCCAATTCGATTTCATGCTCTGGGGCGAGCTCGACGACATCAACGTTGTTGCAGGCTTTCAGGATCGGGAGGGCGTCCGCGACCGCTCGTCGCGCCTCGCGCGAATCTTTCCAGCAAACGAGGGCCTGCGTCAATTTAAGCCCCGTCGCGCCGGGCGGCGCCGCAAGAACAGGGCGCCCGGCACGCATGAGCAGATCGGCGACGTCGATTTCGGGCGAAGGCGAGAACATCCGCTCGCCGGGCTCAAGCGCGGCGACGATCAGGTCGGCCGCGCGCGCCTCGTTGGCGGCAAGTTGGGAGGCCGGTCCGGCGGTTACTTGCGAGCGCCACTGAAGATTGTCCACCCCGGACAAGGCCAACCGGAATTCCGCTTCGGCGGCTGCCGCCCGCTCCCGAAATTTTTCGAACTCGCGGCCGCCCGGCTCTCCGGGGCCAATGGCCATGATCGAGGAGTGCAACGAAAGCTGCCTTCCGGCGACGCCAATGACCGCGGCCGAAAAACGCTGCGCGAGGTCGGCCACGACGGCCAAAAGCTCGGCATTGGACTGATCCGTGCGCATGCAGGCCAGAAGCGTGGAAATGGTCGCCAACAGGCTCTCCATGGGCGAGCGGGGTTGCATCCGCCCACCGATTCAAACTATCAAAACGCCGCGCCAGAGCAGAGCGCGATTCAAGGCGGGAATATAGCCATCAGCCGTCGGAATTCGACGGGCGCCGAGGCCGAATCGAAATAATCAGCGGCGGGGCCCCAAGTTCATGCCGTCTTCAGGCGGCTGAGCCAAAGCGCCGAGGCGCCTTGAAACGTCAACCGATGTTCGCCATTTGACCTAGGATTCCGGCGAGCATTGGCCTTCCGGCTTTTGTTCTTCCACGAGGCCTTTTTGTCCAGCGAGTCCAGCATCAATTCGGACGCGCCCGCAGGCGGGGACTTGCGTTGGGGCGTTTTCAGCAGTTTGGCGTTCACCGTCATGTTGGTCGCGAGTTCGGCGTCGAACGTCGGCTTCGCCATGTTCGACATGTCGTCGAACTGGCTGATGACCAGTCTTAATCCCGACCCGATGATGGTCTCCGCGGTTCAGGTCGCGACCACGCTGCCGATGTTTCTCCTGACTCTGCCCGCCGGCGCGCTGGCCGACATCCTCGACGCGCGCAGGCTGCTGATCGGCGCGCAACTCGCCGTGACCGCGATATCGATCGTCTTCGCGGCCTTGGTCACAATGCATTGGGCGACCCCGGCTGTGCTGCTTGCGACCGCCTTTTGTCTCGGCGGAAGCGGAGCGCTCGCCGCGCCCGCGTGGCTCGTCATCACGCCCATGCTGGTGCCCAAGCACGATCTGGACGGCGCGATCGCGATCAACAACGCGAGCTACAACGTGAGCCGCGCGATCGGCCCGGCCCTTGGCGGATTGGCGATCGCGACCATCAGCATCGCGGCGCCGTTCTGGTGCTTTTGCGTGGGCAACGTCGCCGTCCTCGCAGCGCTCATCTGGTGGCGGGTCCCGCGCCGGGCAAGAGAGTCCCTGCCTGCTGAGCGCCTTGTCAGCGCGCTGCGCACCGGCCTGCGCTACGCCAGAAACAATCGCGACATTGATTCGACGATCATCCGCGCCCTCGCCTTTTTCCTCTTCGCCAGCGCCTATTGGGCGCTGCTGCCGCTGGTCGCGCGCACGCAAATACATAATGGGCCCGAAGTTTACGGGGTTCTCCTCGGCATGATTGGCGTGGGGTCGATCCTCGGCTCTTTTGCGCTCAACAGTCTCAAGTCGCTCCTTGGTCCCGACCGTCTGGCGACGGTCGGCACCCTTGGCACAATTCTCGCTCTCGTGCTGTACGGCGAGGCGCGTGAACCCTTTATCGCCGGCGCCGCGAGCCTGATCGCGGGCGCGTCATGGATCACGATGATGACGACGCTGTTCGTGTCGGCGCAGGTGGCGCTGCCGGAATGGGTGAGGGGCCGGGGTCTTGCGATTTTCCTGACAGCGTATTTCGGCGCGATGACCCTCGGCAGCGCGCTCTGGGGCAAGGTGGCCAGCGTCGAAGGGGTTCCGACGGCGCTTTACCTCGCCGCGGCGGGCGCGGCGGTCGGGATGGCTCTCACCGCGCGGTGGAGATTGCAAACCGCCGCCGCGCTCGACCTTACGCCGTCCATGCACTGGCGCACGCCCGTGTTCGTGCATCCGGTGGAGGACGACGAAGGGCCGATCCTCTTGACGGTCGAATATAGGATCGACCCGAAGGACATCAAACCTTTCCTCACGCTCGTGCATGAAATCGGTCTTGAGCGGAAACGCGACGGCGCATATGCGTGGGGCGTTTTCGAGGATATTCAGGTCAGCGGCCGGATTGTCGAGACCTTTCTCATCCAGTCGCTGCTCGAGCTCAAGCACCTGCGGACGCGGGTGACGATCGCCGACCGAATGATCGAGGAAAAGGCGCGCGCGTTCGTGAAGGAGCCGGTGAAGGTGAAATTCCTTGTCGCGCCGAAGCGCCACCGTCACAAGCGGCGGAAAGGGTCGAGGACGCTCGTTCCCCCGCAGGTGGCCCGCGAGCCCGCCCCAGCCGGGTAGGCGCGAGCGCGCCGGTCAATCGGACGCGATCGCGCCTCGGCGTGCGGCGCGCTGGGATTCGGCGATCGGCTTCGCCATCAGGCGAAGAACCTCGTCCTCAGCGGCGATGCGCCGGAAGCGTTGAAGCGCGCCGGCGTGCGCGAACGCCTCATGCAGGTAGGAGCCGGCGGGCGGGCAGGACCAGAAATCATAGCCGCTCCACACGATCGCCTCGCTCCATAGGTGCACGAGGGTCGCGCTGCGCGCCGCGCCGGCGACCCAATCGTGATAGCCGGGCAGGAAAAGCTTCCAGAACTGTTCCGGCTCGATCGGATAGCAGACATGCGAATCGAGCGCATGTGGGGTGAGGCCATGCCTAGCCAGGACCGGCGTCAACAGGAATGGGCCGATTGCGCCCCATCTCTGGTCGACATCGATCGCGGCCTCGGCGGTCGCGACCAGTTCAGCCAGCGCCGGGTGCGCCGCCGGGAGGCTCAACACCGCATTGTTGACGAGGCTCGTTCCGACGGCGTCGGCCTGGCGGCAGAATATGAGGCCGTCATTGTCGAAGGCGGGCTTGCGCAGGCAGAGTATGTCAGTGTCGACCCAGCAGAAGCCCGTTTCCTGGATCATCCGGTAACGAAACATGTCGGCGAAGGTCGCGATCGAAGGCTTGCCGTTGGCGATGAACCGGCGGGTCAGCGATTCGTCCGGGCAGATCGTTCTCGCGTCCGCAAGCCGCACCCCGGGAGGCAGTTCGAGGCGATGATGGTAGCTGAAGACGCACAAACTTGCGCCGGCTTGCGGGAACGAGGCGAGGCAACCGTAGGCGAACGGATTGAGGGCCCCTTGCCAGAAGGAGGCGAATTCTAAGCCGCCGGTCTGGCTCACTCGATCCTGGCCAGCACGTTGCGGCCGGCCTCCTCCCAGTCGCCGTAGAACGTCTCGGTCGTCAAATCGCCTCGCGACACGAATTCGCAATAGACATCGAAGATCCAGCTCGCATGCACATCGTCCAGCAGCACATGCCGGCCGCGCTGGTCGGCGGCGATGCGGATGCAATTGGCCATGTCGGAGCGGGCGACTGCGTCGGTGTGGCCGCCGTCGACATGAAAGATGTCGAACGCAAGCTCGGCGCGCCGGCTGACGAGCCAGGGCAGGACTTCGCGTGAATCGCCGGTAAACAGGTGCACGCGCCCCGGGAACTCCCCTTTGAGGAAATCGACGCATTCCGCGGTATAGGCGTGCGCCATGTTGTCGACGCCGTAATATTCGAGCCGCGGGCTCGACGATAGCGCGAGCAGCGCGCTATGGCCCGCGTTGACGCCGACTTCGAGCAGGCGCTCCTTGAACCGCACGGCGCGCCAAGCATTGCGCCGCGCCGGAGCGAGCCCAGCGTCTGGAGGCTGCCCGACAAAGCGGTCCTCGAGGTCGGGGTAAAAAATGTTCCCCTCCAGGCGTTCGCCGGACTGTTTGACAAGCTCCGCGATGCGCTTGAGGCGCAGGCGGAAGCGGTCGGCGAAGACCTCGTCGAGCGTGTCGCGCTCGATAGAATAATCGGGAATGTCCGACAAAGGGATAGGCTTCCCGGGAAGAAGCCTGCGGCCGTTCATGGTTGCGAAGCCTCGTTCTCGCGTAATGGCGATCGTGGTTGCAGGTTGCCGCTATGGCATGATTTCGCCGGTCAAGGGAACGGAATTGCTGAGCGGCTCCGCGAACGCCTTGGCCGTTCGCTGGCGCGGTCCTCTTGACTCTCGACCCGGGCAATCCCTATTCGGCATTGGTTTTGCATCTCCCAGCAATATTGGAACGATGCATGCGCTCGGCTCGAAACCGTTGGGCGCGTTTCGAGCGAGCGGAGCAGTCGTAGGATGCGGGGACCTCTTCGGATTGAGGGCTATGCGATTGCGTCAGCCGACGGGATGATCGCGGACGCTACCGGATTTATGCCTGACTCGCTTAAGTTCGAAGCCGACCAGCGCTTTTTTCTCGAGGCGCTCGATCGCGCGGCGATGGTCGCGCACGGGCGCCTGTCGCACGAGGGCCAGACCGACTCGCACACGCGCCGGCGCCTCATCCTTACGCGGCGCGTGCCCGACCTCGCGCCTGACCCGGATCGTCCAAACACCTGGCTTTGGAACCCAGCCGGCGCGACGCTCGAAGAGGCATGCGCAACGGTCGACTGCGGAGCGGGCGCGCTGGCGATCGCGGGAGGGACCGAGGTTTTCAGCCTCTTTCTGAAGATCGGCTACGATATCTTCTACCTCGCTCGCGCTGAGCAGGTGCGCCTGCCCGGCGGCGTGCCGGTCTTCTGCCAGGGACGGTTCGGTCAGTCGCCCGACGAGGTTCTCCGGGACGCAGGATTGAAGCCGGCCGAAAGCCAGTGGCTCGCCGACGAGGTGTCGCTCGTCAAATGGACCCCCTGAAACCCAGCGCCGACGGGCGGTCTAAAGGACTCGGGCGGCGCGCTCCAGGCGACCGAACGGGCGAGGCGCGCTCCCTTCAACTCGCCCACATTTGTCATTAGGGAAGGCCCGTCTGGGACGGCGGGAGCAGATCTGCCCGCTTCGAGCCAGATCCTGGGGCTGCCTGAGCGCGCGAAGCGTCTATGGATGAGCGGATGACGACCGACCCGGCAAAACGCGCGACGTCTTTGGCGGCGCTGCTTCCGCTCGTTCGCTACGGACGGCGCTATCTTGGCCGGGCGGCCGCCGCGCTGGCGGCCCTGGCGATGTCCTCCGCGGCGACCCTCGCGGTGCCATTCGCTCTGCGCTCGATGATCGACTTCGGCTTTTCGAAAGATAGCGGCGGGACGATCAACGTCTATTTCATGGCCATGGGGGCCCTTGTCGTGGTCATCGCGCTCTCGGCCGCGACCCGCTACTATCTGGTGACTACGCTTGGCGAGCGCGTGGTTGCCGATTTGAGACGAGACGTGTTCGCGCATTTGTCGCGCCTCGACGCGTCGTTCTATGACGGCGCGCGGACGGGCGAACTCGTATCGCGCCTCACCGCCGATACGACGCAGATCAAGGCGGCGTTCGGTTCTTCGGCATCGACCGCGCTTCGGAACCTGTTCATGTTCGTGGGCGCGACCGCGCTGATGGTCTATACTAGCCCGAAACTGTCAGCGTTGGTGCTGGTCGCGATCCCGGTCATCGCCGCGCCGCTCATCGCTTCGGGCCGCGTGGTGCGCAACCGGTCGCGGCGCGCCCAGGACACCCTGGCCGAAGCGACGGCGTTCGCTTCGGAGAGCCTTGGCGCCACGCGAACCATGCAGGCCTTCGGAGCCGAGAACGCCAGTCAGGCGCGTTTCGCCGACGAAGTCGAAAGCGCCTATGGCGCGGCGCGCGACGCAGCGGCCACCCGTTCGCTCCTCATTGCGGTTGCTGTGTCGCTCGCCTTCTGCAGCGTGGTCTTCGTGCTGTGGCTTGGCGCGCGCGACGTCCTGGCGGGTCGCATGAGCGGGGGACTTCTGTCGCAGTTCGTGCTGTTCGCCGTGCTCGCCGCGACCTCGCTCGGAGAATTGTCGCAAGTGTGGAACGAAGTCTCGGCCGCGGCGGGCTCGGCCGGGCGGATCGCGGAACTGCTGGCGGTCCGCCCACGCATCGTCGCGCCAGCCCGGCCTGCGCGCATGCCTTCGCCGCCGTTCGGCGCGATCGAGTTCAGGCGCGTCGCTTTCGCTTATGCGAGCGCGCCCGATATTCGTGTTCTGGACGACTTGAGCTTTTCGATCGCGCCGGGCGAACGGGTCGCCATCGTCGGCGTCTCCGGGGCCGGCAAGTCGACCCTATTCCAGCTCATCATGCGCTTTTACGACGTCGAAGACGGGCAGGTCCTTGTCGACGGGGTCGACGTGAAGACGGTCGATCCCGAGGATCTGCGCAAGCGCATTGCTCCGGTGCCGCAGGAGGCCGCGATCTTCGGCGCGACGGTCGCCGAGAATATCGCCTATGGCCGCGCTGACGTCAGCGAGTCCGCGATCGAGGCGGCTGCGCGGCGCGCGGCGGCGGACGGGTTTATCCGTGGGCTCGTCATGGGTTACGGGACCCAGCTCGGCGAGCGCGGCGTGACGCTGTCCGGCGGGCAGAGGCAGCGCCTCGCGATCGCGCGGGCCATTCTCAAGGATGCGCCGATCCTGCTGCTTGACGAGGCGACGTCGGCGCTGGACGCGGAGAATGAGGCGCTGGTGCAAGGCGCGCTCGACGACGTGATGACCGGGCGCACGACGCTGGTGATCGCGCATCGGCTTGCCACAGTGCTGAAGGCGGACCGCATTCTGGTGATGGAGGCGGGCCGCATCGTCGAGGAGGGCGATCACGCCTCGCTCGTAGCGCGCAACGGCGTCTATGCCCGCCTGGCGCGGCTCCAGTTCGAATCCGGCGCGGCCGCGCTTAGCGAAGTGAACGCGGCGGGCTGACGCTGCGGCGCTTTTTGCGGTCGACGGGCGCTGCTTTTATGGTAGAGGTTCCCGCCCGCGGGTGTTGGCCGCGAAGGCGTTGGAGGCGCCCACAACGCGGCGCGTTATTCAGGCGGAGCAAGGTGACGGGTCGATCGACATTGGTGGCGCGCAGGGCCGCCGCCGGGGGTAGCGAGGCGGTTGCCCGGCCGTGGGATGGGGTCGTCGACCATCTTGTCCTGCTCAAGCCACGGGTCATGTCGCTCGTCGTCTTCACCGGCGCGGTCGGTTTTGCCCTTGCGCCGGCCCCGATCGACTGGATGAAGCTCATTGCGACGCTGTCGGCGATGGCGGCGGGCGCAGGCGCTTGCGGCGCGCTCAACATGTGGTGGGACGCCGACATCGACGCCAATATGGCGCGCACCGCGATGCGGCCGATTCCGCGCGGGGTCGTGCCTCCGATCGAGGCGCTGGCGATCGGCATTCTGCTTGCCGTTGTGTCGGTGGTGGGCCTCGCGATCCAGGTGAACGTGCTGGCGGCGGCGCTGCTGGCGCTGACTATCGCCATCTACGTTCCGCTCTATACTATGGTTCTCAAGCGCTCGACGCCGCTCAACATCGTCATCGGCGGCGCCGCCGGCGCGCTGCCGCCGGTCATCGGCTGGGCCGCAGCGACAAACAGCGTCTCGGCCGGCCCGATCGCTATGTTCCTCATCACTTTCCTGTGGACGCCGCCGCATTTCTGGGCGCTGGCGCTCTGCCGCAGCGGCGACTACGAGCGGGTCGGGGTGCCGATGTTGCCCAATGTCGTGGGTCCCGTTAAGACCTGTCGGCAGATCGTGGCCTATTCAGTTCTGCTCGTTCCGGCCTCCCTTGGACCGCTGCTGATACCTGGAGTGGGTTTCCTCTACGGGGCGGTCGCAATCGCCGCGAACGCGGGGTTCCTTTGGCGCGCGCTCGCCCTCTATCGCTTGCGGGAAGGCGAGGAATCCGCGCGGCGCAAGGCGGCAATGGCCCTATTCGGCTTCTCGATTCTCTACTTGTTCGTCCTGTTCGCGGCGATGCTCGCCGAGGCCATTCTGCGGGGGCGCGTTTAACCCTTGCGGCTCAGATGCGGCGGTCGCCTAAGTGCGAAGCCGGATATCGGGCCGCCCAACGAAGTTAACATGCCAGAGCTTGACCCAAAAATTAAGCGACGCAACTGGATCGTGCTGATCGTCCTCGTGGCTGTGGCGCTGGCGGTCTATGTCAGCTTCATGCTGAAGATCTGACCTACGGTTGCCCCTGACATGAACGTCATTCGCGAACTGCCGCATGTGCTCGCAATCATCAATGCGGCGACCATCGTCGTTCTCTTGCGCGCCTATAGCCTCATCCGCGCCCGCGATCGCGAGGGGCACCGGCGCACGATGTTTGTCGCGATCGGCCTCGGCGTCGCGTTTCTCGTGGTCTATCTCGTCTATCACGCCTTCTCGGGTCTGGCGAAATTCGGCGGCTATGGCCCGATCCGGCCAATCTACTTCACGCTTCTCGCCGTCCATGTGGCGATGGCCTTCGTCGTTGCGGTGCTTGTGCCGGTGACTTTCTACAACGCGCTCCGGCAGCGGTTCGCTACGCATAAGCGTTTCGCCCGGATCGCCCTGCCGCTGTGGCTCTTTGTCGCGGTTTCCGGCCTCGTTGTGTATGTGATGGCGGTCCATCTCTATCCGATGAACGCCAGTTGACCGTTTCGAAGTTGCAATGACGCAAGCCGCGCAAACGACGCTTCCCTCTCTCGATCGCGCGCGTTTCCGCGCCGGCGCGCGGGGCGCCGTTCAGCGCGAACTTAACGGATGGGCCTGGCTGGCGGTGGGAGCGCTCGCGGTTGCCGGCGTGTTCGCGCTCCTGCTCGCGCTCTCGCGCATTCCCGGCATGGAGAAGACGCCGTTCTGGCCGATCGACTTCTTCTACAAGGGCCTCGTCATCCACGTCATTTTCTCGCTGGTCATCTGGCTGCAAGGCATATTCGCCTTCCTCGTCAGCGTCGCGACGCTGAAGCTGGCCGGCGACGGCGTGCGCGCCGCGCCCCTCGGGCGGATCGGGCAGGGCGCGGTTCTCCTGGCGTTTCCCTGCCTGTTCGCGCCGGCCTTTCTCGACGCCACCCAGCCGGTGCTCACCAACTACATTCCGATCATTCGTCATCCCGCCTACGACCTAGGGCTTTTGGCGCTCGCCCTGGGGGTGCTGGCGCCGGTCGTTCGCCTTCTGATCAACCTGCCGGGCCGGCTCGCGTCGGCTTCGCCGCTCTCGGTCGCGATGGCGCTTGGCGGTTTCGTCTACGTTCTTGCGCTGATCTGTTTCGGGGTCGCCGGAACGCTGCTCGCTGACAGAGGCGAGCTGGCGTCGCGCGAC
The DNA here is from genome assembly GCA_036489975.1 of Roseiarcus sp. Classification (GTDB taxonomy): domain Bacteria; phylum Pseudomonadota; class Alphaproteobacteria; order Rhizobiales; family Beijerinckiaceae; genus Roseiarcus. The sequence continues at coordinate 39,182 of DASXES010000026.1, forward strand.
GAATTATTCTGGGGCGGCGGACATGTGCTGCAATTTGTCTACGCGACGCTGATGGTGACGAACTGGTGGATCCTGGCGCGCATGAGCCTCGGCGAAAAGGCGGTCGACAGCCGCGCGTTTCTCGCCTCGGTCGTCCTCATCGCGCTCATCGCGATCGCGGCGCCGGCGTTCTACGCGGCTTTCGCTCCCTTCTCCGACCATCAGCGTGAAGCTTTCCGGTTTCTGCAATTCGGCATCGCCGCGCCGACGCTCCTCTTCGCGGCCTCTCTCGTCGTCCGCGCCCGCCGTTTGCAGGCCCCGTGGCCATGGCGCGATCCGGCCTTTTTCGCGCTCGCGACTTCGCTCGCCTTGTTCGCGCTCGGCGGCGTCATGGGCTTCCTCATCGACCGCTCGGACACCCGGACCCCGGCGCACTACCACGCCGTCATCACCGCGGTCAGCGTGTCGAGCGCCGGAATGCTGCTCACCTTCGGTCTTAAGGAACTGGGTAAGCCGGCAGCGCCGCCACGCCTGACTCGCCTTCTTCTCGGCCTCTACGGCGGCGGTCAGTTCGTCGCCTCGATCGCCATGTTCATCGCCGGGGGCTACGGGGCATTGCGCAAAACCCCGGCCGGCGCCGGATCGCTCGACGCTGGCGCCGCCGCCGGAATGGCGGTGCACGGAATTGCTTCGATCTTCACCATTCTGGGCGGAGCGATTTTTGTCATCGTCGCCATCCGTGCTTTGTGGCGGGCGAGTCCCGCGCGCTCGGCGGCCTGAGCCCAAGGGGGCGACTTCGCCAGGTGGCTCGCGCTCAGGGCTGCCTTTAGTCGGCGCGAGCCATACGAGTGACCCGTGACGAACCGCTGTATCGGCACGGGCTGGCGGGAGCGGGACTCAGGTCAGCGGAAGCGGGGGCGCATATTCGCCCGGCCGGAACGGTCCCTCGGGGCCCGACTCGAGCCTCGCTATCTCCCCGGCGAAATCGCCCCGCTGGTGGTTGCCCCAGCGACCCCGATATCCCAGCCATGCGGCATCCTTGAAGTTCAGGGTTGCTCCAGGCGGTATAGGAGAAAAGCCGGCGCCGCCCCATAGATAGATTTCGATCGTTCCCTGGCGCTGGTCGAACCGGTAGGCGTTCTCCTTGCAATAATCATGCGTGCCCATCGGCCGGTTGTAGACGCCGGCTTTCGCGTAAGCCTCGTGATCGCCGTTGGCGAGATGCACCAGCACCTGGCGGCCGGAGAATTCGGTGTTGCCGTCGCCGGGCTTGAAATTGTCCTGGTCGCCATGATGGTCGTACATCACGCCGGCGACCACCTCGTTTTGCGGGTTTGCGAAGTCGACCCCGGCAAGCTTCACCTTCACATGCTCCCAATCGGACACATGGTTGCCCCAGCTCGTGCTGGCGACGGTCTTGCCCTGGTTGTAGTTGAACAGCCACCAGTAGACGATGTCGAGTCGCCCCGCGGCGCCCTCGACCACGACCGCGTAGGTGGCGAGTTGCGCGGGATTGGCCGGCGGCCCCCCTTTGAACCAGTCCTGCGTGTCGGAAGGCTGGTTGAGATCGGCGCGGGTGCGCAGGAAAGCCATCGTGTTGGTGTTCGCATTCGCCGCGGCGAGCAATGTCGCCTGCTTGGCGAGGACGTTGCGGTCCAGCGGGCCGTCGTAGAAGGTCTTGAGCGCGGCGACCATCGGATCCACGGCGCTCTGCATGATCATGTGCGGCAAAAAGGCGTCGATCGTCGTCTGCCAGTAGACCTCGTCGACGTTCAGCATGTAGATGGGCGCGTATTTGCGCGCAAGCGCGTCGATGAGCGCCGCTTTGTTGGTCGACGGCTTGATCCCGGCGATCGGCCCGTAGACCGACCCGTCGCCCTCATCGACGCTGAACTTGGCTTCGAAAGTGGCGTCGCCGAACACCGAGATCGTAAGCGTCGCAGCGCCGTCATAGGCGCAGTATCCGTTGACCTCGCCCGACCTGACCTGCACGACCCGATTATGGCTCGTGTTCATCCCGTGCCTGTTTCCGCCCTGGTCGATCACCTCGATCGCGGCCTTGCCGTCGATCGCCACGGCGCCATTCGCATAGGCGCATGTCCACGGCGAATAGTTGCGCAGGCTGACGGCGGAAGGGGCGTCGTTGGTGGCGTGGAAGGCGATCGCGTTGATGAAATTGTCGGGATTGACCCAGGCGTGGAAGCCAACGAACTGTGCGCCTAATATCGGAGGCGTGAGGATGTCGTCGATGCCGGTCGGCCCCGCCTTGAAAGTCGCTCCCGTGCTGGTGGTGAATTCGATCCGCCGCAGGCTTCCGTAGCCGTATCCGCTGCTCGAGAACGACAGCGACGTCAGCGTTTCGCCCTCTGCGAACGTGTAGGTCGTCAGCGCATATTCGACGTCGTCGATCCCGCCGGCGCTCTTGACCGTGCCGTCGCGCAATTCCATCCGGATTCCACGCACCTTGTCGCCATCCGCGCGCACCGAGAAGACGCGCGCGACGGAGGTTTCGGACGCGAGATCCACCTCGCTTCCGGCGGCCGCCTGATTGCCGACCGAGCGCGTCGCAAACCACGGCCGGCGGACCACCGGTTCGGGTGGCGGCAAGCGAACGATCAAAGCGAGCGCGTTGATGAAATTGTCGGAGTTGACCCAGGCGTGGAATCCCACCAGCTCGGCGCCCTCGACCGCGAGCGAGGCTTCGTGGTCGAAGCCGCCGGCCCCGGCGTCGAACGTCTTTTTCAGCGACGTCTGGAACTCGATCTGGCGCAGGCTGCCGTGACCGTATCCCGAATCCCTGAGCCGCGCGCTGACGAGGATTTCGCCCGAAGCGAAGCGATATTCGGTGAGCGTATATTTGCCGTCGTCGTATCCGCCCGCCTGCTTGAACGAGCCGTCGCTGAGCTCCATCCGGACGCCGCGCACCTTGTCGCCATCCCAGCGGACGCCGATGAAGGTCGCGACCGCTTTGTCCGAGGTAAGCAAAACCTCTGATTTGCCGGCCGCCTTGTTGCCGATTGACGCGGTTTCCTGGGGGGCGGAAAAAAGGCTTTGAGTGTCAACGGCTAGCATAGGGACGACCTCCTCGTTGACCGCCGTTGGGCGACGGCGGAATTGGCTGATTGTTTGAAGAAATGCGTAATGCCCAGGCCGGCGAATTATGCGGAGCCGGGGCTGGACGAGGCTTTAAACTCGCCAGTGGGAATTAATGTATATTTGGGCTGTATTTTCTGGCGATAGACAGAAAGGGCTAGACATACCGGGCCGGAAATGGCGCGGACGCCCGCTGCGTCCAAATTCAGAAGACCCGGGAGATGGTTACCGCCGCGGCCCGCCCATAATCACCGCGAGGTCCGCGGAAGCCACCGCCACCTGGGGTGGGCGCGTCGGCGGAGGGAGCCAGGAGACCCGCGCCTTGGCGCGGGCGCCGCGCCCTGGTCGCCGAAAAGGTCGTAGGTTTGCCCGAGATAGTCGCTCGGCCCTGTCGCGTCTGCGACCGCTCTGCCTCCGGGATTGCCCGCTGTCGGCGCCGATGCGGCCCCGGCGGGAGGATTGGCGGCGATCTGCTCCTGGAGCGTCTTGAGATCGGCGGACGCCGCATCCGCTGCAGCAGTGGCCTGCGGCGAGGGCGGGAGCGGCACCGACAGTTGGTCGCTGGATGCCGCTGGCGCCGATGATGACGAGACGCCCTGCGCGACCGGCAGACGTGGGGACGGCGTCACAACGCGCTCATGGACAGGAGGCTGCGCGGGCGAGGGGGCCGCGGCGGGAGCGACCGTCTGAGGCGAGGTTTGCGCTGGAGCGGTCGTCAGGGGCGCCCCCAGCCGCGCAACCTCGGCAAGGGTCTGCGAGGAAGGCGCCCGTGTTTCGCTGACTTCCGCCGACGCCGGCTTTGAATTCGCGGCCGGGGGAGCCGTATTCGGCTCGATCTGCACAGTCGCGGTCATGCCGGCGACAAGCTTGACGCCCTCCGGAACCTCGTCGATGTGAATGCGGACCGGCACCCGCTGGGCGAGGCGCACGAAGGTGAAGATCGGATTGACCGAGGCGAGACCGGAAGCATCCGGCGTCGAATTCGGGACGTTGATGCCGCGGGCGAGCCCTTGAACCCTGCCGCGGAGCAGCGGGGTGTACCCCATGAGTTTGATCGTCGCGGCGTCCCCTTCATGGATCCGGCTCAGCGCCGTCTCCTCGAAATAGGCGTCGACCCAGTAGGAATCGGAGTTCACCACCGAAAGCTGCAGGGACCCAACCTCGGCATAGTTGCCAAGCTGGGCGGAAAGATTGGTGACATAGCCATTGACGGGAGAGCGCACCCGCGTGCGCTGGTAATTGACTCGGGCCAGCTCAAGATTCGCGAGCGCCGTCTGGTAGGCCGCCTCTGCGGTCGCCGCCTGGCTGATATAGGTCTGCCGTTCCTCCATCGTGACTGCGACGTCGTTGAGGTGGAGCCGGCGGGACATTTCCGCGTTCGCGTTGTCGGCGACCGCCTTCGCCTGCTCGACCGCCGCCTGCGCCTGCCGGACGGCGATCGAATAATTCCTCGGGTCAATCAGCATTAAAAGTTCGCCCTTGTGGACGAACTGGTTGTCCGCGATCGGCAATTTCACGATCTCGCCGGCGACCTGAGGGGCGATTTTCACCACGTAAGCGCGGACCGCGCCGTCGCGGGTCCAGGGCGTTCCCATGTAATATTGCCAGGCGCCCCAGCCGGCCGCGGCCGCGGCGCAAACGATGATCGCCGTGATCAGAAACGGAAGGACGTGCAGAGACGACAGAACCGGCCGGCTCTTGATCGCCTGCGCGACTCCTACGTCACTGGCTTTCAACTCGACGCCAGACATCAGGAACCCCAGCGGGCGATCACGACGATGATCGACGAGGCGATGATAACATAGAGCGCAATCTCGAACAGGGCGGGATGCCATACGTACTCGGCAAGTCCGAAGCGATCGCCCACTCGCCTTAGGACGAGGTAAATGATCCAGGCGACAGCGAGGATCAGAGTAATCGGCGCGACATAAAGCCCAAACAGGTTGATTTCGTTAAATCTCATCGGATCGGCTGGTCGAAGTAGAAAGTGTATTGGGAGAGTTGACCCAAAATCACCAGGATGCTCGCCCTGAGGCTCAAAAGAATACGGCCGCCTGACTTCGGGTGAGGCAGGGCGGCGAGCCGGCGGTCGAGCTCCGCGAGCCGCTCAACTGTTTCGCCGCTTCGTCCCTGCGCAAACGCCGACAAGGCCGCGTCAACGACCGTGGCCGGGACGAACCGCGGCGCGACGTGGCGAAGGCGCACGATCTCCTTGCCGATGGCGACGGCCGCCGCGAGCTCGGAACGCTCGACCGGCTGGGCCTGGTCGGGCATCGCCAGTAGGCGGGCGACGCTGCGACTTTCCCAATCGCGCTGCCTTCCGGGCTCGGCTTGGCTGGCGAGTCGCCTCAGGTCGGCGAGCGTCAGGGCGAGCAGCCGACGCGCGCGGGTCGCCGGCGACAGCGGAGGAATAACGAGCATGGCCATCGTCCCGACCCCGATGCCGACGAGGATCGCGCTCGCTCCGTTCCAGAACTGCGATGCGTCAAAATTCATGCCGTTGGAGATGTTGAGCATCGGCACAAAATTGAAGGTCGCCGCCGTGAACAGGAACGAGTATCGCCAGGGCAGAGCGATCAGAACCCCGAATGGGACGAGAACCATCCCGAGCACGAGACACAGAGTGGGGAAGGTCGTCGCTTTCGGGAGGACCCCGAACACCACGAGAGCGCCCACGATCGCGCAGAGCGCTGTTCCCTGAAGAAAGGTCATCGACGCGGAATAGGCCACATCTCCTTGCAACGGCAAGAGGATCACGATCACGGCGCAGAACGTGATCGCCGTCACGCCGTTCGGCCAGGCGCTCACGATCCAGAACATCGAGATCGCTCCGACCGCGACAAGAACGCGCGCCGCATTGACGAAAGCCGGCGCCCAGTCGGGGACGTGCAAGCGCGCCCATCCTCTCACGCGGCCAATCTCACGAGGATCGATCACGCCGACGAGGCCATTGAGCGCGCGCGCCATCCCCCGCATGCCGACCGCGCCTGCGTCCGCAAGCAGCCTCTCACTCGGCGTCTTGGCGTCAAAGGCCGTGAGCGACCGCGCCGCCGCGTAGCACGCCTCGCGCAGATCCACCGCCCGCTCCGCCGGGTCGCTTCCGTCGGAGGTGGCCCGCTCGCGCGGCAATTGGTCGTAAACAGCCCTCGCCTCGTGTTGCGTCGCTTCAGTGCGATTGCGATCGATCTCGAACACGGCCTTGCGCCAGTTCGAGAGCGTCACCATCAGGCCAGTCACGGCCCGTTGCAGGGCGGCCGAGCGGTAGCGCAGGTCGGACGCTTCCCCGATCGCGGAATCGATGATCGGATCGAGCGCGATGACGCGGCGCAGGAGCTCGCGCCGGCGCGCCTGGTACTGTTCAAGATTGGCCCCGACGGCGGCGAAGCAATCGGCGAACCCATCCATGATCGCCGTCGACAGGGCGGCGAATTCCGTCGCGAGCTTTCGCCGCGAGTGGCCCAGATCCGTCAGAGCGAGCACGATTCCCGCGCAGAAGATGCCGATGCAAATCTCGATCGAGCGATTGACGGCGAAGGTGAAGGCGAGGCCGCTCGTGCTTCCGACCGGCCCGAGGGTGTCGATCGCGATAATCGCCGCCGTGTAACCCGCGAGCGCCGCGGCATAGGCGGCGAAATTGCGCAACAGCGTCGCGACGAACGCGGAGGCCGCGCACCAGATCGCCAACCCGATGAGGAAGCCTGCCCGATCCTGACGAACGAAAGCCGCGAGGACCACGATGGCGACGGCGCCGACCATGGTTCCGATCAGTCGGAACATCGATTTGCGCAACGACGCCCCCAGCACCGGCTGGCAGACGAGCGCCGCGGTCGTCGCGGCCCACGACGGCTCGCTGAGCTCAAGCTCGAAGGCGACGTAGAGCGAAAGGCAGACGGACGCCCACAGCCTCAGGCCGAAAAGAAGCGCCGGCGTCGCCGCGCGCAGCCGCCGCGCGAGAGGCGCGCCGCCCGAGCCGCTGATCGCTGGTTGAGCCGCCGTCATCGCCTCACTTCAAATCACGGCCAGGAGGCCGCCGTCGACATAAATGATCTGGCCGTTCACATAGTCCGAAGCAGCTGATGCGAGGAACACCGTGACGCCAATGAGATCGTCCGGCGTGCCCCACCGCCCGGAAGGCGTGCGGCCTTTGACCCAGGCGTCGAACTTCGGGTCGTTGCGCAGATCGCGGTTCATCTCGGTCGCAATATAGCCGGGCCCGATCGCATTGGCCTGGATATCATGCGTCGCCCATTCCGCCGCCATGGAGCGGGTGAGCATCCTGACGGCGCCCTTGGCGGCGGAGTAGGGAGAAATCGTCGCGCGGGCGACCTCGCTCGCGAGCGAGGCGATGTTGATGATCTTGCCGCCGCGCCCGCGGCTGATCATGCGCTTCGCCACCTCGCGGCCGACCTGGAACGAGCCGGTGAGGTGGATCTCGACGACACGGCGCCATTCGTCGGTCGTAAGATCCACCATCGGCTTGCGGAACTGAATCCCGGCGTTGTTGACGAGGACGTCGATCGCGGCGCCCTCGGCGTCGAAATGCTCAAAGGCGGCGAGGACCGCCGCTTCGTCGGCGACGTCGAAGGCGCGCGTTTTGACCTTGTGCCCGTCATTTGCGAACGCGCTGGCGGCGTTCGCCAATCTCTTCTCGTTCCGGCCATTGAGAATGATTCCCGCGCCTGCCGCCGCGAGGCCCCGCGCCATCGCAAACCCGAGGCCGTCCGACGAGCCAGTGACAAGCGCCGTCTTGCCGCTGAGATCAAACAAGTTCGACAGATTCATGAGCCCCCCGGCGCGACCTCGCCCTACGCCGCCAACTCGACTCGCACCGGCGTATGGTCCGAGGCCTTGTCGCGCCCGCGCATCTCCTTGTCGATCGCGACCGATTGCAGTCTGTCGGCGGCTTCAGGCGATAGAAGAAGATGGTCGATGCGAATGCCGTTGTTCTTCTGCCAGGCGCCCGCCTGATAGTCCCAGAAGGTGTAGAGGCCGGGAGCGTCGGTGGTGGCGCGAAGCGCGTCCGTCAGGCCGAGCGCCAGGAGCTCACGGAACTTCGCGCGCGTCTGCGGCAGGAACAGAGCGTCGTTGATCCAGTCCTCGGCGCGCGTCGCGTCGCGCTCGTCCGGAATGACATTGAAATCGCCAGCCAGCACCAGCGGCTCCTCGTATTCGAGGAGCTGGCGCGCATGGATGATGAGCCGCTCGAGGAAGGCGAGCTTGTAGGGGTACTTTTCTGTCCCCACGGGATTGCCGTTCGGCAGATAGACGCTCGCGACCCTGACCACGCCGTCTCCGGCCGGGACGATCGCCTCGATATAACGCGACTGCGAGTCGTTCTCGTCGCCCGGAAGGCCGCGCGCGACCTCGAACGGGCGCTTCGAGAGGATGGCGACGCCGTTGAATGTCTTCTGGCCGTGAGTCTCGATATTGTAGCCGAGTTCCTCGACCTCCATGCGCGGAAACTGCTCATCGAGGCACTTGATCTCCTGCAGGCAGAGCACGTCGGGCTGAACCTCCTTCAGATAGGCAAGAAGGTGGGGCAGCCTTTGGCGGACGGAATTGACGTTCCAGGTGGCGATGCGCAAAGCGCGGCTCCGTGAGCTTGGCGGAGGCGCCAATGTGCCATGGTTCGGGCGGCATGGGGAGGGCGCTCTACCCCACAAATCGGGGGCAAGCAAAGACGCGGCGAGGAGAAAGGCGGCGCCGGACGCCATGCCGCAGGCGCACACGGCTTGCGGGCGAAGCCGCGAAACCGCTTCTTCAAAGAAAGCACGCCGCGACGCCGGTCCTCTTTGGCCGGACGCCGGGCGGAGCCTTGCGGCTTGTCCGCTAGACCTTGGCGCTGGCCGCCTTCTGCGCCTCGGCGGCAAAGGCCGCCAATTGGCCGGCGCGCGCCAGAACGACCTCGCGCTCTGCCGCTGGCGCCTCCCGCATAACCTTTGCGATTGTGGCGGACGCTGGCTCATTCGGGTGATGGATCTGATAGTAGATATCAAGCCACTTGCCGTGGAGAACCAGAGCTGCGGGATCAATCGCCGCTTCAAAAAAATGTTTCGTCGCCGCCATGTGCTCGTCCTTTCGGGTTTGCCGGTTTTACGGGCAAAGCGACGCTCTCACGGATTCACGTGGGCGGATGTGATTAGGCGCACAGCACACGCCTGGCGGCGCGCGCCAGCTTTCTGCGTTCGCCCCTAATCTTCGATCGCCTGATAGGCGAGGGCGCGCAGATCGAGTTCCGGCAAGTCGAAGCTCATCATCGACTGAGTCATGAAGAGACCCACTATTTCTTCCTTCGGATCGACCCAGTAGTGGGTCTTCGCCGCTCCCGACCAGCCGAATTCGCCGACGGAGCCCGGCGCCCCGGATTGCGCCACATCCATCAGCACCCGTGAGCCGAGACCGAAGCCATAGCCGGGCGTGGGCAGGCCGCCGATCTCGAGAGGCAGCAGTCCCGCCGGCACGAAGTTCGAGTGCATGAGCTCGAGCGTCTTGCTCCCGAGAATCCGCGCGCCGTTCAACTCGCCCCCGTTGGCCAGCATCTGGGCGAAGTGGAAATAATCGCCGGTGGTGCTGAAAAGGCCATGGCCGCCGCGAACAAACACGTCCGGCGAGTCGACGGGGTACGACTTCGACACGTCGATCCGGTCGTTGGCGCCCGCCATCCAGGCTGCGAACTCGCTTCCCATGGTCGCGCCGGGGGAGATCACGTCGGGACGGCCATACATCGCGGCCACGCGGCGCCGCTTCTCCGCGGGCACGCCGAAGGCCGTGTCGGTCATGCCGAGCGGCTCAAACAGGCGCTCGCGCAGGAAATCGCCCAATGGACGGCCGGAAATCACCTCGATCACCCGGGCCGCGACATCGATGCCGACGCTGTAGCGCCATTTCGCCCCCGGCTGGAAGGCGAGGGGAAAGCGCGCCAGATCGTCAATCGCCGCCGCCAGTGGGCGCTCTGGGTCCAGAAGCATCCCCTTGTCGTACCTGAGCCCGAGAGGAGACGAATTCTCGACGAAATGGTAGGAAAGACCGCTCATGTGGGTCATCAGGTCGCGGATCATGATCGGGCGCACGGGAGCGACGAGACTTCCGTCGGCTTCCCTGACCTTGACCGCCCCGAAGGCCGGAACGTATTTCGCCAGCGGGTCAATGAGCCTGAAGCGCCCTTCCTCGAGCAGCGTCATGAGGCCCACGCAGATAATCGGCTTGGTCATCGAGTACAGGCGGAAGATCGTGTCGGCCGTCATCGCCTCGCCCGCCTCCTTGTCGCGCCAGCCGAACTGCCCCGCGTGCACGATTTTGCCGCGCCGGGCGATCAGCGTCGTGATCCCGGCGTAAACGCCGCGATCGACATAAGCCTGCATCGCCGGGAGAATGCGCTCGAGGCGCCGGGCGTTCATCCCGACGGCTTTGGACGGCTCGACTGTGGTGTTCATGGTTCCTCCCTTTGCGGATGATGGCGACGCCGCCATTGTCAAACTTGCCCACATGGGCAGCCAAGCCTCATCCCTGACCCTTCTTCCGGGAACCGGGGCGCGGGATTCATTGCTCAAGGCTCGGCAAATCGAGGCCCTTCTCGCGCGCGCAGGCGATTGCGGCTTCGTAGCCGGCGTCGGCGTGGCGCATCACGCCGCTCGCCGGATCATTCCACAACACCCGCTCGATGCGCCGCGCCGCTTCCGGCGTGCCGTCGGCGACGACGACCATCCCAGCGTGCTGCGAGAAGCCCATGCCGACCCCGCCGCCGTGATGGATCGACACCCAGGTGGCGCCGGAGGCGCAATTGAGCAGCGCGTTCAGAAGCGGCCAGTCGGAGACGGCGTCGGAGCCATCGAGCATCGATTCTGTCTCGCGGTTAGGCGAAGCGACGGAGCCGGAATCGAGATGATCGCGGCCGATGACGATTGGCGCGTTGAGTTCGCCCGCCGCCACCATTTCGTTGAAGGCAAGGCCGAGCCGGTGGCGATCCCCTAAGCCCACCCAGCAGATGCGCGCCGGCAGCCCCTGGAACTTGATGCGCGAGCGCGCCATGTCGAGCCAGTTGTGCAGATGCGGGTTGTCCGGCATCAGCTCTTTCACTTTCGCGTCCGTCCTGAAAATGTCCTCCGGATCGCCCGAAAGAGCAGCCCAACGAAACGGCCCGATTCCGCGACAAAAGAGCGGGCGGATGTAGGCGGGCACGAAGCCTGGGAAATCGAAGGCGTCCTTGACGCCTTCCTCCAGCGCCATCTGCCGAATGTTGTTGCCGTAGTCGACGGTCGGGACGCCGGAATGTGCATACGCCAGCATCGCGCGCACGTGTTCGCCCATCGACGCTTTCGCCGCCCGCTCGACCCCTTTGGGATCGCTCACGCGGCGGTCCTCCCATTGCTGCAGGCTCCAGCCCTTGGGCAGATAGCCGTTGATCGGATCATGCGCCGAGGTCTGGTCGGTGACGATATCGGGCTTGACGCCGCGGCGCAGAAGCTCCGGCAGCACTTCGCCCGCATTGCCGAGCAGCGCGACGGAGACGGCTTTGCGCGCCTTGGTCGAGCGCTCGATGATCGTGAGCGCCTGGTCGAGGTCCTTCGCCTGAATGTCGACATAACCGGTGCGCAGGCGAAATTCGATGCTCGACGGGCGGCATTCGATCGCGAGCAGCGAAGCGCCCGCCATTGACGCGGCGAGCGGCTGCGCGCCGCCCATGCCTCCGAGGCCGGCGGTGAGAATCCACTTTCCGTGAAGATCACCGCCATAGTGCTGGCGCCCCATCTCGACGAAGGTCTCGTAGGTGCCCTGCACGATGCCCTGCGAGCCGATGTAGATCCACGAGCCCGCGGTCATCTGCCCGTACATCATGAGCCCCTTGCGATCGAGCTCGTTGAAGCAGTCCCAGGTCGCCCAGTGCGGCACGAGATTGGAATTGGCGATGAGCACGCGCGGCGCATCGGCATGGGTGCGGAACACGCCGACCGGCTTGCCGGATTGCACGAGCAGAGTCTGATCGCCCTCGAGGCGCTGCAGGCTTGCGACGATACGGTCGAACGCCGACCAGTCGCGCGCCGCTCGCCCGATGCCGCCATAGACGACGAGTTCGCCCGGCCGCTCGGCGACGTCGGGATCAAGATTGTTCATGAGCATCCTGAGCGGCGCTTCAGTGAGCCAGCTCTTGGCGGTGAGCTTGGTTCCGCGAGGGCTGCGGATGACGCGCATATTGTCGAGTCGGGAGGGCTGAGTCATGGGGCCGACCTTGCTTTAGATCACATGCTCAAGCATCGCCTCGAGCACGCGCTTGATTGTCGCGCGCGTCGGCGCCGCGCGGGCCTCGTCGATCGGGGTGGGCCAATTGCCGTGCGCCGGGTGCTCGGGCTCATCCATGTAGGCGCGGCAGGCGAGTTCGAGTTGCATAACCTCAACCCCTTCGCTGGGCTTGCCATGGGCGCGGGTGATCCAGCCGCCCTTGAAACGGCCGTCGACGGCGGAGCTTCGCCCGCTGCTGGCGAGCAACCCGGCGGCCGTCGCGCGCAGCCCTGGGCTGCAGCTTAAACCTGAATTCGTGCCAAGGTTGAACACGGGAAGCTCGCCCTCAAACAAACGCGGAATCACCGACCGGATCGAATGGGCGTCGAACAGCCCCACACGTTGAAAGCTTCGGCGGAGCCGCGCGATCTCGCCGGCGAGCGCCTCGTGATAGGGATCGAAATAAAGCAGCCGCCGCTCGGCGATTTGAGCCGCGTTCGGCGCTTGGTCCGGCCGGTGGAGCGGCTCGCCGTCGAATGTGGTGGTTGGGCAGAGTTCCGTGGTCGCCTGACCGGGATAAAGCGAAGCGCCGCTCGGATCGCGATTGACGTCGATGATCGAGCGCGAGAGCCGGGTTCGCACCACGGTGGCGCCGAGCGCCGCGACAAAATCGTAGAGCTCATCAAGCCGCCAATCGGCGTCCTTGCGCGCGAGCCACGGATCGACAAATACCGGCTCGAACCCAAGCAGCTCAGCCCCCGCATGGGGAATGCTGACGATCAGCGGCGCGTTGCGGCGCTCGACGATGAGCCAGTCGGGAGCTTCGGCGGTCATCGCGCGGACTTTTCGAGCGAGGGGAGCGCCACGGCCCCGATCGCATCAATGACACCGCCGCGGCTCACGAGGCTGGTCGCGGCCTCGATGTCGGGATGAAAGTAGCGGTCGTCCTCGAGGCGCGGAACGTCGCGGCGCAGAAGGGATCGCACAGCTTCGAGCGGTGCGCTCGATGCGAGGGGGTTATGAAAGTCGCACGCCTGGGCGGCGGCGAGCAGTTCAATACCAATGATCGACATGGCGTTGTCCGCCATCGGGTCGAGCCGACGCGCGCCATGCGCGGCCATCGAGACGTGATCCTCCTGGTTGGCCGAGGTCGGAATGGAATCGACGCTCGCAGGATAGGCGCGAGTCTTGTTCTCCGCGACCAGTGCCGCCGCCGTCACTTGCGGAATCATGAACCCGGAATTCAAGCCCGGCTTCGGGGTTAGAAACGCGGGCAGGCCGGACAAAGCCGGATCGACCAGAAGCGCGATCCTGCGCTCGGCCAGCGAGCCGATTTCGCAAATAGCGAGCGCGATCATATCGGCGGCGAACGCGACCGGCTCGGCATGAAAATTACCGCCCGACAGCGCCTCGTCCGTTTCGTCAAAGATGAGCGGATTGTCCGAAACCCCGTTGGCTTCGATGAGGAGGGTCGCAGCTGCCTGGCGCAGGAGATCGAGGCAGGCGCCCATCACCTGCGGCTGGCAACGCAGGCAATAGGGATCCTGAATGCGCTCGTCGCCGGTGAGATGGGAGGCGCGAATGGCGCTCCCCGCGAGCAGCCGGCGCAGGGCCGCCGCGACCTCGATCTGCCCAGCATGACGCCTGAGCGCATGGATGCGCGCGTCAAACGGCGTGTCCGATCCGCGCGCGCCATCAGTCGACAACGCCCCGGTCGCCAAGGCGGAGCCGAACAGCGTCTCGGCCTTGAACAGGCCGACGAGCGCATTGGCGGTCGAGAACTGCGTGCCGTTGAGCAGCGCGAGCCCCTCCTTCGGGCGAGGCGTGATGGGCTCAAGGCCAACTTCGGCGAGCGCGGCGGCGGCCGGAGCGATGCGATCGCCCACACGAGCCTCCCCCACGCCGATCATCGCCGCCGCCATATGGGCAAGCGGCGCCAGATCGCCCGACGCGCCGACCGATCCTTGGGACGGGACCACGGGCGTGACGCCGCGCGCAAGCATGGCTTCGATGAGGGCCAGCGTCTGCGGTTGGACGCCCGACGCGCCCTGCGCGAGGCTGCCGAGCTTCAGCGCCATCATCAGCCGCGTTGTCGCGACGGAGGCCGTTTCACCTACGCCCGCAGCATGCGAAAGCACGATGTCGCGCTGAAGCTGCGCAAGATCTTCGGGCGCGATGCGCACGCCCGCCAATTTGCCGAAACCCGTGTTGATTCCGTAGACCGGTTCGCCGCGCGCGAGAATGCGCTCCACTGCCGCCGCGCTGGCAGCTACGGCGGCGCGACTGGAGGGGTCGACAGCCAGCGGCTCGCCGCGCCAGATCGCCCGCCAGTCGGCGAGTGACGCCTCGCCTGGGCGGATAACGACGGTCATCGTCCCCTCCAGACGCGCGCATGCAGCGGGTTGAAGCCCAGCCGATAGACAAGCTCGGCCGGCCGCTCGATATCCCATATTGCGAGGTCGGCCCACTTGCCGGCTTCGAGGGTTCCTGTCTCCTCGGCGAGGCCAAGCGCACGCGCCGCGTTGCGGGTGGCGCCGGCGAGGCACTCGTCGACGGTGAGCCCGAACAAAGTGGCCGCCATATTGAGCGCGAGCAGGAGCGAGGTCATCGGCGACGTGCCCGGATTGGAGTCGGTGGCGACGGCCATTGGCACGCGATGCTTGCGCATGAGCTCGACCGGCGGCGCCTGTCGCTCCTGGAGCACGTAATACGCGCCGGGCAGCAGCACCGCGACGACGCCAGCCTTCGCCATCGCGGCGACGCCACCTTCGTCCGCATATTCGAGATGGTCGGCCGAGAGCGCGCCGAACTCGGCGGCGAGCGCGGCGCCCCCGGAATTCGACAACTGGTCAGCATGCAGCTTGACCGGAAGCCCTGCGCGTTTCGCGGCCGCGAATACGCGAGCAATCTCATCGCGCGTGAACGCAATCCGTTCGCAAAACCCATCGACGGCGTCAATCAGGCCTTCGTCCGCTAGCGTCGGGATCATGGTTTCTGCGACATAAGCGACATAGGCGTCACGTTTATCGGCGAATTCGGGCGGCAGCGCGTGCGCGCCGAGGCATGTCGCGCGGATTGCGACGTTCCGTTGCTCGACGAGCCGGCGCGCGACCCGGAGCGATTTGCGCTCGGCGTCGAGGTTGAGCCCGTAGCCAGATTTGACTTCCACCGTTCCGACGCCCTCGGCGATCAGGGCGTCCAGGCGCTTGAGCGCCGACGCCACGAGTTCGTCTTCGCTTGCCGCGCGGGTTGCGCGCACGGTGGAGAGAATCCCGCCGCCCGAGCGGGCGATCTCTTCGTAACCGGCGCCCGCGAGCCGCATTTCAAATTCGCGCGCCCGGTCGCCCCCGTAGACGAGATGAGTGTGGCAATCGATCAGAGCAGGCGTTATCCAGCGGCCTTCGCAATCGACCACGCGGGCGCCGTTGCGCGATGACGCTGGAAGCTCGTCCTGCGGGCCTACGAAAGCGATGCGTCCCTGGCGCGCGGCGATGGCGCCGGATTCGACGACCCCGAGCCCCGGGCGATCCTGCGAGAGGGTCGCCAGACGGGCGTTGAGCCAAACCGTATCGAGACGATCGTCGTCGTTTGCTTGCACCATGGCGCTCAACGACTTCCCGCCGCGGACAGTTTCATGCTTAGTCCAAACCGTCCGAAAGGCAAGCGGCCGGCGGGTCGAGGCCGATCGCCAGAAGCGGAGGCAGCCGGTGCCCGTCCTTCATGCTGCGAGAGCGCTGACCCCCGAGGGTTGGAAGTCCGAGGTCCGGCTGACGATCGAGGACGGCGCGATCAAGGCCGTGCAACAGGATGCCTCGGCGCAGGAGGGCGACGAGCGTCACGCGATCATGGCGCCGGCGGCGATGAACCTGCACAGTCATGCCTTCCAGCGCGGCATGGCCGGGCTTGCCGAAGCGGGGGGCAAGGAGGCCGATACGTTCTGGACCTGGCGCGAGGTCATGTACCGGTTCGCGCTCACGATGTCGCCGGACGATGTGGAGGCGGTTGCCGCGCAGCTCTATGTCGAGATGCTGGAGGCAGGGTTCGCCGCCGTCGCTGAGTTCCACTATCTCCACAATGCTCGAGACGGCTCGCCTTATGAGCGACCGGCGGAAATGGCCGGTCGAATCCTCGCTGCGGCCGGCCGCGCCGGCATCGGAATCACGCTCTTGCCGGTCTTCTACGCCCATTCGACCTTCGGCGGCGCGCCGCCCACGCCCGAGCAAAGGCGGTTCGTCACCGACGTCGCGTCGTTCGCGCGGCTCCTCGAGGATTGTCGCGGCATGATCAACGCGACGGCGGGGCAGGCGATCGGCGTCGCCCCGCACAGCCTCCGCGCGGTGACCCCGGCCGAACTCCTGGAGCTGATGCCGCTCGCCGGCGATGACCCCATCCATATTCACGCCGCCGAGCAGATCAAGGAAGTCGAGGATTGCGTCGCTTCGCTCGGGGCTCGCCCGGTGCGCTGGCTCTTGGACAATGTCGGCGTCGGCGAACGGTGGTGCCTTGTTCATGCGACGCATATGGACGGGGGCGAGACGCGGGACCTTGCGCGCTCGGGCGCGGTCGCCGGACTCTGTCCGGTGACGGAAGCCAATCTTGGCGACGGGATTTTCAACGCGGCCGACTACATCCGCGGCGGCGGGCGCTATGGCGTCGGCACGGATTCCAATGTCTCGATTGGGGTCGCGGGCGAACTCCGCCAGCTCGAATATGCGCAAAGGCTGCGCGAGCGGGCGCGTAATGTGTGCGCCCCGCCGGGGATGTCGTGCGGGCGGGCGATGCTCGAGGCGGCCTGGCGCGGCGGCGCCCAGGCTTTGAGACGGAACTCGGGCAAGCTCGCGCCCGGCGCGGCGGCGGACATTCTGACCTTTCGCGCCGACCATCCGACCCTGGCCGGCAAGACAGACGATCAGATCCTCGACGCATGGATTTTTTCTGCCGGCAATGAGCTGGTCGATTGCGTATGGAGCGGCGGACTGAAAGTCGTCGCTGAGGGCCGCCACGTATTTAGAGACCAGATCGCGGCCAAATTCGTGAAGACGATGGGCGAGATCAGTGCGGCGTCCTGAGGCCAAGCTCTCGGCCTCACCTGCGGCCGCCGACCTCATCGATATGGACGAGAAGGTCGGCCGGATCCTCGTACACGCGGAACGCCGTGGCCTGCTGCAATTCGCTTGCGCCGTAGCCGCCGCACAAGAGCCCGACGCCGAGCGCGCGGCAGCGCGCCGCGGCCAGCATGTCCCAAATGCTGTCGCCGATGACGATGGCGGTCTCGATCGGCGCCTTCAGTCGCGCGGCCGCGGCGAGGAATAGGTCAGGATCAGGCTTGGCGTGCTTGACCTGATCGCGCGTCACGACCGGGGTCCGATCGGGATCGACGCCGAGCGCCGCGAGGTTGACCGCCGCCGTCTCCATCCGCCCGCTGGTGGCGATCGCCCATGGAACGCCTTCCTTGGTGAGATAGGCCAGTAATTCGCGCGCGCCGGGCAGGGGGCGAATGGAAGCGTGCATGCGACGATACGCTTCGGCATGTAGATGGCGCAGGCGCTCGAGACGATCTTCGCTGAGGTCGACTCCGGTTTCGCGGCGAAGCTGGTTGGTGAACAGGCCGCCGCTCATGCCGATCTTGCGATGGATGCGCCAGACTGACAGATCGACGCCCTCGGCGTCGAGAGCCTCCTTCCATGCCAGCACGTGCTGGTAGACGCTGTCCACCAGCGTGCCATCGAGATCGAACAGAAACGCGGGCTCGATGCGCATCGACCTGGTCTCCTCGAGCGAGCGGCGCCGAGCTTGAGCGTCGGCATTGAAGCGAGAGAGGGGCAATGCGCCAGCGCGCGCGTCCGTTGTCAATCGCTATTCGGGTTTGGCGCGACCCGAGCGCCGCCGGCGGGTTTGACCGTTCGGTTGAACGGGTTGTTAAGTATACTTTCGCCAGTAAAGGTTAAACTTAAGACGGTCTTGGCTCAATCATCGATTCATGGCATATCATATTGACGGCTCTTAAAAGGAGCGACTCGATGGATGGATTAGATCAGTTCAACTCGACCCTCGGCGACTTCATCTACGCTGTGTTCCACCCTTCGGCCACCAATCTCCCCGCGGGGTTCCTCGTCCTCGTCTTTGCGGTTCTGATGATCACCGCATTGCCCGAGGGCGCGCGGGAGAAAATGCGGCTGGGCTGCCTGGCGGCGGTGGCGCTGATCGTGAGTCTGTCCGTGACGTGGCCGGTGACCTCGGCGATCCTGCGCTGAACGGCGAAGCTCGCGCCGTCTCGAAGACGGTCGCCCTCGGGCGGCCGTCTTTTCGCGGGCCCATGGCTTTGCTAGGTTTCTTGAGCCGTTCTCAATAGTGGGCGCGATCCTGCGGCGCCGAAGGGGCGACACAACGAACGCCGAGCTTGCGCAGGATGGCGTCGCTTTTTGGCGAGGGCTCGGGCGCCCCGGTCAAATTGGCTCTCAGCGCCGCCAAGTCTCCGCAAGCCGGATAGGGGAGACTGGCCTGCGGACCGAGCGCGTGCGGCTGGGCGGCGGCTGAGCCGGCAAGGCCGAGCAAGGCGATTCCCGCATAGATCGAGCGCATCGTCGTGGCTCCCCAATTCTTCGCCTGTCGTTCGAGGCATGGCGTTATAGTTGAGCAGGCTGGATCGAGCCTGACGCGGCTCGCGCCTCCAACAGGAAAGCGAGCGCGGATTCGCAGGCTTCCTCCGCCTTTAGCGTAAGCAGCCTATCCGCCCGGGTCCGGCCAAGATTGATCGCGGCCAGCGGCATTCCAAGGCTGGCCGCGCGCTCAACGAAGCGGAAGCCTGAGTAGACCATGAGCGAAGAGCCGACGATCAGCATGGCGTCGGCCTGATCGAGATGGCCCAGGGCCCGGTCGACCCGCTCGCGGGGAACGTTCTCGCCGAAGAACACGACGTCGGGCTTGAGCACGCCGCCGCAGCGCCGGCAGGACGGAACGGCGAAGGAGGAAAAGTCGGCCCCTTCGAGGTCGGCGTCGCCGTCCGGCGCTCGCCCCGCGTCGAGATCGAGCCAGCCTGGGTTCAGCCGGCCAAGTTCGTCCTGCAGTTCGGCGCGCGGCGATCTTGCCTCGCAATCCGTGCAGCGGACGCGATCGATCCGCCCGTGCAGGTCGATGACCCGCGCGCTGCCGGCCGCCTGATGCAGCCGGTCGACGTTCTGCGTCAAGAGAAGCTCGATTCCGCCTCGGCTCTCGAGCAAAGCCAAAGCGCGGTGGGCGTCATTGGGCCTAGCCTTATGAATACGCCTCCAGCCGATGAGGCTGCGCGCCCAATAGCGCCGGCGCGTTGTCTCCCCGCCCATGAAGGCCTGATAGGTGACCGGCTGCGCGCGTTTCCAGTTGCCCTCGCTGTCGCGGTAGTCGGGGATGCCCGAACCCGTGCTGCAGCCCGCGCCGGTCAGGATGAAGAGGCGCCGATGCCGGTCGATGAAGTCTGTGAGGCCGGCGTATCCGCTCATCCGCTCATCTCGTTGAACCCGTCACGGTCTCGAGACCGCCGCGGCCCCTCATATAGGCGCCCCGATCGCCGGCCGCGCGAGCGCATGACAAGGCTGCCACGCCGGCTAGCCGAACCCATAGAGCGCGACGGGATTGTCGACCAGGATGCGATTGCGGATCGCTTCGTTGGGCGCCCAATCGCTCATGAGGTCGAACAGGATCGCGTCGTCGGGCTTGGCCTCGGCCTTTTCGGTCGGGTGGGGCCAGTCGCTGGCCCAGACAAGTCGCTCCGGCGCCGCCTTCACATAAGCCCGCGCGACCTTGCTGACGTCGGCGTAGGCGGGTGGACCGGTTTTCGTGTCCATATAGGCGCCGGAGAGTTTCACCCAGGTCCGGCCGTGATCGAGCATTTTCAGAACCAACGCGAACGCCGGATGATCGACGCCGGCCGACTCTGGAATGCGCGCCCTGTGGTCGAACACGATCGGCGAGGGCAGTCGTTGAAGAAGACCAGCATTTTCGATGATCTGGTCGCCAGCCATGTGGATCTGGACGTGCCAGCCGAGATCGTTCACGCGCTTCGACAAGGGTTCGAGCATGTCGATCGTGGTTGCGCCGGACTGGACACGATTGAAGCGGATTCCACGAACGCCAAGGCCGTGCAGCCGCCTGAGTTCGGCGTCGGTGACGCTCGTATCGACCACCGCCACGCCGCGCGCGTTTCCGCCGAGCTTGGCCATCGCGTCGAGCGTGCAGGCATTGTCAGTTCCGTAGGTCGAGGAGTTGACGACGACATTGCGGGTCGTGCCGAGCCGCTTCTGGAGCAGGCGGTAGTCGTCGACGGTCGCGTTCGCCGGCCTCAGCTTGGCGTTGGGCGCGATCGGAAACCGGCTGTCATAAATATGCATGTGGCAGTCGCAGGCGTTCGGCGGCGCTTTTAATTTTGGCCGTTCGATTCCCGCCGACCACGGCACGGCCTGAGCCTGTCCTGCACTTGCGTCAAATCCGCTTGCCACGATGAAGGTCGCTCCCATGGCTTTGAGGAAACCTCGGCAGACTGGGCGCCGCTCGTGCCCTGTCCTCCCTGCGGCCCGCGGGGATCCGCTTGACTGACGTGGGCCGGACTACGTCAGTCTTCAGCGGCTGCAAAGTCACTGAGGCGGGAGTCGCTCGTCGACTTCACGATCCGGGCCACTTCGGCCCGCACGACCGGCAACAGTTCCGCTTCGAACCATGGATTGCGCTTGAGCCAGCCGTTGTTCCGCCATGAGGGATGGGGCATGGGCACGAGACGCGGATGACTGTCTGGGCGATAAATGTCCTGCCACCTTGCGACCGTTTCGCTCAAGCTCTTCCCGATGATCGTCGGGCCAAGATGCCACTTCTGGGCGTACTGGCCGACCAGCAGAACAAGCTCCAGATCAGGCAAGAGCGCGAGCAATCGCTCGCGCCACAATTGCGCACATTCGCGGCGCGGGGGTAGATCGCCGCCCTTGGCGTCGAGGCCGGGGAAGCAGAAGCCCATGGCGGCTACCGCGACGATCTGAGAATTGTAGAAAATATCCTCGCCGATGCCAAGCCAGCCGCGCAGCCGGACGCCGGACGGATCGGTGTATGGTCGCCCTGAAGCGTGCGCACGCACGCCTGGCGCCTGCCCGACAATACAGATGCGGGCCGAGGTCGAGACCTGGACGACGGGCCGCGGCTCATGCGGCAGTGGCGGCAAGTAGCGCGGCGTGTCCCGGCAAACCCGGCAGGCGCGGATCTCTTCAGTAAGGGCCGCGAGTGAGAGGCGATCGGCATCCATACCTTTGGACTACCCAAGCCTTGTCAGCCGATCAACCGACGGCTCCGTCACGCTCCTCCCTGTGCCGCCTCCCGCTCCAGGCTAACCTCGGCCTCGAGGTTCTCGAGATCCCGGAAAACCGAGGCGACCGCGAGCGTGCGTCCGGCGCGTTTCATGCGCGCAAGCCCGTCCTTGCCGGCGATATCGCCTTGCGTGGCGAGTTCGTCCCACTTCTCGGCATGGCCGACGTAGTTGATCGGCATGTCATAGTGCTGGCTCCAGAAGAACGGAACCGCGTCGAATCGCTCGCGCTCGCCCAGCATGTTGAGCGCCGCCGTCTGTCCCTGCCGTTCCGCCACGACCCAATGCTCCACGCGGATGGCCTCGCCCGTGAGGCGGTCCGGCCAGCGTGCGATGTCGCCGGCGGCGAAAACGCCGGCCACGCTCGTTTCGAGAAAGGCGTCTACGGCGACGCCGCGGTCGATCTTCAGGCCGGCCGCTTCGGCGAGGGCGAGACGCGGCCGCACACCGAGGCCGGCGACAATCAGATCGGCCTCGAGGACTGCGCCGCCGCTTAAGGTTACGCGCTTGCCCTCCATGCCGCTCGCCGTCTCCCCCAAATGAAAGACGATTCCGTGGCTCTCGTGAATCGCTTGCACGAGGCGACTGAAGTCGGGGCCAAGAATTTTCTCCATCGGACGCTCTTCCGGCGCGACGACCTGGACTTCGATGTTGCGAGCGGTGAGCGAGGCCGCGACTTCGAGCCCGATGAAGCTGGCGCCGAGCACGACCGCCCGGCGCGCCGTCTTCGCTCGCTCGATGATAGCGCGGCAGTCCTTGAGCGATCGAAGCACACGGACGTCCGACGGCCTGGCGCCGGGGATGGACGGCGACACGGGCTCGGCGCCGGTCGCAAGAAGAAGGCGGTCGAAGGGGACCGTGTCGCCGCTCGCAAGCCGCACCTCGCGCCCGCGCGTCTCGATTGCCGCGACCGTCGTATTGAGCCGAAGGTCGATCGCGTTGTCGGAATAGAAGCTCTCGTCGCGCAGCGGCAGCCATTCCTCCGGGGCGCTGCCGGCGAGATAGTCCTTCGACAGGTTCGGCCGGTCGACCGGGGGCGCATCGTCGCTGCTCAGCATGACGATGCCGCCCTCGTATTTCCGCCGCCGCAGCATCTCGGCCGCGGCGAATCCCGCCGCGCCGCCGCCGACGATCACGATCCTCCTTGGCTCATGAGGCTTCGCGCGCGGCCTCGCTTCAGGCCGGGCCAGCTTCTCGCGCACGATGATCTTTCCGTCGCGCTCATCCACCCGCCAAATATCAATCGGACTTAACGCCGGCGCGCGCAACGCGTCTCCGGTGCGAAGGCCGAAGCACGCGTGGTGCCAGGGACAGCGCACGGTGTCGCCGACAACGAGCCCCTCGGCGAGAGGGCCGTTATAGTGGGTGCATTGCGCGCCGACGGCGAACACCTCGGCGCCGCGACGCACGAGCAGCACTGGCTCTTTCTCCACATGGCCAACGAGCTTGCCGCCATCTGGCAGTTCAGCGGTGGAGATTCCAAGCGCGAGATTGGGGCCGGGGGGTTGCGCCTGATCTTCAGCCATTCCGTCCTCCCGAGTTCAGTTCCGCATCCGTGGCTCACGGCGCCCGCGGTCTAACACGAACAAACAGCCGTGGGGTTGAACTTGATCCCGGTCGTCGCGCCGTGTCATGCTATTTTCGATCCCGCGAATGAATTTGCGGGTGAGTCGGGGTTGACTTGGGGCGATTGGACGAGTCGACTGCGGCGTCGGCTCCTTGAGAGATCTCGACGAGGAGTGAGACAGGCGGGCGGCGCCATGATCCTCTGGGATCGGATTCGAAGACTAGCCTTCAGGCTGGCGCCGTTGGGCGCTGCTCTGCTGCTGAGCGGCTGCGACTGGGCGGTGCTCGATCCAAAGGGCCCGATCGGCGACGGCAACCGGCAAATCCTGATCGATTCCGTGGCGATCATGCTCGCCATCGTGGTCCCGACAATCATCGCCATCCTCGCGGCCGCCTGGTGGTACCGAGCTTCCAACACCAGGGCGCGATATCTGCCGGACTTCGAATATTCCGGTTCGCTGGAGTTGATCGTTTGGGCGATTCCTCTCCTGACCATCATGCTTTTGGGAGGCGTCGCTTGGGTGGGTTCGCATGACCTCGATCCGGCGAAGCCGATCGAGTCGACCGAGGAGCCGCTCAACGTTCAGGTCGTGTCGCTCGACTGGAAGTGGTTGTTCATCTACCCGGACCAGCACGTCGCCAGCGTCAATCGCCTGGTGATCCCCGCCGGCGTTCCGATCCACTTTTCGCTGACCTCGGGAAGCGTGATGACCGCTTTCTTCACCCCCCAACTCGGCAGCATGATCTACACCATGAATCGCATGCGGACCCAGCTCTTCCTCGCGGCTCATGACCCGGGCACGTTTCGCGGCCTTGCCACGCAGTTGAGCGGCGACGGCTTCGCCGACATGCATTTCGAGGTCGTGGCCAAGACCTCGTCGGAATTTTACGATTGGCTTGGGCAGACGCGCGCGAAAGGCGAAGATCTCACGTCGGCGCGCTATATCGAACTTTCAAAGCAGAGCGTCCTGCCGGAGCCAATTGCGTTCAAGACTGTCGAAGACGGATTGTTCGACAAGGTTCTGGATCAGACATTGCCGCCGGGTCCCGGCCCGATCGCCGAGACCAATCCGGGCGCTGCCGCGCGGATGATGAGGAAATAGAATGTTCGGCAAGCTGACCTGGGGCGCAATTCCCTTCGACCAGCCCATCCCCCTGTTTGCGGGCGCCTTCGTTATCGTGGTGGTTCTGTGCGTGCTGGCTTTCATCACCATCAAGGGCTGGGTCCCCTATCTGTGGCGCGAATGGATCACCAGCGTCGACCACAAGCGGATCGGCGTCATGTATGTGACGCTCGCTGCGGTGATGCTGCTGCGCGGTTTCATCGACGCGCTCATGATGCGCTCGCAGCAGGCGCTCGCGTTCCAGTCGCAGGGCTACCTGCCGCCGGAGCATTACAACCAGATCTTCTCCGCCCACGGCACGATCATGATCTTTTTCATGGCGATGCCGTTCATGATCGGGCTGATGAACTTCGTCGTGCCGCTGCAGCTTGGCGTGCGCGACGTCGCCTTTCCGACCTTGAATTCGGTCAGCTTCTGGCTGACTGCGACCGGCGCGCTCCTGGTCAACTTGTCGCTGGTCATCGGCGAGTTCGCCCGCACCGGCTGGCTGCCTTTTCCGCCGCTCTCCGAACTGACTTATTCGCCGGGGGTCGGCGTCGATTATTACTTGTGGGCGATCCAGATTTCCGGCGTGGGCACGCTCATGACCGGCGTCAATTTCGTCACCACCATTTTGAAGATTCACGCTCCCGGCATGACCTACATGCGCATGCCGATCTTCACCTGGACGGCGCTCGCGACCAATCTGCTCATTGTCGCCGCATTCCCGGTCCTGACCGCTACGCTGGCGATGCTGACGCTCGACCGCTACCTCGGCTTCCACTTCTTCACCAATGAGGGCGGCGGCAACATGATGATGTTCATGAACCTCATCTGGATCTGGGGCCACCCGGAGGTTTACATCCTCGTCCTGCCGGCGTTCGGCATTTACTCCGAGGTGGTGTCGACCTTCTCGCGCAAGCCCATCTTCGGCTACCGCTCGATGGTCCTGGCCACCCTTGCGATTTGCGTCCTGGCGTTCATGGTGTGGTTGCATCATTTCTTCACCATGGGCGCCGGCCCCAACGTCAACGCAGTCTTCGGCATCGTGTCGATGATCATCGCGGTGCCGACGGGCGTGAAGGTGTTCAATTGGCTCTTCACCATGTACGGCGGACGGATCGTCTATGCGACGCCGATGCTCTGGGCGATCGGTTTCATGGTGACCTTCGTCATTGGCGGCCTGACCGGGGTCCTCCTCGCTGTGCCGCCGGCCGACTTCGTTTTGCACAACAGCGTGTTCCTGATCGCGCATTTTCACAACGTGATCATCGGCGGCGTGGCGTTCGGCGCCTTCGCCGGATACACCTTCTGGTTCCCGAAGGCGTTCGGCTTCCGTTTGCATGAGGGGTGGGGCAAGGCCGCGTTCTGGTGCTGGTTTTTCGGCTTCTACCTGGCTTTCGTGCCGCTCTATGTCACGGGCCTCATGGGCATGACCCGCCGGCTGCAGCACTATGACGTGCCCGAATGGCATCCCTGGCTCCTGGTCGCCGCCTTCGGCGCCGCGGTCATTCTGGCCGGCATCCTGTGTCAGGTCACCCAACTCGTCGTGAGCATCCGCCATCGTGAAGAGCTTCGCGACCTGACCGGCGACCCCTGGATGGGCCGCTCGCTCGAATGGTCGACGGCGTCGCCGCCGCCCGCGTTCAATTTCGCCGTCCTGCCCGTCGTCGAGGATCGAGACGACTACTGGCGCAGGGCGCGCCTTGCGGAGCGTGGGGCAAGTCCGATGGTTGAACCGATCTAC
Organism: Roseiarcus sp.; assembly: GCA_036489975.1. GTDB lineage: Bacteria > Pseudomonadota > Alphaproteobacteria > Rhizobiales > Beijerinckiaceae > Roseiarcus. The sequence goes on from DASXES010000026.1 coordinate 65,211, forward strand.
AGGCCCATCGAGATGCCGAGAAACAGCGCGACCGGCTTTATCTGCGCATTCTTCGCCACTTTCGGCGGCTTCGGCATGATCTGGCAGATCTGGTGGCTGGTCATTGTCGCGATCGTCGGCGCTTTCGCGACATTTGTGGTCTTCGCTTGGCGCGATCGCACTGAATATGAGATTCCGGCCGAGGAGGTCGCGCGCATCGATCGCGCCAACCGCCGCGCGCGCGGGGAAACGCTCGCCGCCGTGGAAGCCCTCTCATGACGGCCTTTCAGGCAGGCGCGGACTATAGCGAGGGCCGGCGCGAGGAGGCGCGGGGCCCTGCAGCAATCTTTTTAGATCACAACCACCCGACATCGAAACGCATCATTGTCGGCTATGGCTTCTGGATCTTTCTGCTCAGCGACATCATCATGTTCTCGGCGTTCTTCGCCACCTACGCCGTGCTGTCGCGAGAGACTGCAGGCGGGCCGAGCGGCAAGGATCTTTTCGACCTGCACAATGTCGCGATCGAGACTGCCTGCCTCCTGCTTTCGAGTTTTACCTGCGGTTTGGCCGCGATCGGCGCGCGGGCGCATAACGGTCTCATGTATTACGGCGGCATGGCCGCGACCTGCGTGCTGGGGCTGGGTTTTCTGGCGATCGAGATCCATGAATTCGTCGGCATGATCGCTCAAGGCGCGGGACCGACTCGCAGCGCGTTCCTATCCGCCTTTTTCACGCTCGTCGGTTGCCATGGCGTCCACGTTACGCTGGGCACTTTATGGCTCTTGACGATGATCGCACAGGTGTTCGCCAAGGGCTATCGCGCCGATATCCTGCGCCGCGTCCTGTGCTTCGCGCTGTTCTGGCACACGCTCGATATCATCTGGGTCGCGATCTTTACGGTGGTCTATCTTTTCGGAGCAGGCGCATGAGCTCGATGGACGACTACGAACCGCTGCACGGCGCCGATCACGCGCCCGGCGACGAGCCAGCAGGGCGCCACGAAATCGCGGAAGGCGTCATTGGCTATCTCATCGGGCTCGGGCTTGCCGTCCTGCTCACGGCGGTGTCTTTCTTTATCGCCGGGACGTACCTGGTTTGGCGCCCCAGCATTCCGATCGCCCTTGTGGTGCTCGCGATCGCTCAGATCGGCGTGCACCTCGTCTTCTTCCTGCACATCACGACCGGGCCGGACAATGTCAATAATGTTCTGGCGCTCGCGTTTGGAGTTCTGATTGTCTTTCTGATCCTCGTCGGGTCTATCTGGATCATGTACAACCTCAATCAGAACATGATGCCCGGCGTTATGCCGATGGGATAGCGGGCCGCCTCGAGCAATTGCGGTGGCCGTTGCCTGTCCAACGTCGCGAAGAAACGCTCACTCATGGGCGGGCCGCTATACGCTGCAGTTTCCTTTGGCGAACAGGTCGCAGCGTACGGCGAGCGAGCCGCGTCACCCCATCGCGAAGTCCCAAAGCGAGCGCCAGACGCAGCGCTTCGCCGGATTCTTGAACGCCAACAGGTCGAAATAAGCCAGGTGTCCGGTCGTCCCATCATCCGGCCAGCGGAAGCCAACCTCAACTTTGCCGGCCTTCAAGGTGACGAACTGCTCGACCGGCCCCGGATCGTCGGCGGCGGCGAGCGTGGGGCCGAGGCGGCCGATCGCGCCGTCCTGATAGCGCCACACGCGGCCGTCGGACGTGGTGACCCGGACCAGGCGGGCAGATTCATCATAGGCGACGGTGAGCGGCCCAAGCTTGCCTTCGCCCTTATAGTCGCACTGCCGCGTCATCACCGACGCGGCCGCCGAAGGCGCCGGGGCGGAGGCGATCAGCGCGGCGAAAGCCGCAAGGAGACAAGGGGTTCGGGGCATGTTGCTCGGGTGGCTTGGCGTGTGAACTTGCGACGATAGCGTGCGAGCCATGACGCCTGCAAGGGTCCGCATATCAGGCTATTGCGCGAAAGCGGTGAATTTTTTCCGACCAACGCCTCCGGTCGGGACGCAAACCGGAGACCGGCGTCGGCTCGGCGCGTGGGTTGCAATGCCTCTTTAACCTGCTATCAAGCCGCGCGCCGCGATGCGGCGACCGCTTTTTAAGGACCCGTTCATGTTTGCTTGCAGCCGACGCGTTGCGCTCTGGCTACCTCTCCTCGCCGCTACGGCGGCCTATGCCGCCGGCGACGCCGACAATACCGTCATAATGACGACGAAGCACGGCAAGGTGACGATCCTTCTCCACCCCGACTGGGCGCCCAAGACGGTCGCTCAGTTCAAGACGCTGGTGAAGGACAAGTTCTACGACGGGCTGACCTTCCACCGCGTGATCCCCGGCTTCATGGCTCAGACCGGCGACCCGACCGGAACTGGCGGGGGCGGCTCGAAGCTGCCGAACCTCCCGGCCGAGTTCAACCAGACGCATTTCAAGCGCGGGATCCTTGGCATGGCGCGGACAGACGATCCGAATTCGGCCAACTCGCAATTCTTCATCATGTTCGGCGATGGCGGCTTCCTGGACGGCAAATACACGGCCTTCGGCGAAGTCGTCTCGGGCATGGACGCCATCGACAAGATCAAGGCGGGAAGCGAGGCCAACAACGGCTCAGTCGAGAACCCGGACAAGATTGTCAGTATGCGCATGGCGTCTGGCGCCAAGTAAGGAGTCATAATATGAGCAGCCCAGGCGACACGCTGACCCTCGAGACGAGCAAAGGCCCGGTGGTGATCGAGATGAATCCGGCCATCGCGCCGGGGCACGTCGCGCATATCAAGCGACTCGTCTCTGAGGGTTTCTACGACGGCATCGTCTTTCATCGGGTGATCGACGGCTTCATGGCCCAGACCGGCTGTCCCAACGGAACAGGAACCGGCGGGTCGAAATATCCCAACCTCAAGGCCGAGTTCAACGCCGAGCCGCACAAGCGCGGCACCGTGTCGATGGCTCGCGCCTCGAGCCCGGATTCGGCCAATTCGCAGTTCTTCATCTGCTTCGGCGACGCGGCCTTTCTTGACCGCCAATATACCGTCTGGGGCAAGGTGGTTTCGGGCATGGAGAACGTCGACAAGATCAAACGCGGCGAACCGGTTCGCGAGCCCGACAAGATCGTCAAGGCGAGCTTGAGCTGAGTCTGGCTGCGAGGGTCCGGTCGGATTCACGAGCTTCGACGGGATGGCGGTGACCGCAATGCGCGTCGACGCCTTCGACTTTGTTCTTCCCCCCGAGCGCATCGCGCTCACGCCCGCTGATCCGCGGGACAGCGCGCGGATGCTGGTCGTTGGCGCCGACGGCAGGCTCACCGACTCGCATGTGCGCGATTTGCCGGGCTTCCTTTCGTCCGGCGACGCGCTCGTCGTCAATGATACGCGGGTCATAGCGGCGAGGCTCGACGGCGTGCGCGTGAGAGGCGAGGCGGCCGCGTCAATTGAAACGACGCTGATCGAGCGCGTCGATGATTGCCGCTGGCGGGCGCTCGCGCGCCCGGCCAAGAGGCTCAAGGTCGGCGAGCGCATCCGCTTCGGCGAGGCGAGCGAAAGCATGGCTTGTATGTTCGCCGCGCTCGACGCGGAGGTGGAAGATAAAGGCGAAGCGGGCGAGGTTCTGCTGCGCTTCGAGTTTGCAGGCGCCGCGCTGGACGAGGCGATCGAGCGGCTGGGAGCGCCTCCCTTGCCCCCTTACATCGCCTCGCGTCGCCCGCAATCGCCGGCCGACCGCGCCGACTACCAGACGATGTTCGCCGCCAATTCCGGGGCGGTGGCGGCGCCTACAGCGGGATTGCATTTCACGCCGTCGCTGGTTGCTCGTATGGCGACGCGCGGCGTCGCGCTGCATCGCGTCACGCTGCACGTCGGCGCCGGAACATTCGCGCCGGTCAGGGTCGAGGATACGCGCGACCATAAGATGCATTCCGAGTGGGGTTCGATCGACGCGGCAACCGCCGAAGCGCTGAATGCCATACGGGAGGCGCGAGGCCGGGTCGTCTGCGTCGGTACGACATCTGCGCGCCTTCTTGAGAGCGCCGCTGACGCGGATGGTGGGCTTCGGCCCTTTTCGGGACGCACGGATATTTTCATCACCCCCGGTTATCGGTTTCGCGTCGCCGACGCGCTGATCACCAACTTTCACTTGCCGCGATCGACGCTGTTCATGCTGGTCTCTGCGTTCAGCGGGCTTGAAGTCATGCGCGCGGCCTACGCGCACGCGGTTCAAACAGGCTATCGGTTTTATTCCTACGGCGACGCGTGCCTGTTGACACGCGCGGGCGTTGCGGGCGCGCCGGACGGGCGCTCATGAACGACGACTTCTCGTTCGTGCTGCAGGCCACCGATGGCCAAGCACGTCTGGGCGAAGTTTCAATGCCGCGCGGAATCATTCGCACGCCAGCCTTCATGCCGGTCGGCACGGCCGCGACCGTCAAGGCCATGTATCCCCACGCGGTGAGAGCGCTCGGCTACGACGTCGTCCTCTCCAACACCTACCATTTGATGCTGGCCCCCGGAGCGGAGCGGATCGCGGCCCTCGGGGGCCTGCACAAATTCATGAACTGGCCCCATCCCATCCTCACCGATTCCGGCGGCTTTCAGGTGATGAGCCTCGCCAAACTGCGCAAGCTCAGCGAGCGCGGCGTGACTTTCCAGTCGCATATCGACGGATCGCGTCATGAGCTGACGCCGGAGCGCTCGATGGAAGTCCAGCGTCTCCTGGGCTCGGACATCCAGATGCAATTCGACGAGTGCGTGCGGCTGCCATGCTCGCATGAAGAGGCCGAGCGCGCGATGCGCCTCTCGCTGCGCTGGGCCGAGCGCTCGAAGATCGCCTTTGGCGGACAGCCGGGCAGGGCGGTCTTCGGCATCGTCCAGGGCGGGACAGAAAAGGACCTTCGGGTGTTCAGCGCTAAGGCTCTCGTCGAGATGGACTTTCACGGCTACGCGATCGGGGGGCTGGCCGTCGGCGAGCCGCAAGCGGTGATGCTCGAAATGATCGATGTCGTGGTCCCGCATCTGCCCCTCGACAAGCCGCGCTATCTCATGGGCGTTGGAACGCCCGACGATCTTGTTCAATCGATAAGGCGCGGCGTCGACATGTTCGATTGCGTGATGCCGACCCGCGCGGGAAGGCATGGGCTCGTCTTTACCCGCCATGGCCGTCTCAACCTGCGCAACGCGCGTTTCGCCGACGATTCCCGCCCGGTCGATCCGCACTCGTCGTCGCCGATGGCGCGCGACTATTCCCGCGCCTACTGGCGACATCTGACGAAGTCGGGCGAGATCCTTGCGATGATGGGCCTGACCGAAATCAACCTTGCCTATTATCAAGATCTGATGTCTGGCGCCCGGCTTGCGATCAAGGAAGGGCGCCTCGACGCCTATATCACCGACACGCAACGAAATTGGGCAGAAGGCGAGGCGGAGAGGCGTTGAGGCATGGGCCGGCAAATCAAGATTTTCAATCCGGCGGCGTGGTGCTCAATCGCCGGCGAGGTTTATGACCAGGAAATGAGACTGTAGGCACCGCCGTTGCTGCGCCGCGAAGCAGAGATGTCAGGTTTAAAAACATAAAGGGCGAGACGCCATTGCGGCGGCTCGCCCTTTTTTCTCATTCTTGTATTGCGTTTCACAATCCCGGTTTTTTTCTATTATCCTCTCCGCATAACGAGCGGCGGTTCAAGACTGTCGAACGCTTTGTCCTCCCACAGACCCTACGGCGTCCGGCGCCAAACCTTTTGGCAGCGGCCTCCTTTTAGCAGATCATTGCTAGTCGAAATTTTCGGCTGTGTCACGAGGCTTCGCGCCCCTGCCATGCATATTTTTTCTGGCTTGGTCCATTTTGGTCAAATGTGCATCAGCGAATGCAAAAGTGCTGGGCAATCCGGTGATTGCGCCGCTTCTCCTCTGTCCTTTTATCGGTTGCCCGGATGCCGTAAGAACCAAGTCGATGCTGCAGCCCTGGAGTTCAAATGACTGCGATCGTGAACGTCGTCGGCCGCGAAATCCTTGATAGCCGCGGCAATCCAACGGTTGAGGTGGATGTGGTGTTGGAAGACGGCTCGATGGGGCGGGCCGCCGTTCCGTCTGGCGCTTCGACCGGCACGCGCGAGGCGGTTGAGCTGCGCGACGGAGACAAGGGCCGCTTCGGCGGCAAGGGCGTCCTGAAAGCAGTCGAGGCGGTCAATCGTGATCTTTTCGACGCCGTCTCCGGCCTCGAGGCCGAAGATCAGCTCAAGGTTGACGAGACGATGATCGCGCTCGACGGCACGGACAACAAGTCGAAGCTCGGCGCCAATGCGATTCTCGGCGTCTCGCTTGCGGTCGCCAAGGCGGCGGCGGAAGCCTCCGGGCTGCCGCTCTATCGATACGTCGGCGGAACGATGGCCAGGGTGCTGCCGACGCCAATGATGAATATCGTCAACGGCGGCGCGCATGCCGATAATCCAATCGATTTTCAGGAGTTCATGATCCTGCCCGTCGGCGCGCCGTCGTTCGCCGAGGCGGTGCGCTGGGGCGCGGAAACGTTTCATGCGCTCAAAAGCGCGCTGAAGAAGGCGGGGCACAACACCAATGTCGGCGATGAAGGCGGCTTCGCTCCGAACCTGCCCTCAGCGGAGGCGGCGCTCGATTTCTGCCTCAAGGCGATCGACGCCGCCGGTTTCAAGCCCGGCGACGAGATGGCGCTCGGGCTCGATTGCGCCGCTTCCGAGTTCTTCAAGGACGGCCGTTACGTCTATTCCGGCGAAGGCGTCACACGGTCGGTCGAGGAACAGGTCGACTATCTCGTCAAGCTGGCCAACGCCTATCCGATCCTCTCGATCGAGGACGGCATGGCCGAGCAGGACTGGGCGGGGTGGAAGCTGCTCACCGACAGGATCGGCGGGAAGCGCCAGCTGGTCGGCGACGACATCTTCGTCACCAATGTCGAGATCCTCGACCGCGGGATCAAGGAGGGCGTCGCCAATTCGATCCTCATCAAGGTGAACCAGATCGGCTCCTTAAGCGAGACGCTGGCCGCCGTAGAGATGGCGCACCGCGCGGGCTATACCGCTGTGATGTCGCACCGGTCGGGCGAGACCGAGGATTCGACCATCGCCGACCTCGCGGTCGCGACCAATTGCGGACAGATCAAGACCGGCTCGCTCTCGAGGTCCGATCGTCTGGCCAAATACAACCAGCTGATCCGGATCGAGGAGGAGCTTGGCGACCAGGCGCGCTATGCCGGGGGGGAGGCGATCAAGGCGATTTAGCCGGACATCGGTAACTCCGCGTTAACGCCGTCCCCGCCAGGATCGCGCATGGTCCGAAGGACTCGCCTGCGCTCGATTCTAACGCCGATCGTTCTCTACCTCGTGCTTGGCGCCACGAGCGGCTACCTCGTGTGGGGCGCCTCGAACGGCGAGCATGGGCTCAAGGCCAAAGAAAAGTTTGACGCCGAGGCGATCGAACTCAAGTCCGAACTCGGCGTCCTGAAGGATGAACGATCGCGCTGGGAACTGCGCGTCGCCAGCCTCAGGCCCGAAAGCGTCGACAGGGACCTCCTCGACGAGGAAGCGCACGCGCTGCTCGACCGCGTAGCCAAGGACGAGGTCGTCATTTTCCCCGGCGCCGGCAAGGGCCGCTGATCGGTCGCGCCGCGGGACGGGACGTCACCAGCAAACCCGTCACTGTCTTGGTTGGCGCCGCAAACGCTACGCGTTCGAATCGAGCCTTTTCAATCGCCTACCGCGCCATTTCCGCACAGCTCGGCGGTGGGCGTCTCGAGCGCGATGGGGTTTTCCGCGGAAGGGGGCACCGCGAAGCGGCTTCTGGGCGCGGCGCCTCGGGAAGCCAAAAACCGGGTCGTGTCCCGTGCTGTGGTGTAGCAGGTGCGGTATGGCCGCCGCATTCGCCTGGTGAGACCGGGCTGGTCAGGCGGCCGCCACAGGCAGCCCGACGACGGGATCATGGCTCAAAGGAGCAATGGTTTCCAGCGTCA
>DASXES010000033.1:0-74053 GCA_036489975.1 Roseiarcus sp.
CTCGACAAATTGCCACTCGACAAAGTTCGGCCTTTTGAAGACGGGCTCCTCGCTTTTCTGCGGGGCAAGAATCCGGATATTCTGGATTCGATCCGCTCCTCCAACGATCTGCCCAATGACGTCGAGGCCAAGCTCAAGAAGGCGGTCGAAGCTTACGCCGGGACCTTTGCCTAAGATGAGCCGATTCCTCACCGAGCCGTGCGCCGGTCCTCAAACGTTTGCACGCGGAGGCGTTGAGCGATGCCGTCGCTAAAGGAGCTTCGGAACCGGATCGCGTCGGTCAAGTCGACGCAGAAGATCACCAAGGCCATGCAGATGGTTGCGGTGTCGAAGCTGCGTCGCGCGCAAGCCGCGGTCGAAGCGGCGCGTCCCTATGCCGACCAGGTGGAAACGGTGCTGACGAATTTGGCGGGCGCCGCGACCGATGGCCAGGGCCCGCGCCTGCTGATCGGCAGCGGCTCCGACCAGACTCACCTGCTGCTTGTATGCACGGGCGAGCGCGGGCTGTGCGGCGCCTTCAATACCGCCATCGTGCGCCTCGCGCGCGAAAAGGCCAATTCGCTCGCGGGGCAAGGCAAGACGGTCAAGATTCTTTGCGTCGGCAAGAAGGGCTATGATCAGCTGCGCCGCACGCATGAGCGGCAGATTCTCGAGCTGATCGATCTGCGCGCGGTGCGTACGATCAACTACGCGACAGCCAAGCCCATCGCCGACAAGGTGATCGCGCTGTTCGAGAATGGCGAGTTCGATGTCTGCACGCTGTTCTACTCGCGCTTCAGGTCGGTGATCGCCCAGATCCCGACCGCCCAGCAGCTTATCCCCCCCGAGCTTGGCGCGAAAGACGAGAACGCCCCGGTTTACGACTACGAGCCTGACGAGGGGGAAATCCTCGCCGAGTTGCTGCCGCGCGCGGTCACCGTGCGCGTCTATCGCGGATTGCTCGAGAATCAGGCTTCGTTCTTCGGCGCGCAGATGAGCGCCATGGACAACGCCACCCGCAACGCCGGCGAAATGGTTCAGAAGTACACGCTTCGCTACAACCGCACCCGCCAGGCGATGATCACCAAGGAATTGATCGAGATCATCTCCGGCGCCGAGGCCCTCTGACCGGGCCCGTCGCCATCCGTAAAGTTAGGAACGAGGACGTCAACTCATGGCCAATGTCTCCAACGCCACCGGCCGCGTCACCCAGGTGATCGGCGCCGTCGTCGACGTCAAGTTCGACAGCTACCTGCCCCCCATTCTCAATGCGCTCGAGACGGACAACAACGGCAATCGCCTCGTGCTCGAAGTCGCGCAGCATCTGGGCGAGAACACGGTGCGCTGCATCGCCATGGACATCTCCGAGGGTCTGGTGCGCGGCCAGGAAGTCACGGACACCAACGGGCCGATCTCGGTGCCGGTCGGCGAGGGCACGCTCGGGCGCATCATGAACGTGATCGGCGAACCCGTGGATGAAGCCGGGCCGATCAAGATGGACGAGCGGCGCGCCATCCATCAGCCAACCCCCCCCTATGTCGATCAGTCGACCGATGCCCAGATCCTCATCACCGGCATCAAGGTTGTCGACCTGCTCGCGCCTTACGCCAAGGGCGGCAAGATCGGCCTATTCGGCGGCGCTGGTGTGGGCAAGACGGTGCTGATTCAGGAGTTGATCAACAACGTCGCCAAGACTCACGGCGGCAATTCGGTGTTCGCGGGCGTCGGCGAACGGACCCGCGAGGGCAATGATCTCTACCACGAATTCATCGAATCGAAGGTCAATGCCGATCCGCATGATCCCAACTCGAACGTCAAGTCGAAATGCGCTTTGGTGTTTGGCCAGATGAACGAGCCGCCTGGCGCCCGTATGCGAGTCGGTCTGGCCGGCGTCACCGTCGCTGAACATTTCCGCGACCAGGGCCAGGACGTGTTATTGTTCATCGATAATATTTTCCGCTTCACCCAGGCCGGTTCGGAAGTGTCTGCGCTGCTCGGCCGCATTCCTTCTGCGGTCGGCTACCAGCCGACGCTCGCCACCGACATGGGCGCGCTGCAGGAGCGCATCACCACGACGACGAAGGGGTCGATCACCTCGGTGCAGGCGATCTATGTTCCCGCCGACGACCTGACCGACCCGGCCCCGGCGACCTCATTCGCCCATCTTGACGCAACGACGGTTCTATCGCGCGCGATTTCGGAAAAAGGCATCTACCCGGCGGTCGATCCGCTCGACTCGACTTCGCGCATGCTGACCGCCGCGATTGTCGGCGAGGAACATTACGCCGTCGCTCGCCAGGTGCAGCAGGTGCTGCAGCGCTACAAGGCGCTGCAGGACATCATCGCGATTCTCGGCATGGACGAACTGTCGGAAGAGGACAAGCAGACGGTCGCCCGCGCCCGCAAGATCGAACGCTTCCTGTCACAGCCCTTCGACGTCGCCGCCGTGTTCACCGGAACGCCCGGTGTGCAGGTGAAGATCGAGGACACCGTCAAGGGCTTCAAGGGCATCGTCGAAGGCAAGTACGACAGTCTGCCCGAGGCCGCCTTCTACATGGTCGGCACGATCGAGCAGGCCGTCGAGAAGGCCAAGAAGCTGGCGGCCGAGGCTTAGCGCCGCGTCTCGGGGGGCGAGCCCATGCCGACTTTCCATTTCGAACTCGTGTCGCCGGACAAGGTGCTGTTCAACGGCTCCGCTCAGGCGGTGCTCGTGCCGGGCGCGGAAGGCGATTTCCAGGTGCTCAGCGATCACGCGCCGGTGATGACATCGATGCGTCCCGGCGTGGTCGGCATCGACGACGCCGAGGGCAAGCACCGTCGTGTTTTCGTGCGCGGCGGCTTCGCCGACGCGAGCAAGGAAGGTCTCATCCTGCTTGCGGAAACAGCCGTTCCCTTCGAGGACTTGAGCCCCGACATGCTCGGGGAGGAGATCAAGAACGCGGAGGAAGACCTCGCCGACGCGAACCAAGAGCAGAAGCGCCTTGCCCAGGAGAAGCTCGACCGCCTGCGCGAGCTCAAGGATGCGATCAAGCTTTAGAGCGAGATGCGAGCTTAGAGCGAGATGGTGGCGAAAGATTCGCCCTGTTCGTATGACCCGCGAAGACTATGACGCATTCTGCGCGAGCCTTGCGCACGCGACTCACGTCGTCCAATGGGGCGATGCGAGCGTCTGGAAGATCGGCGGCAAGGTGTTCGCCATCGGCGGCTGGTCCCACGGCGAGGATTTCGCCGTGACGTTCAAGTGCTCCGAGACGAGCTTCGCAATCCTGAAAGAGCTGCCGGGCGCGCGCCCCGCGCCCTATCTCGCCTCGCGCGGCCTGTCCTGGATCCAGCGCTTCGACGCGCGCTCGCTCAGCGATCATGATCTCAAGGACTATGTGCGCCGGAGCCACGCCATGATCCTTGCGGCGCTGCCCAAGAAGACCCAACGCGCTTTGGCGGCGCCCGCCTCGCGATGACCGCCGTCACGCCTTCCGACATCAGCGCAGCCTATGCGCACATCCGCGACCATATCCGCCGCACGCCGATCCTCGAGACGGCTTCGCCGATCGGCGGCGCGCCGCCGCTGTCGCTGAAGCTGGAATGCCTTCAGGCGACCGGCTCGTTCAAGGCGCGCGGGGCCTTCCACAATCTTCTGACCCGACCGGCGGCCAAGATAGGGTGCGCCACCGCCTCTGGCGGCAATCACGGCGCGGCCGTCGCCTTCGCCGCCCACAAGCTTGGGGTCCGTGCGCGTGTATTCGTGCCGGAAACGGCGCCGGGCGCGAAGATCTCCAAGATCAAGGCTTATGGCGCCGAGGCCGTTATCGGCGGCGCGTCCTATGCCGTAGCCCAGGAGCGCTGCGACGCCTATGTCGCGCAGAGCGGCGCGCTCCTTATCCATCCTTATGACGCGGTCGAGACGATCGCCGGCCAGGGGACGGTTGCGCTCGAATGGGAGGAGGACCTCGAACGAGCCGGGCTCGAGAAACTCGACACGGTCCTTATTGCGGTCGGGGGCGGCGGGCTCGTCGCCGGCGCGGCCGCCTGGTTTCAGGGCCGAGTCAAGGTCATCGGCGTCGAGCCGGAAGGTTCGCGCGCGCTCCACGCCGCGCTCGAGGCGGACAGGCCGGTTGACGTGACCGTCAACTCGCTCGCCGCCGATTCGCTCGGCGCGAAGCGCATTGGCGAGCTCGATTTCGATATCGCCAGGACTTTCGTGAGCGGCGTGGTCCTGGTCAAGGACGCCGCGATCGCCGATGCGCAACGCCGGCTGTGGACGGATCATTCAATCATCGCCGAGCCGGGCGGCGCGGCGGCTTTCGCCGCCATCGCAAGCGGCGCCTATCAGCCCGAGCGCGACGAGCGGGTCGGCGTTCTCGTCTGCGGCTCCAATGCGGATCTCGCCGCGTTCGCCGCGGCGCTCGCTGCTGGGGCGACGCCTTAAGAGGTTTGCGAACGAGGGTGTGGCCGCCGGCTCACGCCAGCGGAAAAAGGCTGCTCAAGACATAGATCCAGACGATGAGCGTGCCGATCGAGCACAAGGTCGTGAGGGAAACGGTCGCGGCTACGGTCGACTCCTCGCAGCGATATTCGCCCGAAAGGATGTAGACCGTCTTGGCGGTCGGAACCGCCGCGCACACGACGGCTGCGATGAGGTAGAGGGGCTCGAGCCGGAGCGCAATCGAAAGGCCCAGGACGATGAGCGGCATCAGCCCGAGCTTGACCGCCGCAAGCGCGGCCGAGCGGCCAATGCTGGCCCGCAGGTTCTCTATCGACACGCCGAGGCCGATGGCGAAAAGCGCGCAAGCCGTCAAGGCGTCCGCCAAGATTCGGAGATAGGCGTCGACCGGTCCGGGCATCGGAACGCCTGCCGCGGCCCAGGCGACGCCGACCAGGGTCGACAACACCATGGGGTTCACGATCACGTGGCGCGCGAGCTTCCCGGGCGCGAAGACCGATCTGCCCGAGCGCTGGGGGTCGAGCTCCTGTATGATAACCGCCGCGGGGAACATGACCACCGCGACAAACACCGTCGCGATCGCCGCGGGCAGGACCGCCGGGGGGCCGTAAGTCGCCTGGAGGACCGGAAGCGCGACAAAGCCGGTGTTCGTCATCGAAGCGGCCCATCCCTGCATCGCCGCCTCGGCAAGCCCCTGGCCGCGGAGTGCGCGAAGCGCGGCGAAGACGATGGCGAAGCACAGCAGGGACCCGCCGCCAAACGCCATGAGAAAGCGCCACGCCATTAGCGATCGCGCGGGCTCGTGCGCGATCGTGACGATCAAAAGCGCCGGCATCGCGACGTTATAAGCGAAATGGATCAAGGCGTCGGAGAGGTCGCGCGCGACATATCCGAGCGCGCCGGCGAGCCATCCGGTCAGTATCACCGCGAACACCGGGAGGATGAGATTGGCGACTTCCATTGTCTTCAAACCTGGCCAATTCGGCAGACTGCTATCACCCTTCGGCAATGTCACGCTGAGGCGGGTGTAGGAGGGCGGACAGTTCGGCGAGGTCTTCTTGGGGGGGACAAATTTCGTTCGGCCCGGACGTTGCGATGGAGGGGATCGCGAACTATTGTCCGGCCCGCTTTCCGCTGGGCTCGACAAGCCCTGCGGCGCGTTGGGGCGTAGCCAAGCGGTAAGGCAGCGGATTTTGATTCCGCCATACGGAGGTTCGAATCCTCCCGCCCCAGCCAATGATTTCATTGCACTACCGCGCAACGTCTCCGGTTTCTGTGAAATGAAAGTCGGCACGAGGGCGAAAATGCTTGCCTTTTAATCACAAACGACAAGGACTAACTGGCCGGAACGAATATTCCGCTCTCGCCAGGGGAAAGGAAGATAGGAACTCCGCGCGGAAGACGGGTCTGCGCACAAGGGGTATTTGCCTCAGTATCGGGCAAACCGTTTTCGCCTATGTTCCATTCACCCAGCCGCCACGGCGCGCCTGACCCGTCGCGTGCGTTCACCGGCGAGACCGGCCATCGGCAATTCGCCGACATGCTGGCCGAGATGGACTGCAATTCCGGGCGGATCATCGACGAAGTGTCCAAGCTCGGGATCGAAACGACACGATCGTCATCTTCAGCAGCGACAATGGACCGGAGGAAACGAGCCGGCCCGTGGACAGGGACCTGTGTGACGGCGATGGAGACCAGCCCCGGTCTGGCGAAGGCCCCACTGAACTGCTGGGGCAGCCTCTGTGATGTCGAACGCGCGCCAACATCGAAACTTCCTCGTTGCTCTCTGGCTGAGATACAATCCTGCGCCTGGCGCGTGGCGGTTTACGCTTCCAAGACACGATACCCGACGCCAGGCTCCGTCTTGATGATTGTCGGCGAAGTCGGGTCGCGCTCTATCTTGGCTCGAAGCAGCCCGATGAAGACCCGCAGATATTGGGTGTCCTGGACATGCGCCGGCCCCCAGACCGTTCGAAGAATCTGAGCGTGTGTGACAACCCTGCCGGCGTTACGGAGAAGGACGGCGAGAAGGTCGTATTCCTTCGGCGTCAGCCGGATCGGGACGCCGTCGCGGGTCACCAAGCGGCGCTCGAAGTCCATGACAACGCCATCGACCGCCACGCTTTTCAGGCCCTTTGCTTGTCCAGCCTTGCGCCGCAGCGCGGTGCGCATCCTCGCGGTTAATTCGCCGATCCCAAACGGTTTCTCAACATAGTCATCGGCGCCGAGGTCGAGCGCTTCGATCTTCTCCGCCTCCCGGTCGCGGGCGGAAAGGATGATGACCGGCGCATCGGAGAACAATCGCACTTCCCGCAGCACATCTTTGCCATCGCGGTCCGGCAGGCCCAGGTCGAGGACAATCAGATCCGGCGCTCCGGTCGCGGCAAGCTTCAGAGCGGCTGCGCCGGATTCCGCGGTGAACGACTCGTAACCTGCGGCGTTAAGCGCAACCGTCAGGAGCCGCAGGATTTGCGGCTCGTCATCGACGATGAGAATGCGCGGGCCTTTCATGAGCGGGGCGCGTTCGAGACTCGGTCCGGCTCGGCGGAGGGCATGCGTATCATGATGCGCGTCCCGCGCCGCCGCATCGCGGGGCTCTGTGCGGCGATCGAGCCGCCCATCGCTTCGATCAGGCCGCGGCAGATCGAAAGGCCGAGACCCGTCCCCGGTTTGCGGCCGTCGGAACGGCCGCCGCGGTAGAATTTCTCGAAGATCTTTTCGAGGTCGGCTGGCTTGACCCCCGGTCCCTCGTCGGTGACCGAGATGACCACCTCGCCGCCCTCCTTGCGCGCATGCAAGGCCGCGCCGCCGTCTCCGCCATATTTGTGGGCGTTGTCGAGCAGGTTGAACATCACCTGCTCGAGCAGCTTGTCGTCGCCACGGACGAAAGGCAGCCCGGGCGCGACGTTGATCTTGACCGGCATCGAGGGGAAAGCCTTGCGGCTGCGCTCCGCCGCGCGCTGAATGACGTCGCCGACCTCGACCCATTCGCGATTGACCTTGAGGCCTCCCGCCTCGATGCGCGACATGTCGAGGAGGTTGGCCACGAAGCGGGCGAGGCGGTTCGTTTCATCCTCGATCGACGTCAGGAGCTCGACCCGCTCCTCGGCGCTCATTCTGTCGCCGAGCGATCGGAGCGAAGTGGCGGCGCCGGCGATGGTGGCGAGCGGAGTGCGCAGATCGTGCGACAGCGAGGCGAGGAGCGCGTCGCGGACCTTCTCGTTTTCCTGCATCGCCGCCGCCTTCACCGCGTCGCGGGCGAGCAGCGCCCGGTCGAGGGCGATGGCGGTCTGGTCGAGCACCGCGGTCAGCGCCCGTTCGTCTCCTGGCGGAAGTGGCTGGTCGCGCGCCGGCGGCTCGAGGCCACAGACCGCGATCGCGCCACGCGCGGCGACCATCGGGCGGAACTGGAACGCGACGCTGGGCAGCGTGCCCGTCCCCCAACCGGATGGCTCGCGCTTCTCCTGCGCCCAGCGCGCGGCGCTGAAGGCCGCCGGATCGAGCTGGGCGTCGGGCGGCCATGCCGCGCGCAGCGCGAGGTCCGGCCCCTCCGCGACCAGCACCACGACCCGCCCTCGGAACAGCGTGTGAAGATGCGAGGCCGCGGCCCACAGAATGTCGTCGGTGCTCGAAGCGCCCGACAGCTTGCGCGAATAGTCGTAGAGCGACCGGGTGGCGGAGGCGTTGCGAGTCGCTTGCTCGCGCTCGTCGCGCAACCGTCCAGCCAATGAGCCAGTCAGCCCCGCCACGCACAGGAAGATGAGGAGTGCAAACAGCTCCTGCGGCTGGGCGACCGTGAAAGTGTAGATCGGTCCGAGGAAGAAGAAATTATAGGCCGCGAAGGATGCAAGCGAAGCCAGCACCGCCGCCCGGGTGCCGAAGCGCACGCCGCAGAACAAAACCGCGGTCAGGAACACCATGGAAAGATTTGGCAGCTGGAGGAGCTCGCTCAGCGCCTCGCCAAGCAGGACCGCCGCGGCGACCGCGCCAAGCGCGGCGGCGATCTCGGCGCCAAGTCCCCTCGAATCCAATCTCCACCGCTCTCGCAGCGGAGCGACGGGCGCGGTCTCGCGTGGAACGACATGGACCTCGATCCCGCCCGCGCGGCGCACGATCTCGTCCTGCAGGGAGCGGCCGATGAGCCTGCGCCAGAGCCCGACATGCGACTGGCCAAGCACGATCTGCGTCACGTTCTCGCGCCGCGCGAAGCGGAGGATCTCTCCTGGCAAGTCGGCGCCCTGCAGCCTGATCGCCTCGCCACCCAGCCGTTCGACGAGATCCAGGGTCCTGGCGAGGCGGCTCGCCGCTCCGGTCCCGCCGCTGCGCTCCCCTCGTTCGACCGTCACGGCGCTCCAGGTTGCGTTGAGGGCAGTGGCGAGTTGCGCGGTGCGGCGGGCGACCCGCTCCGACACGTCGTCTGCCGCGACGCAAGCAAGAAGCCGTTCGGAGGCGCCCCAGGGACCCTCGATCGACTTTTCCCGCAGATAGTCGACGACCTCGTCGTCGACCCGGTCGGCGGTGCGGCGCAAGGCCAGCTCGCGAAGCGCCGTCAGGTTGCTGAGCGTGAAGAAGTTCTGGGCCGCCCGCCGGGCCGTATCCGGTAGATAAATCTTGCCCTCATTGAGGCGCTGGACGAGTTCGTCGGGCGTGATGTCGACCAGCACGACATCCGTCGCCTCCTGAATCACGCGATCGGGCACAGTCTCGCGCACGAGCACGCCAGCAATGCGGGAAACCACATCGGACAGGCTTTCAAGATGCTGGATGTTGAGCGCCGTCCAGACATCGATCCCGGCCTCGAGCAGTTCCTGCACGTCCTGCCAGCGCTTAGGATGGCGGCTCTCGGGCGCATTGGAGTGGGCCAGTTCGTCCACGACAATCAGCCGGGGCTTGCGCGCCAGCGCGGCGTCAAGATCGAATTCCTCGATCGTGCGGCCGCGATATTCGACAAGGCGACGCGGCAGCGCCTCGAGGCCGCCCAGCAAGGCCGCGGTCTCGGCGCGGCCGTGCGTCTCGACAAGACCAATAACGACGTCGACACCCTCGGCCTTTAGCCGCCGGGCGCCCTGCAACATGGCGAAGGTCTTCCCGACGCCGGGCGCGGCGCCGAGGAAGACCTTCAGTTTCCCGGTGCTCTCGTGTCGATAAGCGGCAAGGAGCGCGTCAGGATCGGGCCGGCCGTCGCCGGTCTGCTTAAGCTGGGCCATCGGCCCTCGCGGCTGAGTTCTGCCCCGACTTTAGCCGATCCAGCGCGAGATTGAGCCGCAAAATATTGACGCGAGGCTCGCCGATGAATCCAAGGACGGGCCTCTCGATCGCCGCCTCCGCCAACGCTCGCACCTGCCCCTCCGGCAGCCCTCGCGCCTTCGCGACGGCGTGAACTTGCCCGAGCGCAGTTTGGGGCGAGACGTCCGGATCGAGGCCGGAGGCGGAGGTCGTGACCGCGTCGGCGGGCGCGGGCCCGGCGCCGGCCCGCGCGCGCCAGGCCGTGACGCCGGCCCTCACCCGATCGACCAGCTTCTGCGAGGTTGGCCCCAGATTCGAGCCGGACGAATTGGCCCCATTGTAAGGCGCGTCGATCGTCTTCGAGGAGTCGTTCGGATCGGTGTCGGTGGTGGCCGAGGGACGCGGGTGGAAATAGCGCTCGCTCCTGAAGTTCTGCCCGATCAGGGCCGAGCCGACAACGACCCCGTTCTTCTCGATCAGGCTGCCATTCGCCTGGCGCGGAAAGGCCACCTGGGCGATGCCGGTCACGGCGAGCGGATAGATGAGCCCGGTCAGAAGAGTGAACAGAGCGAGCATCACGATGGCGGGGCGGATCTGCTGGAGCATGGGACGGGCCCTCTTATGCGAGATGCAAAGCGACGACGATCATGTCGATCGCCTTGATGCCGACGAACGGGAGGATGACGCCGCCGAGGCCGTAGACCAGCAGGTTGCGGCGCAGCAGCGCGGCGGCGCCGACCGGACGATAGGCCACGCCCTTCAGGGCAAGCGGAATCAGCGCGATGATGATCAGCGCATTGAAGATCACCGCCGAGAGGATCGCCGATTGCGACGAGCCAAGCCGCATCACATTGAGCGCGCCGAGCGCCGGATAGGTCGCGAGAAACAGGGCCGGCAGGATGGCGAAATATTTCGCGACGTCGTTGGCGATGGAGAATGTCGTCAGCGAGCCGCGCGTCATCAGGAGCTGCTTGCCGATCTCGACGATCTCGATGAGCTTGGTCGGGTTGGAGTCGAGGTCGACCATGTTGCCCGCTTCGCGCGCCGCCTGGGTGCCGGTCTGCATCGCGACGCCGACATCCGCCTGGGCCAGCGCCGGCGCATCGTTCGTCCCGTCGCCACACATGGCGATAAGCCGGCCGCCGGACTGTTCCTTGCGGATATAGGCGAGCTTGTCTTCGGGGGTCGCCTCGGCGAGGAAGTCGTCGACGCCCGCCTCCGAGGCGATGGCGGCGGCGGTGATTGGATTGTCGCCCGTCACCATCACCGTGCGGATGCCCATGGCGCGGAGCGCCGCGAACCGATCCTTGATGCCGGGCTTCACAACGTCCTTGAGGTGGATGATTCCGAGCAGCCGCTCGCCGTCGGAGACAGCGAGCGGCGTGCCGCCTGAAGTCGCGACCCGATCGACCGCCTGGCGGAATTCGACCGGAGTCTGATCGAAACGCGGCGCGAGGCGCTTCAGGATCGCGTCGACCGCGCCTTTGCGGATCGCGCGGCCGTCGATGTCGACGCCGGAGACGCGGGTCTGGGCGGCGAAAGGAATGACGGTCGAATGCGCTGCGTCGAGCCTCGGCTCGGCGATTCCATAGTCGTCCCTGGCGAGCGCGACGATCGAACGGCCTTCCGGCGTCTCGTCGGCGAGGCTCGATACGAGCGCCGCCTTGGCGAGTTCCTCGGACGTCACGCCGCCCACGGGCAGGAACTCGGTCGCCATGCGATTGCCGAATGTGATCGTGCCCGTCTTGTCGAGCAGCAGCGTGTCGACGTCGCCTGCCGCCTCGACCGCGCGACCGGACGTCGCGATCACGTTGAAGCGGATCAGCCGGTCCATGCCCGCTATGCCAATGGCGGACAGGAGACCGCCGATTGTCGTCGGAATCAGGCAGACGAGCAGCGCGATCAGCACCGTCGCCGAGAGCGCGGCGCCGGAATAACGCGCCAGCGGCCATAGCGTGACGCAGACGACGAGGAAGATCAGCGTCAGGCCGGAGAGCAGGATCGACAGCGCCAGTTCGTTCGGCGTCTTCTGCCGGGTCGCGCCTTCGACCAGCGCGATCATCCGGTCGATGAAGGTCGACCCCGGGGCGGCGGTGATCCGCACCTTTATGTGATCGGACAAAACTGTCGTCCCGCCCGTCACCGCCGACCTGTCGCCCCCCGCCTCGCGGATGACGGGGGCGGATTCGCCGGTGATCGCGGATTCGTTCACCGACGCCACGCCCTCGATGATTTCGCCGTCGCCGGGAATGATCTCGCCGGCTTCGATCAGGACGACATCGCCGACCCGCAAGTCGAGCGCGTTGACGCCTTCCACGAGGCCGCCGAGATTCTCCGGGTGAATGTAGCGCTTCGCGTGAGTATCGCTGCGGGTGCGCCGCAGGGCGTCCGCTTGCGCCTTGCCACGGCCTTCCGCGACCGCTTCGGCGAAATTGGCGAACAGCACGGTGAACCACAGCCAGGCCGCGATCTGGCCCGAGAAGGCCGCGTCGCCGTTATGGGCGGCGAGGTCGCGCAGGAAGAGCGCGGCGACCAGCGCCGACACGACTTCGGTCACGAAAATGACCGGGTTCTTCATCAGCGCGCGCGGATCGAGTTTGCGCAGCGCGTCGATAGCGGCGGCGACGATGATCCCGCCATCGAACAGGTTTCGGGTTTGGGCTTCGGCGGACATGAGAGCGGCTCCGATCAGTAGGTCTTGGCGCCGAGCATCTGGAAGTGCTCGACGACCGGACCAAGCGACAAAGCGGGGAAGTATTGCAGGAGATAGAGGACGACGATCACGCCGACGAGCAACCCGACGAAGAGTGGGCCGTCGGTCGGGAAAGTGCCCGCGGAGGCGGGGATCTTCTTCTTCGCCGCGAGCGAGCCCGCAAGCGCCAGCACCGGGATCACATAGGCGAAGCGGCCGAGCAGCATGGCGAGGCCGAGCGTCGTGTTGAACCATAACGTGTCGCCGTTGAGGCCGGCGAAGGCGGATCCGTTATTGGCGCTGGTCGAGGCGAAGGCGTAGAGGATTTCTGACAGCCCGTGCGGGCCAAAATTGCTGCGACTGTCCAGCCCCGTCTGAAGCAGGACGGACGCTCCGGAGAAGCCGAGCACGACGAGCGGATAGATCAGCACCGCGAGCATCGCGAGCTTCATCTCGCGCGTCTCGATCTTCTTGCCGAGATATTCGGGCGTGCGGCCGACCATGAGCCCGGCGATGAACACCGCGATGATCGCGACGACGAGGAAGCCGTACAGTCCCGATCCGACGCCGCCCGGCCAGATGCAGCCGGCGAGAAGGTTGAACATTGGCACGAGCCCGGCGAGCGGCGTGAACGAGTCGAACATCGCGTTGACGGCGCCGGTGCTGGTGCCGCTCGTGCCGACCGTGAAGAGGGCGGACATCGCCTGGCCGAAGCGAACCTCCTTGCCCTCGAAATTGCCGAGCGATGGGTCGACGCCGAGCGCGGTCAGTATCGGATTGCCGGCCGCCTCCGCCCAGTAGACGACTATCACGCCGAGGATCACGAAGACGCTCATCGCCGCGAGGATCGCGCGGCCCTGGCGCAGGTCGCCGACGAGCCGGCCGAAGGCCAGGACTGACGCGGTCGGGATGACGAGGAGCGCCCAGATCTCGAGGATGTTGGTCCAGGCGTTCGGGTTCTCGAACGGATGGGCGGAATTGGCGTTGAAGAACCCGCCGCCGTTGGTGCCGAGCTCCTTGATGACCTCCTGGCTGGCGACCGGCCCGATGGCGATCGTCTGCCTGGCGCCTTCCAGGGTTGCGGCGTCGACAACACCCGTGAGCGTCTGCGGCACGCCAAGAGCGATGAGGACGAAGGAGAGGATGAAGGCGAGGGGCAGCAGGACGTAGAGCGTGACGCGGGTCAGATCGACCCAAAAATTGCCGACCGTCGTCGACGACGACCGAACGAATCCCCGCACGAGCGCGAACGCCATCGCAAGGCCGGTCGCCGCCGAGACGAAATTATGCACGGTGAGGCCGAGCATCTGAGTCAGATGGCTCAAGGTCGTCTCGCCGGCATAGTTCTGCCAGTTCGTGTTGGTGATGAAGCTGGTCGAGGTGCTGAAGGCGAGGTCGGGCGCGACGGCGTCGAAGCCGCGCGGATTGAGCGGCAGCACATTCTGGAGGCGCTGCAGCGCGTAGAGCGACAGGAAGCCCACGATGGAAAAGGCGATCATCGCCATCGTGTAGGCGAACCAGTCCTGCTCATGCTCCGGATCGACGCCGGCCAGCCGGTAAACCCCCCGCTCGACAGGCGCGAGAAGCGGGCTCAAAATATTGCGCCCGCCCTCGAAGACGCGCGCCAGAAAGCCGCTCAGCGGGATCGACGAGACCACGACGAGCGCAAGCACGAGCGCGATCTGCGCCCAGCCGGTCAGCGACATAAAGATGTCCCCGGATCAGAATTTTTCGGGATGGATGAGGGTGTAGAGCAGGTACAGGCCGAGGCAGACGGCCACGACCAGCCCGACAAGCGGTTCGGTCATGCGCCTGGCTTTCTCAAATCCGCCGCAGCGCAGCGGCGTAGAGCGCCGTCAGGGTCAGGACGCCCACGCCTAGAAAGACGAACGCCAAGTCAATCATGGAAGCCTCCGTTCGAGGCCCTTAACTTGGCGATGCCCGTGCAAAGTCTCGATAAGGAATCGCACGCTGACGCGTAAAGATTCCATAAAGCTCCTGAACTTCATCCAATCGAGGTCAAGCGCCGTCTGGGCTGCGAACGAATAGCCGCATCCGCCGCGATCCTTGGGCGTTACAACAGGACAGGTTTTGGCGCCTAACGCCTTGAAACGGCTCTGCCGGCGCCAGAACCTCTGAGCCGCCGGATCCACGCCCTGCGGGGTCAGCGCACGACGCCCGCGACCTTCGACAGTCCGAAGTTGAAAGCCCGCCACGTCGCCTCGGCGAAATCGCCCTTGAGGCTCAGCGCGCGCTCCTCGATCAGCTTCCATGACACGATCGCGATCGCGACCGAGACGACCGCCGAGGACGCCATCATCGCGCCGAGCGTCATGGCGGGGAAGAGGAAGGCCAGCGTCTGCTGGACCGGGAACGCGTAAATATAGACCCCGTACGAATAGTCGCCCCAATCGTTGAACGCGCGGATGCGCCCCCCGGGCACGTAGACCAGGTGAAGAACCAGAGGCGCGAGGCAGACCACGTAGACGAGAAAAAAGAGCGTCTTGTCGAACGAGGCGAGGACGAGCGCCGCGAGAATCCCGGCGAGCAGCCAGGGACCCATCGGAATCCGGTCGCGCCACAGAAAGAGGCTCGATCCGTAGAGGAACATGAAGACGCGAATGTTCGCGCCGTTGAACGGGCTTCCGGTCAATCGCGCGCGCAGCACAATCGCCAGCAGCACACAGGCCGAGATGGGCAGGACGAAGCGCATCGCCTTGATGCGCGCCCCCGGCATGACCGCCAACCCAACCCAGATGGCCGCGAGATAGAGATACATCCGCACTTCGACCGGCATGGTCCACAAGGAGCCGTTGAACTGACCCTTGAGCGGCACGCTGTCGAATACGCCCGGCAGCGAATAGCGCACCCCGCCGATGAGGGTCGCGCATTTGCGGAAATATTCCCACGTCAGCGGCGACTCGTAATAGTCGGGGCGCGGCAAGGTCGTGAGCGCGGGCGCGAGCACGAAAACGGTGAGCACGAGCATGACCCATATGCCGGGATAGACCCTGAGAATCCGCGCCCAGAGATAGGCGATCAGATCCTGCCGCACGACCAGGCTCGCGGTGACCAGAAAGCCGCTCGTCACGAACAGCATGTCGAGGCCCATTTCGCCGAGCGAGAATCCGATCCGGTCGAAGAAGAACTCGCGCTCGGGCGGAAGCCCCAGCACCGCGACGCTGTGCGCGAACAAGACCGTCATGGCCGCGGAAAAGCGAAGCAGGGTGAAGTTGTTGTCCCGTCCGACGGCGTATTCGGAGAGCCGCACGGAAGCCCCCTTAAGGCGTAGGCGTGGGGCGTCGATCTGGACCGACGCGAGATGGCGCGTGCAAGGCGCGCGCCGTCACTCGGCCGCCCGGACCGGCCGTTCGGGCTGGGCCAGCCGCTGCACTTTAAGAAGATCGGCCACCAGGAAAGCCATCTCGATCGCCTGCTCCGCATTGAGGCGCGGATCGCAATAGGTGTGATAGCGGTCGTGCAGATCGGCTTCCGAGATCGCGCGCGCTCCCCCGGTGCATTCGGTGACGTTCTTGCCGGTCATCTCGAGGTGGACGCCGCCGGCGTGGATTCCCTCGGCGCGCGTGATGGCGAAAAAATTGCGGACTTCCTGGGCGATGCGTTCGGTCGGCCTCGTCTTGTAGCCGTTCGAAGTCTTGATCGTATTGCCGTGCATCGGGTCTGACACCCACAGGAGCTTGCGGCCCTCGCGTTTCACCGCGCGCAGGAGCGGCGGCAGCGCGGCCTCGACCTTGTCCGCGCCGAAGCGGCAGATGAGGGTGAGACGGCCGGGCTCCTCGTCGGGATCGAGGATTTCGATGAGGCGCAGAAGCTCGTCGGGCGTGAGCAAGGGGCCGCATTTGAGACCGATCGGATTCTTCAGGCCGCGGCAGAATTCGACATGCGCGCCGCCGAGTTGGCGGGTCCGGTCGCCGACCCAGATCATGTGGCCCGAGGTCGCGTAATAATCGCCGGAGGTCGAATCGAGCCGGGTCATCGCCTGCTCGTAGCCGAGCAGCAGAGCCTCGTGCGAGGTGTAGAAGTCGGTTGAACGCAATTCCGGATGCGCCTCCGGATCGAGGCCCACGGCGCGCATGAATCCGAGCGTCTCGGTGATCCGGTCGGCGAGCTCCTCGTAGCGCCCGGACTGGGGGCTGTCCTTGACGAAGCCCAACATCCAGCGATGGACGTTCTCGAGATTGGCGTAGCCGCCAGTGGCGAAGGCGCGCAACAGGTTGAGCGTCGCCGCGGACTGGCGGTAGGCCTCGATCTGCCGGCGCGGATCGGGCTCGCGCGCGGCGGCGGTGAACTCGATGTCGTTAACGATGTCGCCGCGATAGGCAGGCAAAGTGACGCCGTCGATCGTCTCCAAGTCGGAGGAGCGGGGCTTGGCGAACTGGCCGGCGACCCGCCCGACCTTCACAATTGGAGATGCGGCGGCGAAGGTCATGACCACCGCCATCTGAAGGAAGACCCGGAAGAAATCACGGATGTTGTCGGCCGAATGTTCGCCAAAACTCTCGGCGCAATCGCCGCCCTGGAGAAGGAACGAGTCGCCAGCCGCCGCCTTGCCCAAAGCCTGCTTGAGCTTGCGCGCTTCGCCGGCAAAAACCAGCGGCGGATAGCCGGCAAGCTGGCGCTCGGCCTCGGCGAGCGCGGCGCGGTCCGCATAGACCGGCGATTGCGCAATCGGCTTCGACCGCCAGCTATCCGGTGTCCATCGTTGGTTCAACATGATCGAGCCTTGGCCGAGCGGCGGGAGCCGCTTCTTGAACGCCACGCTCTTATACGGTGCGCGGCTCAAGGCCAATATGCCGTTTTTCGACGCGGCCGCGCATTTTATCGAGAGGGCAGGGGCTTTTTCGCGTCGCCCATCGGCCCATAGTGTAAGACGGTGGCCGAATCACAGGCCAACGCCGATTTCCCGTGACCGCCGCCTTTTCCTCCATCGCCGCGCTGCTGTTGTCCGTGCTGATGCTTATCGGCGGCAACAGCCTCGTGGGCGTCATAACGCCGCTAAGAGCCCGCATCGAAGGGTTCCCGGACCTTACTGTCGGCCTGCTCGGCTCCGTCTATTTCGCCGGGATGCTGGCGGGAACGCTCGCTGCGCCCGCGATCATTCGGCGCGGCGGCCACATCAGGGCCTATACGGCTTTCGTGTCGCTGGCGGTCGTTTCGGTGATCCTGATGCCGGTCATGGCGTCCCAATGGGCGTGGCTTGGCTGTCGCGCGGTCATCGGCTTCGTGTTCGCGGGCCTCTACGCGGTGATCGAGGCCTGGATCAACGCGAAAGCGACCAACTCGAATCGTGGCTCGCTCTACGCGCTGTACCAGATCGCGAACTTCGCGGCCTCGGCGGGCGGACAATTGGCGCTGAAGCCGCTCGGAGTGGGCGGTTTTTCCCCCTTCGCCGTCGCCGGCGCGCTGCTCGCGCTTGCGATCGTTCCGATGGCGATGACCAGCGTCGATCCTCCCGCTCAGCCGCGCAGCGTGCGTCCCCGCCTCATCTGGCTTATGCGCATGGCGCCGATTCCGTGTTTCGCAGCGCTCGCCGCGGGCGCCGCGAACGGCGCCCTGTTCGCGCTCGGACCGGTTTTCGCCGTCGGGATCGGCATGGCGCCGCGAAGCGCGCCGCTATTCACCTCGTCCGTCGTGTTGGGCTCGGCGCTGGGCGTTCTGCCGATCGCCGCGATCTCCGACCGCGTCGACCGCCGGCTGGTCATCGCCGCGGTCATGATCGCAGGCGCGCTTGCCGAAACGGCCTTGAGCCGCATAGCGGCGCCCGGAGCGTGGCTGCTCACGCTTGGATTTCTGGTCGGGCTGACGACCTATTCGCTCTACACGCTCGCAGTCTCGCTCGCCAATGATCATGGCGACCCGCATGACCTCATCTTCATCTCGGTCGGGCTTTTGTTCATCTACTGTGTCGCCGCGATCGCCGCCCCGGCGGTCGCCTCGGTGCTGATGAAGGACTTTGGCCCGCGGATGCTTTTCATCCAGAACGCCTATGTCCACTTAGCCATCGCGGCCGTTGCGCTCCAGGCGCGTCTGGCCAGGCCGCGAACCCGAACGCGGCGGGCCTAGCGAAAGCGCCCGACGAGGGACGGGCCGCCGGCAAGACAATCGACATCTGCTTGACGAAGCGGCGGGCGTTTGTTACTGTTTTTCAGAATTAAACCGCGGCGCCAGTTCGCGCGTCTCATGGGCGCCCACCGACGGTCGCGATTCGCGCGAAGCGAAAAGGGGGGTCAAGCGATTGAAAACAAACATCGGCGAAATGCCCCATTGCGCGCCACCCATGATCTCAGGAACTTACGACCGGATCGCGAAACCGTTGGTTTCGCTTGCACGAAATGAATCTTTTCGCTGGTTTTTCCGCCTCGTTGAGAGGCCTAAGACGAAATGGCGCGAAATCGATGGCGGCTTCGAGGCTCGCGGCGGACGGCGTGCGACTCTGCCGATCGCAAATGGCGCCGCAAGCCATTGGAATCGCTCAAAACCGACGCGCAAATGGCGCCTTACGGTTCGTGGTCGCGGGGCAACGAAAAACCAATCAGGCGAATCTCGTCTCAGTCTTTGGCCACCGTTAGGTCTGGGGCGGTCGGGTTTTTCATCCCCACGACGTGGTAACCGGCGTCCACGTGCAGGATTTCGCCGGTGACGCCGCGCGACATGGGCGACAGGAGGTAAACCGCGCTCTCGCCGACCTCGTCGATCGTAACAGTGCGACGCAGGGGCGAATTGTATTCATTCCACCGCAAAATGTAGCGGAAGTCGCCGATGCCGGAGGCGGCGAGCGTCTTGATTGGGCCAGCCGAGATCGCGTTGACGCGAATGGCCTTTTCGCCCAGGTCGGCCGCAAGGTAGCGAACGCTCGCCTCCAGCGCCGCCTTGGCGACGCCCATCACGTTATAGTGCGGCATCCATTTCTCTGCGCCATAGTAGGTGAGCGTCAGCATGGAGCCGCCGCTGGTCATCAGCTTCTCGGCTCGCTGGGCGACGGCGGTGAATGAATAGCAGGAGATCGCGAGCGATTTGGTGAAGTTGTCCTCAGTGGTATCGATATATCGGCCCGTGAGCTGGTCCTTGTCCGAGAATGCGATGCAATGGACGACGAAGTCGATGGAGCCCCACACCTTTTCGGCTTCGGCGAACACCGAATCGATCGATCCGCATTCCATGACGTCGCAGTGGCCCAGCACGTGGGCGCCCAATTCCTGCGCCAGCGGACGGACGCGCTTTTCGAGCGATTCGCCCTGAAACGTGAACGCCAGTTCCGCCCCCGCTGCATGTGCGGCTTTGGCGATGCCCCATGCAATCGAACGATTATTCGCGACGCCGAGGATGAGCCCGCGCATCCCGCGCATGACGCCGGCGGTCGCGCCGACTGAAAGGGTTTGCTCCATCCAGGCCCCACTCGTCTTGGACGGCGAGTGTTACGCCATCCCGACCGCGGGTTTAACCTCGCTCGACACGCATGGGAAGGACGCGGCTTTCCTCAACCGTCACAAATTGTGTGAGTTTGCTCATACACGCGCTTGGAACCTGGGCGTCTTCACGCTAGATTATTAAACAGCGTTAACGCTTCTTGACGCTCAACAAAGCCTCGGTGTCCGCCGTGCCGCCGCTAAGCGAGTGTTTGGCCGACCTCTCCGACCTGCGCCGATTCGGCGTGGCGCTGGCGCGAGACGACAGGTTTGTGGTCGACCATGCGTCTGCGACGACGCTCGTCGATCGCCTGTTCAGGCAAGCTTCTTTGGAAGCGGTGGGTGAAGGCGTTCGAGGCGACGCGGCCCGGGCGGCTCACGGCGACGCGCGCGTGCGCGCCTTTGCTCAGTTTGTTCGACTTCACCGCCGCCACGTTCGTCGCCTGGCCTACGACGATGGGGAGCCGGGCTGGGACGAGAATGCGCAGAGCGCGGACGGCAAGGCGTCCGCGGGAGGGATTGGCGTGGCGGCGGCCGTCCGCATGCTCCCTTTGGAGTTCAGAGAAGCTCTTCTGATCGTCGTTCTCGCCAGATTCGCCCACCAGGAGGCGGCTTCCGCTCTTGATATCCCGTTGGCGACGCTGATTGCCCGGTTGACAAAGGCCCGCGAGCGCGTCGAGGCGCTGACCCACCCGCCCCTGGCGGCGGCGGCCGGCCAGAGAGGGGTCCCGCATCTGCGGGTCGTCAAGTGATGGAGACTTGGCGGCTCGCGGATCTGCACGCCTACGTTGACGACTGCCTCGAGCCCGATGAGCGCCTGGCGTTCGAGAACCGGGTGACGCAGGATCCTGCGCTGGCGCGCCGCGCCGCAGCTTGGCGCGCGCAAAACAGCGCCATTCGCGCGGCCCTCGATGGTGACGGCGCGAAAGCTTTTTCGATCAGCCTTGTGCGCCACCAGAATGAAGTCCTGAGCAGGGGGCGACGGTCGGCTACGGTCGGCGGCAGACCGGGCGAGCCGCCGGCCCGGCCGCAATTGACCGCTGTTGTGGACTCGACGCGATCTTCGGCGGAGGCCGGGAAGTCCAGCGCGCTTCGGCCGCCGCTTTTATGGCGCCTGGCCCTGGCGGCGTTGGCGATCGGACTTGCCTGCATTTGGGTTCCTGCCGCAGTCGTCGTCCCCGCCAAAGAACTCGGAGCGGCCGATGTTGCGGCTTTTCGCGCATTCGCCCGTCCCGGCGTTGCGTCGGTCGAATTGGCGACCGGCGACAGGATCGAAGCGGAAACCTGGTTGACGACGCGGCTCATGCATCCCGTCTACCTGCCCGAGACCCCATCCGCCGTCAGACTGATCGGCGCGCGGATCGCTCCTTACCCCGGCGCGCCTGCCGCGTTTCTGCTCTACAGGTTCCAGGATAGACCTTTGGGGTTGTTGGTCCAGCCGCTCGACGCGCCTCAGCCAGAAGCGCCTCGCCTGCTCGGCGCGGACGGCGGCTACGCCGCGGTATGGACGTCGCATGACCAAGGATTCGCCCTGGTCGGCGACCTTGATACAAGGTCCTTGCTAAAGATCGCGACCGGCTTCCTTGACCTGCCGGCAGAAGCCGCTCAGGCCTCGCCGGAGCGAGGCTGGTAGGGCTTTTGATCGCGCATCTTGCGCATCAGCGCGGTCAATTCCGCATCCGGTTCATTCGGCAGAACGATCCGTAGCGTCGCCAGCAGATCACCGGCGGCTTGGTCGGCGCTGGCGGGAAGGCCTTTACCCCGCAACCGCAGCACCCGCCCGCCGTTGGCGCCCGGAGCGACCGAGACTTCGACCTCGCTGGTTAGTGTCGGCGCCCGTACGCGAGCGCCCAGGATCGCCTCGTAGAGCGTAATCGGCAGATCCAGGCGCAGATCGCGCCCGTCCACTTTGAACAGCGGATGGGAGGCGTAACGAATGGTCACAATGACGTCGCCAGGCGGCGCGCCGCGGTGGCCCCCGGGATGGCCCTGGCCGCGCAATCGGATGGACTTGCCGTCCTCGATGCCGACAGGGACTGTGACGTCCAGCGCCCTTCCTGTCGGCAGGGCGACGCGGACCGACCCGCCTTGCGCAATCGTCGCCAGCGGAACCGCGACCGAGACGGCAATATCTTCCCCCCGGGTCGGCCGGCCGCGCGCGCGGGTGCGGCCGGCGCCGAACAGTTCCGACAGGATGTCCGGATCGATCGAACCGCTTTCGGCCGAAAATCCGCCGGCCCCGAAGTCGAAATTGCGGAAGTCGCCCCGGCCTCCTCCACCGGACCCGCGGCCGAAACCGAAACCCTCGAATTGCGGCGCGCGCGGCTTGCCTTCAGCGTCGATCTCGCCACGGTCGAAGGCTTTCCGCTTCTTGTCGTCACCCACGATTTCGTAGGCTGAGCCGACTTCGGCGAAGCGCTCCTTGGCTCTTGGCTCCTTGCTCTGGTCGGGATGGTACTTCTTGGCGAGCTTGCGAAACGCGGACTTGATTTCCGCCGCGCTCGCAGTCTTCGCAACGCCAAGAACGTCGTAAGGATCACGCATTAGGGGCTCGTCTTCCGGCCCCGCCTGTTAGAAGCGCAAAGGCCTATGTCTCCGTTCTCCATTTGGCCCTTCGTCGCGCGGCGCGCAAGTCCGGACGGCGCGGCGCTGGTTGGCCAGTCGGCGCGGACCGATATAATGTCCGGCCTCCCCGTGAAGGAGCCTCCGCGCCTTGAACGATTTGAGCGCCGCAGACTTTACCCAGGCTGTCGATCCGTTCGCCCTGTTCGAGCTTTGGTTCGCCGAAGCGAGGGCGGCGGAGATCAACGATCCGGAGGCGATGACGCTCGCCACCGTCGATAAGGACGGCTTGCCCGACGCGCGCATGGTCCTGTGCAAGGCGGCCGATCCGCGAGGTCTCGTCTTCTACACCAATATCGAGAGCGCCAAGGGACGCGAACTCGCCGGTCAGCCACGGGCGGCGGCGCTCTTCCACTGGAAATCGCTGCGCCGGCAGGCGCGGTTTCGCGGCGCCGTCGCGGAAGTGACCGCCGCCGAAAGCGACGCCTATTTCGCCTCCCGGCCGAGGGGAAGCCAGATCGGCGCCTGGGCGAGCCCCCAGTCGCGGGCGCTCAGAGCGCGCGCCGACCTCGAAGCCGCCGTTGGGGTCTACGAGCGGCGGTTCGGAACGGGCGGGGTGCCCCGGCCGGACTATTGGCGGGGCTATCGGCTCGAGCCGACCGAGGTCGAGTTCTGGCGCGACCGCCCCTCGCGATTACACGAACGGCTTCAGTTCAAACGCGCAACGCCGGAGACCGCATGGGAAAGGCGCATGCTTTATCCGTGATCCCGACCGTCACCGGCCTGGATTCAACCCATGCGCGAGTTCCGTCTAACAAAACCAAACAAAACCAAGCAAATTCCAAACAAAACCAAACAAATTTGATTGGATTTGTTTGGTGGAATCTGGACTTTTCAAAGGGTTACAGCCGAAAAAACAAAAAATAATTCCCGCCGTTGCAACTCGCCTGTCAGGTTGTGCGAATGAGACGCGCGCGCCACGCGAGGTTCGCTCTCATACTCTCGTCTCATTTCATGTTTCGTCACATTTCTCTTCCGCGTCGGCCCGCAACGCCGGGCGTCGGCGATGGATCAAAGTTAGCATGAGTTCTGATTTTCGCAAAGAGATTGCTTGCCCGCTTCCTTCACAGCCGTTCGACATGGACGGCCGCGACAAGGCCCGCCATGACGGCAGGCGTGCGGCCGAACTTCAGGCGCGAGAGGAAAGATGAACGACCGGCTGTTTCCCTTGCGCCCGATCCTGGCGGTCTCGGCGGCGGTGTTTCGACAAGGCCGGGTGCTGATCGTGCGCCGGGCGCGGGCGCCGCTGATCGGCCATTTCAGCCTGCCCGGCGGCGGGGTCGAGGTCGGCGAGACGCTCGCCGAGGCGCTTGCCCGTGAACTCATGGAGGAGGTCGGGGTTGAGGCCGAGATCATCGCCTTCAACCGCCATGTCGAGGCGATCATCCCCGAGGGGGAGCGGATTCGGGCGCATTTCGTCATTGCCTCGTTCGTCGCCCGCTGGACAGGCGGCGAGCCGCGCCTGAGCGACGAAGTCGACGCCATCGATTGGATCGATCCGGCTGGCGGCTTGCCTTCGCCGGCGACGCCCGAGCTTGGCGAAGTCCTTGCGAGCGCGGCGCGGATCGCGGGCCAGATGGCTTGAGGGATGCCGACTTGGGTCGGCCCGCGCGGCATTCCTAGCGTCTTGAGCGCGGAGCGCTATCGGAAGAGCAATTCGCTTGAGAACACCGCGAATACCGGCCATCGTGATAGCCGTCGGAGACCATATCCGGCGAATGTCAGTTAGAGCGTTCCGGCGGCTCGGGAGGCAGATGATGTTGGCAGGGAGACTTTTTGGGTTAGCAACAGATATTCTCCGTGAGTATGATGAGTTTCATGTTATCCAACATTTAAATGAAGCAATTGCAATCTCTTCGCAACGAACTGGGGCGCAGGCGCAACAGTACTCGGAAAACGCAAGAAAGCTTCGAACGTGGGCCCAGGACGTAATTGCGCGAGGCCACTTGGCGTCATATCCCATTGATATACAAAAGACACTTGCTGAAAGTAAGTACGCGATGGGTCTGCCTAGTAACATTGCAAAGGTAATACTGGCAGGTTTTCCAGATGATATAAATAAAGCCATCTCTTCGGCAGAACTAAGGCTTTATTTAGACTTGGCCACAACTACCAAGGCGGAGCTGTCGTCAACAAATGTTGTTGCGAAGGCATTCAAGATAGATAGGATAAATATTCCACCTAATGAGGTCAGTTTCGATCTAATAATACCTCGAAGGCTATTTGATAGTAGAGCACAGCTATATATAGAGATATTAGAGAAATTCGTGCGTATTATGACGTATATCGAGGAACTGGCAACCGGCACGCGGCGTTCTCCCACGTTGGTATACACCTCAACCTCTGACCCGGTGACCGGGTTGGCGGTTGTCTACGCGGCTGGCTGGGCATTTCTTCGATTCTACAAACTGGCACTGGAAGTAGCAGATAAGCAACTTTCGCTCCTCAAGACAATAAGGGAATTTCGGGCCTCGTCTCTTGGCCCAGTTCCCGAGATAGAGGAGCGGACAAACAGTATTGTTGAAAACGCGCTTTCCGATGCGGTGGACGCGGCTGTTTCGTCTGTACCTCCTAAAGTCGAGGGCGAACGTCTAAACGAAATTAAAATCGCCCTCACAAAAGACGCGAAAGCGGTTGTAAAATATGTGGCTGATGGAGCGAGGGTTGCGATCACTCTTGAATCTCTGAGTAACATCCAGGAGGTTTTCAAAGACATTCCAAACGTCAGTCGCGAGAAGGTGGACGAGGTCTTAAATACAACAAGTTTGCTGGAACAAAGAGTCGAGCAGTCACTGATATTGCTCGGGCAACCCGAACCATCCCTTATCACGATGGAGAGGACAAAGACCAGTTAGGCAACACAGCAGTGGAGGAGGGTGGTGCTTCACCGGCCAAATGCATCTTGCCGTCCCTCCCCACGATGCGGCCGTGCACACGCTGGCGACGTCGTGGCTTACGCGCCGCCGAGAATCAGGCGTCTGTGGGCTTCGCGCCTTTTTTGCCCCGCCGGCTTTCACGAGGTCTCGTCGGCGCGCGCCGGCTACGAGGGCGGCCACGCGCAACCGGTGCCGGCGGGCTTAAGGCCCTCAGCTTCGGCGAGACGCCGGATGGAACGCATTTGAGCGGGATTGTCAGGTAATGGCCCCCAAACAATGGAAGACGCGGCCGAGGGGTGGCCGCGTCTTCTCTTCGCCGAGGCTTGAACGCGCCCCCGGCACTACTCGTCGCCGCCGCCCTCGCCCATGTGATGCATCATCATCTCGGCGTGCTCCGGCATCAGCATGCGTCCGAGCATGCCGAATCTATGTTTCTGCGAATCGTCGAGGCTGGCGTAAAGCGGCTTGGCCGCGTCGGCTATTTTCCTGACATCCTGCGCGCCTTGCGACAGGCGGTCGGCCATGGCCTCGAGATGGTCGATCGGCGACATGCCAGCGCCTTTCTCATGCGCCTGCATCATCTGCCGCATGGCGTCCATCCGCGCCTTGGCGGCGTCCTTCACCGCCGATTCGAACGGGGTCCACAGCTTCTCCTGATCGGGCGTGAGCTGCAGGCCGGCCTTCATGCCCGCAAGCTTGGCGTCGAGCATGACCTGGCGATCTTCCGCGGTCCGACCCATCCGGTCGGCGCGGGAAGGCGGCTGATTGTCCTCGGCTGAAGCAACCGTCGGCGCAAGGGCGCAAGCCCAGACCCCGAGCGCTGCGGATGCTGCAATCCATGTGCGTTTCATGATGAAAAACCCGCTGTCCGACGACCGCGCGTGGCGAAACCTGCCCCTGCGCGAGATGAATTTCAAATTAACTCCCCGTGATCAGGCTTTTCCGCGACCGCCCATGGATTTTGGAGTTAGCGCAAGGTAAACGCGCACGGGGGCGCTCGCTTGCGCGCTTCGTTCGGCGCCCGCGAGCGCTCGCGAGAGAGAAACAATGAACGAATCGGTATTGGGGAACCTGGCCGCGCGGCTGGCGGGGGACGGGCAGATCTTATGCGCCTGGATCACCGTCAACGAGCCGGCGGTCGCCGAATCGCTCGCCCGCGAGGGCTTCGACGCGGTCGTGCTCGACATGCAGCACGGAGGGATCGATTTCGCCGGCGCCATGCGCGCGATCCTGAGCGTCGCCCTCGCCGGCAAGCCGGTCATCGCGCGGGCGCCGGTCGGGGACTTTGCGCTGGCGAGCCGGCTCCTGGACGCCGGCGCCGCGGGAATCCTGGCGCCGATGATCAACAGCGGCGACGACGCGCGCCGGCTGGTCGAGTTCGTGAAATTCCCCCCGCTCGGCCAGCGTTCCTGGGGCCCGCGCACGGCGCTCGCGCTCAGCGGCCTCGAGGCCCCCGCCTATTTGAAGGGCGCCAATGCGATGACCCAGGCGATCGCGATGATCGAGACCCGCGCCGCCCTCGACGCGCTCGACGAGATTCTTGGCGTCGAAGGCCTTGACGGCGTGTTCGTCGGTCCCTCCGACCTTTCGATCGCGCTCAGCGAGGGACGTGGCGTCGAGCCGCGCGGGGAGGCGGTCCTGAGCGAAGCGCGCCGGGTCGCCGGGCGCGCCACGGCGCACGGAAAATACGCGGCGATGTTCTGCTTCGACGGGGCCGATGCGCGAGCGATGCAGGCGCTCGGCTACCGGCTGTGCACCATCTCGAGCGACCAGACCCTGCTGCGCGCGGCGGCGCGGGCCGAACTCGCGGCCGCCCGGTCCCGATAGGCCCCAGGAAGCGCGGTCCGCGACTGGAAAAATCGCCGCGAACCCCAATATAACGCATGGGCGCACGAGCCCGCAAAAGGTGCAATTGCGGGCGCGACAGGCTAGGGTGACGAAGATGCGCGTCGCTCTGGGGGGCGCGTGAGCCAATCGCAAAAAAAGGCTTTGGATTTGGACGAGGAAGGCAAGGACCCGGCCGGCGCCGCCGAGGCCGCCAGCGAAAGCTATGGCGCGGATTCGATCAAGGTCCTGCGCGGCCTGGACGCGGTGCGCAAACGGCCGGGCATGTACATCGGCGACACCGACGACGGCTCCGGCCTCCACCACATGATCTACGAGGTGGTCGACAACGCCATCGACGAGACGCTGGCTGGACATGCGAAGCTCGTCACCGTGACCCTCAACGCCGACGGCTCGTGCACCGTCACAGACGACGGACGCGGAATCCCGACCGGAATCCATGACGAAGAGGGCGTGTCAGCCGCCGAAGTCATCATGACGCAGCTGCATGCGGGCGGAAAATTCGACCAGAATTCCTACAAGGTCTCTGGCGGTCTGCACGGCGTTGGCGTTTCCGTGGTCAATGCGCTCTCGACGCGGCTCGTGCTGCGCATCTGGCGCGACGGACTCGAGCACCTGATCGAATTCGCCGGCGGCGACGCGGTCGCGCCCCTCAAGGTCACCGGACCCGCGCCGGTCGTCGATGGCAAGCCCAAGCGCGGCACCGAGGTCACCTTCACGCCCTCGCAGGGCACCTTCACCATGGTCGAATTCGACTATGCGACCATCGAGCACCGCCTGCGCGAGCTCGCCTTCCTCAATTCGGGCGTCCGGATCATATTGACCGATCTCCGCCACGCCGAGCCCAAGCGCGAGGAGCTGCACTACGAAGGCGGGCTCGAGGCTTTCGTGCGCTATCTCGACCGGGCCAAGAGCGCGCTGATCGAGAAGCCGATCCTGATCAGGGGCGAGCGCGACAGCATCGGCGTCGAAGTCGCGCTGTGGTGGAACGACAGTTACCACGAGAACGTGCTGCCCTTCACCAACAACATCCCTCAGCGCGACGGCGGCACGCATCTCGTCGGCTTCCGCAGCGCGCTGACCCGTCAGGTCGTCGGCTATGCCGAAAGCTCGGGGCTGCTCAAGAAGGAGAAAGTCGATCTCTCCGGCGACGACACCCGCGAGGGCTTGACCTGCGTGCTCAGCATCAAATGCCCGGATCCGAAATTCTCGTCCCAGACGAAGGACAAGCTGGTCTCTTCCGAGGTCCGTCCGGTCGTTGAGGGTCTCGTCAACGAATTGTTGTCGCAATGGTTCGAGGAGCACCCGCAGGAAGCGCGGATCGTCGTGGGCAAGGTGGTCGAGGCCGCGCAGGCGCGCGAAGCCGCCCGCAAGGCTCGCGAGCTTACGCGCCGCAAGGGCGCGCTCGACATTGCGAGCCTGCCCGGCAAACTCGCGGACTGTCAGGAACGCGACCCGGCCAAGTCCGAGATCTTCATCGTCGAGGGCGATTCCGCTGGCGGGACCGCCAAGCAGGGCCGTAACCGCGAGTTCCAGGCGGTGCTGCCGCTGCGCGGCAAAATTCTCAATGTCGAGCGCGCTCGCTTCGACAAGATGCTGGGAAGCGAACAGATCGGCACCCTCATCACCGCGCTCGGCGCCGGCATCGGGCGGGACGACTTCAACATCGAGAAGCTGCGCTACCACAAGATCATCATCATGACCGACGCGGATGTCGACGGCTCGCACATTCGCACCCTGTTGCTGACCTTTTTCTTCCGGCAGATGCGCGCCATCATCGAGGCGGGACATCTGTTCATTGCGCAACCGCCTCTGTTCAAGGTCAAGCGGGGCCAGTCGGAGCAATATCTCAAGGACGAGCGGGCGCTCGAGGACTATCTGGTGGACACGGGGCTCGAGGGCGCGACCCTGACCCTCGCCAGCGGGGAAGCGCGCGCCGGCTCCGATCTGCGCGCGCTGATCGAGGAGGCGCGCACCCTGCGCCGGCTGCTCGACGGCCTGCACTCGCGCTATAACCGGAGCCTGGTCGAGCAGGCGGCGCTCGCCGGCGCGCTCAAGCCTCTCGCCGATCCCGTCGATCCGCAGGCCGAGCCGCGCGCGCGCCTGATCGCCGAACGGATGAACGCCATTGCCGAGGAGACCGAGCGCAGCTGGAGCGCCCGGGTGGAAGCCGGCGGCTACGCGCTGACGCGCGAGGTTCGCGGCGTGCGGCAGGCGGCGATCCTGGACGGGGGCCTGCTCGCGTCAGCCGATGCGCGCCATCTCGACGAGCACGCGCTCCCGCTCAGCGAAGCCTTCGCCGAGCCGGCGACCTTCGCGCGCCGCGGCGACACGACGACCGTCTCCGGCCCCTCGGGGCTTCTCGAGGCGATCAACGCCGCCGGCCGCAAGGGCGTGACCTTCCAGCGCTACAAAGGCCTTGGCGAGATGAACAAGGACCAGCTCTGGGAGACCACCCTCGACCGCGAGGCCCGCACGCTGCTGCAGGTCAAGATCCGCGAGGTCGACGAGGCCGACGACATCTTCGTCAAGCTGATGGGCGACATCGTCGAGCCGCGCCGCGAGTTCATTCAGGACAATGCGCTCTCCGTGGCGAACCTGGACGTGTGAGCCGCCGCCACTCTGAAGGCTACGCGCGGGTTAGCGGCGGGTCATGGAGACCGGCGGCGTCAAGCTCGATTCGAAGATCAGACGCGTTGGCGTGGCGCGGGGCGGAGCTTGACACGGCTTCGGCTAAGGGATGTACCTGGCACCGTTGGTTGATTGCTGCGGGCCATGCCAGAAACCTTCAAACCAGTATGGTCACGCCTCAAGCTGCTGTTTGAATGGCTTGAACATTTCGATTTTGCCTGGGGAAGGATGGGCTTTGGCTCTATTTTCTTGGGAAAGGTCCTTCCGTTGGCAGCGGCCGTTGTTGTGGCGGTTGCGGCAAAGGCAAATAATCAACCGACATTCGTGCTGATTCTTAGTGCTCTAGCTGGCATGGTGCTAACTCTGGCAGGGTCGTGGCTAGCGTTGGCTTTGCTGGATAGAATAACGATTGCAAAGGATAAGAATAATTTGACAGTAAGTAATCCAATAATAAAAGATAATACTACCAGAGTATCCGGAGGAACTCTGGGTATATGTGTAATTATAGCCGCAATAATTATGGTTGGGGGTATTTGGGTAATATTCAACTGGCCTTCGCAGGTACAATATGATCGGACAAGGTTGGTTTTTACAGCTATGCCCCGCCCCCCTTTACCGGATCAGCATCAATTTCTTGGGTTTAATATTGCGTGGAATAATCCAGGCCCATTGGAAATTACGAATTATAGGGAAAATTACAAATTCATATCGGTCAACGAATACCTGTCCAACAAGGAAATCGACGGCGAATTCGACGAGGTAACAAGCCGCGTGCCCCAAGCGGATTTATTCTCCAATTCGGTGCCTGTTGGCGGTCCAGGTATCTTTATCACGATGCAGGACCAGAGGTTTACTCCGGAGGACTGGCGAGCCATGCTTGACGGTAAGATACTAATATACATGTTTGCAGTATTTAAATATGATGTTGATGACAAGTCGAAGATTGCCGACATATGCCTAGTCTACAATAAAGACTTTCCTTCTGTTCATAACTGTTATAGACATAATAAGACGTATTACGGGAAATAATAGCGTCCTTTAATTTGCTAATACCGTTGCCTTTCTAAAGGGAAGAGTTACTCAAGGCGGTTATCAATTCGAAGATGACCCCTATGCGGGTCGATGCCGGTAGGCGCGCGGCTCGGTCGGGCAGGGGTTCAGAAGCCCTGGTCCTGGGCCGAGATATAGGCCCGGTTCCAGGTCGGCGTGATCAGGACGTCGTTGAGGCACACGCGCGGCGGCAGGCAGGCGATATAGAGAATGAGGTCGCCGAGGTCCTCCGATTGCAGCATCCGCGCCTTGTCCTCGTCGCTCACCGGAACGGGCCGCTTGGCAATGATCGGCGTCGCGACCTCGCCCGGCGACAGCGCCGTCGCCCGGATGCCGTTGCGGCACTCCTCCATGTTGATGCTCTGGCTCAGCGCGACGACGCCGTGCTTCGCCGCGATATAGCCGACGCCCGGCTGGGTGCTGACGAAGCGCCCGGCGATCGAACCGATGTTGATGATCACGCCATCCTTCTGCCGGCGCATGATCGGCAACACCGCGAGCGAGCCATGGAAGGCGCTCGACAGGTTGGCGCGAAGCAGTTCGTCGACGCCGGCCGGCGAGAGCCGCTTCCAGCTCCGGTCGGGAATGTTGGAGCCTGCGTTATTGACCATGATGTCGAGGCGGCCGAATTCCTTTTCGATCGCCTCCATGATCGCGAAAGGGTCTTCGGGCCGAGACATGTCGCCGGGATGGACGCGCGCTGCGCCGCCGTCTTTCGCGATCTTGGCTGCGACCGCGTCGAGCGGCTCCTTTCGCCGCCCGGTCAACATCACGCTCGCCCCTTCACGCGCAAGCGCAAGCGCTCCGGCCTCGCCGATTCCGCTTCCCGCGCCCGTGACCCACGCGACCTTGCCCTTGAGCCGCTGCATCTATGAGACCCCTTCCTCGTAGCCGGCGCCGCTTTCCTTGTCAGCGCGACGCGGCTTCGTGCGGCGCGGAATTATCGACGTTCGCGCTGGCCGTGCCGCCGCCGAGGTCGACCCCGGCGATCTTCGCGTAAAGGCGGGCGACCGACGCGTCGTCGTCCCGTCCCATGCCTGAGGCGGCCGTCATCAGAAACATCTGCAGCGCCGAAGCCGCAAGCGGCGTCGGAAAGGATTCCGCGCGGGCCATGTCCGACAGGATGCCGAGATCCTTGGTGAAGATATTGACGGCGCTCCTCGGCGTATAGTCGCCGTCGAGGATATGCGGCACGCGGTTCTCGAACATCCAGGAATTTCCGGCGGAAGCGGTGATGACCTCGTAGACCTTCTTAAGGTCGAGCCCGAGCCTCCCGGCGAAGGCGATCGCCTCACACGCGGCGGCGATATGGATTCCGGCGAGATGCTGGTTGATCATCTTGAACGCGGAGCCCGCGCCCGCTTCGTCGCCCAGCCGATAGACCTTGGCCGCGATCGCCTCGAAGATGGGCTCGGCCCGTTGCATCGCGGCCTCTCGGCCGGAGGTGAGAAGGGTCAGCGCGCCGTCGGCCGCCCGAGCCGGCCCCCCGCTGGTCGGCGCATCGACAAAGGCGCGGCCCTCCGCCTCGATTCTCGCGCCCAGGCTTCGCGCCTGAGCCGGATCCATCGTCACGCAGGACATGATGAGCGCATCCGGCGCCGTCGAGCCGAGCGCCCCGGCTTCGCCGAACAGAACCGCCTCGCATTGGGCGGCGTTGACCAGAACGAGGATAACGACATCGGCGCCGGAGGCCGCCTCGCGCGCGGAGCCGGTCGCGGCGCCGAACGCCTCGGCGAAGCGAGCGGCAGCCGAGGGATCGGTGTCCGCGCCGACGACGGGCCAGCCCTTCCGCGCCAGGCTGGCGGCGACGCCATAGCCCATGGCGCCAAGCCCGATCACGGCGATCTTGTTCGCATTCATGGCGGGGACCCTAACACCGCGCGCGACCGGACGGAAAGCTTGCGCCGCCGAAGATGAGGTCGGTCCGCGCCCGTCAGCCGGAACCCCGCTTCCTCGTCGAGGCGAAGCGTTCCCGCCTATGCGCTCGCCGCCAGCTGAGGCTGGCGCTGCGCCTCCTGCATGGCGCGCAAATTCGCCTGTCTCACCCGCTCGGCTTCCTCGTCGAACAGGAAGGTGAGGAACACGTAGCGCTGGCCCCGCGTCACCCGCGACACCTGGTGCAGAATCGAGGCTGAGAACACGACCGCGGCTCCCGGGGCGGCCTTGAAGCTTCGCGGAGCGTATTCGGGAAACGCGATCTCGCCGCCGTCGAAATCCGCGTTGAGATTGATCGAGACGGCGAACCGGCGATGCGCCACCGATATCCCCGTGTCGTCGCGATGGGGGCCGAAATGCCCACCAGTCTCGGAATCGTAGCGCGCAACGAGGTCGCGCTCGATCCGGGTCAGGCGCATCTGAAACGCCTTCCTGATCTCCGGACAGATCCTTCGCCCGACGCGCGCTCTCAGGTTGGCGATGAGGCGCGGGTCGGTCAGATGGAAATCGCTCCGGCGCTTCCAGTTCCTATCGAAATTCTCGATGGCTCGTGCGCCTTGATCCTGCATGAAGCCGCTCTCCGCGCCCCCGCCCCCCTCGAAACAGGCGATGAGATGGGTGCAGAGCTCAGGCTCGAAAACATGCGGCAGGACGAGGATCGGGGCCGGCGGCGAGGGCTCGAGCGCCCCGCCTGGCGGCGGCGAATGGTCCAGATGCGCGAGGGCTCGGCCGATCTCGTCCAGGGGAGCGACGTCGATCACCCGCAGCGCGGGATCGAGGATGACCAAACATCGGTCTGCGCCAAAGCCGCGCGCCGTCTCATCGCCATCCGACAGGAAGACGATCGAGGGAAATCGGATCTTGAGCCCGCTCTCCGCCTCCGATTCCGAAAGGACCGCGAAGCAGGCGGCTCTGCCTTCGTCGACGAGAGGCCTCTTGGCCGAGAGCGCCGTCAGCGCCGATTGCGCCGCGGGGTCGGCGACCCGGCCGAGGAAGGCGAGGGCGATCATGCGGCCGGGAAAGGCGTCGAAGGCCAGCCGATGGCGGCCGGAATTGACGAGGAAAGCGCTGTCGCCCCGCTGGACGCCGGATTGAAGTGTGAAGTCGAGCGATTCGGACATGCGGTTCCCGTTGGGCGCCGGCTCGCCGCGAGCCGACGCAAACGGACACTGGCGGGAAAAACTTAAGTCTTAGGGACAATCCGGCCCGGCGCCCGGCGCTTTCCGCCCGCCGATTCGCCGAGGTTAACGCATCGTTAAGCCCTTGGACTTAATCGTGCCTTAACTTCGCGTCTTCGCGCAAAGTCAGGGAATCGGCGGGCGATGACGCCACTCGCGGTCGCAATGACGGACCGGCGGACGGAGGGCGCGCTCCGCTTCGCTCCGAATCACCGCCGTCGCGGCTCATTTGGTTGGGCGCTCGCTGGCAATCGACGCTCGCCCGCTTCCGAAGCGTTGGCGGAAAATGACGCAAAAGACACGAAGGCCGACTCGTACGCCATCCCGTCGAGGATTCTTAAACCGAATATTTACTATAAGGCCCACAACTTCGGCCCAGAGCCTATTGGCTTCGAGTTGTCGCGGCATAAGCCGCGCCGACTTTCCCTTTCACAGGATGGCGGGCGAAGGCGAACTTGTCAGTTTCGGAGTCCACGCCCGGCCGGGTTCCGACGGCGACGTCGCCCCTGCCGGAACGGGCCGGCCCCGCCGGCTTTTCGTTGAGTAACCCGGGCGCCGGGATGGTGGAGGACGGGTCGTGCGAAGGTTGAGCGAGAGGCTCGGATGGGGACGGATGGCGGGGCGGCCGCTGGGCCAGATCGCGGCTGACGCGGCCGCGCCCAAGGTGCTGCTCCGAGCCGAGCGGGCCGCGCGGGC
The DNA here is from genome assembly GCA_036489975.1 of Roseiarcus sp. Lineage (GTDB taxonomy): Bacteria > Pseudomonadota > Alphaproteobacteria > Rhizobiales > Beijerinckiaceae > Roseiarcus. Next base: position 34,599 of record DASXES010000033.1, read on the forward strand.
CCCGCTCGCTTGGCGCCTTCGCCTGGACCGCCCCGCTCCGCACAGATTCGATATCGCGCTGACGCTTTTCGTCCTCCTTGGCGCGGCGCTGCTCGGGGCCGAGCGGGGGGGCCAGCTCGACGGGGTCATGACAGAGGCGAGCCGCGCCGGCGATTGGGTCGCGCGGTCGGTCGGCCTTGGCGTCGCCGTCGTGACGGTCTCCGGGACGACGCATATGAGCGAGCCCAGGATCCTGGCGATCGCAGGCATCGACGCCAGCCGGTCGCTGCCGTTCTTCGACGTGGCCGAGGCGAAGGCGCGACTCGAGGCCGACCCGCTGATCAAACAGGCGAGCGTCCGCAAGCTTTACCCCAACCAGGTCGTCATCGACATCGTCGAGCGCACGCCCTACGCCGTCTGGCAGAAGGACGGAGACGTCAGCGCGATCGCGGCCGACGGGGCGCCGATCGACGAGGTTGTCGACGGCCGTTACGCCGATCTCCCCTTCGTCGTGGGCGAAGGCGCGAATGCGCGGGTGCGCGAATATGTTCAGCTGCTCGATGCGATGGAGGAACTGAAGCCGCGCGTCGAGGCGGGCGTCCTGGTCGGTCGGCGGCGGTGGAATCTGCGGCTGAAGTCAGGCGTCGACATCAAGCTGCCGGAAGATAATCCCCTGCCTGCGGTCGCCGAGCTTCTCAGCCTTCAGCGGCGGTCCCGGATCCTCGACAAGGACATGCTGGCGCTCGATTTCCGGGTCCCGGGCCGGGTGTTCGTGCGCTTGACCGAGGACGCGGCCGCGGCCTGGGCGGAAGCCCACCTCGGCAAGAAGGGCGCACAGCCATGAGCCTGAAATCGCTAGCCCCGCGGATGCGCCAGATCCCGGCTCGCAAGAGCGCCATTCTCTCGGCGCTCGATGTCGGCGCCTCCAAGATCGTGTGCCTGATCGCCCGCCTGACTCCGATGGAGCCGTCCGAGGCGCTGCGCGGGCGCACCCACCGATGCAAGGTGCTGGGCGTCGGCCATCAGCGCTCGAGCGGGGTCAAGGGCGGCGCGGTGGTCGATCTTCAGGCGGCCGAGCACGCCACGCGGCTGGCGATCGACGCCGCCGAGCGCATGGCTGGGGTCGAGGTCGGCGGCGTCATGGTCAACATGTCCGGCGGGCGCCTCGGCTCGCGTCGCCAGGGCGCCGACATTGCGCTCAGCGGCAAGACCGTGGCCGAGCACGACCTCCACCACGTGCTGGCGGCCGCGGCGGCGGCGAAGCCCGAGCCTGGGCGCACGATCCTGCACGCGCTTCCGACCGCGTTCCGGCTCGACGCGATCCGGGACGTGCGCGATCCCAAGGGCATGGTCGGCCATGAACTCGGCGTCGATCTTCATCTGGCCACCTGCGATACGGCGGCCGCGCGCAACTTGATGCTGGTCATCGAACGCTGCCATTTGCGGGTCGAGGCGATGGTGGCGACGCCTTACGCCGCGGGCCTCTCGACCCTCGCCGACGACGAGGCGGATCTCGGCGCCGCGGTGGTCGATTTCGGCGGCGGCTCGACGACGGTCGGCGTGTTCTCCGGCGGGCGGCTGATCCATGTCGACGCCGTCGCCCTGGGCGGCGTCCACGTGACAAGGGACGTCGCGCGCGGGCTCGACATTTCGGTCAGCGACGCCGAGCGCCTGAAGAGCCTGTATGGAGCCTGCATCGCGGCGCCCTCGGACGACCGTGAGACCATCGCCGTCCACCGGCTTGGCGACGACCCCGATCATCCGAGCCATCTGCCGAAGTCGGAGCTGGTGCGAATCATCCGCCCGCGGGTGGAGGAGATTCTCGAGCTCGTGCGCGACCGCCTCAAGGCGTCGGGGCACGCGGCTCAGGCGGGCCGCAGGCTGGTGATGACGGGGGGCGCCTGCCAGTTGACCGGGCTGCCGGAGCTGGCGCGCTCGATCCTTTCCAGCCAGGCCCGCGTCGGGCGCCCGCTCGGGATCGAGGGGCTGCCGGAATCGGGCAAGAGTCCGTCCTTCGCGGCGGCGGTCGGGCTCATGGTTTATCCGCAGATGGCCGGCCTCGAATATTTCGAGGTCACCCGCACGCTCGCGCGGCCTCAGCAAGGCCAAGCCGGTTATGCGTCCAGGGTCGGACGGTGGCTCAAGGAGAGTTTCTAAGGCGCGTAAAGAGGCGCTCGCCTCAAGGCAAGCGCGTGGGTGAGAGCAAAACACGCATTCCAATCGGCGCCGGCGGGCGTCCAACCAACGAGGCAAGCATGTCGATCAATCTGAAGGCGCCCGAACTCAGGGAATTGAAGCCCCGCATCATGGTGGCCGGCATCGGCGGCGCCGGCGGCAACGCGGTCAACAACATGATCGTGTCCGGCCTCTCGGGCGTCGATTTCATCGTCTGCAACACCGACGCGCAGGCGCTGACCTCCTCGCGCGCCGAGCGCATCATCCAGATGGGCCTTCAGGTGACGGAGGGCCTCGGCGCCGGATCCAAGCCCGAGGTCGGCAAGGCGGCGGCGGAGGAGGCGCTCGAGGAGCTCCGCGATCACCTCGCCGGCGCCAACATGGTGTTCGTCACCGCCGGCATGGGCGGAGGCACCGGGACCGGCGCCGCGCCGGTCATCGCGAGGGCTGCGCGCGAGATGGGCATTCTCACCGTCGGCGTGGTCACCAAGCCGTTCCATTTCGAGGGCGGCCGGCGGATGAAGATCGCCGAGGCCGGCATCTCCGACCTGCAGAAGGCGGTCGACACGCTGATCATCATTCCCAACCAGAACCTGTTCCGGGTCGCCAACGAGAAGACGACTTTCGCCGACGCTTTCGCCATGGCCGACCAGGTTCTCTACTCCGGCGTCGCCTGCATCACGGACCTGATGGTGAAGGAAGGACTTATTAACCTTGATTTCGCTGACGTGCGCTCGATCATGAGCGAAATGGGCAAGGCGATGATGGGCACCGGCGAAGCGGCGGGCGACAAGCGCGCGGTGCAGGCCGCCGAGGCGGCGATCGCCAATCCGCTGCTCGACGAGACCTCGATGCGGGGCGCGCGCGGCCTGCTCATCTCGATCACCGGCGGCAACGACCTCACGCTCTATGAAGTCGACGAGGCGGCGAGCCGCATCCGCCAGGAGGTCGACGAGGAGGCCAACATCATCCTGGGCGCGACCTTCGACTCGGCGCTCGACGGGGTGGTCCGCGTCTCGGTCGTCGCCACCGGCATCGATCAGGAGGCGATCGGACAGATCGAGTCGGTGGGCGCCCACCCGAGGGCCGAAGCCTTCGCGCGCCCGCGCCCTTTCACGCCGATCCGTTCGGCCCGTCCGACGCCAGCCCAGTCTGACCTGCCCGCGGCCGCGACGCTCGCCATTGCGGGGGCCGCCCTCGATTCTGCCCCTGGTTTCCCCGAACCGATCGAGCCCAGCCACGAAACGGACGAATCCGCGACGCTCGAATTCATTCCGCCAGCGCCAGAGCAGCCGATCGCCCGGACGCCCCGCATGCCGCAGATCGAGGACCTGCCGCAGGTCGCGCAGAACCAGCTGCGCGCCATGCGGGAGGGGCAAAACGCCGTCCCGGCTCCGGAGACGCGCCGACGTTCGCTGCTCGAGAAGCTGGCCGCATTCGGCATTACGCGCCACGAGGAGGAGGCTGGCGCCGCGCCGGTCGCCGCGCCGCCCCCGGCGCCGGTCACGCCGCTTCCGCGGCCCCACGCTGTGGCGCCGGTGGATCCCGGCCGTCCCCAGCAGCGGACGCAGGCGGTGCGCCCCCTCGGCGCGCTCGACCCGAACGGCCGATCCCTCCATCGCGCTCCGGTCTCGGAGGACGACCACCTCGATATCCCGGCCTTTTTGCGGCGCCAGCAGAACTGATTCGGCCGGCTGCGAAGCGTCCGCTTCGCGGCCGGGGCCGCCTCGGAAGCGTCATTATTCACACGGCTCAGGGCGAATAAAATTTATAAAACATTGAAAAATATGAGAGAATCGTCATGGAACCGTTGTAACTTTTGTTCACCAAAGGTGATTTGTCCCGACGGGGGGCACACCCCTAGTCTGGCTTTTCGGGAGCCGTCTCCAGACTTTTTGGTGGCGGCGGGCGGCGGACGACGATCGGTAGCTTTGAATAGCGACGTAGTGCTGAGCTTGAACGCTTCGCACCGCGGCCGACGGCGCAAACTAGGGCCGGGCGCAAGTCCGGGTGTCGTTGAAGATGCGGTTTGGGTTTCAGACAACGCTGCGCGACCGTGCCGCAGTCCGCGGCGTCGGCGTACACTCTGGGGCGCCGGCTCAAGTCATCCTTCATCCCGCCCACGCCGATACCGGCGTGACGTTTCTGCGCACCGCATTGCCGGGCGGACGCGAACGCCTGCTCGAGGCCAAACGCGGCAATGTGACGCAGACCTCGCTCAGCACCACGCTTGGCGACGCCTCGGGCGCCAGCGTCTGCACGGTCGAGCACCTTCTGGCCGCGCTCTCGGGTCTTCGGGTCGACAATGTCGTGATCGAGATCGACGGGCCGGAAACCCCGATCATGGATGGCTCCGCGGCGGATTTTGTCAGAGCGATCGATTCGGTCGGCGTCGTCCAGCAGGGGCGCCCGCGCCGCTATCTCAAGATCGTCAAGCCGGTTCGCGTCGATCGAGACGGCGGCTTCGCCGAGTTCCTGCCGGCTGAAAACGGATTCCGCCTCGATGTCGAGATCGACTTCAAATCTCCGGCGATCGGGCGCCAGCGCCGCGTGTTCGACCTCGATCCCACTACGTTCCGGCGCGAGATTGCCCGCGCCCGCACTTTCGGTTTCCTCAGCGACGTCCAGGCTTTGTGGCAGGCAGGCTACGCGCTCGGCTCGTCGCTCGAGAATTCGGTGGCCATCGATGGCGACGCCATCGTCAATCCGGAAGGTTTGCGCTACGGAGACGAGTTCGTGCGCCACAAGGCGCTCGACGCAGTCGGGGACCTGTCGCTGGCGGGCGCTTCGATCATCGGCCTCTACCGAACCTATCGCCCCGGACACAAGCTCAACGCGCTGGCGCTCGAGGCGCTGTTCGAGCATCGTTCGGCTTATGAGATTCTTGAAGCGCCCGCACCCGTCGCGGTCCGAACCCGGCTCGGTGGCGCGTATGCGCCCGCCGGGGCCGCGGCGTTCGCCGCCGCGGATTGACCGCTTCCGGCGGGTCCGCGCCGCTGGCCGGCGCGACTTCCCTTGCTCTGGGATCCCCGATGGCGCCGCTGACGTCCGTCCGCGCGGGCCGAACGGGTGGCGCGCGCGTCACGAGTGCGCTAAATGAGCGGCCGCGCCGTAGAAGGGCGCAACGGCGGTCCATCGGCCGCGACTGACCCGAGTCTGTGAAGCATGGCCGACGTCGAAATTGGCTCCATCCCGTGTCACGGCCGGAAGCGCATGGCGCGCGGCTTTGCCGCGAGCGCGGCGCTCGTCGCCATCGCGCTCACCGGTTCTTCCTGTTCGATGATCGACCAGTTCAATCCATTCGGAACTGAAAAATACAAGATGGAGGTCACGCCGGACGTGCCGGCGAGCAAGACATACGATCAGGGCCTGGCGAAACTGGCCAACGGCTCGCCGACTGAGGCTGCAAAAAAATTCACCGATCTCGGCAAGCAGTATCCGACCTCGGACTGGGCACGTAAAGGCCTGCTGATGACGACCTACGCGGACTTTCAGGCCGGCGACTACACCGGCGCCGAAACGTCCGCCGAGCGTTACCTCAAGGACTATCCGAACTCGCCTGAGGCGGACTACGTTCTCTACTTGCAGGCGAACGCATATTACATGCAAATCCCTGATATTTCGCGCGACCAGGAAAAGACGTCGAAGGCGCTGGAGACGTTCCAGTCCGTGGTTCAGAAATATCCGAAGTCGGACTATGCCGAAGACGCGAAATACAAGATCACGGTCACTGAAGATCAGCTGGCGGGCAAGGAAATGTCGATCGGGCGGTTCTATCTCAACCGCCGTAATTATACGGCAGCCATCAATCGCTTTCGCAACGTGCTCCAGTATTACCAAACGACTCGGCATGCGGCTGAAGCGCTCTACCGGCTGGTCGAGGCCTATCTTGGTTTGGGAATTACGGCTGAAGCGCAAACCGCGGCCGCCGTGCTCGGGCACAATTTTCCCGACAGCCAGTGGTACCATGACGCCTATGATCTCCTGAAGGGCAAGGGGCTGCCGCCACAGGAATACGGCGGCTCGTGGATCTCGAAAATCTGGCATACGGTCGTCCCGTCTTAATCCTGACGCCTTGATGCTTTCGCGCCTCTCCATTCGCGACGTGGTGCTGATCGATCAGCTGGATCTTGAGTTCTCGCCCGGCCTGACGATCCTCACCGGCGAGACCGGCGCGGGGAAATCGATTCTTCTGGACGCGCTGGCGCTGGCGCTCGGCGCGCGCGGAGACGGCGGTCTGGTGCGCCACGGCCAGACGCAAGGCCAGGTGACGGCGACCTTCGAATTGCCAAAAGGCCACGCCGCCCGCGCTCTGCTCGAAGGGCAGGACATCGAAATCGGCGACGAGCTGATTTTGAGGCGGGTCCAGCTCGCGGACGGACGCACGCGCGCCTACGTCAATGACCGCAGCGTCAGCGCCCAGACGCTGCGCACGCTCTCGTCGGCGCTGGTCGAGATCCACGGCCAGCACGACGAACGCGCGCTGACCGATCCATCGACCCACCGGGCGCTGGTCGACGCTTACGGGGGGCACGAGCCGATCGCGGCCGTGACCGAGCAGGCTCACGCCGCCTTGCGCGAGGCCGAACGCGCGCTCGAAACGGAACGCGCCAGGGTCAAGGCCGCGGAGGTCGAAGCGGAGTTCGCCGCCCATGCGCATGAGGAGCTGACCAAGCTGGACGTCCAGCTGAACGAGGAGGAGACGCTCGCGGCGCGCCGGCAGACGATGATGCAGGGCGAGAAGGTTGCCGCCGACATCCGCGACGCGCTCGATCACCTGAACGGCGACACCGCGATCCTGCCGCTCCTGCTTTCCCTCTCGAAACGACTGCAGCGTCGCCTGCCGCAGGCGCCGGCGCTGCTCGAGCCGAGCGTGAAGGCGCTCGACGAGGCGATCGACGCGATCGAGCGCGCCACACGCGAGGTCGAGGAGGCGCTCGAGCGAAGCGCCTTCGATCCTCACGAGCTCGAGCGTTGCGAGGAGCGCCTGTTCGCGCTGAGGGCGATGGGCCGCAAGCACAACGTTCCGATCGAAAATCTGCCGGCGCTGGCGCAGAAATTCGCCGACGATCTTGCCGCTCTCGCTGAAGGGCGCAGCGAGGTCGGCCGCCTCGAAGCCAGGGTCAAAGGCGCCGCCGAGGCCTATCGGGCCGCCGCGCGCGCGCTCAGCGCCGCGCGCGAAGAGAGCGCGCTGGAACTGGCGACGGCGGTCGGCGCGGAACTGGCGCCGCTCAAGCTCGAGCGCGCCGAGTTCAGCGTCGACCTGCGGCGCGACGACGCCCTCGTCTCGCCGAGCGGCTATGACCGAGCGGAGTTCTTCGTCCGCACCAACCCCGGGTCGCGGCCGGGCCCGTTGATGAAAGTGGCGTCCGGGGGCGAACTGGCGAGGTTCCTGCTGGCGATCAAAGTCCGGCTTGCCGAGCGCGGCACTGCGCCGACCCTGGTTTTCGACGAAATCGACACCGGCGTCGGCGGCGCTGTCGCCGACGCGATGGGTCAGCGCCTGGCGCGGCTCTCGGCGCGGGCGCAGGTGCTGGCTGTCACGCACGCGCCGCAAGTGGCCGCGCGGGCGCAGAACCACTACCGCATCGTCAAAAGCGATGTCGGCGCCGGCGAGCGCGTCGCGACCCACGTTTCGCGTCTCGGCGCCGCCGAGCGGCGGGAGGAGATCGCGCGAATGCTCGCCGGGGCCGAAATCACCCGCGAGGCCCGGGCCGCCGCCGTGAGCCTGATCGAGAAGGCCGAATGACGGCGGGATCGGATATCGGCGCCGGGCTTGCTCCCCTGCCTGCGCGGCCCTATCAAGCGCGGGGCCGCGCGTTCGGTCCGATCGATCGATTTGACCAAGGAAATCCGGGATGAGTCCGGATAATCGCCGAGCAAAAAGCGAGGATCTCAGGCGGGTGCGCCTCGCAGCGTCGCTCAGGGAGAATCTGAAGCGGCGCAAGGCGCAGAGTCGGGCGCGACAGACGGAGGTTCAGCCGGCGGAGGGCTCGACCGCGCCGGCGTCGGACGAGCGGAAAGGCTGACAGGCGGGGTCGCTGGGCGGCGCCTCGCAATCGCCTCGGGTTTGTGGCGGAGGGACAGGGGATGGATCGGATACAAATTCGCGGCGGGGCCGCCTTGAACGGCGTCATTCCGATCTCGGGGGCCAAAAATGCGGCGCTGCCGCTGATGATCGCCTCGCTCCTGACCGATCAGACGCTGACTTTGGAAAACCTACCGCGTCTCGCCGATGTCGCCCAGCTCGCCTACATCCTCGGCAATCACGGCGTCGACTATTCGGTCGATGGCAAGCGCGTCGGCGAGGAGACCGGCGCCGGGCAGACGGGACATTTGCGCGCCCGCACCATCGTCGACACCACCGCCCCATACGAGATGGTGGCCAAGATGCGCGCCAGCTTCTGGGTGATCGCGCCGCTGATCGCGCGCATGGGCGCGGCGCGCGTTTCCCTGCCCGGCGGCTGCGCGATCGGCACGCGCCCGGTCGACCTCCTGTTGATGGCGCTGGAAAAGCTCGGGGCGCAGATCGAGATCGACGCGGGCTACGCCGTCGCCAGGGCGCCGAAGGGCCTCATCGGCGCTGAGATCGATTTTCCCAAGGTGACGGTCGGGGGAACGCATGTGGCGATCATGGCGGCGTCGACGGCGCGCGGGGCGACGCTGATCCGCAACGCGGCCTGCGAACCCGAGGTCGCCGATCTCGCCCAATGCCTCAACAAGATGGGCGCCCGCATCCGAGGCGCCGGCACGTCCACAATCGAAATTGATGGCGTCGCCCGTCTCAATGGCGCGCATCACCGCGTTCTGCCCGACCGCATCGAAGCAGGAACCTATGCGACAGCGGTCGCCATGACGGGGGGCGACCTCGTGCTCGAAGGCGTCGGCGAGGACCTCCTGGAGGAGGCTCTGGAGGCGCTGACCCAAGCGGGCGCGACGGTGAGCAGCGACAATCGCGGGGTGCGGGTCAGGCGCAACGGCGCCGGCGTCAGCGCGGTCGACATTTCAACCGCGCCGTTTCCCGGATTCCCGACCGATCTGCAGGCCCAGTTCATGGCGCTGATGACGCGAGCCAAGGGCGTCTCGCGCATCAAGGAGACAATCTTTGAGAACCGCTTCATGCATGTGCAGGAGCTGGCGCGCCTCGGCGCGCACATCAAGCTTGAAGGCGACACGGCGATCGTCAGCGGGGTCCGGCGCCTGCGCGGCGCGCCGGTGATGGCGACCGACCTGCGCGCCTCCGTTTCGCTGGTTATCGCCGGCCTTGTCGCGGAGGGGGAGACGATCGTCAATCGCGTCTACCATCTCGACCGCGGCTTCGAGCGGCTGGAAGAGAAGCTCGGCGCCTGCGGCGCCGACATCACGCGCCTTGCGAGCTAGGCCGATGGCGGCTCATGCGCATGCGCTCAAGCTGATCGCGCTCGACCGGGAGGGCCTCGGGGTCATTTCGGCTCACGTTCAGAACACCTGCGTCAAGCGCGTCGACATGGCCTGGCTGCCGCGGCAGGGGCGCTTCCTCGTCGCGGGCATGCGCTACGACTGGGTCGGCGCGAAAACCGGGCCGGCCGAGCGTGTCGAGAGCGTGCTCAGAATCGATCGCGTCCTGAAGGTTTCGCATCTCGGCCTCAAGGACGCGGATGCGGACGCCACGCTCAACCTGCTGGCGGTGTCGTTCGAGAAAACCGATCCGCCGGCCGGCATCATAATCCTCGCCTTCGCCCATGGCGCGCTGGTGCGCCTCGAGGTCGAGTGTGTCGAGGTCGATCTCCGCGACATGGGGGATCGCGTCCCCGCCGAGGCCTGCCCCGGCCATGCGCTCACCGATACGGCGACCGGCTGACGCAATGGCGCCGTGAGGTGAGTTCGGGTATGAGGGGCGTCTCGCCCCCCTCTCCCGATAGCCCGTCGAGAGACGGGCGTTCTTCGGAACGCCCTGCGGGGAGAGGTCAGCGCCAGATGAGGGCGAGGGCTTTGACCCGGTTGGAAAGTTTCGCTTAAGCCATGGCCATCGCGCTCGATATGCAGTCGGCGGATTTCGAGGAGCGTTTTCAGGCGCTGCTGGCCGCCAAGCGCGAGTCGTCGGCTGACGTCGACGTCGCGGTGGCCGACATCATCGAAGACGTCCGCCAGCGCGGCGACACGGCGCTGTCGGAATTGTCGCTGCGCTTTGACCGCATCGACATCGGCAGGATTGGCCTGAAGGTTGGCGCGGCCGAGGTCGATGCGGCGATCGGCGCGTGCGAGAGAAGCGCGCTCGAGGCGCTCAAGCTCGCGCACGCCCGGGTGATGGATTTTCACCTGCGCCAGAAACCCGCCGACGTCCGCTTCACCGACCCGCTCGGCGTCGAGCTTGGCTGGCGGTGGCGCGCCATCGATTCCGTCGGGCTCTATGTTCCTGGCGGGGCGGCCAGCTATCCCTCCTCCGTGCTGATGAACGCCGTGCCGGCCAAGGTCGCAGGCTGCCGGCGCCTCGCGATGGTCATGCCGGCTCCGGATGGGCAAACCAATCCGCTGGCGCTCGCCGCGGCGCGCATCGCCGGGGTCGACGAGATCTACCGGGTGGGGGGCGCCCAGGCGATCGCCGCGCTGGCCTATGGCACGCCCACGATCGCGCCGGTCGACAAGATCGTCGGCCCAGGCAACGCCTATGTCGCGGCGGCCAAGCGGCGGGTGTTCGGCGTCGTCGGCATCGACATGATCGCGGGCCCGAGCGAAGTGGTGGTCCTCGCCGACACAACCGCCGATCCGCGCTTCGTCGCCGCCGACCTTCTGGCGCAGGCCGAGCACGACGAGGCGGCGCAATCGATCCTGATCACCGACGATGCGCGCCTGGCGCATGCGGTGGAGGCGGAAGTGGAGCGCCAGCTCGAGAGCCTGCCGCGGGCCAAGATCGCCGGGGCGAGCTGGCGCGACAACGGCGCCGTCATCCTCTGCCCGTCGCTCGATGCCGCCATTCCCCTCGTTGACAGGCTGGCGCCGGAGCATCTCGAGATCATGACGCTTCACGCCGAGGCGCTTGGCGACAGAATCGCCAACGCCGGCGCGATCTTCATCGGGGCCCATACGCCCGAAGCGATCGGCGACTATGTCGGCGGGTCGAACCACGTCCTGCCGACCGCCCGCTCGGCCCGCTTCTCGTCCGGGCTTGGCGTGTTCGACTTCATGAAGCGCACGTCGCTGCTCAAATGCGACGGCCGCTCGCTCGAGGCTCTTGGGCCCGCCGCCATAACGCTGGGCAAGGCCGAGGGGCTCGAGGCGCACGCGCGCTCGGTCGCGCTCAGGCTTCACGCGAACAGCCCATGAGCGGGAAGCAGGGAGAGAGCCGGAAACCGGCCAGGAGCCGCAATCGCCTCGCCGAGGTGATCCTGGACGAAGCGACGATCCCGCGTGGGCTCGCCGATGTCGACCATGAGCGGGCGGTCGCGATCTTCGACCTGGTCGAGGAGAATTCCTTCGGGGTTCCAGGCCGCGACGACGGTCCCTACGCGCTGAAGATCTCGCAGGAGGAGTCGAAGCTGACTTTCGAGGTCAGGGCGGCCAATGGCGAGCCCGCCGCCTCGATCGTGGTGTCGATGACGCCGTTCCGGCCGCTGCTCAGGGACTATTTCCTCGTCTGCGAGACCTATTATTCGGCCATCCGCACCGCGAGCCCGCGCCAGATCGAGGCGATCGACCGCGAGCGCACGGTGCTGCACAACGAAGGCGCTGAGCTGATGGCCCAGCGGCTCGCCGGCACGGCCGATATCGACCAGGCGACCGCCCGGCGCCTGTTCGCGCTGGTTTCGGCCTTGCGCTGGCGGGTGTGACGCTTCGGCCGGGACGCCCTTCTTGAGGACGGGCGTGTTTCGCCCGGAATTCGCCGTCGGGTTGTGCTTCCGCACCAAATGCCGGCTCGGCGGCGCGGGATTGTCCGCCTCGTGATTGTAACTCTCTTGGGCGACAAGGCGATGCCAATTGAAGCCTCTTTGAACGAAAAGCGCGACTTCGTCCGCTCGAACGCCCGCCTAATCGCCCCGCCGCTGACGCCCGAAATCCGGCTTTGGCTCGCGGACGAGGCCGTGCCGCTTTGGATGAGGACCGAGGAGGAACTCGGCGCGCTGGGCTTGCCGCCGCCGTTCTGGGCGTTCGCCTGGGCGGGCGGGCAGGCGCTCGCGCGCTACACGCTCGACCATCCCTGGCTGGTCGAGGGCAAGCGGACGCTCGATTTCGCCTCCGGGTCCGGGCTGGTTGCGATCGCGGCGGCCAAAGCCGGCGCGGCCACCGTGGAAGCCTCCGACATCGACGCCTTCGCCATCGCCGCGATCGGGGTCTCCATTGCGCCGCGCCTCGAGAACCTCATCGGCGGCGACGAAGGGTGGGACGTCGTGCTGGCCGGCGACATCGCTTATGAGAAGGATTTCGCCGCCGCCGCGATGGACTGGCTCGCCTCGCTCGCGCGCCGTGCGACGGTCCTTGTCGGCGATCCGCGCCGATCCTACCTTCCGCGCGAGCGGCTGGACTGCATGAGCGAATATTCCGTGCCGGTGACACGCGAGCTTGAAGATTCGGAGATAAAGAGGACCGGCGTGTTTCGCTTTCGGTAAGGCGGGCTTATATCGGCCGGACGATCGGAACCGTTGGAGGCGGCTCGCGTTGTCGGTCGCCTCGGGATGTCGATAAGGGAGTTCTTCGATATTTTGATAAGGAGTTCTTCGATGCGCGCTTCATACATCACCGTCATTGCGGCTGCGCTGGCGATTCCCGCCGTCGCCTACGGGCAGAACACCGAGCCGGTCGGAGGCAAAGTGGGATCAGATCTCAGTACAGCGCCCACTCAATCTGGCCCGTCCGTTGGGTCACGGCCATATGCGCCGCCCTCTCCAACAGGCCCGCGCGCCGGCTACGCGGGCTCGATCGCCCCTGGCCAGGTCGTGCCGCGAGATGTGCCCATATCGCCGCGACCGGGCGGAATGGGCTCCGCCTACATCGACGGTCACCGGGTCCTCGTTGACCCGACCTCCAATCGTGTCTTACGGGTCTTCAACTAGCCCGGTAACTAGCCAAGTCGCGAGGCGCGCCCTATTGTTCGCCCGCCACGGGCTTGCGAAAAGGTGGATCGGCCGGTGTGAAGGTGGATCGGCCAGTCTGTCGCTATTTGCCGCATTTTGTTCGGTGCGTTCGTCGCGGGTATGTTAGCGTCCAATGTATAGATGGGTGTCGTCGTTCGCAGAATCATCGGATAGTTTGCTCCCATGACGCATGATCCCGGTTCCAGCTCGGAAGAGCTTACGGACAACCATTCTGATATCGTCTATCCCTCGACCCTACCCTTCCTGGTCGTGCATCTGGTGTGCTTCGCCGCGATCTGGACCGGCGTGACCGTGGAGGCGGTGGCGATCGGGGTTGGCCTTTACTGGCTCAGAATTTTCGCCATCGGCGCCGGCTACCATCGCTACTTTTCCCACCGCGCTTACGAGACCAGCCGGATTTTTCAATTCGTTCTCGCATTCATCGCGCAGACGACGGCGCAAAAGAGCGTGTTGTGGTGGGCGGCGAACCATCGCGACCATCATCTCCATTCCGATACCGAGCTTGACGTTCATTCGCCGCGACGGATGGGCTTCATCTACAGCCATGTCGGCTGGATTTTTTCCCGCGGCCAAGAGACGATGAACCTCAACCGAATAGCGGATTTCGCCAAATATCCGGAACTGATGTGGCTGCATCGCTATGAACAGGCGCCGGCTTTCGCGCTTGCCGTCCTTTGCTTCGCCATCGCTGGTTGGCCGGGGCTTATCGTCGGCTTCTTCTGGAGCACGGTCGCCGTCTATCACGCCACCTTTTGCATCAACTCGATTGCCCATCTTGTGGGACGCCGCCGCTATGTTACCGGCGACGATTCGCGCAACAACTGGCTTCTTGCCATCATCACCATGGGAGAAGGCTGGCACAACAACCACCATGCCTATCAGAGCAGCGCTCGTCAGGGGTTTTACTGGTGGGAATATGATCCGACGTTCTATGTGCTAAAGCTGTTCGAGCGTCTTGGCCTTGTGTGGAACTTGAAGCGACCGACCATTGAGGTGCTGCAGAATCAGCATCGTCTTGGGACCCGGGTCGTCAGTCGCGCCGCCGCGCTGGTCGCCGAAAGCTTCAATGCCGAGCGGATCGCCGCGGCGGTCGCAGCCGCGTTGGGAAAGAGCGGCCTGGCGGATCTGCGCGCGCGCCTGTCGCAGGCGCACCCGTTCGCCGCCATCGAAGTCTTTGGCGAATTGAATTTGCCGCACATCCCGAGCAGGGCCGAGATCGTGGGCCGCGCCCGCGTGCTGCTGGCGAACTCGCCCTCGATGGAGGACATCGCCGCGAAGGCTCATGAACTGCTTCTGGAGGCGATCGGAGCGCGGCTCGCGACCCTCGCCGCGCAGTCCGCCGCCTGAGGTTTGCTGCCCGCGGACCGGCGCCTTTACGGATCGCGGGGCCGGCCAAGCCAGACGGTCCCGGTCTTCGGATCGAAGATGACGTCGCTGAACAGGCGCAGGAACGAGGCGCCCAGCTGGGCTGCGGGCTCGGAAAAGTCAGCGATCCCGCCGCAGGCGTTGGCGGGCTTGACGATCAAATGAAATTCCCGGGTCGTGACGATCGGCTTCGCCTGTCCGTCTTCAATCACGAGCGGCGCGTTCTCGACTTGATAGACGGCGCGCCGCTCGCGCCCGTCGCAGGTCCAGACGTCGACGTCGTGAACCCGGTCAAGCTTGACCCCGCTCTTGAGCAGACGGCCGAACAAGGCCTGGTTGATGTCGATTGAATGCCCGTGCCGGGAATCCTCGTATCCTGTGTCGATTTGCGCCCATGCACGGACCTCTCCCAGGCGCAAAAAAGCGACCGGAACGTTGGGCAACCCTGCCTTGATCTTCGCGGGGTCGGAAGAGAAGAAGCCGTTCTGGTCGACTGGCGTCAGGCCGCTCGCCTCGAGCGTCTCAGGGCGGCAGGGCTCCCCGCCGAGATAGGCCGTGCTTTGGGTCAGTTGGACGGTAAAGCGGGACAGGAGATCATCGCCAATGACGCCGAGCTGTCCTTTTTCGGGTTGAAGGAGGAATTCGTAGCGGGCGAGGTGGAAATCCGCGCTCTTGATGCCCGGAAGCGAAATCGCCGCATGTCTGATCGACCCGTCCGAACCCGGGAAGGCCGCCGCCGACAGCGAACTCCGGGTCGCGCCATAGTCCAGCAGGAACGGACCTTTTATTCCATCGGCCGTGAGTTCCACGTAGGGAGACGAGCCGCCGGGGATGCTCACCCTCGCGTAAGGTTGGCCCCCGCACAGGGCCCTGGTCTCTCCGATATCCATGCCGAGGCAGAATATAAGAACGACGGTCACCGCCAGCGAGAGCGAGACGGTCCTGACGGTCGCCACGCTCTTCGTTAGGATCGGCGTGGAAAGGCCTGTCAAGGACGCCCGCGCGGGTTTCGGCGTCTTGATGCCAGGCCAAAGCCTTCGTTCCTCAAAATCGAGGGATACTTGAGCATGCCGCAGTTTGCCTCCACGATCAATTACCGGCTTGGCAGCCTCTATTCAGTCATCACCGCGTTCCTGTACGCGACGCAAGAACCCTTTTCCTTTCCCGCCGCCAGGCATCTCAGCACGCTGCAGTTTGTGTGCCTGACCCAAATCTCTCTGCTCATATCCATTCCTCTGCTGACGGCCCGATCGGCCAGCCGCCGCGATTTCATCGCGCTCTTTCGCAAGCCCGCAAATTACGGCTATCTCGCTGTCATCTTCGCGATCGGCATGAGCGGCCTTCTTCTGTATAATCTGGGCCTCAGCCATGCTCATCCGATCATCATTTCCGCAATCCTGAATCTCTCGCCGTTCTGGGCCGCTCTGGTCGCGCTCATATTCTCGAGGGTGCCGATCCCGATTTCGCCGGCCACCTTCTTCGGCTGCTTCGCGGGCGCCTTCATCGGCGCCATGGCCGTCGCCTGGAGCCAGCTCAGCGGGACGAGTCAGTCGACATTCGACGGCCTGGCCGACAATTTCGTTCACGGCAGCTGGGTCTACGCCATTCCCGTTCCCCTCTGTTCCGCCCTGGGCGGGACGCTGGTGGGAAAATGGTTCGCCAAATACAACGAATCGGCGGCGATCGCGGCCAATTTCCTGTTCGCGAACGTCATCCTGATTCCCTCCTCCCTCGTCATTCTGTATTTGCGGAACGAGCTCAATTTCGATCAGCTGCAGGCGATCGTCCTGATGATTGTCGGCACCATCCTGGCCTCATCGGTTGGACGCGTTTTCTACCAGATCTCACTGACCGTCACCGGCGGCGACAACGGTTTCGTCGCGATGTTCTGGAACCTGGTCCCGGCGCTGACGGCGGTGGTGTCGCTCATCCTGTCGCGGTGGATCGCAGATGAGCATTTCGCTATCAACCCGACGTTTCTCGTCGGGTCGTTGGTGATCGCCTCGGCGCTGCTCTTGTTTTCGCTCGAGTCCTG
Source organism: Roseiarcus sp. (assembly GCA_036489975.1). Taxonomy (GTDB): domain Bacteria; phylum Pseudomonadota; class Alphaproteobacteria; order Rhizobiales; family Beijerinckiaceae; genus Roseiarcus. The sequence goes on from DASXES010000033.1 coordinate 51,222, forward strand.
GCGACGGCCCGCCCGACGGAGCTGAAGCTTTTAAGACTGATTCAATTTGTCGGTCAGGTCAAATTAAGAAAGACATGCTCTTTACCTAAAAAAAACTCCAGATTTGGCAGGTCGAGAAATGTCTTTTCGTGTTCGACGATCTCGACAGCCGCCAGCTTTCCGGCTTCCGACTGTGAAGCCGCAGCGATGTCTTCGACACTGTCCCAGCAGATTTCCGCAATGCCGTCGAATTTTGCGACGAGGCCGCCGCGATGATTGACGATTGCCGCCAGCGCTTGCGGCTCGCCGGGATGTATCTGGGTATAGCGTTTGATACGCCGCGCGGGCGCGTTCTTCCTTACGAGTGGACCATGCTCCTCAAGCCAGTAGCGGAGGAATTCGGCCGTGGTCAGATGCGGCAATTTTTTCATAAACACCAAAAGTCTGATCATTCCGGCCTCCGACGCGCGAACGGCATTGCTGTTACTTCTTGACCAGGGGACACTCACTCTCGGAGAGGGGTCGAAACGCGTCCATCTGACTGACTGTGCCTATTGGCTTCATGTAGTCCCACGGATACTTACTCTCGGCAGGGCTCTTCACTTGATATAAAGTAATATCATAGGTGACACGGCCGTCTGCCCGGACCGAACCTACGCGACCGAAATAGTCGACCGGCATCGAGCGCATCTTCTCATTCACAGCTTCGGTATCGTCAGTGCCCGCGGCTTGGACGGCCTTCAGATAGTGCATGGTCGCCGCGTAGGCAGTCGCCTGGGAATTTGTCGGCATCTTCTTCATCACGGCGAAAAACCGCTTTGCAAAAGCGCGCGTCTGCTCATTGTCGTCCCAGTAAAAGCCCGACGGCAAAACTAGACCTTGCGCGATGTCGAGCCCGATCGCGTCGATATCGGTAACAAAAGCCGAAAACACCAAAAGTTTTTTCCCGCCGGCGATGATATTAAACTCTTGGGCTTGCTTCGCCGCATTCATCGTATCGAGGCCGACATTGGCAAGGGCTATATCGTCTGCGCCGGATGCTTGCGCCTGAAGCAGGTAGGACGACATGTCGGCGCTGCCCAACGGGTGGCGAACCGAACCGACGATATCGCCGCCGGTCTCCTTCACCATTCGCTCGCCGTCCTTCAGCATCGCCAAGCCATAAGCGTTGTCGACCGTGATGAAGAACCATTTGTTGCCCTTGACTGGACTCGATGCTTTGATGACTGACGATGTAAGCGTGTAACTATCCTCAAGCCATTGGCTTGCGTAAGGTGAACAGGATTTTCCGGTCAGTTCAGTCGTTGAAGCGCCGGTGACCATCACGGTCTTCTTTTTGGAATTGGCAAGCCCCTGCACGGCGAGGGCCACCGGCGACAACGTCAGGCTTAGGAACGCGTCGACGTGTTCGACGTCGATCCAGTGACGGGCGATGTTCATCGCAACATCAGGCTTGTTCTGGTGGTTGGCATGAATGATCTCGATCGGTTTGCCGAGCACCTTTCCGCCAAAGTCTTCGACGGCCATCTTGGCCGCCAGAATCGTGCCAAGCCCACCTGCATCGGCGAATGGGCCGCTCTCGTCGCCGAGAACGCCAATCTTTACGACGTCGTCCGACACTTGCGCGCGCGACGGAGTCACACCCAGCGTCATGGCGATGGCCGCCGCGAGAAATAACTGCGGAATCGATCCCGGCCTGAACATCTTCACTCCCCCGCGAATCCGAACGTGTGAACTGAACCGTCCCTTTTTAAGGTTCGAAATGGTGCTGCAAGAGAGGATTGAACTCTCGACCTCTCCCTTACCAAGGGAGTGCTCTACCACTGAGCTACTGCAGCATCCGAGGCTCGCGGCCCAAGAGACGTCGGGCTTCCTGCCACAGCAGGCTGGCCAAGGCAAGGCGGCGGAACGCTGGCCGTCCCCAGGCCGGCGCCTCGCGCCGAGGTTCGATGCGGACCGGTCGATTGAGAGTTTTCGCGATAGAATGGCGACGAGACGGCCTGACAGTTTGGAGGGCGCCTCGAAACGGTTCCGTCGCATCGGGCCCAAGTGGCGCCCGTCCGATTGACGCGTTAGATCGGCAAGGACGATTGCATCGCCAAAGGGCCCGCCTAAACATGCGGGCGCGCCGACGCGGGAGAAATGGACATGGCAAAGATCGGGTTCATCGGCCTAGGGATCATGGGAAAACCGATGGCGGCCAACCTTCTCGCCGGCGGCCACGAGCTCTTCGTTCACACCCGCCGCGCTCCGCCCAAAGAGCTGATCGACAAGGGCGCGGTCGCGTGCGGCAGCGGCAAGGAAGTCGCCGAGAAGGCCGAGCTGATTATCACCATGGTCCCCGATACGCCCGACGTCGAGGCGGTGCTGTTCGGCCCCGGAGGCGTCGCGGAGGGGCTGTCGAAGGGCAAGACGGTCGTCGACATGAGCTCGATCTCGCCGATCGCCACCAAGGAATTCGCCAAGAAGATCAACGACCTCGGCTGCGACTATCTCGACGCGCCGGTGTCCGGGGGCGAGGTCGGCGCCAAGGCGGCGAGCCTCACGATCATGGTCGGCGGGCCGGAGGCCGCGTTCGAGAAGGTGAAGCCGATCTTCGCCCTCATGGGCAAGAACATCACCCTTGTCGGCGCCAATGGCGACGGACAGACCACCAAGGTCGCCAACCAGATCATCGTCGCGCTCACGATCGAGGCGGTCGGTGAGGCGCTTGTCTTCGCCTCCAAGGCGGGCGCCGACCCGGCCCGCGTGCGCCAGGCCTTGATGGGCGGCTTCGCCGCATCCCGCATCCTCGAGGTTCACGGCGAACGCATGATCAAGCGCAATTTCGAGCCCGGCTTCCGCATCGCGCTGCATCAGAAGGACCTGAACCTCGCGCTCCAGGGCGCGCGCGCCCTCGGCGTCAGCCTGCCGAATACGGCGACGAGCCAGGAACTGTTCAACGCCGCGGTCGCCGCCGGCGGCGCGGCCTGGGACCATTCCGGCATGGCGCGTGTGCTCGAGGGACTCGCCTGCCACGAGATCGGCCAAGGAAAGCCCCCGGCCTGAGGCTCACGAGACCGGCGACGAGAGCGGCCCCCATGAACGAGCGGCAATTGCTGCGGGACATGTTCGACGCGGCGATCGCCGCGGCCTCGCCTGACAAGGCCGTCCCCGCAAACCTTCCTCCGCCGCCGAAAGGGCGCACGGTCGTCGTCGGCGCCGGCAAGGCCGCGGCGTCGATGGCCCGCGCGGTCGAAGCCCATTGGCCGGCCGACAAGCCGCTCTCCGGCCTGGTCGTCACGCGCTACGGCCACGGCGTCGGCGCGCTCAAGCGGATCGAGGTGGTCGAGGCCGCCCATCCCGTTCCGGACGCGGCGGGACAGAAGGCCGCTGGCCGGATCCTTGAGTTCGTCAAAGGCCTCGGCCCCGACGACCTCGCGCTCTGCCTGATATCGGGCGGCGGCTCCGCCCTGCTGTCGGCGCCGGCGCCTGGAATCACGTTGGACGACAAGCAGGCCCTGAACAGGGCGCTGCTCAGAAGCGGCGCGAGCATCGATGAGATCAATTGTGTCCGCAAGCATTTGTCCGCGATCAAAGGCGGGCGCCTCGCGGTCGCCGCCGCGCCCGCCAGTATCGTCTCGCTCATCATCTCCGACGTGCCGGGCGACGATCCGTCGGTGATTGCTTCGGGTCCCACGACGCCCGATGCGACGACGCTCGCCGACGCCAGGGCGGTCCTCGAGCGCTACGGCATCGTCGCGCCTCCATCGGTCGTGGCGCTTCTCGATGACGCCAAGTCGGAAACGCCAAAGCCCGGCGACCCAGCCTTCGCCCGGACCGAGACGCGCATCATCGCCGCTCCGCAGGCTTCGCTCGAGGCTGCGGCTGGGATCGCGGCCAAAGCCGGCTATCGCCCGCTCATCCTCGGCGACGCGATCGAGGGCGAGGCGCGCGAGGTGGGCAAGGTGATGGCCGGAATCGCGCGTCAGGCCGCCGTGCATGGCCAGCCTGCGCCAACTCCCTGCGTCCTCATCTCCGGAGGGGAAACGACGGTAACGGTCGGGGGCGGGGGCAGGGGAGGGCGGAACGTGGAATTCCTGCTGTCGCTCGCGGTCGCACTCGACGGTCGTGCTGGAATCTTCGCCATCGCCGGCGACACCGACGGCACGGACGGCGCCGAGGAGGTCGCGGGCGCGATCGTGAGCCCCGACAGTCTCGCGCGGGCGAAGCGCCTCGATCTCGACGCCAGGGCTTTGCTCGCCGACAACGACGCGCACCGCTTTTTCCGAGTCCTCGGCGATCAGGTCGTGACCGGGCCGACGCTGACCAATGTCAACGACTTCCGCGCCGTGCTCGTCAATTTTGAATGAGCGCTTGCTTCGGGACGGCCCGACAGTATCTGTTCCTGTGATGGTTTTAGTCCCTGGAGGCGCGCCATGATCGCCATGCCCGAACCTGATCGAGGCGTGCTCGCCCGCCGCGCCGAGATTGTCGACGCGCTCCGGCGGATCGTGCCCGGCGAGGGCGTGATCGACCATGAGCGTGAGTTGCGCGCCTTCGAATCGGACGGGCTGACCGCCTATCGCCAGCCGCCCATGGTCGCCGTGTTGCCTGAGACGATAGCGCAGGTTCAGGCGGTGATGCGCTATTGCGCGACCAACAAAATCAAAGTCGTCCCGCGCGGCGCCGGGACGTCCCTCTCAGGGGGCGCCTTGCCGCTCGCCGACGGCGTGCTTCTCGGCATGGGCAAGTTCAACAAAATTCTCGACATCGATGTCGAGAACCGCTGCGTCGTCACTCAGCCCGGCGTGACCAATCTCGGAATCACCCACGCCGTGCAGGGGCTGGGCCTCTATTACGCGCCTGATCCGTCGAGCCAGATCGCCTGCACCATCGGCGGCAATGTCGCCGAGAATTCGGGCGGCGTGCATTGCCTCAAATACGGCCTCACGACCAATAACGTGATCGGCGTCGAAATCGTGACGATCGAAGGCGAGATCGTGCGCCTCGGCGGCAAGCATTTCGATTCGTCGGGCTATGACCTGCTCGGAATCATGGTCGGCTCCGAAGGCATGCTCGGCGTGGTCACCGAGGTCACCGTCCGCATCCTGCCGAAGCCTCCGGGGGCGCGCGCGCTGCTTATCGGCTTCTCCACCGTCGAAGGTGCGGGGGACTGCGTCGCCTCGGTGATTGGCGCAGGGATCATTCCGGGCGGCATGGAGATCATGGACCGGCCGGCGGTGGCCGCGGCCGAAGCCTTCGTCCATGCCGGCTACCCGCTCGACTGCGAGGCGCTCCTGATCGTCGAGCTCGACGGCTGCGAGGCGGAAGTCGATCACCTGATCGCCGAAGTCGAGGCCATCGCCGACCGTCATGGCGCGACCAGCCGCCGAACCAGCCAATCCGAAGAGGAGCGGCTCTTGTTCTGGGCGGGACGCAAAGCGGCGTTCCCGGCCGTGGGCCGAATATCGCCCGACTATTACTGCATGGACGGAACGATCCCCCGCAGGGAGATCGGGCGCGTCCTCGAGCAGATGAAACAGATGCAGGAGCGCTTCGGGCTGCGTGTCGCCAACGTGTTTCACGCCGGCGACGGCAACCTGCATCCGCTCATTCTCTACGACGCCAACAAGCCGGGGGAACTCGAGCGAGCCGAGGCCTTCGGGGCGGATATCCTGAGGCTTTGCGTTCAGGTTGGCGGTGTGCTCACGGGCGAGCACGGGGTCGGCGTCGAGAAGCGTGATCTCATGGACACGATGTTCAACGAGATCGACCTCAATCAGCAGCAGCGGCTCAAATGCGCCTTCGATTCGGAAAGCCTGCTCAATCCGGGCAAGGTGTTTCCGCAGCTCTGCCGCTGCGCCGAGCTCGGGCGCATGCATGTGCATGGCGGCAAGGTCGCGTTCCCCGACCTTCCCCGCTTCTGAGGCGGGCGGACCCCACCATGTCATTGCTGCAGCCCTCGGACGCAGAGCAGATCGCGGAGATGATCGCCTGGGTCGTCCAGGAAGGCGATTCGCTCGAAATCGTCGGAGGCGGGACGAAACGCGCGCTCGGTCGTCCGATGAAGACCGATCATGTCCTCGACGTTTCGCGGCTTGCGGGAATCGTCGCCTACGAGCCTGCCGAGCTTGTGCTGACCGCGAGGCCCGGAGAGCCGCTCGCCTCGATCAACGCCGACCTCAGGCAGAACCGGCAGATGCTGGCCTTCGAGCCGCCGGACTGGCGTGCGCTGCTGGGTGCGGAGGGCGCGGAGACGCTGGGTGGCGTGATCGCCTGCAACATGGCGGGCTCGCGGCGCGTGCGGGCTGGCTCGGCCCGCGACTATGTGCTCGGCTTTTCCGCGGTGAATGGCTTCGGCGAGATCTGGAAGGCCGGCGGCAAGGTAGTCAAGAACGTCACCGGCTATGACATGTGCAAGCTGCAGACGGGCGCCTATGGCACATTGTCGGCGCTGACCGAGCTCACGCTCAAGGTCATGCCAAGGCCTGAGGCCGCATGCACGATCGTCTTGCGCGGGCTTGGCGAGGAGGCCGCGATCCCTTTGCTGGCGCAAGCGCTCAATTCGCCGTTCGAGGTCTCCGGCGCGGCGCATTTGCCGAGCCTCGCGGCGCGCCGCTCGAGGATCGGCGCCGTGACGGCGGGGGCCGGCGCCGCGACCGCGCTGCGGCTCGAAGGTCCGCGCCCGTCCGTCGCCTATCGCGCGGGCGCGCTCGAATCCCTGGTCGGGCGCGGCGTGCGTCTCAACGAGACGCAGACGGAAGCGTTCTGGTCGGACGTCGGCGCCGTTCAGCCCTTTCTCGCGCCAGGATCGCGCGTCGTCTGGCGACTCTGTCCGACACCGAGCCAGGCGCCGTCCCTCGCCCGTTCGATTCGGTCCGCGATGCAATCGGCGGAATTCTATTTCGATTGGGGCGGCGGACTGATCTGGCTCAGCCTCGATCCCGGGGAAGCCGGGCCGGACGCCGGCGCGAACATCATTCGCCCCGCCGTGACATCGGCAGGCGGCCACGCCACGCTCGTCGTGGCGCCGGAGACCGTTCGCGCCGTGACGCCGGTGTTCGAGCCTATGAGCGGCGCGCTCGCTGCACTGACAGCGCGGGTGAAGAAGGGATTCGACCCGCGCGGCGCCCTTAACCCCGGACGCATGCACGAAGGCTTCTGATGCAGACGAACTTCACCCCTGCCCAACTCGCCGATCCGGACACCAACACCTCCGAGAAGATCCTGCGCGCCTGCGTGCATTGCGGCTTCTGCACCGCGACCTGCCCGACCTACGTTCTGCTCGGCGACGAGCTCGACAGTCCCAGGGGTCGCATTTATCTCATCAAGGAGATGCTGGAGAACGACCAGCCGGCCACGCCCGAGGTGGTCAAGCATATCGACCGCTGCCTCTCGTGCCTGTCGTGCATGACGACCTGCCCTTCGGGCGTCAATTACATGCATCTCGTCGATCACGGGCGCCGCCATATCGAGAAGACGTTCAAGCGGCCGTGGTTCGACAGGACGTTGCGCCGCGCTTTCGGGATCGTGCTGCCAAACGCGCGCCTGTTCCGGGCGGCGATGTGGGCGGGGCGCCTCGGCGCGCCCTTCGCGCCGCTCATGCCCGAACGGCTCACGGCGGCGCTCGCGCTCGTTCCCCGAAAGCTGCCGCCGCGTTCGCCTGTCGACCGGCCGCGGGTGTTCAAGAGCGAGGGGCAGCGGGTTCGCCGCGTCGCGCTACTGAGCGGCTGCGCGCAACAGGTGCTCGCGCCGCAGATCAACGAGGCGACGATCCGGCTCCTCACCCGCCATGGCTGCGAGGTCGTCGTGGCCGAAGGCGCCGGATGCTGCGGGGCGCTCACTCACCATCTCGGCCAGGACGCACAGGCTTACGCGCGCGCCAACGTTGTCGCCTGGACGAAAGAGATCGCGGGCGGCGGACTGGATGCGATCGTCATCAACGCATCCGGGTGCGGCACGATGGTCAAGGACTACGGGTTCATCTTCCGCAACGATCCCGAACTGGCCGAGACCGCAAAGGCCGTCTCATCGCTGACGCGGGACGTCACGGAGCTCATGAGCGAGATCGGACTGCAAACTCCGGTCAACCCGACGGGACAGCGCGTCGCCTACCACAGCGCCTGCTCGCTGCAGCACGGGCAGCAGATCCGCGACGAGCCGAAGCGTCTGTTGAGGCAGGCGGGGTTTGTTGTGCTCGATCCGCCCGAAGGGCACCTCTGCTGCGGCTCGGCTGGCACCTATAATCTGCTGCAGCCCGAGATCGCGCGGAAGTTACGCGATAGAAAAGTCGCGAACATCGCTTCGACCGCGCCCGATCTGATCGCCGCCGGCAATATCGGCTGCCTCACCCAGATCGCGAGCGGAACGAAGACGCCCGTCGTCCACACCGTCGAGCTTCTCGATTGGGCGACAGGCGGCCCGCGGCCGAGGGCGAGGCTGGCGTAAAGCGCGCTGCATCAAAACCGTCGGGGAACCGTTTTCGGTTCGTTCCGCCAGAATGCGAAAGCCGTTACGGGCCGGCGCCTCGAGACGAACCGGAAGGCGCGTCGGGCCGCTCGGGACCGCGGCGCACGGCCGTCATCTCGGCGATGATCGAAAGCGCGATCTCTTCAGAGGTGATCGCAGAAATGTCGAGCCCCGCGGGCGCCTTCACGCCTGCAAGACTCTCGGCGGCAACCCCCTCATCCGCGAGCTCCCGCTTCAAGGTCTCGCCCTTGCGCCGGGAGCCGACGAAAGCGCGATAGCGCGCCGGCATCGCGGCGACGGCTTTGAGCGCCGCGCGATCGCCCGCGCCCTGGGTCGAAATGACGACGAAGGCTCCGTTCCCGGCCGAGGGCGGCGGCGCGAGGCCTTCGTGTCGCTCCGGCTCTCCCCCGAAGCGGTCGAGGTCGGCCGGCTGCGCGGCGACCGTGACCGCAAAGCCGAACATCGGGGCGAGCCTCGCCAGCGCGACGGCGACCGGCGAAGCGCCAAGAATGAGAAGCCTTGGTTTCGGCATGATCGGCTCGACAAAGACGTCCATCGTGCCCTGGCTCGGACAGGAGTTCTTGGCGAAAAACACGCCGCCCCGCTCCTCGCCAGCCGCCGCGCCAAGTTCGGCAAGCGCGTCTTTGGGTGCGATCGAGACCAGTCGCGATTGGCCGTCCAACATGCACTGGCGGGCCGCCTTGACGACAGCAGCGCGCGCGCATCCCCCGCCAATCCAGCCTTCCTCGATCGAACCGTCCGGTCCGATGAGGGCCTTGGCCCCGGCTTTCGCAGCGGTCACGGAGACTGTGCGCACGACCGTCGCCAGCACGAAAGTCTCGCCATTCGCCTGATGCTCAAGGGCCCGCTCGAGCACGCCCATATCAGAGCCTCGCCAGATAGCGTTCGAGCCCGGCCAGACTCTCAAGGTCGTGCGCCGGCGCGAAAAGATCGACGAAGGGCAGCGCGGCGCGCATCCCTCGCGCGACGGGCGCGAATCCCTCGCGCCCCGTGAGAGGATTGAGCCAGACGACGCGGCGGCAGCGACGCTTGAGAGCGCGCATCTCGGAGGCGAGCTTTTCCGGCTCGCCGGTGTCGTAGCCGTCCGAGAAGATCATCACGCAGGTGCGCGAATGAATGACCCGCTTCGCATGGACGCGGTTGAAGTCCCCCAGGCAATCGCCTATCCGCGTGCCGCCGCCAACGCCCTCAGCCATCAGCGACAGCCGGTCCAGCGCGCGCTGAGGATTGCGCTCGCTGAGCGCCGAGGACACATGCGCGAGCCGGGTATGGAAGAGGTAGGCTTCGGCTTGCGCAAACGCCTGCGACAAAGCATGCAGGAAACGCGTGAACACCGGCACATACGGCTCCATCGAGCCGGACGCGTCGAGCAGCGCGACGATTCGGAGCGGCCTGCGCTTCCGCTTTCTGAACTTGAGGTCGATCGGCTCTCCCCCGCGCGCGACCGAGCGCCGCAGCGTCGCGCGCAGGTCGATGCGGCGGCCTTTGCGACGGGCGCGCTCCCGCCGCGTCACGCGGGCGCGCATCGCGCGCGCAAGCCTTTCGGCGAGCGCCAGCGCCGCCTCGCGCTCCGGCCCGGCCGCGAGAATCGCGAAGTCCTTCCTGGCGAGCGTTTCCTGCGCCGAAGCGCCGCGCTCGCGTCCGCGTCCTTCGGCGGTGGTCTCGCCCGGCGTCTGCGCCTGCGCGCGCTGCTGAAGTCCGTCCGCGCCTGTTCCGCCGGGGCCGGGCTCGAAGCGGCGGGCGCGATTCGCAATTCCGAGCGCCACCGTCGCCTGGGCGCGCCTGACGCCGCGCCCGCGCCAGAAGGCGTCGAACAATTCGTCGAAGCGCTCGTATTCGCTCCTGTTGGACGCCAGCAGGGCTTTCAGCGCTGCCCGCAAACGCTCGGGGCGATCGGCGAGCGGGCTTGCGATCACCCGCGCGGCGTCGCCTGTCTCGCTGCGGCCGACGGAGAAGCCCGCGCCGCGCAGGGTCGCGGTAAAGCCGGAGAGCCTCCGGCGCATGCCGGCGCCAGGCGATGCGGGGCTCGCCAGGGGGGAGGTCATGCGGCGCGCCCCGCGAGCCTCGCGGTCACCTCAGGCGTCACGCGGGCTCTGTCCTCGTGCGTCTTCAGAAGCGCGAGAAGCGTCGCGTGGACGATCTCCGGCTCGGCGGAGAGATCACCGACCCCAAGGCCCGCGAGAGTCGCGGCCCAGTCGAGCGTCTCTGCGATCCCGGGCGTCTTGCGCAATTCCTCCTTGCGCAGTCCAGCGACCATGCGCGCGACCTGAAGCGCGAACGACGCGTCGATACCCGGCTGACGGGCCACCAGGATCGCCGCCTCGCGGTCGACGTCGGGAAAATCGAGATAATGGTAGAGGCACCGGCGGCGCAGCGCATCGGACAATTCGCGCGTTCCGTTCGAGGTCAGAACGACGCGCGGGATGGACAGCGCCCTGACGGTTCCGAACTCGGGGATCGTGATCTGGAAGTCGGACAGAAGCTCGAGCAGAAAAGCCTCGAACTCCTCGTCCGCACGATCGACTTCGTCGATCAGCAGCACTGGCGGGTCCTTCCTGCGGATGGCGGCCAGCAGCGGACGCTCGAGCAGATAGTCCTCGGAGAAGATCAGCGCCTCGATCGATTCGGGCCTCTCGCCCGACCCTTCGCGCGCCTTGATCGCAATGAGCTGACGCTGATAGTTCCATTCGTAAAGCGCCGAATTTGCGTCGAGCCCCTCATAGCACTGCATGCGGATGAGTTCGGCGCCATGCACGAGCGCCAGCGCCTTGGCGACCTCGGTCTTGCCGACGCCCGCTTCGCCTTCGATGAGCAGCGGGCGCTTGAGGTAGTCCATCATCCAGAGCGCGGTCGCCAGCTCGCGGTCGGCGACATAGCCGGTCTCCGCGAGCCTGGCGGCGATCGCCTCGCGCGGGATCCGCTCGCTAGGCATGGGCGCTGCGCGTCACCCTTCTCCCCGCAAGCGGGGAGAAGGGACAATGGCCAGCCGTTGTGGCGACATCCTTGTCACGCATGCAGCCCAAGCTTCTCCGCCGCGAGCCAGGTGCGGTAGGCGTCGTGCGGCATGGCGATATGGGTCGAACCGAGAAACTTGAAGGCGTCGTTCACCGCATTGGTGAAACAGGGGACCGAGCCGACATTCGGGCTCTCGCCGACGCCCTTGGCGCCGATCGGGTGGTGCGGCGAGGGCGTCACCGTATAGTCCGTCTCCCAGTGGGGCGTCTCGACCGCGGTCGGCAGGAAGAAGTCCATCAGCGAGGCGCCCTTGACGTTGCCGGATTCGTCGTAGGCGATCTCCTGCCCCATGGCGATCGCGTAGCCTTCGGTGCAGCCGCCGTGCACCTGGCCCTCGATGATCATCGGGTTGATGCGTGTGCCGCAATCGTCGAGCGCATAGAAGCGCCTGACGTTGTGGACGCCGGTGTCGACGTCGATGTCCATCACGCAGATATAGGCCCCGAACGGATAGGTCATGTTCGGCGGATCGTAATAGCTCACCGCCTCGAGTCCCGGCTCCATGCCAGGGGGGACCTTGTTGTAGGCGGCCCAGGCGATCTGGCTCATCGTCTTGAACGATTCCGGATTGCCCTTGACGCGGAAGCGGTCGACGTCCCATTCGAGATCGCCTTCATGCACTTCGAGCATGAAGGCTGCGATCATCTGCGCCTTGGCCTTGATCTTGCGCGAGGCCATGGCGATGGCGGCGCCAGCCACCGGAGTCGAGCGTGACCCATAGGTGCCGAGGCCATAAGGGGCGGTGTCGGTGTTGCCCTCCTCGACCAGGATGTCGTCGGCGGGAATGCCGATCTCGGTTGCGATGATCTGCGCCCAGGTGGTCTCGTGGCCCTGGCCCTGGCTCTTCGTGCCCATGCGCGCGACGCCCTTGCCGGTCGGATGGATGCGGATCTCGCACGAATCGAACATCGCAATGCCGAGGATGTCGCAATTCTTCGACGGGCCCGCGCCGACAATCTCGGTGAAGAACGAGACGCCTATCCCCATCAGCTCGCGCGTCTCGCCGCGCCTGAACGCCTCCTGCTTCGCCTTCTGCTCTTCACGCAGGGCGCGGTAATTCGTCGCCTCGAGCGCCTTCTGCATGGCGGTGTGATAGTCGCCCGAATCATACTCCCAGCCGAGCGCCGACTGATAGGGGAACTGCTCGCGCTTGATGAAGTTCCTGATTCTGAAGTCGACAGGATCGAGCTTGAGCTTCTGCGCCATGATGTCCATGGCGCGCTCGATCGCGTAGGCCACTTCCGTCACCCGGAACGAGCAGCGATAGGCGACGCCGCCCGGCGCCTTGTTGGTGTAGACGCCGTCGACCGAAAGATGCGCGACCGGGAAGTCATAGGAGCCGGTGACGATGTTCGAAAAGCCGGCCGGCCATTTCGACGGATCGGCGCAGGCGTCGAAGGCGCCGTGGTCGGCGAGGATATGCACGCGCAAGCCCGTCACCCGGCCATCCTGCGTCGCCGCGATCTCGGTCGTCATGTGGTAGTCGCGGGCGAACGAGGTGGTCGACAGGTTCTCGATCCGGTCCTCGACCCATTTGACCGGAACGCCGGTCACGATGGAAGCGACCGCGGCGCAGATGTATCCCGGATAGGCGCCGACCTTGTTGCCGAACCCGCCGCCGATGTCGGGCGAGATCACGTGGATTTTCTGCTCGGGAATGCTCGAAATCAGCGCGACGACCGTGCGGATGACATGGGGCGCCTGGAACGTGCCGTAGATGGTGAGGTCGCCGGTGATCTTGTTGAAGCTGACCACGCACTGGCAGGTCTCGAGCGGGCAGGGGTGGACGCGCTGGTAGCTGAGCAGGTCCCGGGTCGCGACCTCGGCTTTGGCGAAAGCGGCGTCGGTCAGCTCCTTGTCGCCGACAGTCCAGTTGAAGATGTGGTTCGGATGGTTGCGGGGGCCATGGGCGCCGTCCTTTTTGTCTTTGATGTCCTCGCGCAGGATGGGAGCGTCCGCGTCCATGGCCTTGAACGGATCGACCAGAACGGGCAGCGCTTCATATTCGACCTCGACCAGGTCGGCGGCGTCGGCGGCGATATAGCGATCGGTCGCGACGACGAAGGCGACCTCCTGGTTCTGGAACAGCACCTTCCCGTCGGCCAGCACCATCTGCACGTCGCCCGCGAGCGTCGGCATCCAGGCGAGATTGACGCCCTTGAGGTCCTCGGCGGTCAGAACCGCGACGACCCCGGGCAGCGCTTTCGCCTTCGATGTGTCGATCTTGACGATCCGGGCGTGGCCGTGGCTCGAGCGGTGGAAATCGCCGTGCAGCATGCCGGGCAGCTTGATGTCGTCAACATAGTTCCCCTTGCCCTGGGTGAAGCGCACGTCCTCGACGCGCTTGCGCTTGCAGCCCATGCCCTGCAGCTTGTCGGCGCGCTCTAGCGAAGTGGGCGAGGGAGCGTCGTTCATTCCGCGGCTTCCTTGAATTCGAGGCCATTGAGCTTGGCGGCTGCGTATTGGATCGCCTTGACGATGTTCTGGTAGCCGGTGCAGCGGCACAGGTTGCCCGAGATGCCGATGCGGATTTCGCTCTCGGTCGGGTTCGGGTTCTCCTGCAACAGGCGGTGCGCGCGCACGATCATGCCCGGCGTGCAATAGCCGCACTGGAGCCCGTGCATCTCACGAAAGCCTTCCTGAAGCGCATGCAATTTGCCGTCCGGCGCCGCCATGCCCTCGATCGTGAGAACGTCGGACCCTTGCGCCTGGACTGCGAACATCGTGCAGGACTTGACCGATTTGCCATCGACGTCGACCGTGCATGCGCCGCAATGCGTCGTGTCGCAGCCGATATGGGAGCCGGTGAGGTTCAGGTTCTCGCGCAGGTAGTGGATGAGCAGCGTGCGCGGTTCGACGGCGGCCGACATCGGCTTGCCGTTGATCGTCATGCTGACGTTGGTGAGCGACATGGCGCAGCCTTTCAGGATGTGGCGCGGGCGAAGGCGCGGGCGAGCGCGCGCGCGGTCATGACCCCGGCCATCCTGGCGCGATATTGGGCCGAACCGCGTCCATCCTCGGCTGGCGAAGCGATCGCCTCCGCGGCGCCCGCAGCCCTGGCCAGGGTCGCCTTGTCGAGCGCCGAGCCGACCGCAGCCTCGGCCGCCCCGGACGCCAGCAGGGGCCGGTCGGCGACATTGGTGAGGCTGATCGCGCAGCTCGCGATTTTGCCGCCCGAAACGGTCAGGATCACCGCCGCCGCGGCGGTCGCATAGTCTCCGACCTTCCGCTTGAGCTTCTCATAGGCGAAGCCGTGCGGCTTCGGCGGGATCGGAACCCTGATCGCGGTCAGGATCTCGCCGGGCCCGGCCGCGGTCTCGTAGATGCCGAGATAATATTCGCGCGCCCTTACACGGCGCCCGCCCGTCGGGCCGCGAAGCTCATAAGAAGCGTCGAGCGCCATCAAAAGGGCCGGCATGTCGTTGCCCGGATCGCCGTTCGCCGCGTTCCCGCCGATCGTGCCGAGATACCGCACCTGCGGATCGGCGATCTGCTGGGCCGCCTCGCGAAGGATCGGCGCATGGGTCGCAAGCTCTTCGCTCGCGATCACCTCATGCTGGGTGGTCATCGCGCCGATGACGATCTCGCCGCCCTCGACCCGGACGCCCTTGAGCTCTCCCACTCCGGCGAGATCGATAAGATGGCTGGGCTGGGCGAGCCTCAGCTTCATCATCGGGATGAGACTGTGTCCGCCGGCGAGCAGGCGCGCTTCGCTGTCGAGCCGCCCCATGAGGGCGACGGCTTCACTGACGGTGGAAGGACGGTGGTATTCGAACGATCCCGGGATCAAGCACCCCTCCCGCGCAAGTTGTCCGGTCGGTTTTCACTGGACGCCGGATCCTGGGAGGGGAGGTCAGGGTGCGCTGCACAATCAACCGTGGCTCAACTGTTCGACCGAAAAAGGCGCCAAGTGGGTCGATTCTGCACGAAATGCGTCAGCCAGACTGACGCTTCTCACGAATTGTCGGTCCGCTCACCGCGTTGCAGCGACTTCGATTCGCGCCTTGATCTCGCGATACTGGCCGCGCGCGATCGGCACCGCGCAACGCACGGGTTCGCCAAGCTCGGCCACGGCCGCTTCGCCCGATTTGCGGATTCGCGACACCCGCGCGAGCCGGACGATATAGCTGCGATGCACGCGCGCGAACTCCAGCGGATCGAGCTCCGCCTCGAGCGTGCTGATCGACTGATTGCAGAAGTACTCCCTCTCGCCGTCGTGGATGAAAGTGTAATGCGCATTGGCGCGAACCGCGTAGACGTCGCCGACGGCGAGGAACCGCCCCCGGCCGTCCTTCTCGACGCGGATGTTTGTGATGGGGAGCGTCGGGACGGACCGCGCTTGAGGCGCGCGCGCCTCGCCGGACCCGATGTCGGCCACATCAATCGGGATCGCGGGTCCCGCCGCCGGCGCCAGGGCTTCGGGACCCATGATGAGCCGCGCCGCTTTCGGCTGCGGGTCGGGCACGAGCGAGAGCAGGAAAGCGCCCGAGACGCCGAAGGAAATTACGGTCGCGAGCAGGGCGAGCGTGTTGCGCGACAACGCCGATTCCGCGCCTACGAAACGGCTGACGTCGAAGCACAGCGGGTCGAGCCGCATTCCCGCCATGGCCGTGTAGTGCATGCCCGAAATCGCCAGCCCAAGAACGACCGCGCCGACGAACAGGCGCAGGCGCGTGGGCCGGCTGCCCAGCGTCAGCAACGCGAATGCGCTGGCCGCGATCGACACGATGATCGAGGCCGCGACGAAACCGGGCTCCTGATAGGTCGGGCCCGCCAAATGCACCGCCGACATGCCCACATAGTGCATGGCGGAGATGCCGAGGCCCATCGCGATCGCCCCGAGCGCCACCCGCAGCCTGGTGAGCCGCGCCTCATGGGCGGCGTAGACGCCGACCCCGACAACGATCACGCAGATGAGGAAGGACGCCAGCGTGGGGAGCACGAGATAGTCGATCGCGCTTGGAAAGCTTGCCGCGAGCATGCCCACGAAATGCATCGACCAGACGCCGGTGGCCAGCGTCACAGCCGATCCGGCAAGGAGGAGGCGCCGGTGCGATCCGGTCGCCGTGTCGATCTCCGCCGCCAGGGACAAACCGACGAAGCTGCCCTGAATCGCGATGGCGATCGAGAGCAGCACGAGCCACGGCTCATGAGGAACCGTCATGCCTCTCCTCCCTTGTACGGGCGAATCTAGGCGCCACGCCCGCCACGGGGCAAGGAAATAACGATGTATGTCTACCTATATATCGATCTCTTGCGAGTACTTCGAAAGGAAACAAAAGAACCGCGGCCTGTGCCGGTTTAACGACGCCAGCCGGGCGCGTAGTGGGTCGGTCGCGGCGCTCCGTAAGCTCAAGGGGGCGAGACCGTTCGCTTCATTTCGCCCGCCGGGGGCGAGGCCGCCCTGCGGCCGGGATCCCTTATCCGCGGGGGTCCTAGAAATCGTCGCCCGGCTCGTCGTCCTTGGTCTCGTATTTCATGATCAAGGGCGCCTGGGCGAGCGCGAACAGGAGAGTCAGCGGCAGGAAGCCGAAGGTCTTGAACTTGACCCAGAGGTCGGTCGTTTGCGTCCGCCAGACGATCTCGTTGAGGACTGCGAGCGCGAGGAAGAAGAACGCCCAGCGCCAGGTGAGCTTGCGCCAGCCCTCCTCGGTGACATGGATCGCCCCGTCGAACAGGATCTTGAGTAGCGGCTTTTTGAGCCAGAGGCCGACGAACAAAGCCGCGCCGAACAACAGATAGAGCGCGGTCGGCTTGATCTTGATCAGCGTCTCGTCATGCAGGATGAGGGTGAGCGAGCCGAAGATGAGGACGATCACCGCTGTCATCAGCGGCATGATCGGAATGCGCCTCAGCATCGCATAGGAGACAGCGAGCGTGACGAATACGCTCGCCATCAGGACGCCGGTCGCGGCGAAGATGCCGAGCCTGCCATAGACGATGAAGAAAAGCGCGAGCGGCCCGAGCTCGAGCGCGAACTTGAGCATCGGATTGAGCGCCTTGCGCGGCGGCGAGGCGGCGGTCTTGGCTGCGGGCGTTGTCGATTCGCTGGGCGCCGTCATGCAGCCTCTCTATCGATTCCCGCGATCGCGTCGGCGAAGTCGCGGGCGGCGAACGGCTCGAGGTCGTCGACGCCCTCGCCAACGCCAATGAAATGAACGGGAAGCGCGAATTTGTCGGCGATCGCGACCAGAATCCCGCCGCGCGCGGTGCCGTCGAGCTTGGTCATCACGAGGCCGGTGACGCCGGCGACGCGGCCAAAAATCTCGACCTGGCTCATGGCGTTCTGGCCGACCGTCGCGTCGAGCACGAGCAGCACGGCGTGGGGCGCGCTGGCGTCGATCTTCTTCATGACGCGGATGATCTTCTCGAGTTCGCTCATCAGCTCCGTGCGATTCTGCAATCGCCCCGCGGTGTCCATCAGCACCACGTCGACGTTCAGCTCGCGGGCTTTCGTCAGCGCGTCGAAGGCTAAGCCCGCCGCGTCGGCGCCCTGCTCGCGCTCGACGAGAGCGGAAAAGGTGCGCCTGGCCCAGATGCGCAACTGCTCGATCGCGGCGGCGCGAAAGGTGTCGCCCGCGGCGAGCAGGACCGCCTTGCCTTCGGCCCGGAACTTGGCGGCGAGCTTGCCGATGGTCGTCGTCTTGCCGGAGCCGTTGACGCCGACGACGAGAATCACGAACGGGCGCTTGTCGGGATCGATGGCGAGCGGGCGGGCGACCGGCTCGAGCGCGCGGTCGACCTCGTCGGCGAGGATCTGCTTGACTTCCTCCGGGCTGATCCCGCGCTCGTAGCGCCCGTGCGCGACCGCGTCGCGAATGCGGGAAGCCGCGGCGAGCCCGAGATCGGCCTGGATGAGGACGTCCTCGAGGTCGTCGAGGGAGGCGGCGTCGAGCTTGCGCTTGGTGAAGATGTCGGTCACGCCCCGCGCGATCGTCGTCGACGAGCGCGAGAGGCCGGCGCGAAGGCGCTGAAGCCAGCTTGGCTTCGGCGCCGGCTGAGCGGGGGGCGCCTCCGGTGGGACCTCCACCTCCGCGGCGACCGGCGGCTCGGCTGCGATCGCAGCCGGCGGCGCCTCGACGGGCGCGGGCGCCTCGCCACCGCGGAACCAGCGGCTCAGCAGGCCTGACTTCCCTTTTTTCTCGTCTTCGTCCGACGCCACAAACCCTCCTCAAGCCCGCCCTATGCGGGCGCGGCCGATGCTGCCATACCACTTCTTCCCATGACGCCGGAAGAAACAAGAGAGCGGCTCCTCTATCGCGACGGGCTGATGCTCGTTTTCGATAAGCCCGCCGGAATCGCCGTCCATGCCGGGCCGAAAGGCGGCGCGAGCCTAGAGGACGATTTCGACGCCCTCCGCTTCGGCCTCCCGCGCAGGCCCGCGCTTGCGCACAGGCTCGACCGCGACACCGCGGGCTGCCTGGTGCTCGGGCGCCATCACAAGGCCCTGGAAAAATTGGGGCTTCTGTTCAAGCAAGGCAAGATCGCCAAGACCTATTGGGCGATTGTCTCGGGCGCGCCCGAGGGCGAAGAGGGAATTATCGAGCTGCCGCTGGGTCGCCTCGATGACAAGATCGGCTGGTGGATGAAGGTCGATCCCAATGGCCAAAAGTCGCTGACGCTCTGGCGGATCAGGGGCCGGGGGACTTGGCGCGGCGCGCCGATCGCATGGGCGGAGCTTGAGCCCAAGACGGGCCGCACGCATCAATTGCGCGTCCATTGCGCCTCGCAGGGCTGGCCGATTTTCGGCGATCCGATCTATGGCGCGCGCGCCGACCTGCCGCTGCAACTGCTGGCCCGCAGGGTCGTCGTGCCGCTCTCCAGGTCGAACCCGCCGGTGGAGGTCGAAGCGCCCGCGCCGCCCCACATGCTGGAGGCTTTGGCCGCGTGCGGCTTCGAGGGGGATGAGCCGGCGCCCTTGTAGCCGCAGTCGCCTACGATTGTGCGGCGCGGTAGATTGTGAAAGGGTCTTCGAGCCGTCACAAACTCCCGGTGCCCATGTCGATCCGAGCCGCGATCCATCATCTCACGCACTACAAATACGACCGCCCGGTCTCGCTCGGCCCGCAGATCATTCGCTTAAGGCCCGCGCCCCACAGCCGCACCCGGGTCATATCGCATTCGCTGAAGGTTTCGCCTGCCGACCATTTCGTGAACCATCAGCAGGATCCGTACGGCAACTGGCTTGCGCGTTACGTCTTCCCGGAGCCCGTCAACGAGCTGAAGATCGAGGTCGACGTCGTCGCCGACATGACGGTCTACAATCCCTTCGACTTCTTCGTCGAAGAGGGCGCGGAGACGTGGCCCTTCGAATATCCGGAGGACATCAGGCCCGATCTCGTCATCTACCGCACCCCTGAACACGCCGGGCCGCGGCTTCAGGCCTTCCTGGCCGGGATCGATCGAACGCCCAGGCGCACAATCGATTTTGCGATCGATCTCAACCGGCGTCTTGCGAACGAAATTCAATATCTCATCCGCATGGAAGCGGGGGTGCAGACTCCGGAAGAGACACTCGAGCGCGGTTCGGGCTCGTGCCGCGATTCGAGCTGGCTTCTGGTCCAGGTTTTCCGGAACCTGGGCTTGGCCGCCCGGTTCGTGTCGGGCTATCTCATTCAGTTGAAGCCGGATCTCGTGGCCCTCGATGGGCCCCCGGGCACCGACCACGACTTCACCGATCTTCATGCCTGGGCGGAAGTCTATCTGCCCGGCGCCGGCTGGATCGGGCTCGATCCGACCTCCGGCCTGTTGACCGGCGAGAGCCATATTCCGCTGGCGGCGACGCCCCATTATCGCAACGCCGCGCCAATTTCCGGCCTGGCAAGTTTCGCCAATGTCGATTTCGCCTTCGACATGCGGGTCGATCGGGTCTCCGAACATCCGCGCATCACCAAGCCGTTCTCCGAGGACGCCTGGAAGGCGCTCGACGCGCTCGGCGAAGAGGTCGACAAGAAGCTCCTCGCCGACGACGTCCGGCTGACCATGGGCGGCGAACCGACCTTCGTTTCGATCGACGATTTCGAAGCGGGCGAGTGGAACGCAGACGCGGTCGGCCCCACCAAGCGGGCGCTCGCCGACCGGCTGATCCGGCGATTGCGCGACCGCTTCGCGCCCGGCGGTTTCCTGCATTACGGCCAGGGCAAATGGTATCCGGGCGAGTCGCTGCCGCGCTGGACGTTTTCGCTCTACTGGCGGCGCGACCTGAAGCCGATCTGGCAGAACCCGGAGCGCATCGCCGCGGAGGGAGAGCAAACCGGCGCGACCCGGGAGTCGGCGCAGGCGTTGCTTGGCGCAATCGCCTCGGAACTCGGCGTTGAGTCCGATTATGTCGCGCCGGCTTACGAGGATCCGGCCGAGTGGCTGGTCAAGGAGGCCAATCTGCCGGCCAACGTCTCGCCGGAGAATTCCGAGCTCAAGGACCCCGAAGCGCGCCACCGCATCGCCCGCGTCTTTTCGCGCGGGCTGACCGAGCCTTCCGGCTATGTCCTGCCGGTCCAGCGCTGGCAGGCGAAGGCTGATGGAATCCGCTGGCGCAGCGAGAAATGGAAAACCCGGCGCGGCGCGCTGCATCTTGTGCCGGGCGACAGCCCGGTCGGCTACCGCCTGCCCTTGGGCGCGCTGCCTTATGTTCCGCCCGCCTCCTACCCTTATATCGTCGAGGCCGATCCGACCGAGCCGCGCGGACCTCTGCCCGATTTCCACGATGAGCGGGGGCGCGCGCAGCGGGTCGCCTCGTTCGCCGCCGCCGAAGGGACCGCGCAGGAGCGCGTCGAGCAGCGGCTCGGCGATATCGACGGCGCCGTGCGCACCGCGGTCACGGTCGAGCCGCGCGACGGGCGCCTATGCGTCTTCCTGCCTCCGGTGGAGCGGCTCGAGGATTATCTCGAACTGGTCGCCGCGGCCGAAGCCGCGGCCGAAAAAGTCGGGCTTCCCGTGCAGATCGAAGGCTACCCGCCGCCGGTCGATCCGCGCATGAACGTCATTCGCGTCGCGCCCGACCCCGGCGTGATCGAGGTCAACATCCATCCGGCGGCGAGCTGGCGCGAATGCGTCGCCACCACCGAAATCGTCTACGAGGAAGCGCGCCTTTCCCGCCTCGGCGCCGACAAGTTCATGATCGACGGCAAGCATGCGGGAACGGGCGGGGGCAATCACGTCGTGGTCGGCGGCCAGGCGCCGCTCGACAGTCCTTTTCTCCGACGCCCCGACCTGCTCAAGAGCCTCATCATTCATTGGTTGCGACGCCCGAGCCTCAGCTACTTCTTCTCAGGCCTGTTCATCGGGCCGACCAGCCAGGCGCCGCGCATGGACGAAGCGCGTCACGACAGCCTTTACGAGCTGGAAATTGCGCTCGCCCAGATCCCGAAGCCGGGAGACGGCGGCGCCCCGCGCCCGTGGCTGCTCGACCGGCTTATGCGCAATCTGCTCACCGACGTCACCGGCAACACGCATCGGGCGGAAATCTGCATCGACAAGCTTTATTCGCCGGATGGGCCCACCGGCCGGCTTGGCCTCGTCGAGTTTCGCAGCTTCGAGATGCCGCCGGACGCCCGCATGAGCCTCGCTCAGCAGCTCTTGATCCGGGCGATTCTCTCCCGGCTGTGGCGCGATCCTTTGGATGGGCCGCTGCCGCGGTGGGGCGCGTCGCTGCACGACCGGTTCATGCTGCCGCATTTCGTGTGGGAGGATTTTCTCGGCGTCCTCGCCGATCTCAAGGCGCACGGGTTTCCTTTCCGATCCGACTGGTACGAAGCGCAGGCCGAGTTCCGCTTCCCGTTCTGCGGCGAGGTCGAATACGAGGGCGTCAAGCTCGAACTGCGCCAGGCGCTGGAGCCGTGGCATGTACTCGGCGAAACGGGCGCAATCGGTGGAACGGCGCGCTACACCGACTCTTCGACCGAGCGGCTGCAGGTGAAGCTCACGACCGCCGATCCCGAGCGCTATGTCGTCGCCTGCAACCGCCGTCGCGTTCCCTTGGTGAAGACCGCAACGAACGGCGTCGCGGTCGGCGCGGTGCGCTACAAAGCCTGGAAGCCGGCGACGGCGATGCACCCGACGATTCCTGTGCACGCGCCGTTGGTATTCGACATTTTCGATAGCTGGAGCGGGCGGGCGCTCGGCGGCTGCGTCTATCACGTGGCCCATCCGGGCGGGCTCAGCTACGATACTTTCCCGGTCAACAGTAATGAAGCGGAAGCGCGCCGCCTCGCGCGCTTCGAGCCGCGCGGCCATACGCCCGGGGCTTATGAACTCGCGCCAGAGACGCCGCACCCCGAGTTTCCGCTGACGCTGGACCTAAGGCGGCCGGCGGGGATTTGAGAGGACTTGCCTGGAAGGGCCTGCTGCTGGAGTAGCCGCCATTTTAC
>DASXES010000035.1:0-16224 GCA_036489975.1 Roseiarcus sp.
CGCGACGCTCACCCCTCGGTCCTTGATCAACCGAACGGCCTCGATCTTGAACTCACGACCAAACTTCCTGCGCTGCATTTGACACCTCCGGCTTCATGAAACACCCAATCTCGGTGTCCACGAAACCGGCAGCAGGCCAACCGTAGGCTTTTGAGTCAGGCTCTTAGAGTCCGTTTGAAAAGCTGTTGAATGGGGTTTGCGGCCGTGATTCAAGCTTGGGATGTGGACCCCAGCGACGCGCGGCCGAATGGCCAAGATCGAGAAGAAGACCAAACGATATCCGAGCGATTTGACTGACGAGGAATGGGCGCGGATTGAGCCCTTTCTTCCTCGCGGATCGAAGGCAGGTCGCCCTGTCGAGGTCGATTTGCGAGAGGTCTTGAACGCGATCCGCTACATGGCCCGTTCGGGCGGCGGATGGCGGATGTTGCCGAATGATTTCCCGCCTTGGCAGACGGTCTATTGGTGGTTTCGCCGATTTGTCCGGCGGTTCATGTTCCAGACGATCCACGACGTCGCGCTGATGCTCGACCGGGAGCGCGTGGGACGCGAGGCGAGCCCAACGGGGGGCGTCCTCGACAGCCAATCGGTCAAAGCTCCAGAAGCGAAAACAAGGGGATACGACGCGGGCAAGAAGATCGTGGGGCGCAAGCGCCACATCGCGGTCGACACCGACGGCCGTCTTCTGATGGTCAACCTGACCCCCGCCGACATCTCCGACAGCGCCGGGGCCCAGATGATCCTGGACGGTGTGCGCAAGCGCCGGCCGTGGCTGAAGCACCTGTTCGCCGATGGGGCCTATGATCGCACCCAACTCATGGACAAGGCCGCCTTCCGTGATTTCACCATTGAGATCGTCAAGCGATCCGACGCCGCCATGGGCTTCGAAGTCCTCCCACGTCGATGGGTGGTCGAGCGAACGTTCGCCTGGATGACCCGATGGCGCCGCCTCGTGCGAGACTACGAAGAGCGCATCGATTGCTCCGAAGCCATGATCCACGTCGCTCTCGGAAGCGTCCTGCTCAGGCGAATAGCTCACGAGTAGACGTTTTCAAACGGACTCTTAGAGCACTTCCGTCTTATCCCGACTACTTGCAAGCGACGTATCGGTGCAATGCGTCGCATAATCCACGCCATGCCGCGTCTCGACTCGTGCATGAGCTGCGGGCCGCGAGCTGGGTCCCGCAGGGCGACGGCGTGTTCGTCCGCCCCATCGACGCATCGCGTGCGCTTCTCCCGAAGGGGTTCGCCTTCGACCCCGGCGATTCTTGGCTTAAGGCTATCAGTTCGGCGAAACCGCCGTGCGGCAATCAGAGCAAGCGCGCCAAAAAGACGCTGCCGCCCAAAGCCTCGGCTTCGCCGACGCGGCCGCCGCCGAGCGCGCGCGGCGCTTCAATGAATTGCCAGAGGCAGAGCAGGAGAAAATTCTCTCTGAATTGGAGAGCCGCAATAAGCCCGCCCTTCCAGATCGACCGCTCGCCAATCCCGAACGCCGAGCCCAAAACGTGCGTGAGCAGGCCCTTCGGGCTCCCGACAAGGAGAGCGAAATCCGTGAGCGTTCGGTTTCCATCGGCAGGGAAGATGTGAAAGAGCAGGCCGATCTATACCTGCGGGAGCACTACAGAAACGCTGACGGCGAGGTGACGTGTCAGATATGTAAGGGACCTTTGCCCTTCAAGCTCGACGATGGGCGCGAATATTTTGAAGTCGTCGAGTTCCTGCCAGAACTGACCAAGCGCCATCCTCAGAACTATCTGGCCCTTTGCCCAAACCACTCGGCAATGTTTCGGATCGTGAACGGCTCCAGAGAAACCATGAGGCAGGCGTTGCAAACGCTCACAGACAATGAGCTCGCGGTACTTCTCGCCGAACAGGATTTGACGATCTATTTCAGCAAGACCCACATCATCGACTTGAAGGCGGTGCTGGATGCTGAGGATAGCCTTCCTGCCGCGCCAGATATGGAACCGCCGGAGGACAACGTTCTAACAGGTACGGAATAGCGACGGGCCTAGTTGAAGCGGAGACCGAACAGGCCCCCGGTATCAGTAGCGTCGGTGAGCTTGGTATCCAGCACATGATCGCGGATGTCGAAGCCCGGCCTGAAGCCTTCCCTAGGCAAAGCGTCGGAATTCATCGTCACAATGTATTGGAAGCCAGACGCTTCGGCGCGCTCGGCGCCGAGTTGCAGGGCCTTGGCGACCTGACGTTCGTCGACGCCGTCGAATAGGTGGCTGTCGTGCAGCAAGAAGCCTGGGCCGCGGCCTTGTTTCAGGCTGATCTCGGTGAGCATCAGATCGAAGCAGAAGATCTGCATGTTGATGATGCCCTTGCTCCGCTGTCCATCGATATGGACATCGAACTGCGGGCCGCTGCCAGTCTCGGCGATCGTGAGGCTGCCGGCCTTCTCATAAAGGGATTCCGATAGGGCCTCGAAGGCCAGGATGGCCTCGCGAAGGATGGCGTCACGCTCATGGAGATCATCGCGGAGCGCTTTGGTCAGATTGGCTCGCTCGATGTCGAGCTCAGCCTTCGTGCTCTCGATGCGCTCCGCGGTTTCGAGCCTCTGGCGGAGGCCTTCGACTTCCGCTTCGGCCCGGCCGGCTTCCTCGCGCAGATTGGTATAGTGCTCCAATGCACCGCCAGAACTTAGGACAGACATGATCTGGCGCCGACGCCGGTCGCGCTCGGCGGTGCGCTGGTCGCGTTCGGCGATCCTGGCCTCGGCGGAAGAGATCTCGGCATTGAGATGGGCGCGGCGATTCTCGATGATCGAGCGGTGGAAACGCTCGACCTCGTCGAATCGGTGGCGAACCATGTCGGGGAGGACCACGCCGGCTTCGGCGTACAGCTTGGTGACGTCGCCGAGATCTGGTGCATCCTCCTCGCCGAGAGAGGCGCGAAGCTGCTGCAGCAAATCGCCGTCCATGACGTTGTCGACGTTGAAAGCGTCGATCTCGCGGGTGAGGGCGTTGGCTTCGCGTTCAAGCTCCTTATATTCGGGCACCACCTCAAAGGAGGCGAGCTGCTGACGCAGCCTCACTGAGCGGGCCTCAGCGATCGTAAGGCGCGTACGGAGATCCGCGGCCTTGCCGAAGTAACGGCCGAGATCGCCGCTCCTGGCCGCTTTGCGGAGCTCTTGGGCGACCTTTTCCTGTCCACGCAGCTCCTGAAACTTGCCGGGGATCGTCCAGTCGAGGCCGAGCAAATAGCAGATCGAGACCTGCTGGTCCCAGGCCTGCTGCATTGCTGAATGCTGCATCGGCTGTTGAAAGCCGCCGCTCAGTTGGCGTCGCGCGAAATAGGAGAACAAGGACCGGAAAGAGGGCTGGAAGCGCTCGGCCTCGTCACCGGCGGAGAGAGGCAGGCCGAACCAGAGCTTGCCTAGATTAGCCTTCCAGCTTTCATTCGAAAGCTCGTAGAGCCCAGCGGTCGCGTCGAATTGCGGGGGAATCGGCAAGGCCTCGACGGGGCCGTTGATCAGAAGCCGACTCGGCTTGGCGCCGCTGCGTGCTGCCGAGATCGCTTCACCAGCGACATCGACCGCGACATCGAAGGTCCATTCCACCAGGACGTCAGACCGGAAGATGCTCTCCTTCCGCGCGTCGGCGCCAAACAGGAAATGCACCAACTCGACGAAGCTGGTCTTGCCTGCGCCGTTGCGGGATTGGCGGTCGTTGGCGCCTTCGCTCTTGTCGGCGAGTAGGATGTTCAAGCCGGGCTTGAAGGCGAGCGCCTTGAATGAGGCAAGGTCGCTGCCGAATCGTCGGATCATGGCGCGACCCTCCGCACCAGCCCGCGGTCGAAGTCGAGCGCGCCGATTGTGTAAAGCAGGTCGAGTGAGAGGATGAACCACTGATAGTCAATCGGGGCGTTCGGCGCGTGCAGGGACCGGCGGCCACGCACCTCATCCCAGAGCCGCGACATGATCATCGGCCGCTTCAGAATTTCAAGCACCTCGGCGCCGACTCCGATGAGGGCGCGATCAGGACGGACGTGTTTCGTCGGCAGGATCATGACGCCCCCACGGAGGCGACTGGGTCCTCGAAGATGTCGCAGCTATCGAAGAAATAAGCGAGGACGGCAAGTGCGGCGCCTTGGCGTTTCGGCTCGCCGTTCATGCCGGCGTAGTCCTGCAGGTGCTTGAAGATCGAATCCGCTTGAAGATCGTAGGCCTTCAGCTCGGCGTAGCGCGTGCGGAACGCCTCCGCGATGCGCTCACCAAGATCGGGCCGAGGACTCTTTCGAAAGAAGGTCTCGACCAGGCTCGATTTGCGGCGGCCCATCCGGAGCAAGAAACCCGATTCTTCGGAGAGGGCGTTCTTTTCGAGCTTCTCGGGGGAAGGCGGCGTGAGCGGCGGATCGCCAGCGTTCGGATCCTGGCGCTGAAGCGCTTCTATGATCGGCACAAGATCGGCAAGAACCAGGCGATCGACGATGGCGATCGAAGCTGCGGGGCCGAACAACGCCTGTAAGGCGCCAAGATCGAGCCCCATCACGAGTCTTAGCAGCTCTGGCTCCGACCAAGTCTCGATCGTGAGCGGTGCGTGCGCCTGCCGCAGGCCGTCAATGTGCTGGACGGCGTTGGGCGGTAGGCCGCGTCCGTCATTGTGGACGAAGATCCATTCGGCCATCTCGGCGTTCCAATGGGCGCGGGCGCCGTGGAAATCCTCGTCGACCTTGCCGATGAGCTCGGCCTCCTTCATGGCGTCGGGGGCATAGCACTGGTAGACGGACTTCGTGCTGACACGGCGGCCGTCGCACTTCAGATCGCCATAGGGGCCGTACGGGCGTACCTCCTCGAAATCGGGGCCAAAGGCGTAGCCGGCCAATCGGACAAACCAGTCCTGAAACGCAGTGCCGCGCTGGGTGTAAAATGCCAGTCGGAAGCGATCGACGTAGATGGATCGTTGCAGCTCATCCATGACGTGCCGTGCTTCCCCCTCGCACGGGGCTGTTACGTGCCGACCGATTGTCGGTCCTTCGCCATGTCCGTGGAGAAGTCACCATAACGAGGCAAGTCGCTGCTGTCAGCACAGCGCCTGTGGTCGCAGACGACACGAACACACGCCGCGCCGCCATTATCCAATGGCTCGACATTGGGCCACAGGTCACGACGCTGCGGCACGGCGACGGCCGCGCGGTTTGGACACCACTGGCAGAGAGTCCGTCGCTTCGCCGAGATGTTGAAGGTGTAGCGCCGGACGGCGCGGCAGCTTCACCACCAACTCTAGCTTGCCCCCGACGGCCTCGACATAGCTGCGCAACGTCGAGAGGTACATGTCGGCCTGCTTCTCGATTTTCGACACGGACGGCTGTTTGATGTTCAGCGCCTCAGCGATTTCGAGTTGCGCTTTCCCGGCGATCTGCCGCAGCTCGCGCAGGCCTTCAACCTCCTGCTTGAGTTCCTGGTAGCGTGCCTCTACTCCCGCCTGGCGCTCAGGCGGAAGCTCGGCGAGCATGTCGTTCAGGCTCCGGACCATCTCATACCTTCCTCTTTCCAGCCTTCAGGCTTTCCACATGAGCGGAGAACCGGGAATCGGCCTTGGCGATAAGCTGACGATAAAAGCGCTTCTGACTTCCGCCGGATTTGTCGCCCGCCACCAGCAGGATCGCCCGCCGCTCCGGATCGAAAGCGAACGCAGCGCGCCATTCGCCGTCTGCTCCCTCGAACCGCAGCTCCTTCATGTTGGCGTGCTTTGACCCCTTGAGCGTATCGGCGTGCGGCCGGCCGAGCTGGGGACCATAGTCGGCCAACAGCTTGGCGACGGCGAGCAAACCATCCTGGACAGATGCCTCGAACGCCTTGAACTCCGGAACAAACTCATCGTGGAAAGCAACATCCCACGTCATTTATATAGCTTTCAAGCTATATCGGGTCAAGAGAATGTCGCTTCCCAAGGTCAGGCGGCCTTCTTGGGGGAGGCGGCGGCCCTGGCCAATTCTCCCTTGTCCAGCAGCGACGCGATTTCCTCGCATGTGCGGGCTGTGGCCAACTTCAGCGCCTCGTCGATATGGATGTAGTCCTGCGTCACGCTCTGGGAGCCGTGACCGAGCAAGGCGCGAATGGTCAACTCCGAGAAGCCTAGGTCTCCCGCGACGCTCGCGAACGCGTGCCGCAACGTGTGAGGCGTGACGCCTTCAATGCCGACCGTCGCAGCACAGCCGCTCCAGACAAGCCTTGGCGGCGGTGTAATGTCCGTCGCCAACCTCAGACGGGAAGACATAAGGGGGATTCACGCGCACCGGCTGCTGTGCGATTAGCTTCGCGGCAGAGGGGCCAATCGCCCTGACCTGGGCGTCGCCTTTGGTGTCGGGAAAGCCAACATAGCCTTCCGCGGCGGAGACCCATTCACGTTCGAGGCCTTGCCCCTCGGAGATCCGAAACCCAGTCAGAAGTAGAAGCCGCACGACGGCGAGCGCGATGGGGCTTTCGATTCCCTTGAGCCCCGCATGACGCATCGCCTGGCCGAGCTTCACGATCTCGGGAACGCTCAAACGCCGGTTCTTCTTCTTCCCGGCCAGTTTCCGAGCGCCCTTGCTCGGATGAGCTTCGATGCGATCGAGGCGTACTGCGTGTCCAAGGACGCTTTGTAACGTCGACACGGTGCGCGCGGCGACGCCAGGCCCCCCGGTGGTCGCGCCGCCTCGGCCTTCGCCGCGTGGCTTGGCGGTTTTCCCCGCGACGATGTCCGACTGCATGCGCTCGATGTCGGCGATCTTGAGGGTGTGGACTAGCGCTTTGCCCAAGAGCGGCTTGATGTGTGTTTCGATCCGGCTCTTGTCCATCGCGAGCGTCGAGGCTTTGATCGGCCGGTTCCGACGCCCGAGAATGCGACCGGCCTTGGCTTCCTCAAGATACCAGTCGCACAGCGCCGCCACGGTCGTTTTCCTCCGTCTGTCGGGCTTCTTCGCCGGATCATTACCCTTGGCCAGTTCGCCGAATTTCACCTTGGCGAGATCGCGTGCGTTCTCAACCGTGATCGCACCGAAGCGCCCGAGCTTGATCCGGCGGGTCCGGCCGTCGGCATCTCGATACTGAAGGATGAAGGTCTTCAGGCCGGAGTGAATGACCCGGACGCCGAAGCCCTTCAATTCACCATCCCAAAGGAAGCTCTGTTCGCCCTGCTTGCCCGGGGGCGTCAGGCCTTCGACGGCCGTCTTGGTCAACCTCCCGCTCATGACGCCTTCCTCTTTGCGACCCGATCTGCTTACATTATCATACTTGGGAAAAATGTAAGCACTATGTAAGCAGTTCGGCGCAAACGAAGTGCGGGTCGGTCGGGATTGAGCGTAGGAAATCCGTTCTAAGCCATTGTTTTATCGTGATCTAGAGGGGAGGAGAGCGGTGGGGCGAAGAGTAATCTCGACCTTGCCAAGGTTGGGGTCGAGGGTTCGAATCCCTTAGCCCGCTCCAAGTTTCAACGCCGCCGGCCCCGATCGCGGCGCGGCCGTGGCTCGAACGCCCTGTCGAATTAAACGGACGCTTCCACAAAAGAAATCGGCGTTGTGCAAACTCCGGCGGCCGGCCTTACGCATCCATCTTCAGCGCTGCAATGAAGGCTTCCTGCGGGATGTCGACCTTGCCGAACTGGCGCATCTTCTTCTTGCCGGCCTTCTGCTTCTCGAGGAGCTTCCGCTTGCGGGTGGCGTCGCCGCCGTAGCACTTGGCGGTGACGTCCTTGCGCAAAGCCCGGATCGTCTCGCGGGCGATAATCTTGCCGCCAATCGCCGCCTGGACCGGGATCTGGAACATGTGCGGCGGGATGAGGTCCTTGAGCTTCTCGACCATCGCTCGGCCGCGCGGATCGGCCCGATCGCGATGGACGAGCATGGATAGAGCGTCGACCGGCTCGGCGTTGACCAGGATCGACATCTTGACCAGGTCGCCCGCGCGATAGTCGATGATCTGATAGTCGAACGACGCGTAGCCCTTGGAGATCGATTTCAGCCGGTCGTAGAAGTCGAATACGACCTCGTTGAGCGGCAGTTCGTAAACCACCATCGCGCGTTTTCCCACGTAATTGAGGTCGATCTGCACCCCGCGCCGGTCCTGGCAGAGCTTCAGAATCGCGCCGAGATAGTCGTCAGGCGTGAGAATGGTCGCCTTGATCCATGGCTCCTTGATCTCGGCGATCTTGACCACGTCCGGCATGTCGGCTGGATTGTGAAGCTCGATCTCCGACTTGTCGGTCAGCGCGATCTTGTAGATGACCGACGGCGCCGTCGCGATGAGATCGAGATTGAACTCGCGTTCCAGCCGCTCCTGGATGATTTCGAGATGCAGGAGGCCGAGGAAACCACAGCGAAAGCCGAAGCCGAGCGCCGCCGACGTCTCCATCTCGTAAGAAAAGCTTGCGTCGTTGAGCCTGAGCCGGCCCATCGCCGCGCGCAAATCCTCGAAGTCCGCTGCATCCATTGGGAACAGGCCGCAGAACACGACAGGCTGGGCAGGCTTGAAGCCCGGCAGAGCCTCGGCGGTGGGGCGTCGCTCGTCGGTGATCGTGTCGCCGATCCGCGTGTCCGCGACCTGCTTGATCTGGGCGGTAATGTAGCCGATCTCGCCCGGACCAAGCGCGGCGATCTCCAACATTTTTGGCCGGAAGACGCCGATGCGATCGACTTCGTAGACGGCGTCCGCCGCCATCATGCGGATGCGCGAGCCCTTTTTCAGGGTCCCGTCGATCACGCGAATGAGGACCACGACGCCGAGATAGGCGTCATACCAGGAGTCGACGAGCAGCGCTTTCAAAGCCGCGGTCTCGTCACCCTTGGGCGGGGGCAGGCGCTTGACGATCGCCTCGAGCACGAGGTCGATGTTGACGCCTGTCTTGGCCGAGATCGGCACCGCGTCCGAAGCCTCGAGGCCGATCACGTCCTCGATCTGCTCCTTGATCCGGTCGGGCTCGGCCGCCGGCAAGTCGATCTTGTTGAGGACGGGGACGATCTCATGGCCCGCGTCGAGGGCGTGATAGACGTTCGCAAGCGTCTGAGCTTCGACCCCCTGGCTCGCGTCGACCACCAGGAGCGAGCCCTCGCAGGCGGCGAGCGACCGCGACACCTCATAGGCGAAGTCGACGTGGCCGGGCGTGTCCATGAGGTTGAGGATATAGGACTTGCCGTCCTCAGCCTTGTATTCGAGGCGCACCGTCTGCGCCTTGATGGTGATGCCGCGCTCGCGCTCGATATCCATGGAATCGAGCACCTGCTCGACCATGTCGCGCTCCGCCATCGTGCCCGTCTGCTGGATGAGCCGGTCGGCGAGCGTCGACTTGCCATGGTCGATATGGGCGATGATGGCGAAGTTGCGGATGTTGTCGATTGAATGGGCGGTCATGGGGCGCGGGATAGCAGGGCGCGGCGGGGAAGGGAACGGGTCAAAGCCGGCGCGCCTGCCGAGCGGTAATTTTACCGGCGCCCCCTAATGTTTTCAGTCAGTTACGACCCCGTTTAGTTCCGCCCCTCAAATCCCGCGCGGATTGGCCCAGGATCTGGCGGGCCAGGATGCGCGGCGGGATCGCCCAATCGTATATAGCAAATAATTATGTTGTTTATTTGCTCCACCGGCCGCGCCTGGCCAAAAAGGCCGCGGGGACTCAGTTCCCCGCGGCCTTTCATATTCCCGTCCCGCCTCAGAGCCCAGGCGGCCTGCCTGCTACTCCGCCGCCATGGCGAGGGGCGCCTTCGCGTAGACGAGGTCGAAGCGGTCGAGGTTCATGACCTTGGCCCACGCCTTGGCGAAGTCCTTGACGAACTTCTCTTTCCCGTCGGACGACCCATAGACCTCGGCCAGCGCCCGGAGCTGCGAGTGCGAGCCGAAAATGAGATCGGCGCGGGTCGCGGTCCACTTGACCTCGCCGGTCTTCCGGTCGCGACCCTCATAGATGCCTTCCGAGCCTTCAGCGGGCTTCCATTGCGTGCTCATGTCGAGGAGGTTGGCGAAGAAGTCGTTGCTCAGCGTCCCCGGCTTCTTGGTGAACACGCCATGCTTGGACCCACCGGCATTGGCGCCGAGCACGCGCAGGCCGCCGATCAGAACGGTCAGTTCAGGCGCGGTCAGCGTGAGCAATTGCGCGCGGTCGATCAGGTTTTGCTCAGGCTTGAGCATCTGCTTGCCGCGGCTGTAATTGCGGAACCCGTCGGCGGTCGGCTCGAGCGGCTCGAAGGATTCGACGTCGGTTTCGTCCTGCGACGCGTCCATGCGGCCCGGCGTGAAGGGAACCTTCACATCCGCTCCGGCGTCCTTCGCCGCCTTCTCGATCGCCGCGCCGCCGCCGAGAATGATCAGGTCGGCAAGCGAGACCTTCTTGCCGCCGGCGCCTGACGCATTGAACGCCTTCTGGATCTCCTCGAGTTTGCCCAGAACCTTGGCGAGTTGCGCCGGCTGGTTGATCTCCCAGTTCTTCTGGGGCTCGAGGCGAATCCGTGCGCCATTGCCGCCGCCGCGCTTGTCGCCGCCGCGGAAAATCGAGGCCGACGCCCAGGCGGTCGAGACCAGCTCGGACACCGAAAGACCCGAGGCAAGGATTTTCGCCTTGAGATCGGCGATGTCCTTGTCTCCGATCAGCGGATGGTTCACGGCCGGGATCGGGTCCTGCCAGATGAGCGTTTCCTTAGGGACGAGCTGCCCGAGGTAGCGCACGATCGGGCCCATATCGCGGTGGGTGAGCTTGAACCACGCACGAGCGAAGGCGTCCGCGAACTGATCCGGATGCTCGAAGAAGCGGCGCGAAATCTTCTCGTAAGCCGGGTCGGCCCGCAGCGCGAGGTCGGTGGTCAGCATCGAAGGCGAGCGGCGCTTTGACTTATCGTGCGGATCGGGAACCGTGTCCGCTCCCGCGCCGCCCTTCGGGGTCCACTGGAAGGCGCCCGCCGGGCTCTTGGTCAGCTCCCATTCGAATCCGAACAGGTTCTGGAAGAAGTTGTTGCTCCACTGGGTGGGCGTCGCGGTCCAGATGACCTCGAGGCCGCTGGTGATCGCGTCGTTGCCTTTGCCTGTACCGAACTTGTTCTTCCAGCCGAAGCCCTGATCCTCGATGGAGGCGCCTTCCGGCTCGGGGCCGACGTTGATCTTCGCATCTGCCGCGCCGTGCGTCTTGCCGAAACTATGGCCGCCGGCGATCAGCGCGACGGTCTCCTCGTCGTTCATCGCCATGCGCTTGAACGTCTCGCGAATGTCCCGCGCCGAGGCCAGTGGATCGGGCTTGCTGTTCGGCCCTTCCGGATTGACGTAAATCAAGCCCATCTGCACCGCGCCGAGCGGATTCTGCAGCTCGCGGTCGCCGAAATAGCGGTCGTCGGCCAGCCACTCGCCTTCCGGGCCCCAGTAGATCGAATCGTCGGGCTCCCAGCTGTCCATGCGGCCGCCGGCGAAGCCGAACGTCTTGAAGCCCATGGATTCGAGAGCGACGTTGCCGGTGAGGATCAGGAGGTCGGCCCACGAGATCTTGCGGCCGTATTTCTGCTTGATAGGCCACAACAGCCGTCGCGCCTTGTCGAGGCTCGCGTTGTCCGGCCAGCTGTTGAGCGGCGCAAAGCGCTGCTGCCCGTATCCGGCGCCGCCGCGCCCGTCGTGGATACGATAGGTGCCTGCGCTATGCCACGCCATGCGGATGAACAAGGGCCCGTAATGGCCGAAGTCGGCCGGCCACCATTCCTGCGAGTCGGTCATCAGAGCCTTGAGGTCATTGATGACGGCGTTCAGGTCGAGGCTCTGGAATTCCTTCACATAGTCGAATTCCTCGCCCATCGGATCGACCAGAGGCGAGTCGTGTTGCAGGCCCTTGAGGTTAAGCTGTTCCGGCCACCAGTCGCTGTTCGCGAACGCCCGCATCGCGTCCGACTTTTCCGCGTACTTGCCTTCTTTGCCTGGCTTGTCGTGGCCCACGACCGGGCATTTGCTTTCCTCTGTCATGCTTTCCTCCAATACTGCTTGGCTTCTCGCCGTCGAAGATCCAGATGATAGGGGCGACGATCATAGCCGTTGTATATGGCGCCTGAGCGTCACTGCCATCTCGTCCCGTCTCGATAAGCCGCGATGTTCGATAGGTCCAATCGATTGTCCCTTGACAAGCAATCGGTCCAGCCGATCTTTGTCCTATGAACCTTCGAGACCTCGAATATGTGGTCGCGGTCGCCGACCACAGCCATTTCGGCCGCGCGGCAACAGCTTGCAACGTAAGTCAGCCGACGTTGAGTGGTCAAATTCTCAAGCTCGAGGCGGAACTCGGCCTTCGTCTGTTCGACCGGGAAGGCCGGGGCGCCCGGGTCAGCGACAGGGCGGCGACGGTCGTGGCGCAGGCGCGCGCGACGCTTGCCGCAGCGGCGGGGGTGAGCGCCGCCGCCGCCGCGGCGCGCGATCCCTTCGCCGGCGAACTGCGCCTCGGAATCATCACGACGGTCGCGCCCTACCTCCTGCCGATCGCGCTGCCGGCGCTCGCCGAGGCGCTGCCGAAAACGCCGCTCTATCTGGTGGAGGATCTGACCGACCGTCTTCTCGCCCGCTTGCGCGACGGCGGCCTCGACGCCGTGATCATCGCGACCGACCCGCGCGAGGCCAGGCTCACGTCGACCGAGCTTTACGACGAGCCTTTCTTCCTCGTCTTTTCCGAATCCGGGGAAAAGTGCGGGCGGGCCTCGATCGGCGTCGAGGAGATCGATCCGAACACTCTTCTATTGCTGGCGGAAGGCCATTGTCTGCGCGATCAGACGCTCGCGCTGTGCAATGCGGCGGAGAGGACGGCGCTCGGCGCGGACGTCCGGGGAACGAGCCTCGAGACCTTGCGTCATCTCGCCGCGGCCGGGCAGGGGGCGACGCTCGCGCCGCTTCTCGCCTACGCCGATTGGCGCCGGTCGGGGGCGGGAATCGCGGGCTTGAAGATTGTTGGCGAGGGCGCGTCACGGGTGGTGAGGCTCGTCTTCAAGCGCGGCTCGGCTCGGGAAGCGGCCCTCGAGGCGCTTGCCGCGTCGCTGCGCTCGACCGCAGGCGCGGCATTGGCGAAGCGCTTGCGGGAAACGGAGAGGGACTTGAAGCACGGGTGAAGGTCTCTTTCCGCGCGTCTCCTGTATGCGGTTGCGCGGCGAAAACGCCTATGTTAGGCAACGCGCGCCTTTCGGGCGGGCTCAAGCCGCGCGGTCAAGTTCGAGCGTGGAATCCTCGAAAATTCCGGAGCTTCGCGCAGCCATCTCACCCGGCGGCGGGGCTTTTGTTTAAGCGTCTACTGAGGTGACAGGCGTGGCAGAGGAAAGCACGGTCGTTTCCGGCGTATCCGGACGCTACGCGTCCGCCCTGTTTTCGCTCGCCCAGGATCAGCGTGAGAGCGAGGCTGTCGCAGACGCGCTGGCGAGATTTGACGCCCTCATCGCCGAGAGCCCCGACCTTGAGCGCCTCGTGCGCAGCCCCGTGTTCTCCGCCGCCGACCAGCTCAAGGCCCTCGACGCCATCCTGGCCGACGCAGGCATCGGCGGGATCGCCGCCAACTTCATCCGGCTCGTCACGACGAAGCGCCGCCTCTTCTTCATCCGTGAAATGATTGCGGATTATCGCAAGCTATACGATGTGTCCCGGGGCGTGACCCGGGCGGAAGTCACGAGCGCCGCAGCCTTGACCGACGCCAATGTCGCGGCGCTCAAGGAGTCGCTGCGCGCCGCATCCGGCGGCCGGGAGGTCGCGCTCGACATGAAGGTTGATCCCTCGATCATCGGCGGCTTGATCGTCAAGCTCGGCTCCCGCATGGTCGACGGCTCGCTGAAAACCAAGCTCAACGCAATTCGACTCGCCATGAAAGAGGTCGGCTGATGGATATCCGCGCCGCAGAAATTTCCTCGATCCTCAAGACCCAGATCGCCAATTTCGGCGCTGAGGCCCACGTCACCGAAGTCGGGCAGGTCCTGAGCGTCGGCGACGGCATCGCCCGCGCCTACGGGCTGGACAAGGTCCAGGCCGGCGAAATGGTCGAATTCGAGAATGGCGCGCGCGGCATGGCGCTCAACCTCGAGAGCGACAACGTCGGCATCGTCATTTTCGGCGGCGACCGGGAGATCAAGGAAGGCCAGACGGTCAAGCGCACCGGCGCGATCGTCGACGTGCCAATCGGCAAGGGGCTTCTTGGCCGCGTCGTCGACGCCCTCGGCAACCCGATCGACGGCAAAGGTCCGATCAACGCGGATAAACGCGCGCGCGTGGACGTCAAGGCGCCGGGCATCATTCCCCGCAAGTCGGTGAACGAGCCGATGGCGACGGGCCTCAAGGCGATCGACGCGATGATCCCGATCGGCCGAGGCCAGCGCGAGCTCATCATCGGCGACCGGCAGACAGGCAAGACCGCGATCGCCCTCGACACCATTCTCAATCAGAAGCCGCTGAACCAGGGCAGCGACGAATCGAAGAAGCTCTACTGCGTCTATGTCGCGGTCGGGCAGAAGCGTTCGACGGTCGCGCAGTTCGCCAAGGTTCTGGAGGAGCACGGCGCGCTCGAATACACGATTATCGTCGCCGCCACCGCTTCGGACCCGGCCCCGATGCAGTTTCTCGCCCCGTTTTCCGGCTGCGCGATGGGCGAGTTCTTCCGTGACAACGGCATGCATGCGGTCATTGTTTACGATGACCTCTCCAAGCAGGCGGTCGCCTATCGCCAGATGTCGCTCCTGCTGCGTCGCCCGCCGGGCCGCGAAGCCTATCCCGGCGACGTGTTCTATCTTCACTCCCGCCTGCTCGAGCGCGCCGCCAAGCTCAATAAAGAGAACGGATCGGGGTCGCTGACCGCGCTGCCGATCATCGAGACGCAGGCCAACGACGTCTCGGCCTATATTCCGACGAACGTCATCTCGATCACCGACGGTCAGATCTTCCTTGAGACCGACCTGTTCTACCAGGGCGTCCGGCCCGCGGTGAACGTCGGCCTTTCGGTTTCGCGCGTCGGTTCCGCGGCGCAGACCAAGGCGACCAAGAAGGTCGCCGGCAGGATCAAGGGGGAACTGGCGCAATATCGTGAGATGGCCGCTTTCGCCCAGTTCGGCTCGGATCTTGACGCGGTCACGCAACGCCTGCTCAATCGCGGCGCGCGGCTGACCGAGCTTCTCAAGCAGCCGCAGTTCTCGCCGCTCAAGATGGAAGAGCAGGTCTGCGTGATCTACGCCGGCGTCAACGGCTATCTCGACAAATTGCCGCTCGACAAGGTTCGGCCGTTTGAAGACGGGCTCCTCGCTTTCCTGCGGGGAAAGAATCCAGATATTCTGGATTCGATCCGCTCCTCCAACGATCTTCCCAATGACGTCGAAGCCAAGCTCAAGTCGGCGACCGAATCTTACGCCGGGACCTTCGCCTAAGATGAGCCGTCAGCCCTGGCCCGTCTTTGAGCTTATGCGCGGAGGCGTTGAGCGATGCCGTCGCTGAAGGAGCTTCGGAACCGAATCGCGTCGGTCAAGTCGACGCAGAAAATCACCAAGGCCATGCAGATGGTCGCGGTGTCGAAGCTGCGTCGCGCGCAAGCCGCGGTCGAAGCGGCTCGTCCGTATGCCGATCAGGTCGAAACGGTGTTGACGAATCTGGCCGGCGCCGCGACCGATGGCCAGGGCCCCCGCCTGCTGATCGGCAGCGGCTCGGACCAGACTCACCTGCTGCTTGTGTGCACCGGCGAGCGCGGGCTATGCGGCGCCTTCAACACCGCCATCGTGCGCCTCGCGCGCGAAAAGGCCAACTCGCTCGCGGGCCAAGGCAAGACGGTCAAGATCCTTTGCGTCGGCAAGAAGGGCTATGATCAGCTGCGCCGCACGCATGAGCGGCAGATCCTGGAGCTGATCGACCTGCGCGCGGTGCGTACGATCAACTATGCGACAGCCAAGCCCATCGCCGACAAGGTGATCGCGCTGTTCGAGAACGGCGAGTTCGACGTCTGCACGCTGTTCTACTCGCGTTTCAGGTCGGTAATCGCCCAGATCCCGACCGCCCAGCAGCTTATCCCGCCCGAGCTTGGCGCGAAAGACGAGAACGCGCCGGTTTACGACTACGAGCCCGACGAGGCAGAAATCCTCGCCGAGCTCCTGCCGCGCGCCGTGACGGTTCGCGTCTATCGCGGATTGCTTGAAAATCAGGCTTCGTTCTTCGGCGCGCAGATGAGCGCCATGGACAACGCGACGCGCAACGCCGGCGAAATGGTGAAGAAGTACACGCTCCGCTACAACCGGACGCGCCAGGCGATGATCACCAAGGAACTGATCGAAATC
>DASXES010000144.1:0-131839 GCA_036489975.1 Roseiarcus sp.
GTGCCCGTCGGGGTCGCCGCCGATGTCGTAGCCGCGCCTCTGGAGCAAAGTCTGCAATTCCTTCCGTCCCTCGCGCGACAACAGCAGATCGTCGGTCGGCCACGGCGTGACAATGCCGCCGCCGCCGCCAAGGCGATCGGAGAGCACGCAGGCGGCGAGCGTGTAGGATTCGGCGGCGTTGTAGGTGTAGACGACGTCGAAATTGCGCGTCACCAGAAAGGCCGGCCCTTCGCGTCCTGCGGGTAGGAGCAGCCCGGCCTCGCCCTCGCCCAGCGGGCGCCCGTCGATGCGGGTCAGGCCGCGCGCGGCCCAAAACGACATGGATTGTTTGGCCTTGCGCCCGGAGGGGCCAGAATAGCCGTCGGGCAGCTTGACCTCGAAGCCCCATGGGACCCCGGGCCGCCAGCCCGATTTGCGGAGATAATTCGCCGTCGAGGCCAGCGCGTCCGGGGCCGAATCGACGATGTCGCGCCGTCCGTCGCCCTCGAAGTCGACCGCGAGGCGCAGGAAGGTCGAGGGCATGAACTGCGTCTGCCCGAACGCACCCGCCCACGACCCGTTGAGCTTCTCGGGCGGCACGTCGCCGCGGTCGATGATCTTGAGCGTCGCCATCAGTTCGGAGCGGAAATATTTGGCGCGCCCGCCGAAGCAGGCGAGCGTGGTCAGCGACTGGACGAGCGGACGGGCGCCCATCTTCTGGCCGAAACGTGACTCCACCCCCCAGATCGCCGCCAGCATGTAGCGGCTGACGCCGAATTGCTCCTCGGACCGGGCAAGCGCCCGCCCCTGGGCCGCCATCGCCGCGCGGCCGTCGGCGACCCGGTCGTCGCCGGTGAGGCCGTCGACATAGTCCCAGATTGGCGTCTTGAACTCCGGCTGCTGGCCCTGGAAGTCGAGCACTTTCATGTCCGGCTCGAGGCGATCGAAGGCGACGCTGAGGGTGTGAGCGGAAATTCCGTCGCGCGCCGCCTCGGCTTTGAGAGAGCCGACGCAGGCGGCGAAGTCAGCCCACGCCGGGGGCGCCATCAGGACGGCGCCTGCGGCCGCGAGGCAGCAAAGGACAAGGCGCTTCATGCTTCGATCATCCGCGGTCCGGGATTCCCGTTGAGGTTGCGCCGCCTCGCGTCCTGGTTGACCCAAGGACACGCTACATCCTCTCCTTTATTCCGGAGCGGATGAGCAGCCAGTTAACGGGATAGGTGGTCGCGAATCCGAGCACCATGGCGATCTGCATCATCAGCCAGTAGGACCAGTCGGTCGGCGCCATCGCCGGCCACTGATGGGCGCGATAGATCATCCAGGCGAACATGCCAACCTCGTAGGCGATCAGCGAAAGCGTGTCCGCTTTCGCCGCCGCGATGATTCCCGCCCGGAAGCTCAGGCCCCGCATCGGCGCGATGGCGAAATACTGGAAGGCGATCCCCGCTGCATAGGCGAGCACAAAGCTCAAAGCGAGCCGACCCACGAGCGGGGAGCCAAACAGCGCGACGCCAAGGCCGAGCGCGACCCATTCGGCGGCGAAATCGCCAAGCGCGCATCCCGCGCCGCAATGGGCGGCGCCCTTGAAGACGGCCTGCCACATCGGCGGGTCTTCCTTCGCCGCCGCGTGCGAATGTCCGCCGCCTCCATGCTCGGCGAGCGCCGCGCGGCCGAAGGCGAAATAGAACGGCAGGCCGAGCGGCCCCCAATAGAGCATCGTCAGCGGCCACACCGCGTCCATCACGCCCATCTTCTGCCGCCGTCCAAGGATGAAAATATCGGCGAGCGCGATCAACGCCGAGCCGATCGAGAGCCAGACATAGACAAAGGCGAACGATTCGAAGCCGTTTGACATGAAGGAGCGCCTCGTGAACCGCGCCCGGCGGCGAGCGCGCGCTCATGGTTGAAGCATCGGCCTTTCGCGAGCGCTGGATTTCTTTCGCCACGGAAGGGAGACGGAATGATATGCCTCAGTCCGGAAAAAGGTTCCCGGCTCGGAGTAGGCTAAACGAGCGCTCCGGCCTGGGCGACGGGTCAATAATGGGATTGAAAAGGGCCGTCCCACGAACGGCCCCCTGCCTGCAACGGCGCGTGAACTGGGGGTCTCAGGCCGCGACGACACGCTTGGACACAAGTCCCCCTCTGCGGCGATACGCGGCGGCGCCGGCAAGACCGGCGAACCCAAGACCCATCATCACCCAGGTCGACGTTTCGGGGACCGCGCCCGGAATCGCGCCGGGCTTGAACAGGTCGCTCAAGTCGGTCGCGCCCCCGGCGGCGCCGAGATAGGGCCCGTCGGCTTCGACTCGGAATATGTTCTGCAGCGTGACGACATCGGAAGAGTGCGTGTAGTCGATGTCGTTGGTGTAGGCGTTGCCCTTGGCGAGCGGCGAGATGACAATCTCGGTGCTGGTGTAGCCGGCGGTGTCGACCGCGCCCTCGCCTTCGGTCTCGTCGTTCCAGATCACGATTGCGCCATTGTCCTTGAACGCTTGCGAGGCCTCGATTTCCGGAACGATCATCGACAGGAAATTGTCGCCTTGGGCGATCTGCTCGGAATCCGTTCCGGCCTTGTAAGTGACGCCGTCATAGATGAAGTCGGTGTTCAGCGCGGTATGCATGTCATTGTACTGATCCGGCGTGATCAGATTGTAGCGCGCAACCGTATTGCTGTTGAGGTCGGTTTGAAGCTGCTGGAGTGGGGCATAGAACTGCGCTTCGGGGTTGCTCGGCGAGGTGTCAGGGGCTGTGGCCGTTCCGCCGTTCGTGGCGGTGAAGAAGAGCTGCCCGTCGTGCTTGGCGGCAAAGTTATACTGATGCGAGCCATTGTATGCATTGGTGTAGTCGGCGGACGTGCCTGAGAACGAGCTTGTCGGCACGGTCCACCCGCTCTTCGGCGCGACCGTCCCGGTCAGCGTGTTCTTGCCGGGCGCATTGACCGAGCCGCTGTTGGGAACAAGGTCAATGTCCTCCTGGTAGGACTTCCAACCCGAGGCGCCGTATTTGGTCTGCAGGAGGGCGCTCAAGTTCGGTCCCTTGACGATGTTGTTCGGATAGGGATCGCTGTCATTGAGCGGTCCGTGCTTGCCTGATTCCTGCCAGACGTAGTTTGGCTCGGAAGGATGGACGCCAGGCACGTTCTGATAGTTGCTGGCGTAGGAGGTCATCGCAGCGTTGGGATTGCCTGGCGTGATCAGGCTGTTGAGGAACGGTGCGGCGGAGTTGCCGAGGAGTTGTTCCGGGCTGTTCGCGCCGGCCGGCTGCGTGAAATTGTGGTTTTCGAGGTCGATGTAGAACACATCGCCGATTTGCTGAGCTTGCGCCGAGCTGGCGACGAGGAGAGCGAATAGGGAAACGCCGATTGTTCGTGACATCAGTTGCTCCTTTGCGTGCGGCGTCCCAGTCCGCACGCCTCGCGAAGAGATGGACGACGCGAATTTAGCGGCGTCTGATGACGCTTCGTCGCCATACCGATGACAGAACGTTGACGCTCAGGTGACAGCAAAGCGAAGGCGCCGTCGTTCGCTCAGATGCCGCGCTCCACGGGGACAGCGGCTGTTGACAGCGTCGCTCGCGGGCCGAATATGACCCGCCAAACTTTCACCCCATGGACATGAACAGAATCGCTGGACGAATGTTGGCGCTTTTCGCGCTGGGAACGGCGCTTTGCCTCGCCGCTCCCGCGCTTGCGGATTTGCGCATGTGCAATAACACCAACAACCGGGTCAGCGTCGCGATCGGTTATACGGACGGCCAGGGCTGGGTCAGCGAAGGCTGGTGGAATCTCAAATCGCTCGACTGCGTGACGCTTTTGCGCGGCGCTCTGGCCGCCGAATATTACTATCTCTATGCAATGGACGAGCGCGGCGGCGAGTGGAAGGGCAAGGTCTTCATGTGCACGTCGGATCGCGAGTTCAAGATCGTCGGCCGGCAGGATTGCTTTGCCCGCGGCTTTAACCGCACCGGCTTCTTCGAAGTCGACACCGGCAAGGACGCCAAAAGCTGGACGGTGCAACTGACCGACCAGGCGAACCCCTGATGCGCGGAGGCCCACGGCCTCCCTCCAGGCAGAAACGAGAGCGGCGGCAATCGCCGATTGTGGGAGGAGTATGAAGTGCAGGCCCGTCGCCGCCGCGTCAAGATCATCGCCACCCTCGGCCCCGCCTCGGCCGACCGCACGACCATCGCCGACCTGTTCGCCGCCGGCGCCGACGTCTTCCGCATCAACATGAGCCACGCCTCGCATGACGTCATGCGCGAGCGGGTGGCGATGATTCGATCGCTTGAGGAAGAAACCGGCCGCCCGATCGGCGTCCTCGTCGATCTGCAGGGACCCAAACTGAGACTCGGCGCCTTCGCCGGCGGCGGCGTCGACCTGCGCAAGGGAGACATTTTCGCTCTCGACGGCGACCCGTCGCTCGGCGGACCCTCGCGCGTCTATCTGCCGCATCCGGAAATCCTGAGTTCGCTCGCGCCCGGCCACCGGATTCTGATCGACGACGGCAAGGTGCTGCTGCGCGTCCTCGACGCAGCGCCGGGACGCGCTTCGACCGTCGCAGAGGTGGCGGGACGGCTGTCGGACAAGAAAGGCGTGAGCCTGCCCGACACGACCATTCCGACTTCCGCCATGACCGACAAGGACCGCGCCGACCTCGCCGCGGCGCTCGAGGAAAATATCGACTGGATCGCGCTCTCGTTCGTTCAGCGTCCCGAGGACGTCGCCGAGGTCAAGACGATCGCCAGGGGCCGCGCCCTGGTGATGGCCAAGATCGAGAAACCCCAGGCGGTCGAGCGCATCGACGAGATCATGGCGGTCGCCGACGCGCTAATGGTCGCGCGCGGCGATCTTGGCGTGGAAATGCCCCTTGAGCGCGTGCCCGGCATCCAGAAGACCCTGACCAGACTCGCGCGCCGGCTCGGCAAGCCGGTCGTCGTGGCGACCCAGATGCTGGAGTCGATGATCTCCGCGCCGGTGCCGACCCGCGCGGAAGTGTCGGACGTCGCGACCGCGGTGTTCGAGGGAGCCGACGCCATCATGCTGTCGGCGGAAAGCGCCTCGGGCCGATATCCGCGCGAGGCGGTGGCGACCATGAACAGCATCGCGGAAGCGGTGGAATCCGAGGGGATCTATCCCTCGATCATCGAAGCGCAGCGCGCAGCGCCCGAGGCGACGGGCGCGGACGCGATCGCCGAAGCGACGCGGGACGTCGCGGAAACCCTCGACCTCAAAGTGATCTGCGCCTGGACCAGTTCGGGCTCGACCGGCCTTCGCATCGCCCGTCAGCGCCCGCGCTCCTCCATTCTGGCGCTGACTCCGATCGAAGCCGTGGCGCGCCGTCTCGCGGTGGTCTGGGGCGTGCATCCGGTCATCACCGACGATGCGCGCGATGAGCGCGACATGGCCGATCGCGCCTGCCGCCATGCCTATATCGAGGGTTTCGCCGGCGAGGGCGAGCGCATCATCGTGGTCGCTGGCGTGCCGTTCGGGACCCCGGGCGCCACCAACAATCTGCGCATCGCGACCGTCGGGACTTAGTCCGGCGAATCGCCGAAC
Source organism: Roseiarcus sp. (assembly GCA_036489975.1). Classification (GTDB taxonomy): domain Bacteria; phylum Pseudomonadota; class Alphaproteobacteria; order Rhizobiales; family Beijerinckiaceae; genus Roseiarcus. The sequence continues at coordinate 5,534 of DASXES010000144.1, forward strand.
GCCGTCACTTGCCCGAGAACGACTCGTCGCTGAACGGCGAGGTTTCGATCGGCGACAGTCTCGGAATCCGGATCTTGATGAAACCGACCGCGCTCGCCTGGTGACAATCGTTGCACGCGTTCGTCAGCTTGCTGAAGGACTTGACGAACCTGGCTGTGTCCTTCGCCTCGATGGCCTTGCCGAGTTCGTCGGCCGCCGGGTTCATCATGGTCATGTCGGACTTGGAATTGTTCGGGTAAAGCCTCTTCGCGTCGACGACGTTGGCTCGGATCTGGATCAATTCATAATTGGCGAGGGGCCAGTTCTGCACCGCGCCCGCGTACCACAGTTTGAAGTGTCCGAGTTGCGTCAGGATCATCAGCGAGTTCAGCCGCGGCGTATAGGCCTCATGCGCTGGCCGCGCCTCAGGCGCCGGCGCCTGTTTCTGCTCGTCGGCCAAAGCCGCGAGCGAAGCCGCGGCGCACAGGGATGCGGCGATCGCCAGATGTCTGAGCGTGACCATCGCGCATTCCCCCAAATCGCCGCCAGATCGAAAGCGCCAGGCTGGTTTTTTTACCGCCATCCGCCGACGCCTGCGATCTCCAGGGAAAACCTGCCCCAACTTTGGGTTTGAGACAAGTTCGTTGCGTGGGAGGGTCGGCGCGAAGATTTATAAACCCCCTCGCCATCGATCGACCAATGCCCGGTTCCCTTAAGTGGTCGTTGCAATTCACCTGGCTGCGGCTGACGGTGCAGATTGCCGTCTGCCAAGGCTCGTGAAGAAGCGAAGGAGATAGCCATCTGGGTCGATGACGACGAACTGCCGATTGCCCACTTCTTCGTCGCCCCGTCGATACCAGCGTTCCTCAAGCGGGATATGGATGGCGGCGCCCGCCCTTAACGTCTCCGTATGCAAATGGTCGACGTCGGGAACCTCGATCTGAAGGTTGATCCCTCTCCCGAACGGGTATTCGAGGGGAGCCGTGCGAAACCGGCGTCCTGGGCCCTCCGCCTGTTCGAGCATCAGGTGAATAGGTCCGCGCGTCAGATAAGCGAACCGCTCCTCGGGACGTTCAATGCGGACACGGAACCCAAGAATGTCCACGTAGAAGCTCAAGGACCGCGCGAGATCGGCAACGTCAAGTTCGGGAACGACGGGCGGCGTAGTGGCCATGCAATAGTCTATCAGATCTGAGAGCGAGGCGCCGGCGGCCTCAGAGACCTGCGTTCACGGCGGCAAGACGCGCCAGCGCGGACCAGTCGGAATCGCCCTTTCCTTGAGCCACGCCGGACAGAAAGTGATCGTGAACCAGGCTCGCGACCGGCATCGGCGCCGCGAGCGTGTCGGCTGCCGCAAGCGCAAGGCGAATGTCTTTCAGGCCCAGCGACATCTTGAACCCGGCCGGCTCATATTTCTGGTCGGCGATGATCGTCCCGTAAGTCTTGTAGGCGGGAGCCGAGAACAGCGTGTTGGTCAGGATTTCAAGATAAGCGTGCGGGTCAACTCCGCCTTTGCGGACGAGCGCGAAGGCTTCGCCCAGGCATTCGATCATCGCCGCAAGCAGGAAGTTGCCGCTGAGCTTGACGAGATTGGCCGCAGACGGCTTGTCGCCGACGATGAATGTCCGCTGACCAATCGCATCGAACACGGGCTGGCACCGCGCAAGCTCTGCTTCGGGGCCTGCCGCCACGACGAAAAGCTTGGCCGCCGCCGCGGCCTCTGGCCTGCCGAAGACGGGCGCGGCGACAAAGGCTTGGCCCGCGTTTCGGTGGGCTTCCGCCAATCGCTCGGAGAGCGCCACGCTGATCGTGCTCATGGAGATATGGACGGCGCCTTTTCCGAGCGTCGAGAGCCCACTGCCGTCGCCGAAAAAGGCGGTCTCGACCGCCGCGTCGTCAGCAAGCATGGTTATCACGACCGGGCGACGGCAGGCGTCGGCTACGCTTCCGGCGACCTCGGCGCCCTGGGACGCAAGCGCCTCGGCCTTGGCGCGGGTGCGGTTGTAGACGGTGACGGAATGTCCCGTCTTGACAAGATTGAGCGCGATCGCCCCGCCCATCTGGCCAAGGCCGATAAAACCGACGTCCATGCTGGTCTCCGGTGCTGCTCTCGGGGCTGAAGGCGGCACGCGTCTCCGCGGGCGCCGAGCTGCGAATCTACCGCCCATCGCCGTTCCGCGCAAAACGGCAAGCCCAACGTCAGGCTCTTTCGCAGCCCTTCGCGGATTGAAGTTCGGTCAGCACTGCGGGCTTTGTCGCTCGCCGGCATATTTGCCGCTGCTGTCGTAAATGAGCTTGTGGATGACGCAAGCTCCGCCGTATCCCGCGGCGGCGGGGCCTGGAGCGGGATCGGCCCCGACATTGATGATGACCGGCGCGCTGTCGCCGACGATGATTGGCTCGGAGGCCCCAGCCGAAGCGGGGACGCCGCCCCAACCCCAACCGCCCCAGCCGCCGAGGAGAAGCTGATTCCGGCCAAAGCGGCCGAAGCGATCGAACCGGTTGAAGCCGAAGCGACTAAACCGGTTGGCGTCAAAACGCCCAGGCCCGCTCGGGCCGAACCGACTGAAGCCGAAGCGGTTAAGACCGAAACTCGGGTTGAACCCGCGAGGCGCGATACGCGGGAAATGCCCGCCCCCAAAAGCTGGCCGGGCAAAGTGCGCCCCGACCGGCCCGCCTCCCATCCGAGCGAAGGCAGGCGCGAGGCCAAGGGAGAAGACGAGCGTCGCCGCGGCGCAGACGCGCGTCGCCCTTGTCGCAAGGGAAATACGCATGGGAATGTCTCCGGCGCCGCAACGTCAATTCTACCAGCACGGCGTGGCGGTTGTCGATGGGTCATTCGGCGGCGATCGGCGCCTTCACCTCACCACCGTCAGCCGCCGCGCCGCCCTTGTCAGACCCGTGTAGAGCCAGCGCGCCCGATGCTCGCGGAAAGCGAAGCTTTCATCGAACAGCATGACGTCGTCCCATTGCGACCCCTGGGCCTTGTGGACGGTGAGCGCATAGCCGTAGTCGAACTCGTCCGATTCCCGCCTCAGCGCATAGGCGAGCTCGCCCTCCTTCCCCTCGAAGAAAGCCTTCAGAACGGAGACCTTGACGGTCGAGCGCGCGCCCTCGTCCTCCGAGCGCAAGGCCATCTTGACGAAGTCCTTTTTGACGCCGTTCAACCCCTCGACCCGCCACAGGCCCCCGTTGATGAGGCCCTTCGTGCGGTCGTTGCGCAGGCAGACAAGCCGGTCGCCCGCGACCGGCAGGGGCTCGTGGAAGCCCTTGAGATCCCGCATCCGCTGGTTATAGGCGCGACGGGTGCGGTTCACGCCGACCAGCACCTGATCGGCGCTGAGCACCTGAGCCGAATCGAGGGCGGCCCGCGGGATGACGCGCGTCTCGCCGTATTCGCCGAGGCTGAGCTCGCCGCCCGAGCGGACGATTTCGGACAGGCGGACGATCGGATTGTCCTGCGCCTGGCGGTGGATATGAGTCAGCATCACGTCCGGCGCGCCGTCGGTGAAATAACCCCCGCCCTTGACGGGCGGCAGCTGGAAGGGGTCGCCCAGCACCAGGATCGGCTTGCCGAACGAGAGGAGGTCGCGCGCCAGTTCCGCGTCGACCATCGAGCATTCGTCGATCACGATGAGCCCCGCCTTCGAGGCCGGCCCGTCGGCGTTGAGGGTGAAATTGGGCGCGCCTTCCGCGCCCTCGCTCGCTCGATAGATGAGGGCGTGAATGGTCGTCGCGGCCGCGCAGCCCTTCGATCGCATCACCAGCGCAGCCTTGCCGGTGAAGGCGGCGAAGGCCGTCTCGCCGCGCGCCCCCTCGGCGATGTGGCGGGCAAGCGTCGTCTTGCCGACGCCCGCATAGCCGAACAAACGAAACACCTGCGGCTCGCCCTTTTTCAGCCACCGGCCGACCTGGTCGATCGCCGCCGCCTGCTCGCTCGACCATTCGCGGCCGATCGGCCGCGAAGGCGGCGCCGCGGCTTCGGGGGAGGGGGGCGGCGGCTCGGTCTCCCCGGAAATCGCCCGTTCGCTCGCGCGCTTTGGCTCAAGCGTCGCCCCGCAGCGCGAGCAAACCGGCGGCTTGCGGCCGAGGTCGTAGTATTTCGCGCCGCAGGCCAAGCACTGACGCTTGGTTCCGAGCCTGCCTGACGCCAGCGTCCTTCTGGCCAATAACTCTCGCCCTCCACCCCAGACATAAACGATTGGTTCAGATTTAAAGCGCAGCATTTTAACAGAATAGTCAGAAAACCCTCGCCGAGGCGCGATCTTCCGCTGCTGCGGCCAGTCTTGAACGTCGGATAGTCGGCCTTATATCCACCTGGTCCGGAACTTTGCATGGTTCCGGATGGTTTGACGGCAAGAACCGGACCGGGCGCTTATCTGCAAAGGCCTGAAAATTCCGGGAAGCGCCTAAACGGGGGCTTCGAACATGGTGCGTGTGACGGCGCTGAGCTCTCCGTTGCTGCTTGGCTTCGACGAGCTCGAGCGGGCGCTCGACAAGGTTGTGAAGACCGGGACGGACGGCTATCCGCCCTACAATATCGAGCGAGTCGCGGCCAATGGCGGCGAGCCGGAAAAATTGCGCATCACCGTCGCCGTGGCCGGCTTCTCCGAGGACCAGATCGAGGTCACGATCGAGGAGAGCCAACTCATGATCCGTGGCCGGCAGCGGGAGGACAAGACGCGGGAATATCTGCATCGCGGCATCGCCGCCCGGCAGTTCCAGCGGGCTTTCCTCCTTGCCGAGGGGATTGAGGTCAAGAGCGCCGAACTCGCGCAAGGGCTCTTGTCGGTGGATCTCGTCCGGCCGCAGCTCGAGCGGCTGGTGCGGAAGATAAAAATAGTGGCGCGTGACTGAAGGCGCGACTGAAGCAATGCGCGCCGGGCGGGTCGAATCGACCGCCGAAAATGGAGTGGAGTAAAGCGATGAGACCGGAAAGCAGCAAGATGACGGCCAGCACGCCAGACCTGACGCCGCAGGAATTCGCCCATCTTGGCGACGGATCTCTCGCCTATGTGAAGACGATCGATTCCGAGGACGTCGCCCGGCTCTTCCCTCAAGCCCCGCCGATGCGCGCCGGATTGAAGTTGTTTGCGCTGCTCGGCGCTGACGGATCGCCGATCATGCTGACCGATTCGAAGGACGCGGCGATCGCCAACGCCTGGGAGCATGAGCTGGAGACCGTGAGCCTGCACTGACGCCAAAGGTCGCCGCCGCACGCCAGGCGGCTCGCGCGCGGAAACCCGAATCGGTATAGATGTGGCGGCCGGTGAGGCGAAAGGGACCCGCCGCCATGGAAGCCTATCTCAATCTTATGCGCGAGGCGCTCGACAGCGGCGCCGTTAAAATGGATCGCACCGGGACCGGCGTGCGCTCGCTGTTCGGCCGCCAGCTCAGATTCGATCTCGCCAAGGGCTTTCCGCTCGTCACCACCAAGCGCCTCCATCTCAAGTCGATCGTACGCGAGCTCGTCTGGTTTTTGCGCGGCGACACCAACATCGCCTACCTCAAGGCCCACGGGGTCTCGATCTGGGACGAGTGGGCCGACGAGCATGGCGATCTCGGTCCGGTCTATGGCAAGCAATGGCGCGCTTGGGAGGGGCCGGACGGGCGGACCTACGACCAGATCGCCTGGGTCGTCGACGAAATCCGCCGCAACCCGGATTCACGCCGGCTGGTTGTCTCGGCCTGGAACGTGGCCGAGATCGAGCGCATGAAGCTCGCGCCCTGCCACTGCCTGTTCCAGTTCTACGTGAACGCCGGCAAGCTCTCGTGCCAGCTCTATCAGCGCTCCGCCGATATCTTTCTCGGCGTGCCGTTCAATATCGCGAGCTATGCGCTGCTCACCCATCTCATCGCCCGCGAATGCGGGCTCGAGCCAGGCGAGTTCGTGCATGCGTTCGGCGACGCGCATCTCTATCGCAATCACGGGGAGCAAGCCCGCGCGCAGCTTGCCCGCGCGCCGCGTGCGCTGCCGAAGCTCAAGCTCGGCGACGTCGGCTCGATCTTCGACCTCAACGCCGACGCCATCGCCTTCGAGGGCTACGATCCGTGGCCGGCGATTCGGGCGCCCGTCGCGGTGTGAGCGACCTCCCGCTCGTCCTCGTTGCGGCGGTCGCGCGCAACGGCGTGATCGGCGCCAATAATCGGCTCCCCTGGCGCCTCTCGACCGACCTCAAGCGCTTCAAGGCGCTGACCTGGGGCAAGCCGCTGCTCATGGGGCGGAAGAACTTTCAGTCGATCGGGCGTTCGCTGCCCGGGCGCGAAACGATCGTGGTGACTCGCGATCCCGCGTTCGCCGCCGCTGACGTATTCGTCGCCCATGGCCTCGAAGCCGGACTCGATCTCGCGGCTGAGCGCGCCCGCGTCATGGGCGCGGATCAGGTCATCGTCGCGGGCGGCGGCGAGATCTACGCGCAGACGATCGCGCGGGCGAGCCGCCTCTTCATCACCGAGGTTGCGCTCGACGCAGAGGGCGATGTGCGTTTCCCGCCGATCGACCCCGAACAATGGCGCGAGGTCGGCCGCGAGACGGGTGAGCGCGGTCCGCGCGACGAGGTGGATTTCGCCTTCGTGGAATACGAGCGGCGGGGGTAACTATCCCCCGGCCTCCCGCAGCCTGGCCGCCGCGGTTTCAGGCGTGAGGTCCCGCTGGGGAGAGCCCAGCATTTCGAAACCGACCATGAACTTCCGGATCGTCGCCGAGCGCAGGAGCGGCGGATAGAAATGCGCGTGCATCTGCCATTCGGCGTGCAGCGCGCCGTCGGTCGGCTTCTGGTGAAAGCCCATCGAATAGGGGAACGGCGTATCGAACAGCCGGTCGTAGCGCTTCGTCAGTTGCGACAGCGCCTGCGCGAGCGAGGTCCTCTCGCTTGCGCTCATCTCGTCAAATCCGCCGATCCGGCGGCGCGGCAGGACCATCGTTTCGAACGGCCATATCGCCCAGAATGGCGTCAGAACGCAGAAATCATCGTTGACGAGCACCATGCGTTCGCCGTGCCGGAGCTCCTGTTCGAGATAGTCGAGGAGCAGCGGCCGGCCATGCTGGAGGAGATAATCGCCCTGGCGGCGGCCCTCTTTCTCCAGTTCGTTCGGCAAATGGCGGGTCGCCCAGATCTGGCCATGCGGATGGGGATTCGACGCCCCCATCATTTCGCCCCGGTTCTCGAAGATCTGCACCGAGGCGATCTCAGGCTGACTCCCGAGGGCCTTTGTCTCCTCGACCCAGGCGTCGACGACGCGCTCGATGTCGGCGACCTCCATGCCCGAGAGCGTGAGGTCGTGACGCGGCGAAAAGCAGAGCACGCGGCACATTCCCGGTTCGCCCTCGGCGATGATGAGCCCGTCGCTTTCGAGGTTTATCGGCGCGTCCGCCTGCAGGGCCGGAAAATCGTTGTCGAACACGAACGTATGCCGGTAATCGGGATTGCGGGCGCCGCCCGCGCGCAGGGCGCCCGGGCACAGGTAGCAGTTCGGGTCATGGGCTAGCGCGGCGGGCGCGGTTTTCCGCTCGCGCTGGCCCTGCCAGGGACGCTGCATGCGGTGCGGGGACACCAGAATCCATTCGCCGGTCAGCGGATTGAAGCGGCGGTGCGAAACGCCGTGGAGCTTCGGGCTCGTCATGGCTCCGCCCCTCAAACCGCGATCAGGCCAGCGCCATCGGACGGGGCGCAGACAAAGATTTCCGTATCGAGGCCCGTTGCGATGCGATAGCCGTCGGTCAGAATCTGCGAGGCCCTGTCGACCGCCGACGCTTCGATGAGACTGACCGTGCACCCGCCAAAGCCGCCCCCCGTCATGCGCGAACCGTAGACGCCCTCGACCGTCTGGGCGAGGCCAACCAGCGTGTCGACCTCGGGACAGGTGATCTCAAAGTCGTTGCGCATCGAGACGTGGGAAGCGTTCATGGCGCGCCCGCAGGCGGCGAAATCGCCGGCCTCGAGCGCTCGCTCCGCCTCGAGCACGCGGGCGTTTTCGGTGACGATGTGGCGACAGCGGCGGTAGATGAGATCGGGCAGCTTGCGGCGCCTGGCTTCGAGTTGCTCGGCCGTTACGTCGCGCAGCGCCTTGATTGGCCCGAGCATGCTGCTGAGCAGCCGCACGCCCTCCTCGCACGCCTCGCGGCGCAAATTGTACTCGCCGCCCGCATGCTGGTGGCGCACCCCGCTGTTGGCGATGAGCAGCCTCAGGTTTGGCGCGATCGCGACATTGCGCGAGGCGAGGTTGCGGCAATCGATCAGGAGCGCATGGCCGGCGACGCCGCAGCAGGCGATATATTGATCCATCACCCCGCAGCGCATGCCGACGAAATCATTTTCGGCCCGCTGGCAAATCCTGGCGATCGTCACCGGATCGAACGGCTGGTCGCTTTGGGTCAGGAGCGCGTGGGCGACCGAGACTTCGAGGGCGGCCGAGGAGCTCAAGCCCGCGCCGATCGGAACGTCGCTCCAGACGATGAGATCGGCGCCGGAAAGGGGCAGTCCGCTCATTTCCAGCATGATCGCCACGCCAACGACATAGTCGGACCAGTCGCCGCACGCGGCGCCGGGCGCATCGAGATCGAACTCGCGCGTCTCGTCCATGATCATGGAATAAACCCTGAGGCGCCGATCCGGCCGCCGCGAGGCCGCGGTCAAGGTCGCGAATTCGAGCGCCGCCGGCATGACGAATCCGTCATTATAGTCCGTATGCTCGCCGATCAGATTGACGCGGCCCGGCGCCCGGCTGACGGTCGGCGCGCGACCGAACCGGTAGGCGAACTCGACCGCAAGGTCGCGCGCCTCAACGCTCATCGGAATTCCTCCCATCGGCGAAGTGGACCCCACGGGCCTGCCGTCAAAGCGAGTTGCAACGGGGCAGCGTCCTAATTTGCCCGATTGTCACGGAAGCCGGTGCCGACCCAGGCGATGAGTAACCCGGCGCATAGAACCAGAACGGGAACACCGAGAGCGAATGAGATCGTTTTCACTACGACATTCCAAGGGCGCGCAGGTAGGTCTTCTTGCGAGGGATTCAACGGTTCGCCTAAGAAGTGCTCTGGCGTGCCGGGTATCTCCTCTTTGAGCTTCCAAATGCGCTGACTTTCCGCCTTATCAAATTCTGCTAGTATCGGTTGTATCTGATAGACGACCGTAAGACCGACGAACAATGTCGCAGAAACAAGCCAAAGCCGAAAAGAACCTCGCCGCAGATTCATGTCTCGACTCGCCGATGTTCCCGCAACGAACGCCACTCGCACCACATACCAGCGATTTGGTCGCACCCTATCTGTAGCACGGCAAAGAACCGGCGTTAGAGCTTCTCACCCGCTGAATCAAATGGACATTCTCTCAGCCGTCGCGGACGTTGCAACAATTCTGACTGCCGCTGTGGCAACCGGGGCGGCTAGCCTATTTTGGGGGCGAAAACGCGAGCGAATGGGGCGCCTTGAACGCTACCTTGAAGACACCAAAGTAGAATATGAAAGAACCGGATACGGCAGTCCTGTGTGTCGAGTTTCGCATCTGGTGGCAAATTGCGTGATGACAGAAGCGCAAATATTCGAGGCTGCTTTAGCAAGCGCCAAGATCAAGTCTTGGGTCTTAACAGAAGAGGAAGGCGGCGATACTGATACGGTCGTCTTTAGCTTCGATCCGAAGGGTCGCGCGCGCCAAGTCTCGTCGTTAAATTAGCACCTCACACGCGCCGCGCGTCAAGCGAGATCGCAAGGCTCATCGGGCGCGCCGAAACGCGCCAAGCGCACGCTTGAGAAGAGCCGCCGGCATGGCCCGGGTCAGCCGAAGCCCGGCGCCCAGCGCGGCGAAATAGACAGCAGCCCCGATCGCGGCGAGCGCCGCAAATCTCGCTTCGCGCGCGAAGCGTGGCAGGTGAGACATGAGCGCGATGAGCGGTCCGTCGGCCAGCGTCAAGACAAGGGCCAGCGCGCCCGCCGCAAAGACAGTCGCGGCGGCGGTCGCCACCAAACGCTCGTCCGGCACAGTCCAGCCGCGGCGGCGGGCGAGGGCGAAAACGCCAGCGACCTTGATCCAGAGACCAGCCGCGGTCGCCAGCGCCAGGCCCGGCGCGCCGAGCGGCCGGAACAGCGCGATCTTGAGCGCCACGTTGACCGCAACGCCGACGAGCGTGACTTTGAGCGGCGTCGCCGTGTCGCCGCGCGACAAAAAGCTCGCCGCCACGATCCGGTCGACGAACAAAGCCGGCATTCCCACGGCATAAGCGGCGAGCACGCCCGCGGCCTCATGCGTCGCGCTGGCCTTGAAGGCGCCGTGCTCGAAGGCGACCGCGACGATGAGGTCGGGAATGAGCAGAAAGGCAACCACGAACGGCGCGCCGAGCGCGAGCGTGAGCGAGGCGGCGCGGTTCTGGGCCGCCAGCGCGCCCTTCTCGTCGCCGAGCGCGACGCGGGCGGACATTTCCCTCAAGAGCACGGAACCGGTGGCGATCACGATGACGCCGCCTGGCAACTGATAAAGCCGGTCGGCGTAGCTGATGGCCGACAAGCCCCCGGTCGGCAACAGCGAGCCGACGATCTGGTCGGCGAGCGCGCCGATCTGGTAGCTCGCCGAAATCCCGATCGCCGGTCCAAGCATCCACAGGAATTTGCGGATGTCGGGCGTCCAGCGCGGCCAGGTCAGCCGTTCGAGAAGCCCGCGCCGGCGCGCGGCGGCGACGGCGATGGCGAGCTGGGTGACGCCGGAGGCGAGAAATCCCCAGCTCGCCATGCTGGCCACGCCCGGCGAAGCCTTTGGAAAGAAGGCGGCGAAGGCGAGAAACGCGATCATGCAGACGTTGGCTGCGGCCGGCGCGGAAGCAGGCGCGCCCCAGACGTTGTTGGCGTTGAGCGTCCCCTGATGCAGGGCGAACACGGCGATGAAGGCGATATAGGGGAACATGATGCGCGACATCGCGACGGCGTGGGCGAACTTGTCGGGCTGGCTGACGAAGCCCGGGGAAGTCAGCCGCACCAGAAGCGGCATGTCGAGGTAGACGAGGCCGAGCAGGGCGATCTGCGACAGGATGAGCAGCGTGAACACCTGGCTCGCGAACCGGGCCGCCGGCTCGGGCCCTCCCGCCTCCAGCACGCGGGTGTAGGTCGGCAGATAGGCGGCGTTGAACGACCCCTCGCCAAAGATCTGGCGGAACTGGTTGGGCAGCTTGATCGCGGCGACATAGGCGTCGTTGAGCGCCCCGCCGCCGAGCAGCGCGGCCAGCGCCACGTCGCGCAGGAAGCCGGTCAGGCGGGAGGCGACCGTCCACCCGCCGACCAGGAAAATATTACGGTACATTGCGCCCGTTTAGCCGGATTCGCTCCAGGGCTGAAATGCGGCTCTCGCGGGGGAAGATTTCTCCTCCCCCTGGGCTTTCACTTGGGGCAGGGCGGCAGTCCCGGCCGTCCACAGGCCTCCGGCCTGCGCTCCGGCTGGGCTGGCCTGCGCTCGGCCTGAGCCGGTGGGCGCCCAAGCTGAGCCGGTGGGCGCTCGAGCTGAGCTGGTGGGCGGCCAAGCTGAGCCGGTGGGCGCTCGAGCGCTCTTTGTGCGCCGCTTGGCGCTTCGGGCCTGGCGGCCTTCTCAATCGCTGGGCGCCGCTCCTCGATCTTCGGCGGGTTCGGCGCGGTTTCCGGCTTGGCCAGCTTCTCAGCGGGGGGCCGCCTCTCTTCAGCCTTTGGCGGGGCCGGCGCGGCCTCGGGCTTGGCCAGCTTCTCAGCGGGGGCCCGCTTCTCTTCGGCCTTTGGCGCGCCGGGCGCGGCTTCCGGCTTGGCCAGCTTCTCAGCCGGGGGCCGCTTCTCTTCGGCCTTTGGCGGGTTCGGCGCGGTCTCGGGCTTGACGAGCGTCTCGGCCGGAGCGCGCTTCTCTTCGACCTTCGCCGCGCCGGGCGCCGCTCCTGGCGTGAGCGGCTTCTCGAGAGCCGCCGGCTTTTCCCTCATATCGGCCGGAGTCGCCTCTGCGCCCTTGCCGGCCGCCCTGGCGGGAACCACGCCCTTGCCCTTGAACTGCCCCGGACGCTCGGTCGCCGCGACCGCCGGCTTGCCCCGATTCGTGGACACGAACTGCTCGCTTCTCATTCCCGCGTCGCGGGCCTGATTGACTTGCAGCTTTGTCGCGCGGACATGCGTCTCCTTCTCCGCCAGCAATTGTTCGCTGGTCGGCTTCGCCGCCATCCCGCCGGGCCCGCCGTTGAAGCTTGCGCGATTGGCGGCAGGGTTGGCGAGGATCGGCTGATGATAGACGTTGGCGATGCGAGCGCCGCCAATATTGTTCACGCTGGTGTTGTAGAAGAAGCGGTTGTTGTCCCAGCGGCCGCCCTGATAGCCGTCGCCGCCATAGCCGTATCCGTAGTCGATCCCGCCGTAGAATCCGACGCGCGGTCCCCAATAGCCGGGCCTGAAGGCGTAGGCGCCGCCGACAAAAGCCCAATAACCCGGCGTCCACAACAATCCCGGCTGCGGCGGCTCGACCCACGATCCGGGCACCCAATAGTAATCGTAATTGTTCCAGGCCCAGTAGCCCGGCGTCCAGTAGTAGCCGGGAGCGGGAATGGGCGGCTGGTCGTACTCCGGCAGGGGTGGCGGCGCTTCGTCCGCCTGGATCACGTAGCCTCCGCCGCCCGGCGGGCAGGTGCAGGTCTGGGCGAAGGCCGGCGCGAGGAATGCGACCGGCGCGCAAGCTCCGAGGAGAAGCGCCGCGGCCAATCCGTTCCGTAGGGGACGCATGGAGAACCCTTTCCCAATTGCGCAAGCGCCCGGCCTGCGCCGCAACGCCGAAGTCCAGAGACCGGCCCGATAGACTTCGTTTTTCCCGATGTCCGAGCCCGCCGGAATTGCCGGCGGCCGCGAATCCTTCCCTTTCGGAAGAGCGCCAACAAAGCCATGTCTGAGCTTAACGGCCGTTGAACGAGCTCAAGCGTTTGTTCGGCCATTTTGTGGCGGCGCGGAGGCGCCTTCCACGCAGCAGGCGAGCGATCAGGCGGCCTTGTCTCTACCCCGTCAGCGCCTGATCGATATCGCGCCAGAGATCCTCGACCGCCTCGATTCCGGCCGATAGCCGCAGGAGGTCGGGCGGGCATGGCGAGTTTGGCCCCTCGATCGAGGCGCGATGTTCGATGAGCGATTCGACCCCGCCAAGCGAAGTCGCCCGCTTCCACAGGCGCACGCGGGCCGCGGTCGCGATCGCAGCCTCCGCGGCGCCGCGGACGCGGACCGACAGCATGCCCCCGAACCCGCCCTTCATCTGGCGGCGCGCAACCTCGTGGCCGGGGTGATGCGCAAGTCCGGGATAGAGCACCGCGGACACCGCCGCGTGGTTGGAGAGGCGGTTCGCGAGCTCCATCGCGTTCGCCGCCGCCGCGCGCACCCGCACGTCGAGAGTGCGCAAACCCCGGATCAGGAGGAACGCCTCGAACGGATGCAGAATCATCCCGTGCGATTGGCGGATCGTTCGCGCGCGCTGACTCAGCGCTCCGTCCCGCGCGAAGCACAGCGCTCCCGCAATGACGTCGGAATGGCCGTTGAGATATTTCGTCGCCGAGTGCATCACCACGTCGGCGCCGAGAGCGATCGGCCGGGTGAAAACGGGCGTCGCGCAAGTCGAGTCGACCGCCAGCGCCGCGCCCGCCGCATGGGCGGCGCCGCCCACGCCTTCGATGTCGCTCACGCCCCATAGCGGATTGCTGGGCGTCTCGAGCCAGACGAGCTTCGTCGCCCCCGGCTTCAGCGCCGCGGCGAGCGCCTGCAAATCCTCGGCGTCGACGAAATCAACGCTTAGTCCGAGCGCCGGCGCTTCATTGGCGAGCCAGGCGCGCAAACCCCAATACATCGCGCGCGGCGCAATCACATGGGCGCCCGGTCCAAGGCTGAGGAAAACGGTGATCGCCGCCGACATGCCCGAGCCGAAGACGAGCGTAGCGGCTGCGCCCTCGAGCGCGCCAATGACGGCCCCCGCCTCGCGCACGGTGTCGTTGTCAGGGCGGCCATAGGAATTGCCGCTGCGATAGAGATTGTCTGGGTCGCGCTCGAAGGTCGTGGCGATATGGATCGGCGGCACGATGGCGCGCGTGCGCTCGTCGATGAGCCCCAAAGCCTGAGCGGCGAGGGTGCGCGGGCTTAAAGGCTCAGACTGGCTCATAGCGCGAGACCTCTCAGCAGCTTCGGCGCGCCGCTGCCCGCGCCGCCCGCCTCCGCGATCAACAAATCCTTGAGCGCCGGCGCCCGATCGACGGCGCGAAGCGCGAGATCGCGGGTAAAGCGTAGAGGCGCAAGATCGTTGGAGAAGAGGCGGTTCAGCGCGTCGAGGCCGAGGCCGCTCGCCGCGATGTCGAAGCGGCGCCGGCGCTGATAGGCGGCGAGCGGCGCGGTCGCGCCGGGATCGAGGCCAAGCCGCATCTCGCCGACGACCGTCTCGGCAAGCGCGGCGACGTCGCGCAAGCCGAGGTTCAGGCCCTGCCCGGCCACCGGATGCACGACATGGGCCGCCTCGCCAACGAGCGCCAGCCGCTCGGCGACGAAGCGCCGCGCAATCTGGAAACGGAACGGAAAAGCCTCGACCCGGGAGGCGAGGCGGATTTCGCCCAGTTTCGGCGTGAAGCGGTATTCAAGCTGGCGGGTCAGCGCCTCGGGGTCGAGAGCCAGCAGCACGCTGGCGTCGGCGCGGCGCTCGTTCCAGACGATGCTCGACTGGCGGCCGGGAAGCGGCAGGATCGCGAATGGACCGGCAGGCAGGAAATGCTGCTCCGCGCGCCCCTCGTGATCGCGCTCGTGGGCGACCGTCGCGACCATGCCCGCCTGGTCGTAGTCCCAGCCGACCGTCACGATATCGGCGAGGCGAGCGAGTTTCGAGCGCGCGCCGTCGGCGGCGACCGCGAGACGCGCGCGCAACGCGCGACCGTCGGACAGCCCAAGCTCCCCGACGTGCTTGCCCGGAGCCCATTGTGCAACGGAGCCCGTGATGCGCTGGACCCCGAGCCTCTCGCACAGCGCAGAGAGCGCGCCGGCGACATCGTCGTTGAACGCCATATGCGCGAGCGGCTCGTCTTTCGCGCTGAAATTGAGGTGGGGCAGGCGGACGGCGTCGCGCACCTCCCCGTCCATGATCTCCATCGACAGGATCGGCTGGGCTTTCGGCTCGATCGCCGCCCAGGCGCCGACCTGTTCGAGCAGGCGCCGCGGCCCCTCGGCGATCGCGACCGTGCGCAAAGGGTGCGCGCTGACCCCCGCCGGCGCCGCCGGATCGACGACGGCCACGGAGACGCCTTCTCCCATCGCCTGCTTGATCGAGGCGGCGAACGCCAGTCCGGAGGGGCCTCCGCCGGCGATGACGACATCGAAGATAGGAGCGGGTTCGGGCAAGTGCGGACGCCTCCTTCCGGCCCATTGTCGGACGGACGACACGTCCATAGCGGCTCCTGGACCGCGACGCCATTTGGGAGTCCGGATTCCATCTTTTCAATGGGTTGGGGCGCGATTAACGAGTCACCTCAATCCGAGGTTAGGCTGGCGGACGGCGATGCCTGAACTCCAGCGCGCCGTGGTGTTGGGATCGGCGCATTATATTCGTTGACATGAATATTCATGTATGATGATATACTCGAATGAACCCGGAAACCCTCGCCGCGCTGAGCGAACCCAATCGCCTTCGGATCGTCGAACTGCTTCGGGCAGGACCCCGGCCGGTGAACGACATCCATGTCCGCTTGAAGCTCCGGCAATCGCAGGCTTCACAGCACCTCAAGGTTCTCAAGGCTGCGGGCCTGGTGGCGATGGAGCCGCGCGCGCAGCAACGGTTCTACAGACTGCGCGCTGAGCCCCTGAAGCAGCTTCACGAGTGGCTCGATACTTATCGGCACGTCTGGGAAGACCGTTTCGAGGCGCTGGACGAAATCGTCGAGGAACTTAAGCAGAAGGCGTAAGCGGATGCAGCACACAACCGCGGATCAGAGCGCCGCGAAGAACGAAACAATCGTCGAGCGGACGAGCGACCGTGAGCTCACCGTCACCCGCACGTTCGATGCGCCGGCGCATATCGTCTTTGACGCATGGACGAGGCCGGATCTCCTGAAGCGTTGGTGGGCGCCCAAGTCCACGGGCGTATCGCTCTTCGAGTGCGAACAGGACCTGCGCGTGGGCGGCGCCTATCGCTTCGCCTTCGGGCGCGACCCAAAGGATCCCGAGGTGTTTTCGGGCCGGTATCTCGAGGTGGATCCGCCCTCGCGGCTCGTCCTCACCCAGCTTTATGAGCGGATGGCCGACCTCGGCGATGTCGTCGCGACTCTCATCTTTGAGGAGAGCCGGGGGAGAACACGTCTCACCCTGCACCAGCGTTTCCCGAGCAAGGAAGCGCTGGAAGGCGCGCTGGCGTCGGGCATGGAGCGCGGCATGCGCCTGACCCTCGATCAGCTCGACGAACTGGTCGCCTCAATGGATTGACGTCGCCGAATTTCGATCGATCATCGCTCAGACAGGGGTGGTCATCGCATGATCGACGTCACACCGCCTGACCACCACGCCTTGGGGGACCGATCAAAATGCGTTGCGAAAATGCGGAAGAACTGGCTGACGGACGCCTTGTCAGTCCCTCGGCTGAACGCAACAAGGGGCCGATTGCCGAGATCCTCATGCGCGTATTGCCGGCGCAAGGCGAGGTGCTGGAGGTCAGCAGCGGTACGGGGCAGCACGTCCTTCATTTCGCCGAGGTCCTGCCGCACATCCGCTGGTTGCCCACGGAGCGAGACGCCGACGCGCTGAAATCGATCGCGGGCTGGCTGGGGCAAGCGACCCCGCCAAACGTCAGCGCGCCGCTCCGTCTCGACGTATACGACGCGAGCTGGCCGGCTCATGACGTGGCGGCCGTCGTCTGCATCAACATGATTCACATCGCTCCTCCGTCGGCGGCGGAGGCCTTGTTGCGCGGCGCCAGCGCGGTCATCGCTCCCGGCGGCATCCTCTTTCTCTACGGCCCGTATCGTCGGCAAGGACAGCACACCTCCCCTGGCAACGAAGCCTTTGACGGGCAACTCAAGGCCAGGAATCCGGAATGGGGCGTCCGCTACCTGGAAGACGTTGTGGATCTTGCGAGCGCCGCGGGTCTCGAGCTGGACGAGATCCATGACATGCCCGCGAACAACCTTGCCGTCGTCTTTCGCAAGCGCTGAGGCCGCCGCCCTACTTTGGGGTACGTGAGGAGGAGACCCGTCTTGAGAGGGAAGGCGTCCGCGACCTGTCGCGCCCTTAGTGATAGCCCAGGTCGGCGCGGACCTTGCCGCGAAACACCCAATAGGACCAGCCCGTGTACATGAGGATGACGGGCAGCAGGAACACCGTTCCGACAAGCAAAAAGGCCTGCGTCGATGGCGAGGAAGCCGCGTCCCAGAGGGTGAATTTGTACGGCACGATCAGCGGGAAGAGGCTGATCGCGAGCCCGAGATAAGACATCACGAATAGCAGGACCGCGCCGATGAACGGCGCCGCCTCGGAGCGGTTGTTGAGCGACCGCCACTCCCAATAGGCGATCAGCGCGGTGATGATCGGCACCGGCGCCAGGATCACGATATTGGGCCAGGAGAACCACCGCGCGGCGATCTCAGGCTTCGCCCAAGGCGTCCACAGGCTCACCATTGCGATGGCGATCAGAACGCCGATCAGGGCACGGCGCCCCAGCGCCCGGGCCCAATCCTGAAGCGCGCCTTCGGTCTTTAAGATCAGCCAGCCGGCGCCAAGCAGGCCGTAGCCGAATACGAGGGCGACGCCCGTGAGCAGCGAGAATGGCGTGAAGCAGTCGAACGAGCCGCCGGAGAAGCGGCGACCTTCCGTCTGGAAGCCTTGAATGAACGCGCCGAGGACGATGCCCTGCGCGAAGGCGCCGACAACGGAGCCGTAATTGAACGCGTGATCCCAGAAGGTCCGATGTTCGGCGTCGCGGTAGCGAAATTCAAAGGCGACGCCGCGGAAGACCAGCGCCAGCAGCATGATGGCGATCGGGAAATAGACCGCGGGCATGATGATCGCGAAGGCGAGCGGGAAAGCCGACATCAGTGCGAGCCCGCCAAGAACGAGCCAGGTTTCGTTGCCGTCCCAGATCGGCGCGATCGAGTTCATGACCAGGTTGCGCGAATTCAGATCGGGCGCGAAGCCATAGAGGATGCCGACGCCCAGATCGAAGCCGTCCAGCAGCACATAGAAGAAGACGCCGATCCCCAGGACGAGCGTCCAGACCGGCACGAAATCGAGAGCGAGAGAGCTCATAGCCGGCCCCCCGGTCCGGTCGCCGGGAGCGCCTGGACGGGTCTCGACGGGCGTCCGCTTTCAATCGGCTCCGGCTCGTCCGCGGCCTCGCCGGGGCCCTGTCGGACCAGTCTTACCATCAACGCGAAGCCGGCCGAAAACATGACAAGATACACGACGGAATAGCCGGCAAGCGAAATGCCGACGTCCAACCCGGTGAGCGAAGGCGACACGGAGTCGCGCGTGCGCAGGAGCCCGTACACCGTCCAGGGCTGGCGGCCGACCTCAGTCGTCGCCCAGCCCGCCGTCACCGCAATGAAGCCAAGCGGCGAGGCCAGCGTGCAGCAGCGGAGAAACCAATCGGCGTGGAAGAGATCGCCCCGCCAGCGCAGCCATAGGCTCGTGACCACCATTGCGAGCATGAGGACGCCAATTCCCACCATGATCCGGAAGCCGAAGAAGGGAACGATGATCGGCGAGGGGCGCTGGTCGGCGGGGAAGTCCTTGAGGCCATGCACCACCCCGTTGGGGTCGTGGGTCAGAATGAGGCTGCCGAGGTCCGGGATCGCGATAACGTCACGGTCCATTTCGGCCTTCTCGTCGGGGATGGCGAACAGATTGAGGGGAACGCGGCCATGGGTGTCCCAGATCGCCTCGATCGCCGCCAGTTTCGCCGGCTGATACTTGAGCGTGTTGAGGCCATGCGCGTCGCCCAGGAAAAACTGAAGGGGCACGAGCACGGTGAGGAGCCACAGCGTCATCGACAGCATGGTGCGCGCTTCCGCGACGAATCGCCCGTGCCTGAGATAGGAGGCCGCGACGCCGACAACGATGAAGCCGGTGGTGATGTAGACCGCATCGACCGTGTGGGCCAGCCGGTAGGGGAAGGACGGGCTGAAGATGATCTGCAGCCAGTCCTTCGGAAAAAAGCGACCGTCGACGATCTCATAGCCGGCCGGCGTCTGCATCCAGCTGTTGGTGGCGAGGATCCAGAAGGTCGAAAAGAGCGTCCCGAAGGTGACCATCAAGGCCGCGACGAAATGCGCCCAGGGCGGCACGAGCTTGCGTCCGAACAACAGCACGCCGAGGAAAGCCGCCTCCAGGAAGAAGGCGGTCAGGCCCTCATAGGCCAGCAGCGGCCCGAGAACGTTGGCGGTGGCGTCGGAGTAGCGGCTCCAGTTCGTGCCGATCTGGAACGGCATGACGATGCCCGAAACGACGCCCATGCCGAACGACACCGCGAAAATCTTGATCCAGAACGTCGAGATGCGAAGATAGATCTCGCGCCCGGTGAAAAGATTGATTCCCTCGAGGACCGCGATGAAGGCGGCGAGTCCGATGGTGAATGCCGGCAGCAGGAAATGGAAGGCGATGACCCATGCGAACTGGATCCGGGATAGGACAACAGGATCCATGGCTATCGCGCTCCACTCATTGCGCCTTGCCGTTGAACCTTGAGACCATTGGCGCTCGTCCACGGGATCGGCGGCATGACATTATGGCCGACCGCGATTTTCATGACCACCCCTCGAGCGGCGGAGAGTCGCTTGACCATGCGAGTGAGGGAGCTTAGGGGTTTACGCAACGTCGTGGTTGTGGCGAGGTTGAACTCGTTTTGCGGCTGGGTGCGATGAACTGGGTCATGGCGCGACGGATGGCGCTCACGGGGGCCGTTGCCGCCGTCGGTCTGTGCTCGGCGCTCCTGAGTGGATCGACGCAGGCGGACGCCGCGCCGGCTTGCGTGACTGCGCCGGGGGCCTACGCCTTCGCCTGCACGGGCCCTTCGGCTGATTACGCCACCCTCACGCTTCAAGTGGGCGGAAAGACGGTCAGCCTGAGCACTGACGGCTTCCAGGGATGGGTCAGCGACAATTCATTTAATATCGGCGGCCCCCTGGGCGCCAACTCGAACTATGTGGTCGGCCTTTATAACAACGCGTCTTACAATAATTATTTCGCCTTCGATCTCTCCCGTTTGGGCTCGACTGCGAGCGTTACGTCGGCGAGTTTGACCCTTAACGCCGGCTTGATCAACGCGACAATGGATTACACTCTGTTCGGGGCGACGGATCTGCTCTCTCAGCTCGAGGTCAACTTCAGTCCGAACACGAGTCTCTACGATGCTCTGGCGGCCGGTCCGGTCTATGACGATCCCATTCTCACTCCCAACACAGCCAATCCGTTTCAGCCGCTTGTGTTCGGGCTCAACGAATCGGCGATCGGAGACATCAACGAGGCGATCCAGAACCGGAGCCTGATGTTTGCCATCTCGGGCCATGCCGCGCTCCCTGCGACCGCTTTCGTAGGCTCCGTGCCCGAGCCCGCGACATGGATGCTGATGCTCGCGGGTTTCGTCGGCCTTGGCTTCGTGGCCCGCCGCCGCCAGGCCATGAGAGGCCAGGCGATGCGACGCCGGGCTTCGGTCTCCGCCGGACCCGGCGCTTTCTGATCGTCGCTGATCGTTGCACGGCCGGGCCGCGTTCAGGCGGCCCTTTTCCACCTGCGGCAGGCGGATCGCCCGTATCCGCGATTCCCGGGGCGGGCGTCTCCGCGCGATTTGACGCGGTGCCGTCGATGCCCCATTTCTTAGGCCATGGCCGACGTCTCAATTCCCGCCGCGTTCGGCGCGGGTCTGCTCTCATTTGTTTCGCCGTGCGTGCTGCCGCTCGCGGCGCCCTATCTCTGCTATCTCGCGGGGGCGAGCGTCGAAGCCCTGGCCGACGAGAGCGAGGTGAAGGCGAGGCGCGATATTCTCGTCACCGCATTGCTGTTCGTCGCTGGCTTCTCGACCGTGTTCGTCGCCCTGGGGGCGACGGCGTCGGTGTTGGGGACGCTGCTCAGGCAATGGAGCCATGCGCTGTCGATCGCAGCGGGGATCGGCGTAATCCTGATGGGCCTGCATTTTCTCGGGGTCTTCCAGATCGGCGCGATGCTGCGCGAGAAGCGCCTGGAGCTCGAGAAGCCGGCTGGCCTATGGAGCGCCTATCCGATGGGCTTCGCCTTCGCGATCGGCTGGACTCCCTGCATCGGCCCGATCCTGGCCACCATTCTGGCCGTCGCTGGCAGCAGAGACACCGCCGCCAGCGGCGCGGCTCTGCTTGCCGTCTATAGCCTTGGGCTAGGGTTGCCCTTCATTGCCGCCGCCGCGGCGATGGGTCCGTTCATGCGCGCCTCGCTCCAACTGCGCAAACAGTTCGGCCGCATCGAGAAGGCCGTCGGCGTCCTGCTCGTGGCGACCGGCGTTCTGTTTCTGACTGGCGGCTTTCAAAGCATTTCGCTGTGGCTGATCGAGACGTTTCCGCAGTTCGGCCAGATCGGTTGAGGCGGCAAAAAAGAAACCCGCCGGGGACGGCGGGTTTCCTCATTCGCGTCAGGAGTTTAAGGCCGCCAGGCGCTGAACCGCCAGGCAGCCAGACGCCTTAAGACTTGTTCTGCACGTAAGTGATCTTGCCGTCGGGCCCCTTCTCCCAGGTGTACCAGACGTAGTCGACGCTGGTGCGGTCGCCCTTCTTGTCGAAGGCGATCGGGCCGATCACCGTGTTGAAGGTCATGCCCGAATGCATGGCAGCCGCGACCTTCTTCGGATCGAGCGACTTGGCCTTTTCCGCCGCCTGCTTCATGATCTGGACGGCAGCGTAGGAGTAGAGCGTATAGGCTTCCGGATCGAAGTTCTTCGCCTTGAACTCGGCGACCACGTCCTTGGCGGCGGGGTTCTGACGCGGGTCGGGACCGAATGACATCAAGGTGCCTTCGACGCCCGGTCCGCCAATCTGCGAGAACTCGTTGTCGGTGATGCCGTCGCCCGAGATCATGACCGTCTTCATGCCCTGGTCGCGCATCTGGCGGATGATGAGGCCGCCTTCGGTATGCAGGCCGCCCCACATCAGATAGTCGGCGCCCGACGCCTTGATCTTGGAGACGATGGCCGAATAGTCCTTCTCTCCGGTGTTGACGCCTTCGTACATCACTTCCTTGATGCCGAACTTGTGCATGTTGTCGAGCGCCGCGTCGGCGAGGCCCTTGCCGTAGGTCGTCTTGTCGTGCACGACGGCGATCTTCTTGCCCTTGAGCTTGTCGCGCGCGAGCTCGGCCCACAACATGCCCTGCTGGTCGTCACGCCCGCAGGTGCGGAACGCGTCCCACAGCTTGCGGTCCGTGATCTTGGGATTGGTGGCCGAGGGGGTGATGAACAGGATGCCGTTTTCCGCATAGACGTCGGAAGCGGGGATGGTCACGCCGGAATTGAAGTGGCCGACAACGAACTTGACGCCATCGCCGACGAACTTGTTGGCGACCGAAACGCCCTGCTTGGGATCGGAGACGTCGTCGCCTTGCTCGAGTGTGATCTGCTGGCCGAGAATGCCACCGGCCTTGTTGATATCCTCGACCGCCTGGGTCGTGCCTTGCACAAGCTGGGCGCCGAAGGCGGCGTTGGGTCCAGTGATCGGGCCGGCGACGCCCATCTTGATCTGTGCGCTGGCCGCGCCAGAAAACGCCAGGGCGGCGGCGAGCGCCACCCCAGACAACCAATGTTTAGTCATTCAGTTACTCCCATGAGTTGCGGGCGCCCGGCCCTCCCTGACGCCCGTCGGCAGAAGAAAAATTCCACCTTGAAGGCCGATACTTTCTTGTTTTTGGTCAAGAGTCACCTTAAAAAACACAAAGGTTTGATCAGCCTTTAGGCGATGTTCAGCCATTCCCTTTGACGCGCCAGTTCAGCCCCGAACTTTCATATGCCCAAGAATATTGGGTGGCCATCTGCGTCGCTCGCATCGACCGATAGCCGAGCGCGCCGGCTATGATCATCCAGATCAAGGCGCTGATGAAGAGCGGAACCGAAAGCAGCGGCTCGCCATAAAGCGCATAGTGAAGAAAGCGCACCGCCGCGGCGAGAAAGACCATGTAGGGCGCCAGCATCGCGAGCGGCCGCCAGGTCTTGGCGACAGCCCTTCCGGTCGCCCAGGCGCCAGCTCCGCCCAGCGCCAGCGTGAGGACGATAAAGGTGAAGATGCCGTAGTGCACATCCGACCACAGGAAGCCGCCCATCAATGCCCCCCCTCGAGATATGCGGCCCGCACTTCGGGGCGCGCGAGCAATTCGGCGCCGGCGCCTTGCATGGTAATCGCGCCATTGACCATCACATAGCCGCGATGGGCGAGTTTCAGCGCGTGAAAGGCGTTCTGCTCGACCAGAAAAACGGTGAGGCCTTCGCGCGCGTTGAGTTCGCCGATCACTTTGAAGATCTGCTTGACCACGAGCGGAGCAAGACCGAGCGACGGTTCGTCCAGAAGCAGCAGGCGGGGCCGGCTCATGAGCGCCCGCCCGATCGCCAGCATCTGCTGTTCGCCGCCCGACAGCGTGCCCCCGCGCTGCGGCGCGCGCTCCTTGAGGCGCGGAAAAAGCGTGAACACGCGCTCCAGATCCTCGTCGAAATAGGCGAAATTGTTGATCGAGGCGCCCATCTGCAAATTTTCGAACACGGTCATGCGCGGAAAGATGCGACGTCCCTCCGGCGACTGGGCGATCTGGAGCCGCGCGATCATGTGCGTCGGCAGGTTCGTGATGTCCCGGCCATCGAAGGTGATCCGGCCGCGCCGCGCGCGGGGCGCGCCGAAAATGGTCATCATGGTCGTCGACTTGCCGGCGCCGTTGGCTCCGATCAGGGTGACGATTTCGCCCTTGTTGACATCGATGTCGATGCCCCTGAGCGCCTGGATCTTGCCGTAGAACGTCTCGATCCCGCGCAGTTGCAGAAGCGGCGTCGGCGCGGCCGCGCCCGCCACGCTCACTGCTCCAACTCCTTTTCGATTTGTTCGACCTCTTCCTCGTCCTCGACCCCGAGATAGGCCGCGATCACCTTCGGATCGGCGCGCACCTCCTCCGGCGTGCCGTCGGCGATCTTGACGCCATAGTCGAGCACGACCACGTGATCGGAGATCTGCATGACGACCGACATGTCATGCTCGATTAGGAGCACCGAGGTGTTGTGGTCGGCGCGGATCGAGCGCAGGAGCGCATTAAGATCGGCGGATTCACGGGGATTGAGTCCGGCGGCCGGTTCATCAAGGCAGAGAAGCACCGGATCGGTGCACATCGCGCGGGCGATTTCCAGCCGGCGCTGGGCGCCGTAGGGCAGTTCGCCGGCGGGATCGTCGGCGCGGTCGCTGAGATCGATTTTCTCCAGCCAGTATTTCGCCCGCTCGATGCAATCCGCCTCCTTGCGGCGATAGCTCGGCGCGCCGATCAGCCCAAGCACGGTGAGCCCGCTCGCCAGCATGAGCGGATTGTGGTGGGCGACCAGCAGGTTTTCCAGCACCGTCATGCCCTGAAACAGGCGGATGTTCTGGAATGTGCGCGCGACGCGCGCCTTGCGGGCGATTTCGTGGTCGGGCATACGCTCGAGCAGAAAGAGCTCGCCGTTCGGCGTGGTCGCATGGCGCCCGCTCGATCGGGTGGCGGCGGCGATGTCGTCCGGCGTCGCGACGCCATCGCGGGCAAGGGCGAGGCGCCCCTCGGTCGGCTTGTAGAACCCGGTGACGCAGTTGAAGACGGTCGTCTTGCCGGCGCCGTTGGGCCCTATGAGCGCGGTGATGTCGCCTCGCCCGACCGAAAAGCTGAAGGCGTTCACCGCGACGAGGCCGCCGAACCGCATCGTGAGGTTTTCAACCGCGAGCAGCGGGCCGGTCAGCCAATTCATTTAGCCGTGTCCCTCTTTGACCAGATCGCCAGACACGGCCTTTCGCTCCTTGAGGAAGATCGACGGCAGGCGCGTCGAAACGAGGCCGCGCGGCTTCCAGATCATCATCACGACCATCGCCGCGCCGAACAGCAGCATGCGATACTGAGTCGGATCGAAATCCTGGCCGAATATCGCCTTCATCCATTCCAGTTCACGCATAAGCTCGGGAACGCCGATCATCACAGCGGCGGCGATCGCGACGCCAAGCTGCGAGCCCATGCCGCCGAGCACGACGATGGCGAGGATCGTCGCCGACTCGATGAAGGTGAAACTTTCGGGGCTCACGAATCCCTGCCGGACGGCGAAGAATGAACCGGCGAAGCCGCCGAACATCGCGCCCAGCGCAAAGGCGGTGAGCTTGGTGTTGGTGGTGTTGATGCCGAGCGACCGGCAGGCGATTTCGTCCTCGCGAAGCGCCTCCCAGGCCCGCCCGATCGGCAGCCGGCGCAGACGAATCGTCACGAAGTTGGTGAGGAGGGCGAGCGCGAGGATCAGATAGAAGAGAAAGATCGTGCGGTAGATCGGCGTGTAGGGCAGATGAAAGATCGCGGCGAACCCGTCGTCGTCGTCAGTGAAAGGAATGCCGAAGAACGATACGTGGGGAATCTCGCTGATGCCGGCGTAGCCGTTGGTCAGATCGACCCAGTTGATCAGCACCATGCGGATGATTTCGCCGAACGCCAGCGTCACAATGGCCAGATAGTCGCCTCTGAGCCTGAGAACCGGAAAGCCCAGAATGACCCCCCACATCGCCGCGAGGATTCCGGCGAGCGGCAGGCAGATCCAGAACGAAAGGCCGAACGTCGTCGACAGCAGCGCGTAGGAATAGGCGCCGACGGCGTAGAAGGCGACGTAGCCGAGATCGAGCAGGCCCGCGAGGCCGACCACGATGTTCAACCCCCAGCCCAGCATCACGTAGATCAGAATCTGGACGCCGTAATTGTTGATCCACTTGAGGGATCCCTGAGGCCCGAGAAGGCCAAGCGAGATGATCGGGAACAGGATGACGAGCCCGAGCACGAAGGGACCGAAATACCGACCGAAGGCGATCCGCGCGGCTGACGGCGGGGCCGTGCCCTCGCCTTCCCGCGCCGCCTGCGCCAGCGCGCCGCCCATGCCCCCGGCCAGCGCGGAGCCCACGCGGTCGAACCAGATGCGCCAGTCCGCGCGCGCCATCTGGCGTAAGAAAACGAACACGAAAACGATCGCCGAGATGGCGAACGAAAGCGGCCATCGGCCGCCCAGCACGAGTTCGTTGTTGATGTTCGCTTCGGCGCGGTAGCTGATGATCGGAAAGCAAAGGCCGAAGGCGACGAGCGCCGCCGCCGCAGCGTTGCGGAGGGCGGGAACGAGCTGGGTCGCGGTCTCGCCGGGGGTCGCGATCTCCGAGGCTTGCGAAGGCGCGCTCATGGCTTAAACCTTCTCGACTTCCGGCCTGCCGAGAATGCCCGAGGGCAGGAAGATCAGCGTGATCGCCAGGATCATGAACGCGGCGACGTCCTTGTAGTCGGTGGTGAAATAGGACGACCAGAACACCTCGATGAGCCCGATCAGGAGGCCGCCCAGAACGGCGCCCGGCAACGAGCCGATGCCGCCCAGCACCGCGGCGGTGAAGGCTTTGACGCCGGGCACGAAACCGTCGGCGAAATTGACGACGCCGTAGTAGATGACAAACATGACCCCGGCGACCGCCGCCAGGGCCGCGCCCATGATGAAGGTGATCGAAATCGTCGCGTCGACGTCGATGCCCAGCAGCGCCGCCATCTTGCTGTCCTGCTCGCAGGCCCGCTGCGCCCGCCCGAGGGAAGTGTATTTGACGATGTACCAGAACGCGGCGAGCAGGACAGCCGTCACGGCCACGATCAAGATCTGACGCACCGAAAGCGTCACGTCGTAGACGCCTCCGGTCAGGTTGAAGACATGGTTTGGCAGTTGCGGCGCGGGCTTATTGCGCGGCCCCTGAACGACCTGGACGAAATTTGACAGAAAAATCGACATGCCGATCGCCGAAATGAGCGGGGCCAGGCGAAACGACCCGCGCAACGGCCGGTAGGCCAGCCGTTCGATCGCCCAGTTCCATAGGCCGGTCAGCGCCATGGCGGCGACCAGCACCACGAGAAATACAAGCGGCAGCGACCCCACATGCAGAATCTGGGTCAGGATCATGAATATGATCAACGCGATGAAGGCCGACAGCATGAACAAGTCGCCATGGGCGAAATTGACCATGCCGATGATGCCGTAAACCATCGTGTAGCCGATGGCGATCAGTCCGTAGATCGACCCCAGCGTGAGCCCGTTGATCAGCTGCTGCAGGAAATTATCCATGCGCCAACCCGCCCTCCTGTTTCTCTCCGCTTCGCAGGAAACGTGCCATCGACGCTCGGCCGCCCTGTCTTTTCTGCGTTCTCGACCCCTCGAGGCTACGCGCTCACGCCATGCCCCGCATTCCACAACCTAGCTGGCGCGATCGTCTGCGGCAACCCGAGGACGGCGCGACCCAGGCGCGACCTTGCCGGCGCGCTGGATCGCCGAATGAGCCTCGAAATGCCGAGCCGCACCGTAATAGTCGAAAAAATATAGCGAGATCGCCGCGCAGGCGTTGCCCGGAAGATTCGCCGGCGGCTTGATATTTCTCGCGCGTTGCGAAATGCTGTTGGCGCGCCGATCGCTTATCTTCGAATCTTGCGACCGCAAGCGTCGCGACGGATCGGACCCATCCCGGGAGGCAAGGAAGCGTTCATGGCGATGACGATGACGGGCGAAACGACCCTGCCCGCCGACCGGCCCAAAGTTTGGGAGTTGCTCAACGACCCCGAGGTGCTCAAGTCCTGCATTCCAGGGTGCGAATCGCTTGAGAGGACCGGCGACAACGGCTTCGCCGCGGTCGTGAAGACGAAGATCGGACCGGTCTCCGCCACCTTTAAAGGCAAGGTCGAACTTTCCGACATCGTCCCGCAGGTGGGTTACACCATCAAGGGCGAAGGCGAGGGCGGCGTCGCCGGCTTCGCCAGGGGCGGCGCAAAGGTGTCGCTCGCCGACGCGCCCGGCGGGACGCTGCTCAAATACGACGTCGAGGCGCATGTCGGGGGCAAGATGGCCCAGCTCGGCGCACGCCTGATCGACGGCGTCGCCAAGGGCATGGCCGACAAATTCTTCGCGAATTTCGCCGCGATCGCTACGAGCGCAGCCGCGCCCGCCGCCGCGGGCGAGCCCGCCGCGGCCGAGCCGCCGGGCGAGCCGGCCCCTGAAGGGGCGGCAAAGAAATCTTGGTTCAGGAGGATACTGGAATGATTCATGTCTCCATGGCGGTAAACGGCCGCCCCGCGTCGGGCGACGTCGATCCGCGTACGCTGCTCGTGCAGTTCCTGCGCGAGAATCTGCGCCTCACCGGCACCCATGTCGGCTGCGACACGTCGCAGTGCGGCGCCTGCGTCGTCCACGTCGACGGACGCGCGATCAAGTCCTGCACGGTGCTGGCGGCGAGCTGCGAGGGCGCGCAGGTGACGACGATCGAGGGCCTCGCCACGAATGGCAAGCTGCATCCGATGCAGCAGGCATTCCAAGACAATCATGGCCTGCAATGCGGCTTCTGCACGCCGGGCATGATCATGGCCGCGATCGACCTCGCCAATCGCCAAGGACCGAACCTCGATGAAATTGCGATCCGCCACGGCCTCGACGGCAACATCTGCCGCTGCACCGGCTACCACAATATCGTGAAGGCGATCGCTCAGGGTGCGCGCGAGATGGGCGCCGCCGGAACTCGCCAGGCCGCCGAATAAAAAAAGACGTTTCGAGCCGTTTCAGGGAGAGAAACATCATGGGCGTGACAGCCATCGGCGCCTCGGTCAAACGCACCGAAGACATCCGCTTCATCACCGGCAAAGGCCGCTATGTCGATGACTTCAATCGCCCCGGCCAGGCCTACGCCTATTTCCTGCGCTCGCCGCACGCCCACGCGACGATCGACAAGATCGATGCGTCAGCAGCGCTGAAATCGCCGGGCGTGGTTGCGGTCCTCACCGGCGACGATATCGCGGCCGACAAGGTGGGAGGCCTCATTTGCGGCTGGATGATCCATTCTAAGGACGGATCGCCGATGAAAGCGGGCGCCCATCCGGCGCTGGCGCAAGGGAAGGTGCGCTATGTCGGCGACCACGTCGCCGTCGTCATCGCCGACACGCTCGCTCAGGCGCGCGACGCGGCCGAGAAGATCGAGGTCAGCTACTCGGAATTGCCGGCCGTGGTCGACACGGCGAAGGCGGCGAGCCCCGGCCAACCGCAGCTGCACGACGTCGCGCCCCTGAATACGATCTTCAACTGGCACATTGGCGACAAGGCGACGACGGACGCGGCCTTCGCGTCGGCGGCGCATGTGACGAAGCTCGATCTTTTGAACAACCGGCTGATCCCCAACGCCATGGAGCCGCGCGCCGCCGTGGCCGAATACGATTCGGGGATCGACGCCACGACGCTGTTCACCACCAGCCAGAATCCGCATGTGGCGAGACTCGTCCTCTCCGCTTTCATCGGGCTCGCGCCCGAGCACAAGCTGAGGGTCATCGCGCCCGACGTCGGCGGCGGCTTCGGCTCCAAGATCTTCATCTACCCCGAGGAGACCGTCTGCGCCTGGGCGGCGAAGAAGATCGACCGGCCGGTCAAATGGACAGCTGAGCGCACGGAATCCTTCGTCTCCGACGCGCATGGGCGCGATCATGTGAGCCACGCCGAGCTCGCGCTCGACGCCGCGGGCAAGATCACCGGCCTGCGCGTCCACACGATCGCCAATCTCGGCGCCTATATGTCGACGTTCTCGTCGTCAGTGCCGACATATCTCTACGGCCTCCTGCTATCGGGCCAGTACGATATTCCCAACATCTATTGCGAAGTGGATGCGGTCTACACCAACACCGCGCCAGTCGACGCCTACCGCGGCGCGGGCCGGCCGGAGGCGACGTTCCTCATCGAGCGCATCGTCGAGCTCGCAGCCCGCGAGACGGGGAAGGACTCGGTGGAATTCCGCCGCCAGAATTTCGTCAAGTCGTTCCCTCACCAGACGCCGGTTCTGCTCAATTACGACATCGGCGATTATGGGCAGGCGCTCGACAAGGCGCTCGCGCTCGCCGACTACAAGGGGGTCGGCAAACGGAAGGCCGCCTCCGCCGCCAAGGGCAAGCTGCGCGGCGTCGGCGTCTCCGCTTACATCGAGGCTTGCGGTCTGGCTCCGTCCAAGGCGGTCGGCTCGCTCGGCGCGGGCGTGGGCTTGTGGGAATCGGCGGAAGTGCGGGTGAACCCGATCGGCACGGTCGAAGTCCTCACCGGCTCGCACAGCCACGGACAAAGCCACGAGACCACCTTCGCGCAACTCGTCTCCGATCGCCTCGGCATCCCGATGGAGAACGTGTCGATCGTCCATGGCGACACGGACAAGGTGCAATTCGGCATGGGGACCTATGGCTCCCGCTCGGGCGCGGTCGGCATGGCCGCCATTTCCAAGGCGCTCGACAAGATCGAGGCCAAGGCCAAGAAGGTCGCAGGCCACGTGCTCGAGGCTTCCGAAGGCGACATCGAGTTCAAGGACGGGAAGTTCACCGTCAAGGGCACCGACAAATCGATCGATTTCGGGTCGGTGGCGCTGAACGCCTACACCGCGCACAAGTTCGATGGCCAGGAACTGGAGCCGGGCCTGAAAGAGACCGCCTTCTGGGACCCGACGAACTTCACCTTCCCCGCGGGCGTCCACATCTGTGAACTCGAAATCGATCCCGAGACCGGCGTCGTGACGATCGACAGATGGACCGCGGTCGACGATTTCGGCAAGCTCATCAATCCGATGGTCGTCGAGGGCCAGGTTCACGGCGGCATCGCGCAGGGCGTCGGCCAGGCGCTGCTCGAGAGCGCGCATTACAATAGCGACGGACAGCTTCTGACTGCGAGCTACATGGACTATTGCATGCCGCGCGCCGACGACTTGCCTTCGTTCAAGGTCGACACGATCGAGACGCCGTGCCCCTCAAATCCGCTCGGCATCAAAGGCTGCGGAGAAGCGGGCGCGATCGCTTCGCCCCCCGCGGTCATCAACGCGCTTACCGATGCGCTCGGCCACGAGGACGTCGCCATGCCCGCTACGCCCCAGGCCGTCTGGCGCGCCGCGCAGAAGGCTGTGAAACGCGCCGCGGAATGAAATTTGTGAGGGCGCTGGCGACAGGCTTTCGCCCCTCACGCCCCGCTTTTGGAGAATGACCAATGTACGCCTTTGAATATCATCGCCCGCAATCGCTTTCCGGCGCCGTCGCCGACCTCGCCAACCCCGACGCCAAGGCGCTGGCCGGCGGCATGACGCTGCTGCCGACCATGAAGCAGCGCCTCGCGTCCCCGGCCGCGCTCGTCGATCTCAACGGCCTGCGGGAGCTTGCCGCCATCGCCCGCGGGGGCGACAATCTCGTGATCGGCGCGATGGCAAAGCACGCCGAGGTCGCCGCCAGCAAGGACGTGAAGGCGGCGATCCCCGGACTTGCGGAGCTCGCGAGCCTCATCGGCGATCCGCATGTCCGCAACATGGGCACGATCGGCGGCTCGATCGCCAACAATGATCCCTCGGCCGATTATCCCGCCGCCGCTCTGGCGCTCGGCGCGACGATCGTCACCAACAAGCGCCGCATCCCCGCGCAGGATTTTTTCAAGGGCCTGTTCGAGACCGCGCTCGAGACCGGCGAGCTCATCACTCAAGTCAGCTTTCCGATCCCGCAGAAAGCGGCTTACACGAAGTTCCGCAATCCCGCGTCACGCTACGCACTGGTCGGCGTCTTTGTCGCGAGGACGAAGGATGGCGTCCGGGTCGCGGTGACGGGCGCCGGCCAGAACGGCGTTTTTCGCCTGAGCGCGTTCGAAACGGCGCTGAACGCCAATTTCTCGCCCTCGGCGCTCGATGGCCTCTCGGTCTCCGCGGACGGCCTCAATTCGGACATCCACGCCGACGCGGCCTATCGCGCGCACCTCATCGGGGTGATGGCGAAACGCGCGGTCGCGGCGGCCGGCTGACGGCGGTCCTTTCGCTTGAGGCCACGGGAGCGTTTCTCGATAGGACGAGAGCGCTCGGCCGCAGGGGAGGGGTTCGCTCGCCCGCGGAAAAGGATTTCCTTTGCCTTCCTCGACGCGCGCGTGCCTCCGAAGCCGGCAGTGAATCGAAGATGTGCTTAGCGACGATCCCTCCCTCCGCCCTTTTCCGGCCGACGTTCTCGCCAGCGCCTATCGCGTGGCGATACTCGATAAGGCGATCCGGCGGCCTCGAACTATTGCATTTGCTCCGGCCTGGGTCGATTGAGGTCCTGAACTTTCCCTAACCGCGCCGCGCAATCGGCCTCTCCGCCTCGGGCAGACTCTCCATGATTCCGCAAACGCGGGCCCTTCCGGCCTCGATCGACGAAACCTTAGCCCTCCTCGGCGGGGCGGCTTATGTCGGCGACCGGCCGCTGGCGACGGTCGTCTTCCTCAGTCTGCGGCTGGGACGGCCTCTGTTTCTCGAAGGCGAGGCCGGCGTCGGCAAGACGGAAGTCGCCAAGGTTCTCGCCGCCGCGCTCGACCGGAAGCTCATCCGCCTGCAGTGCTACGAGGGCCTCGATGTCGCGAACGCGGTCTATGAATGGAACTATCCCGCGCAGATGATGGCGATCAGGCTCGCCGAGGCCGCCGGCGAGCATGACAAGGATCGCATCGAGCACGACATTTTCTCGGAGCGCTATCTCATCAAGCGCCCGCTGCTGCAGGCGCTGGAGCCGACCGCAGGCGGCGCGCCGGTGCTGCTGATCGATGAGATCGACCGGGCCGACGAGGCCTTCGAAGCCTATCTGCTCGAGATCCTGTCCGACTTCCAGGTGACGATTCCGGAAATTGGCGTCATGACGGCGCCCTCGCCTCCGATCGTCGTCATCACCTCCAACCGCACGCGCGAAATTCACGACGCGCTCAAGCGGCGCTGTCTCTACCACTGGGTGGGCTACCCTGACCTCGCCCGCGAGATGGCGATCGTGCGGCGGAAGGCGCCGCGCGCGCCAGAGCGGCTCACTGCCGAGCTTGTCGCCTTCGTCCAGCGCCTGCGCAAGCAGGACCTGTTCAAGTCGCCGGGCGTCGCCGAGACGCTCGACTGGGCGGCGGCGCTCGCCGAACTCGATGCGGTGGCGCTCGATCCCGCCCAGGTCTCCGACACGCTCGGCGTATTGCTCAAATATCAGGACGACATCGCCAAGATCGAGGGCGCAAAGGCGGGGGCGCTGATCGAGGAGACGCGCGCCGAGCTTCGCCGCCTCGAGATCGGCTAAAGCCGGCGAGATCTTGGTCCCCCTTCACGGGCGCGATGACAAACCCGGGGCCCGACACTATCTCTCTTGAAGCGACGCGCGCGATCGACGTGAGGCGCTTCGCCGTCCGGAGTGAGATCGAGCCGAGTGACATGAGCGCGATTCTGGAAGCCGAACCCGTGAGCGGCGGCGCCCTCGCGCAGAACATCGTCCACTTCGCCCGTGCTTTGCGCGACGCAGGCGTGCCGCTCGGACCGGGCGCGGTCATGGATGCGCTGGCCGCGGTGGAGGCCGCGGGTTTCGGCGACCGGGAAGACTTCTACACGACGCTGCATGCGGTCTTCGTCAAGAAGCATGAGCACAGCCTGCTGTTCGACCAGGCCTTCCGCATCTTCTGGCGTCGAAAGGGCTTCATCGAGAAGCTGATCGCCATGCTCTCTCCGCAGGCGCCCAGCCAGCCTGACCTGAAGCCGCCGGAAGCTGGCGCAAGCCGCGTCGCTGACGCCCTTTTCAAGGCGGCTCAGGACCGGGCGAAACCCGTTCCCGCGATCGAATTCGACGCCCGTCTGACCATGTCAGCGGCCGAGATCCTGCGGTCGAAGGATTTCGCGCAAATGACCGCGGCGGAGATCGAGGAGGCCCGCAAGGCGATCAAGCGCCTCGTCATGCCAGAGGAGAAGCGACGGACCCGCCGCTTCGCTCCGGGCGGCCGGCCGGCGCGAATCGACGCGCGCCGCAGCTTCCGCCGTTCGTTGCAGGCGGGAGGCGCAATCGACCTCGAGTTTCGCTCGAGCATCGACCGGCCGCCTCCGGTCGTGGCTCTATGCGACATTTCCGGGTCGATGAACGAATATACCCGTCTCTTCCTGCATTTCCTGCACGCCTTGAGCGAAACGCGGCGCGTTTCGACCTTCCTGTTCGGCACCCGTCTGACCAACGTGACCCGCGCGATGCGCGCCCGCGATCCCGACGATGCGCTGGTGCGCTGCTCGGCGCTGGCGGTCGACTGGTCCGGGGGCACCCGCATCGGCGAGGCGCTGCACCGGTTCAACCGGGACTGGTCGCGGCGCGTGCTTGGCCAGGGCGCGATCACGCTCCTCTTCACCGACGGGCTCGAGCGGGACAATCTGGACAGGCTCGAGGCCGAGATGGAGCGGCTCGCCAAGTCGAGCCGACGCATCATCTGGGTCAACCCGCTCCTGCGCTATGGCGACTTCGCCGCCAAGGCTGGCGGGATTCGCGCCATGCTGCCGCATGTCGACGCGTTCCGGCCCATCCACAATCTCGCCAGCATGGCCGACCTCTGCCGGGCATTGTCCGGCGGCAGGGATTCGCATGACGATCCGAAGGCTCGGCTTCTCGCGGCCGATTGACTTCGCGTTATAGCCTTGCGGAGCGGACGGCTGAGTGCGATTCTGCGGCGAAATGCGCGAGGGCGCGAGCGAAGAGGCGGGCGAAAATGAGCGTTGAAACGGCGACCGGCAAGTCGGCGACGATCGAATTCAACGGCCAGCTCTGCATCCATGCGCGCCGCTGCGTGCTCTCGCAGCCGGGCGTGTTCAAGGCGAATGTCGAAGGGCCCTGGATCGATCCGGACGCGGCCAGCCCTGAGGAGCTGCTCTATGTCGCGTTGAGTTGCCCGTCCGGCGCCATCCACGTCACCCGGCGCGACGGCGGCGCCAATGAGGCCAACCCGAAGGTCAACACCATCTCGGTGCGCGAAAACGGACCGCTGGCGATCAACGCGGAGATCCTGCTCAAGGACGCGCCGATCGGAACCCGGGCGACGCTCTGCCGCTGCGGCGAATCGAAGAACAAGCCCTATTGTGACGGGTCTCATGTCGCGGCTTCCTTTGCCGCCTCAGGCGAGCCGGAGACAAAGGAGAGCGCTGGGCTCGCCACGCGCGACGGCGCGCTGACCGTCACGCCCTATCCCAACGGACCGCTTGGCGTCGCGGGTCCGGTCGAGATCATTTCCGGCACGGGACGCACGGTGAATCGCGTCGAGCGGACGGCGCTCTGCCGCTGTGGCCATTCGGCCAACAAGCCCTATTGCGACGGCGCGCACGCCAAGGTCGGGTTCGTCGCGCCTTAGAGCGGTTGCGAAAAAAGGAGACGTTTCAATGCTCACTCGAGACGAAGACGTTCTTGGCGCCGCGGAGGCGTGGCGGGAGGCGGGACGCGACGTGGCGATTGCGACGGTGGTCGAGACCTGGGGCTCGGCGCCCCGCCCGATCGGCTCGCATCTCGTCATCGACAACGAGGGTAATTTCCTCGGCTCCGTATCCGGCGGCTGCGTCGAGGGCGCGGTTGTCGAGGAGGCGACGGACGTGATCGCGAACGGCGAGCCGCGCATGCTCGAGTTCGGCGTCGCCGACGAGACCGCCTGGCGGGTCGGCCTCTCCTGCGGCGGCCGCATCAAGGTCTATGTCGAGAAGCTCGCCTGATGCGCCTCGATGTCCTCAAGGCGATGAACCTGGCTCGCGCCGAGCGGCGCGCCGGCGCGATCGTTACCCGCCTTTCCGATGGAGAGCAGCGCTTCGTCGGCGCCGAAGGCGTCGACGCCGATCCGCTTGGCCCTGAATTGGAGGCGGCGCTGCGCATGGGCAAAAGCGCAACCGTCGCGCATGAGGGCG
Source organism: Roseiarcus sp. (assembly GCA_036489975.1). Lineage (GTDB taxonomy): Bacteria > Pseudomonadota > Alphaproteobacteria > Rhizobiales > Beijerinckiaceae > Roseiarcus. Next base: position 41,399 of record DASXES010000144.1, read on the forward strand.
AGGACTATTTCCTGACCGTCCAGGCGCCGGCGCCGCGGCTCGCCCTCATCGGGGCCGTGCATATCTCGCAGGCTTTGGCGCCGATCGCGCGGATCGCCGGCCTCGACGTCACGATCATCGATCCGCGCACCGCGTTCGCGACGCCGGATCGCTTTCCCGATGTTCCGGTCATCGCGAAGTGGCCCGATGAAGCGCTGGCCGAAGCGCCGCTCGACCGCTTTACCGCGATCTGCCTCCTGACCCATGATCCCAAGATCGACGACCCGGCGCTCATGGTCGCGCTTCGCGCCGATTGTTTCTATATCGGCGCGCTCGGATCGCGGAAGACGCATGGCCGGCGGATCGAGCGCATGCGCGCCCAGGGCTTCGATGAAACGTCGCTCGCTCGCATTCATGCGCCGATCGGCCTCGACATCGGGGCGGTCAGCCCGGCTGAAATCGCGGTTTCGATCATCGGCGAGATCGTCGCGTCGCTGCGCAAGAAGCCGCTGCGCACGGAGAGCGCGGCGGCATGAAATTCGGCTCGACCCCGATCGAGGAGGCCGAGGGCGCGGTCCTCGCGCACGGCGTGCGGCTCGAAGGCGTCGCGTACAAGAAGGGCGATATCCTCACCCGCGAGCGCAAGCTGGCGCTGGCGGCGGCGGGGGTGAAATGCGTCGTGGCGGCGCGGCTCGAGCCGGGCGACGTCGACGAAAATGAGGCGGCGCTGAGGCTCGCCACGCGCCTAGCGGGCGCGAATCTGCGCTGCTCGCCGCCATTCACCGGGCGGGTCAATCTGTTCGCCGAGAGCGCCGGGCTCGCGGTCATCGAGGCGCAGGCGATCGATCGGGTCAATGCGATCGATGAAGCAATCACCGTCGCCACCTTGGCGCCCTATCGAGCCGTCGCCGACGGCGACATGGTGGCGACCGTCAAGATCATCCCGTTTGCGACCCGGGGCGAGACGCTCGAGGCTGCGCTCGCGGCGGCTCCGACGGGCGCGATCGCCGTTCAGCCCTTCAAGCCGATGCGGATCGGGGTGGTCTCAACGATGCTCCCCGGCCTCAAGCCCTCGACCGTGGCGAAGACCCTGCGCGTGCTCGAGGCGCGCCTCAAGCCGGCGGGATCGTGGATCGCAGGGCAGGAGGTCGTGCCGCACGAGATCGGGCCGCTCGCCAAGGGTCTCGCAAGGTTGATCGAGAGCAGCGATGTGCTGATCGCTTTCGGAGCCTCCGCCATCACCGATCGCCGCGATGTGATTCCGGCCGCCATCGAGGCGATCGGCGGACGCATCGAACGGTTCGGCATGCCCGTCGACCCCGGTAATCTCTTGCTCCTCGCGGAGCGCCACGGAACGCCCATCCTCGGCGCGCCCGGCTGCGCCCGCTCGCCCAAGGAGAACGGTTTCGACTGGGTTCTGCAGCGAGTGCTGGCGGGCGTGCCGATCCATGACGCCGACATCCGCGGCATGGGCGTCGGTGGACTTTTGATGGAGATCGCCACGCGCCCGCAGCCGCGCGCGCCCGATGACTGAGGTCGGCGCGGTCATTCTCGCCGCGGGCCAGTCGTCGCGCTTTCGCGCCGGCGGCGGCCTGGATGTGACGAAGCTGGTGGCGAAACTCGGCGGCAAGCCGATCGTGCGGCGTGTCGCGGAGGCCGCGCTGGCGTCGGGGGCGCGTCCGGTCGTCGTCGTCACCGGCCATGCGCATAGCGCGGTCGAGGCGGCGCTTGCCGACCTCGACATTGCGATCGCCTTCAATTCCAAATTTGCGAGCGGCCTCGCCTCCTCGCTCAGGGTGGGTCTCGCGGCGACGGCCCCGGGTGTCGCCGGCGCGCTCGTGCTCCTGGGCGATATGCCGTGGGTCGAGCCTCAGCTCATCGACGCCCTGATCGGCGCCTTCCTTGCGCGCAAGGGCGCGCGCGCCGCCGTCCCGTTGCGCGAAGGCCGGCGCGGCAATCCGGTTCTTCTGGGCCGGAGCCTGTTCGAAGCGGCTATGCGCCTTGAAGGCGACGAGGGCGCGCGGCGGCTGATCGGCGCGCTGAGCCCAGCCGAACTCGTCGAAGTCGAGGCTTTCGACAAGAGCGTCACCCACGACATCGACACGCCCGACGATCTGGCGGCGGCGCGGCGTTTCCGCGGCGGGGCCTAGCGCTTGCCGCTTTGCCCGACCGGCCTCGCCATCGGCGCCATCATCCGGGGCTTGTCGCTCATTTCCGAAGCGCCCGTGACTGCGAGCAGCGCCTCGAGGCGCGTCCGCCAGGCTTCCGCTTCGTGGGCCGGCGCGGCGAACTGGGCCCGGGCGGGTCGGCCGCCGGCGGCGAGGTCGAGGCCCTCGGCGTCGAGCCCGATCGCCCGCCAGAGCGGGCGCGCGGTCTTGTGGCCAGCGAGCCGCGCCAGCGCGGCTGGCCCCAGCCCGTTTGCTTCCGTGAGGAGCCGCTCCTCGGCATGCGTCAGCGCCGCTTCGCCCTCCCGCGAGATGAGAACCTCGGCTGGCGTGAGCGGGGCAGCGCGGCCAAACCCGCCGTTGAAATGCACATCCTCGACCCGGAGCTTAAACACGGCGAAATCGGCGAAGCCGGCATAGAGGCCGGCCTTGGGGTTTCGCTGTAAATACCGGGCCTTGGCGCGCGGCGCCGGGCATCGTTCGACCCGCCCGTTAAGCGTAACGCGCGGATGGTTGAGCGGGTCGCCGCGCTCATGGCGCCCGGTCAGCAGCAAGGAGGCGCGCGGGTCGTGGGCGAGGTTCCTCGTGTGGCGCGAGAGCGTCGACATGAGGAAGAGGGGCGCGCCGTCGAAATCGCTGGCGACGCCGATGAGCGTGGCGAGCGGAGCGCCTCCGGGCGCGTCAAGGGTCGCCAGTGCGCCCGTGCGGGCGAGCCGCATGCGCCGCTTGGCTTCGGCGATCGCCTCGGCATGGGCCTTGTCCGGGTCGGCGGGGTCGTTCTCCAAGGGGGCCTTGCTCCAAGGGGGGCCTTGACTTTCGGTCGGATCGGAGTTGACACAAGCTTGGCGGGGTCGAGCGGTCAAGCGAGAGGCCCGAGCGTCCCGATCCAGCCCGCGCCGATTGTTGGCCAATGCCTGCAACGTCATGGTTATCTTGCGGATTTCACCAGGGCGACCCATCTGTGATTGGCCGGATGGGGAGGATCGCCCTCCTCGGGACACATTCAGTCGATCAATGGTTTCAGCTTTGAGCCAGCCAGCCCAAGGGGCGACAGCAAATCAAAATGGGAGCTTCATGCCCACGATCGCGCTGGTCGACGACGACCGTAACATATTGACATCCGTATCTTTATCGCTTGAGGCGGAAGGATATCGGGTGCAGACCTACACCGACGGCGCGAGCGCGCTCGAGGGTTTGAAGGGCAGTCCGCCCGATCTCGCTATTTTCGACATCAAGATGCCGCGCATGGACGGGATGGAGCTCTTGCGGCGCCTGCGGCAGAAATCGGATCTGCCGGTGATCTTCCTGACGTCCAAGGACGAAGAGATCGACGAATTGTTCGGCCTCAAGATGGGCGCGGACGATTTCATCCGCAAGCCCTTCTCTCAGCGTCTTCTGGTCGAGCGGGTGAAGGCGATTCTTCGTCGCTCAAACCCCAAGGACGCGGCGACGCAGAAGGAGACCGAAGCGAAGATCCTCGAGCGCGGCCGGTTGAAGATGGATCCTGAGCGTCATACTTGCACCTGGGACAATACCGCGGTGACACTGACGGTCACGGAGTTTCTCATTCTCCAGGCGCTGGCCACGAGGCCAGGCGTGGTCAAGAGCCGCAATGCTCTCATGGATGCCGCTTATGACGATCAGGTCTACGTAGACGACCGCACCATCGACAGCCACATCAAGCGGTTGCGCAAGAAGTTCAAGGTGGTCGAGCCGGATTTCGAAATGATCGAGACCCTCTATGGGGTCGGGTATCGATTCAAGGAAGGGTAGGCCGCTCGGTCGAGAGATGAGCGCCGAAACGCAGCTTCACCGTCTTGCCGCTCAGCCAGCGCGTTGGAGAGTTCGCTGGCTGCGCTTGCGCGCCCGCGTCGCCTGGCGATTTTTCACGGCGCGGTTCTCCTCGTCACTCACGCGCCGCATCGTCGTCCTCAATCTCGGCGGCCTCGTGGTGCTGGTGGTCGGCTTCCTGCTCCTCGATCAGTTTCGCGCCGACCTGATCCAGGCGCGGGTGCAGAGTCTCACGATCCAGGCCGACATCATCGCCGCCGCGATTTCTGCTTCGGCGACTGGGGACACCGATTCGATCACCATCGATCCGGACAAGCTCTTGCAACTGGCGCCGGGCGAAAGCATGGGGCCGACGCCAAGCGATGAAGACGCGACGCAGTTCTCCATCAATCCCGCGCTCGTCGGGCCTTTCCTGCATCGACTGGTGACCCCGACCCGTACACGCGCGCGCGTTTATGACAGCGACGGCCGGCTCCTGCTCGACTCGCGATCATATTCGGCCCGCGGCGCGGTCACCCGGTCGGATTTGCCGGATGCTTCGGAGCGGCGCGGATTTGCGGATCGAATCGTCGCCTATGTGCGAAGTTTCTTCCTGACCTCGACGACACGTCGTGCCGACGATCCCTGGGCGACCAATGGCCGAACTCTGCCGGAGGTCGGCGGCGCGCTGCAGGGCAAGACGCAATCTCTGGTGCGCGTTAACAGCGAGGGCGAAACGGTCGTCTCCGTCGGGGTGCCGATTCAGCATATGATGGCGACCCGCGGCGCGCTGCTCCTGTCGACTCAGGGGGGCGACATTGACCGCGTGATAACCGCCGCGCGTCTGGCCCAGCTGCGGTTCTTTCTGGTGCTCGCCATTGTGATGCTGGTGCTGTCGCTTTCGCTCGCCAATACGATCGCCGAGCCTGTCCGGCGGCTCGCCGACGCGGCGGAACGCGTGCGGCGCGGCATCCGGTCGCGACAGCAAATTCCCGATTTCACCGCGCGATCAGACGAGATCGGACATTTGTCGCGCGCGCTGCGCGATATGACGCAGGCGCTCTACAATCGCCTTGACGCGATCGAGACTTTCGCCGCCGACGTTGCTCACGAACTCAAGAATCCGCTGACCTCGCTGCGCAGCGCGCTCGAAACGCTGCCCAGGGTGAACACTGATCATTCGCGCGACCGCCTTATCGCCGTCATGCAGCACGACGTGCGGCGGCTGGACCGGCTGATCAGCGACATCTCCGACGCGTCCCGCCTTGATGCGGAACTGGCGCGAGGCGAGGCGGGCCCCGTCGACGTCTCGGCCCTCCTGCGCGCCGTCGTATCGATGGCGCAGGATTCTCCCCGCCGTAACGGCGCACGGGTCCATTTGTCCATCCCGACCCGGCGCGGCAGGAACGCCAGCGCGGACTATTTTGTCCACGGGCACGATTCGCGCCTCGCGCAGGTGGTCACCAACCTGATCGACAACGCTTGCTCCTTCTCCGAACCCGGCGGCCTCGTCTGTGTCGCGCTCGAGCGGAGTTCCGCCCGGAGCGAGCCGGAACGAGAGCCGCCATTCGATCGCGTTGTCATTACCGTCGACGATGAGGGGCCCGGGATCCCGCCCCATGCGCTTGAGCGCATTTTCGAGCGGTTTTACACGGACCGTCCGAGCCAGGGGTTCGGTCAGAATTCGGGCTTGGGACTGTCGATTTCCCGCCAGATTGTCGAGGCTCACGGGGGTCGCGTCTGGGCGTGCAATCGGCCGGCCGAACCCTCCGGCGCCCCTGTCGCAGCGGCCGACCCCGACAATCCCGAGGAATGGATCCGGCACGGCGCGGGCGCGCGCTTTGTCGTCGAACTGCCGGCTTTCGCGGAATGATTGCCGGCGCCCTGGCGGGGGATGCGAGCCTCCACGCGACGGCGGTGATTCATCGCGAAACCGGCGTTTTGATCCTCGGACCGTCGGGCTCCGGCAAAAGCGCGCTTGCGCTGGCGCTCATGGCGCGCGCTAGCGCGGCGGGCGCATTTGGCGCTCTGATTGGGGACGACCGCATTTTTGTCCGCCAGTCTGGCGGCCGCCTGATCGCCTGGGGGGCCTCCAATATGGCCGGCGTGATCGAGCGCCGGATGGCGGGTCTGATGGTGGTCGGACATGAACCGGCCGCGATTGTGCGGCTGGCGGTGGAACTTTGCGATCATGGACGTCGATGGCCAAGAATGCCTGACCATGACGACGGCTTGATCATCGAAGACGTCCGATTGCCCCGTCTAGCGCTCGATTCCAGCCTGAGCGTCTGCGATCAGGCCCTTGCAGTCGAGGAGCGATTGGCGCTCTTGACGGCGGAGAACTCGGCGCGATCAGGAATTTCGCTTGAACATTGCGCCGCAGTGCACAAAAATGGACGCCCTGAGATTTCCCGCTGGCCTGACTGTCCGTCGGGGAACTGAGCCGATCGACTGGTGGATAATTGATGATCGGAATGGTCCTTGTGACCCATGGCCAGCTCGCCACTGGTTTTCGGGCAGCCTTAGAGCATGTCGTCGGGCCGCAATCCCAGCTTGAGACGATCACGATCGGTCCGGAAGACGACATGGAGCAGCGGCGGTCGGATATTCTCACCGCCGCCGCGCGTGTTCAGGATGGCGGCGGGGTCGTCATCCTCACCGACATGTTCGGCGGCACTCCATCCAATCTGGCGATTTCGGTGATGGACGGGGGACGCGTCGAGGTGATCTGCGGCGTCAATCTCCCGATGTTGATCAAGCTCGCGACGATGCGCGAGAGCGCCGATCTCGACCACGCCGTGGTGGAGGCGCGCGATGCTGGCCGCAAATACATCACGATCGCGAGCAAGGTGCTCGAGGGAAAATGACCTCGGCGGGCTCCGAAGAGGAATGTCCGCCGCCTCCTTCATTCGCCGGGGCGTTGTCGCGCGACTTGCACATTGTCAACCGAAAGGGTTTGCACGCGCGCGCCACAGCCAAATTTGTGCAATGCGTCGATCGCTTTGACGCGGAGGTCAAAGTTACGCGCTGCGGAGAGACTGTCGGGGGCGATTCGATTATGGGCATCCTGACGCTCGGCGCAGGCCCGGGATCAACGATCACGGTATCGGCCTCTGGCGCGCAGGCTCGTGAGGCGCTGGACGCGCTTGCGGCCCTCGTCTCCGGCCGGTTCGGCGAAGACGAATGACGCCCGTCAGTTTTGGCGCAGCGCCCCCGCAATCGGGGACCATCCCTCGCGAGCGGCTGACCAGTTTTGTTTCAGCGCCCGCGTTATGGTCGCGGGGTTCGGCGAAGGGCCGGGATTTTGCGCTTGACAAAATCAGAAATTTTCTCTATGATGTTCCTATGGACAGAATATCGGTTGCATCCGGCGCCGGCAAGGATGAGTGCGGACGCTCGCCGCGTTTGACGCGCAACCTGGGGGCGAGTTGAGCAATGAGCGGATTTTTTAGTTTTTTCGCGCGTAACCCTTTGAAAAATATCGATTCCACCAAGCAAAAACAAGCAAAAACAAGCAAATTTGTTTGGTTTTGTTTGGATTTGCTTGGAGCGAACTCGCGGTCTGGTTGAATCGGGCCTCGCCACCGGACATCGTCGCGACGAACCGTAGCCGAACTCGTCGGCAGGGCATAGCTGATCGCGCCGCAGAGGCGGGATGGAAGCCTTCGCGCTACATCCGGAAGTCTTCGCCCAAATAGAGGCGCCGCACGTCCGGATGGGCAATGATGTCGTCCGGCGGACCCTCGGTCAGAACCTGGCCGGTGTGAATGATGTAGGCCCGATCAATCAGCCCGAGGGTTTCTCGCACGTTGTGATCGGTTATCAGGACGCCGATGCCGCGCCCTTTGAGGTGGCGCACGAGGTCCTGAATGTCGCCGACCGCAATCGGGTCGATGCCGGCGAAAGGCTCGTCGAGCAGCATGAAAGACGGCTTGCCGGCGAGCGCGCGAGCGATCTCGCACCTGCGCCGTTCCCCGCCCGACAGCGAAATCGAAGGCGCGCTGCGCACGCGGGCGATATCAAATTCCTCGAGCAGCGATTCGAGCATCGCCTCTCTCGCCCGACGATCAGGTTCGTTGACCTCGAGCACCGCGCGGATGTTGTTCTCGACGTTGAGTCCGCGGAAGATCGAGGCTTCCTGCGGGAGATAGCCCACTCCCAGCCGCGCCCTTTGAAACATCGGCAGCCCGGTGACGTCATGGCCATCCAGTTCGATTTCGCCCTTGTCGGGTTTGACGAGGCCGGTGATCATGTAGAAGACGGTGGTCTTGCCGGCCCCGTTTGGCCCGAGCAACCCCACTGCCTCACCCCGCCGCACGGAAAGGCTCACGTCCTGCACCACCATTCGGCCGCGATAGGCCTTGCCGAGGTGATGGACGGCGAGAACGCCCTGGCCGGCCGGCGTGGCCGCTGAGTTAAGAGCCGCACCGCTCTCCGCGCCGCGCAGCCATTTGCGCCAGCGCGGAGGCGCGGTTATGCGCTCGCGCACAACGCCGCCGCTCACTGACCGCCGCTCGTTTCGATCGGCTTAGGCGGCACGCGAAAGGTCAGCAATCACCGGCTCCTATTTCGGCTTCGCCGCGTCCGCCTTCGTGGCGTCGGCGCCCGATTTGGCGTCGCTGTTCGATTTCGGTACGAATTGCCCATGCACTCGCCCTGACTTGGCGTTGGTGTCGACGGTGGCCAGGCCGTTCTTCAAGTCGTAGGTGAGCTTGTCCCCCTTGGTGACGTTCTGGCCGTCGCTGAGCGTGACGTGACCGATCAGCCACACTTTGTCCTCGGCCTTGTCATAGCTGCCGCGATCGCCAGTGGCGACCTGGGTCTTGGAAACGACGGTGACGGGTCCCGACGCGTCGAGATGCCTGACGCCCGAGTCGGTGGCGGGGCCGGGCTCGCTGTTCGTCGGCTGGGACGCTTCGTGCGCCGGGGCGCGATCCAGAAGGACGGTCATGGCCGAGCAGGTCATTTTGGTCTCCCCCTGAATGACGACGACATTCCCGGAATAGACCGCCTTGCGCTCCTTGTCATAGTAGACGAGCTTGTCGGCGTCGATCGAGATCGGATCCTTTGAATTTGTGCCAGGGAAGATCGCAGCCGAGTCCTTTGAGCTCGATGGCTTTTCCGCTGCTGTGGCGCCCGCGCCGCTCGAACAGAGCAGCGCCGCAGCCAGGGTCGCGAGCCACCCGGGAACCCGAGACGGCAACGTCATGGATTGGTCCTTTTTACGTCAGCCGGCGGCTGTTGATTGGCGTCGGGAACGATGTTTGTCCTGACGTGGCCTGAGAAAGTCAGTTCCTGACCATGATTGACCGCGGAAGCCCGATCGGCCAACACGGTTGTGCCGTCGCCGGCTTGGACTTCGACGGGGTCGTCACTTCCATAAACTCCGGACTTAAAATCGAACTTGGCGCTGCGCAATAGCACGGTGAAGCGACCGTTCTTGATCCGCACATTCTTCGACAGCTCCATGCGCTCGCTCACACTGTCGTAAACGCCAGCATCGGCGCTCAAGTGGGTCGCTTCCCCGCCGGCCATGCCAAGCTCACCGTTGACTTTCTGCAGCTCCACCATGGTCGGATGTTGGATGTCCTGCAGCGCCCGCTCCGCTGTTAACAGGTAGGGCTGCTTGTCGCTGCGAAATCCAGCGAGCCTCGGCCGATCCATGACGATCTTGGTTCCGTCCACCGAAAGGTTGGCGAAACCCAATGAGCCCAGTTTAGTTGCAAAAGGGTTGAAAAAGCCGATCACGAAGATCGCGGCGACGGCGCCCAGGCCGCCGGTCAGAATCGCAACGCGCAACAGCCTCACGCGCGCCGAATGCCGCTTGGCTCTGGCGAAGGCCTGCTTGCGGTCAGGGGGCGGCGCAACGCCGATGCGGCGCGCGGCGAAGGGAGGAGCAAAAGGCTCCATTGGCTTCCCTCCGGAGACGCCCGTACGGATTGCGTCATTGTGAAACGCTGGCATCGGTTCTCTATTTTGGCCGCCGAACCGGAGGTAGAACCCAAATTACATGGCGAAGTTAGGGCCGGGGAGAAGACAGAGCCGACGCCGTAGAACGCGATCGCAGGCCGAGTCCCGGCCGAACAAGCCCATTTTGGCGCCCAGTGCATTTCAAGGATTTGCGGCTCAACCAAGGGGCGTTCAGGGTCGGCGAGGATGGCGCCAGTTCGCATTGCCTTGCGGCCGTTTTTGCGCTTTATCCCTCGCGAGCGCCCTTCAGGGCCGGTAGCTCAATGGTTAGAGCCGGCCGCTCATAACGGTCTGGTTGCAGGTTCGAGTCCTGCCCGGCCCACCAGCCACTCCCGAATCCTGCCGCGCTTGGCAGCGTCTGTGGAAGGTCTCGACTTATCCAGGGGGCGTCGCACGACATTCCGCCTGGCCGCGGTCTCTCGCGGCGGTCTTCGCCTTCGCGACCCCAGTTCGCTTCGGTGTCTCGAGTGGCGCCCTTGCAGCGTAGATCGTCCACTCGCAAGAGGGCATGTCGCGCTGCGTTCGACGAGGCCCCGTTACATTGGGCGGCGTGCCGCGAATGGGCCATCCTCGACGAAGCCGACAACGTGCGTACGGAGGTCAAGCGAATAGGGCTCGGGCATCGTGAACCGCCTCCCGCGGGAAGCCAATCACCGACCGCGCCTCATTGGAGACCCTCGATTCAATCTGACGGTCGGATGCTCTAGCCAGCCGGCGCCTTTGCGCTCGCCTCGACGCGCGTCGGGGGATGGTGAATGGGCGCGATGACCACCTCGTCCGTTGATGCCGCGCCGCCCTTAATGATCAGCGCGACGCCGCCGTCCATCAAGACTTCTTCGGTATCGTCCCGCGCCTCAAGGCGCACGCCGTCGACGATAGCCGAGATCTCCCGCCCGTTCGCCTCGACGACGAACGTGCGCGGCGTCTCGAACGACCACGCGAAGGATGCTTCAGCGAGAATGGTCCTCGCGCCATCCCGAACGCGGACCAGGATCACCTTGTCCGGGCGCTCCAGGAGAACCGCGTAGAAACGCCGCAATCCCTGGACGCGAACGCCAACCCCCATGTGTTCGGCGAGATGCGCTGTGAGCGCCGTCTCGACCCTGTAGTCGCGCCACTGACGGCCTCCGTGAATGATCATGCCTTCGCCGCAATCCTGCGAAATCCGGAAAGCCTGCGGGAAGGTGGTCGAGAAATTGTCGACTGCGTTGACCCAGGCGCGGCGCCAGAAGTCGCCCAGTTCGCGCGGGCGCCGCAACCGCACATCCGGCGGCCCATCCCAGCGGAGCCAGTCGAGGATGATCGTTCCGTCCTGCGCTCCGCCCGGCGACCGCGCCATGACGCCGAGCGATTGGATCGCCTGCCCGCCGGTGTCGGGCAGGCGCCAGTCGAGTATCGCCTCCTCGCTCGGCGCCAACGACACGGCTTCGGAATCCAGCGGAGCGAGGCTGTCGCTCGCGCCATAGACGAGCGCGCTCAAGCTGACCGCGACATCGCCCGCGTTCCCAGAGTGAGCGATGACGCGCGCCTGCACCCGTTGCCCCGAATAGACGAGCGGCGTCGCCATGAGTTCGTAGGTGCGCATTCGCGTGACGTCGGGCGGGGTGAAAACCGGCGTCATGATCTGGACCGGATCGGACCCAAGGGCTACGAAGCGAAGCTCGAGGGCTCGGCCGGTCTCAAACGCGATGTTCGCAAGCTGAACGTTTCGGCGCGCGCCTTCAACCGGAGCAAAACCCTGCACGCTGCCCCGCTGGGAAAAGTGAAACTGAGCGCCATCCTTCGGCGCGGGGAGGGGAGGCGCGCCCGCGAGTTTCCGCCCCATGTCGACCAGCCGCGCGCTGACCCGGACCGCGTCGTTGATCGCGTCTCCTCCGTCCGCGGACGAGATCAGCATGCGGTCGGCGAGCGGCCCGCGCCATCGGCCGGAAGCGTCGATCCCTTCAAGACCGAGCATGGCCCCCAGGAGGCAGCCCACGTTGCCCGCGTTGCAATCGGTATCCCAGCCGGAGGTGCAGACGATCGTCTGCGCAAGCGCGAAGTCGTCCGGAGCGTAGAGCAGCGCCATGACCATCAGCGCATGATTGGGAATGACGTGGCAGTGGCCAGGATACTTCTCGTACCCATAACGCGCTTCGATCGCTTCCCGCGTCTCGCGCCAGTCCGGGAAGCGTTTTCGCCAGTCCCGAATGTCGGCGATGAGGCTCGCGATCGGGCCGCCTGGCGAGACCTGCGCAAGACCGACATCGATCAGACGTTCGACGTCGCGGCTGACGAACGCCTCGGCTTCCATAGCCGCCCATAGTTTCGCCGCGTCCACCGCCGCGCCGTCGTGGCTCACTTTGGCCGCCTGCTCGGCGAGCCGCCCGGCGAGCGCAGGGTTTCCTGGAGCAACCACCGCCCATCCGTCGATGAAGATCTGCGCGCCGATCTGCTCGGCGACGGCTTGCCCGTTGACCGCCGCCGACCCGCTGGCCGGCGCTTCAATCCCCCGCTTCAAATTGAGCCAGGCCGTGTGCTCGGTGGAGTTGCCGTTCCCGCCCCACCACAGGATCGAGCGGCGCTCAATGAGGTAATTGAGCCACGTCTCGCCGATCTCGCGCGAGGTGAGATCGGGTCTCGCGCCGTGATCTTCGAGTGCGCGGATGAATGTGAAGGTTCCCGCAACGTCGTCGTCAGTGACGACCAACGGACAGTTCAGCCGCTCGTGGACATAGTCCTCGATGGGCCCAAGTTCGCGCATGATCCGCTGATACGTCCAACCCTCGAACGGTCGCCCGAGATAGACGCCGATCAACTTGCCGAGCACGGCCGCGTAAGCGCGCTCGGAATAATCCGGAGGCAGAGCCGTCATCGCGCGCGCCTAGATGATTTCGAGATAGTCGCGGTCCGGGAGCGCCGGAAACGGCGCCGCCGGCAGCGTCTGATACCAGTAGGCGACCGAGGCGATGTCATCCTGCAGCGGCAAGTAGCGACGGTTCTCTTTCTCGGTGCGCCAGCCGATCGCCTGCAGCGTCACCTTGAGATCCGTCTCGAAACGGATCGGATCCATGATGTGCCAACGGTAGAGACCGAACCGCTCCTGCGACTGGTAGGTCCCGTCGGGCCGGATGACCTGGGGCAGTCCCGCGTAAGGGGTCGTGAATTCGATGTAGGCCCGCGGAAACGTCGGGTCGACGGTGCCGGCGTCGAAATTGTAGGCGCCGCAGAAATAGTCCTCGGTTCCCGTGCCGCAGATCGTCGGCCATTCGTCGCCATCCATAAAGAACTTGATTTCGCCCTCGCCCCACCAGCCCGAATTGTTGACGCCCCAGGCGACATAGGTTCCGACGTAATGACCGCGGCCCTTGACGCCGTCGAGCACGACATAATCCTGCTTGAACGGCAGCGGGTTCGTTCGCCTGAAACTGGCGTGGAAATAGGCCGCGTCCTCAGGAACCTCGGTCAAAGCATAATTGATCTGCCAGTAGATGACGGCTTCCGCGTCCGGATCGCGATTCTCGAGGGTCAGGCGGGCGCGGCGGCGAAATGGCATCTCCCAGTAGCAGTTGAAGGCGCGTCCTGGATTGACGCAAACGGCGAGCGAGTTCACGGGAGCGTAGCGGCCCCAACCACAGGCAAAGAAGTCTCCGAGCGGCGCCTCGACGGACGGGTGGCTTTGGTCGTCCCAGTGAATGCGCAAGATAAGATCACGCCAGCGCACATGGGCGGGCGTGATCCATATCTGCTGGATCGCGCCTTGCCCTATGATGTCGCCAAGCAGCAGGGTCTCGCCCGGCGCAACGCGCATCGAGGGTGAGATCTTCCAGCCGCGCCCGAGCCCACGCGCGTGAATCGCGCCCGTGCCCTCATCGGCCATGCCGCCTTTGCCCTTCTCGCCAGTCGGGTTTTCCGGGCTGATCGAACGCGACTTCGCCGAAGACAGTCGCGACAGATTGCCGAGATGCAATCCGAGACCTGAGAACCCCTCCGTCATGCCGCTCGCCTCATTCGTTTCTGTCCGGCCTACTTGATGCCCGTCGTCTTGATCGACTCGATGATGCGCTTCTGGAAGATGACAAACATGACGATCGTCGGAAGGGCGACGACGGTAGAGGCCGCCATCACATAGTTCCACGAGCCGTTATACTGCTGACGGAAGCTGGCGATCGCGACCTGCACCATCCAGAGGTCCTGGTTCGAGGTGATTGTCAGAGGCCAAAGGAAGGAGTTCCAGTTGGCGAGGAAGAAAAGGATCGCAAGCGCGGAGAGAATGGGCCGACTCAAGGGAACGATGATCGACCACCAGATGCGGAAATAGCCGGCGCCATCGATCAATGCGGCCTCCTCGAGCTCGCGGGGAATGGCGAGGTAGAACTGGCGCAGAAGGAAGATGCCGAAGGCATTGAAGATCGAGGGAATGATCAATCCGGTGTAGCTGTCGAGCATGTGGAGCGTGCGCGCCAGGATAAAAAGCGGGACGATGATGACCGGTTGCGAGATCAGAAAGGTCGCAAACATCGCAAGAAAGATCGCGTCGCGTCCCGGAAAACGCAGACGCGCCAGCGCATAGCCCGCCATGGAATGCAAGATGAGCGCGACGACTGTCACCGCGGCGGAAACGAAGAGCGTGTTGAGAAGATAGCGGGCGAAATCGACCTGGGTGAACACATAGACGAAGCTGGCCAGCGTCGGTCGCCGCGGGATGAGATTCGTGTCGAACACCTCGTTCGAGGGCTTCAGCGACATCGACAGCATCCAGAAGAGCGGCGCGATCGCCATGAAGGCTAGAATGATGCTCGCCAGATAGAGCGCAAGCCGAACAGGCTGCAGCATCGCGCGCTGCATGGCGTCCTCCTCCGTCGGCGCCTGCGTGGGGACCGCCTCACTCATTGGTAAAGCGTCCCCCCTGGGTCAGAAGAAACATGAGAACGGTGATCGCCATCAGCACAACGACGAGAACCGACGCCATCGCCGCCGCATATCCGTATTCGTTGAACTGGAACGCCTGCTGGTAGATGTAGAAGATGGCGAGCGAGGTGGAGTTCGCCGGGCCGCCTTTCGTCATGATGTAGATGAGATCGAACGTCTGCGATCCGCACACCGCCGTCACCGTGGAAACGAGGAGGACAAAAAAGCTTGTCGGTCGCAACAGCGGCAGCGTGATCTGGAAAAAGGACTGGACGGGTCCGGCCCCGTCGATGCGGGCCGCTTCGTAATATTCCTTGGGAATGTCCTGCAGGCCACCGAGAAAGATCAGCATGTAGAATCCCATCAGGAACCAGACGCTGATCGCTATGACGGTGCCGAGCGCGAAGCGAGGATCGCCGAGCCAGGAGATCGACCCGATGCCGATGCTCGCGCCCAATCGGTTAAAGAGCCCAATTTTGTCGATGACCAGCACCTGCCACACGAGGGCGACGACGACGAGGCTTACCGTCTGGGGCATGAAGAGGAGCGTGCGGATGGCGCCGTTGAAGCGGGTGTCCGCTTGCACGAGCAAGGCGAGTCCGAGCCCAACGCCATAGAGCAGGGGCACGAGAGCGATGACATAGAGGAGCGTCACCTGAACGCTGCGCCAGAACAGCGGATCGCCGAGCATCCGTCGATAATTGTCCAGCCCGACGAACGCGTATTCGCCGAAACCGCTGACTGAGAAGAAGCCGAGACTGAGCGACAGGATCATTGGCCCGCCGACAAAGATCATGAGGCCAATGGCGTCGGGCGCCACGAAGAGATAGCCCGCGATCCTTTCGCGCGCGACGTTGGACAGTCGCGGGCCGCGATCGATCGAGGGCGCCTCGAGATCGGCGCCCCGCGGAGTTTCGGCTGTTTGATCCTGCATCAGAGGATCGGCGCGCCCTTATAGCCGGAGAGGAACGAGTCGATCTGATCAGATGCGGCTTTGGCCGCCTGAGCGGGATCCTGGCCGTTCAACTGGCAAGACTGGATGGCGTCCGAGATCGCCTTGTAGACGGGCGGAGGCATGCGCGGCTCCGCGCGAGCGCCGGGATAGATCTCGTTGGTGAAGATCTTGAGGAACCCGTTCTCGAACGCCGCCTTGCCGGCTTCGAGCGCGGACCGGGTCGGCGGCATGTCGCTTTTCGCCTTGGTACACCAGTCAACGATCCGGCCGGTCGAGCCGTCCTTCGGCGAACCCAGTGCCCAGGCGGTGAATTCGCCAGCCGCCTTCGGATTCCATCCCTTGGCATTGGCGACAAAGGCCCAGCCGCCGCCGATGGTGAGGTATTTTCCGCCTGGAGGCGTTGGCAGCTTGAACACGCCATATTTGAAGTCCGGCGCGCCTTCACGCAACTGGGCGATCGCCCAGATACCGGTGTTCTGCATCGCGCAATAGCCCGAACCCAGATTTGGAACCGAGTCCCACGCGCCGCCGCCCAGGGGCTTGCGTGGCGCGACGCCGGTGTTGATGGCGTCCTGCCAGAATTTCAGCGCCGACACCGTCGCCGGCGTGTTGAACGCGCTCTTCCCATCTTTCGTCTGGAAGTCGCCGCCCGCTTCCCAGAGGAAGGGATACCACGTGAAATTCTGATAGTAGCCGGGGTTCGTCTCGAACAGGACGCCGTAGCGCTTCTGGTTGGTCAGTTTTTTCGCCACAGAGAGAAGGTCCTCCCAGGTCTTGGGAACGTCCTTCTCGGTCAGCCCGACCTCGTTGAAGGCGTCGACGCTGTAATACATCGCCATCGGCTCGACCTCGTAGGGGAGGCCGTAGATCTTGCCGTCGACCATGCGGTTCGCGATGACGCTCGGAAGGAAGTCGTCGCGCGCGCTTTGCTCCATGAACGGGGTGAGGTCGAGAAGCACGCCGCCGTTGTAATAGCGAAGGAAGTCGCCGGGGCTGATGATGAAGAGATCGGGGCCCGCGCCCGATGCGAACGCGGTCGGCAGCTTGGTGCCATCCATGTAGGCGTTGTTTGGCACATAAACGAGCTCGACCTTCACCTCGTGGCTGGCGTTCCAGCCCTTGACGACGTCCTCGAACCATTTGTCTTGTGACGGAACGCCGCCGCCAGGCGCGTAGAACTGCCAGAATTTCAGGGTCTGCGCAGCAAGGCCGCGGGACACATAGGGAAACCCTGTGATCGCAGCCCCGGCGACGCCCGCGGCCAGGATTTGTCTGCGGTTCGGGCCTCGGCGGACATTGCGCGTTGTCGTGGGATTGTTCGAGTCTTCAACCATTTTCGTTTCCTCCTCCATGTTTTCGTTAGTCGCTCTTCACGGGTCTCGGCCCATCGCGCCGCAGGATCTCAACTCACGCCGTAAGGCCTACACGAAAGGCGCAGGGCAAAATCTCCGATCTTGGTGGCATGGCGTCATTCCCGTTGAGCCGCTCGATCAACATTTCCGACGCCCTCCGGGCGAGGGCGGAGGGGCTTACGCCGACGCACGTGAGCTTCGGACGAACGTATTCCAGACTCGACGAGTCGTCGAAAACCGCGAGCGCAATCTCTTCCGGCGAGCGGACGCCGCGATCGTGAAGCTCTGCCAGGGCCCCTACCGCCATCAAATAATTGGCGAAGAATATGGCGGTTGGACGGTCGCGCGGCGGGACGGCAAAGAGACGCTGGATCGCCTCGCGGCCGGAAGGTTGAAGGTATGTCCCCTCCACACGAAGAGCCGGAGGAACGGTGACGCCATGCTCGGCCAAACCACGCTCGAATCCTTCGGCGCGCGCCACCGCCTCGTCGAAGACCCTCGGGCCCGTCACGTGCGCGACTCGACGATGACCTTTCTGCGCGAGGTAGGCCCCCATACGATGGGCCCCCCCCTCGCTATCCACCCGGACGCTGTCAACGACGTTGTCTCGCAGATAGCCGATCACCACCGCCGGCACCTCGAGCTGACGCAAAGCTTCATGCGCGTCGGACATTCCATGCAGCGCGACGTCGCCGATGATCAGACCGTCGACGCGCTTATGGCTGATCCGACGCAAATAGTCGCGCGCGTGCTCTTGCGAGCGACCGCCGGGAACGTCCGTGTTGAACACCAGCATGTCCAAGCCAACCTGTTCGAGCTCGGATTGCGCGGTCTTGACGAGTTCGGGGAAAAACGGATTGACGATGTCGGCGATCAACATCGCGACGATATTCGTGCGGCCGGTGCGAAGGCTTCGCGCCTGCGGATTGGGCGCGTAGCCCAATTCGGCGATCACCTTTTCAACCCGCTCACGCAGAGCCGTCGAAACGCGGTCCGAGTGGTTCACCACGTGCGAAACGGTGGTCCGCGAGACGTTTGCGAGCGCGGCGACTTGCGCAATCGTGCTCATGTTGGTAATCGTCCTACCTTGGTGTGAATGCATTTGCAAATCCATTCACACCAAGGTGACCGGGAAGTCTCTATCCGAAAAGTGAGAAGGGAATAACCTTCCCGCGCGCCGGGACGCTGGAGCCGCCGAAGACCGCAGGACAAGGCTGCAGCTAAACACCACTGAGGGGGGCGGAGCAAGGAGTAACCGCAAATGCCTGTCGTCATCAGTCCCCTGCCAGATACTTTCGCAGGTGAAGCTTCGGCGGTCGATTGCGCGAAAACGCTCGATGCGAGTGACGTCGACACCATTCATGATGGCATGGCGAGACATGCCGTGCTCGTCTTCCGCAATCAGCCACTGACGGATGAACAGCAACTCGCGTTCACCAAGCGCTTTGGCGACCTCGAACGCTACGAAACGCCTGGCCATATCCGAAAGCGCGAACAGGAGCGCCTGGGCAGCGGCATTGCGGATTTTTCCAACCTGACGCGAAACGGCTCGCTGATGTCGCCGAGCGATCGCGTCTGGCTGTTCAAGCTCGGCGATCGGCTGTGGCACTCCGACAGCTCGTTCCGCCCGATCACGGCCGGCTATTCGCTGCTGTCCGGGCGAACGGTCCCTGCTCGCGGCGGCGAGACGGAATTCGCGGATATGCGCGGCGCCTATGACGCGCTCGATGACGAAACGAAAGCTGAAATCGAAGACCTCGTTTGCGAGCACTCGCTCATCTATTCGCGCGAGGCGATTGGCTTCTTCGATCTCACGCCCGAGGAGCGCGATCATTTCCAGCCTGTTCGCCATCGGCTTGTGCGGGCCGATGCCCGGACCGGACGCAAGTCCTTGTTCCTGTCGGCCCATGCCGGCGCGATCGTCGGCCGGTCGGTTCCCGAAGCGCGGGTGTTCCTGCGCGATCTGACAGAGCATGCAACGCAGCCTCGATTTGTCTATCGCCATGTCTGGCGCCCCGGCGATCTCGTGATGTGGGACAACAGGACAACCATGCACCGCGCCCGCCGATTCGATTCCAATGAAATCCGCGACGTTCGACGCACGACTCTTGCTGGAGCCGCCGCGTGAGCCGCGAGAAAGCTTGATTGGGAAGCGTGAGAAGTCCGGATGCGGATGACGCCGAGACGCTGACCACCTCTGGGCGCGGCGGCTTCTCGACGGCGCCGCGCTCGAGCGGTCGGTCGACATCCTCGCGAACGCGCGCTCGATCGCATTTTTCGGCTATGGCGCCTCCGCCATCGTAGCGATGGAGCCCAGCAGAGATTTCGTTCTTCGACGTTCCGTGCCGCGCCGAGATCGATGCGCATCAGCAGATCACGGTGGCCTCCATGATGCGTCCGGCGCCGCATCGGCGGAAAGACGGTCACGCGATCGTTACCGTCCTTCGGCTGGGGCGGCGAATAAATCCGCGCCCTTGGTGTTCACCGCCCGGACGAATGAGGGCGGACTGCGGCTTTGTCGCCGATGAACGGCGGTCCGGACAGGACCGGGCCGCGACATGCGCTCTCATGCCAAAATCGCAGAGGAGCGCCCGCAATGGCGAGATCATTTCAAGCTGTCCTTTTGACCGCAGTCGCCTCCGCCGCGCTCGGCGCAGGCGCCGAAGAGGCCCGAGCGGCCACCTATGTGCAGACGGATCTCGTTTCGGATCTCTCCGCGCTCGGCGCCACGATCACCGATCCCAGCCTGAAGAACCCGTGGGGCTTGTCGTTCCTTCCCGGCAGCCCGATTTGGGTTTCGAACCAGGGAAGCCGGAACTCGACTCTCTACGGTGTGACTGGCGCGACGGTGACCAAGGAAGGCCTCACCGTCGCCATTCCCCCATCCGGCGCAGCCGGCCCGACCGGCCAGGTCGCCAACACCAACGCTTCGGCGTTCGGCGTCGCCGGCAGTCAGGCTCTCTTCATCTTCGCCAACTTGAATGGATCGATCTCCGCCTGGAACGGCTCCGGCACAACGGCGGTCACCGCATTGACCACCCCGGGCGCAGCCTACACCGGGCTCGCCATCAACCAGGCCAATACCCTCCTCTACGCCGCCAACGGCGCGGGAGGCGGCGGCATCGACGTCTTCAACGGTTCTTTCGCGCCAGCGGCCCTTCCGGCCGGCGCGTTTGCGACTCCCGCGGCGATCAAGACCGCAGGGCTCGTGCCGTTCAACGTCAAGGACATCAACGGCTCCGTCTATGTCACCTATGCGCCCTCCGGCCACGCGGCGCAGACAGGCGCAACCAAGGGAATGGGCGCCTTGGCGGTGTTCGGCGAGGACGGGACGCTTGAAAGCAGTTCGTTTATCGCCGACGAGCTCGCTTCGCCCTGGGGCCTGGCGCTTGCGCCCAGCACTTGGGGCCAGTTCGGCGGCGACCTGCTGGTTGGCAATTTCGCTTTCGGCGACAGCGTCATCGATGCCCTCGACCCCACGACCTGGGCGCTCGAAGGCATGATCGCGATCGACGACGGCGGCCAGTCCCCCGGCGGCCTCTGGTCGCTGGCTTTCGGCGGCGGGGGCAATGACGGAAACCCGGACACGCTGTTCATCACCGACGGCCTCAACGGCGAGACGGATGGCCTCCTGGCGTCGATCACCACCGTTCCTGAACCGTCGACCTGGGCGATGATGCTGGCTGGGTTTGCCAGGCTTGCGCTGTTCGCCGCGCGCCGCCGCCCCCCGGCAATAGCCCCCGTCGGCTGAGAGGAAGCCCGGAAGAGAACCGCCCGAACCCGGGAGGT
Organism: Roseiarcus sp.; assembly: GCA_036489975.1. Classification (GTDB taxonomy): domain Bacteria; phylum Pseudomonadota; class Alphaproteobacteria; order Rhizobiales; family Beijerinckiaceae; genus Roseiarcus. The sequence continues at coordinate 62,269 of DASXES010000144.1, forward strand.
TCTTTTCCGCTGCTGAGCGAAACCGCGAGGGGGCGCCCAGCGTATAGCGGAAAGCTGCGCCGGAGGGTCCCTCGGTTCACCGGGCTCGCACGCCGATTGGAGACTGCCTAATGTCGACCCGTGTATGGGACCGTCGCGCCGCGATTGCGGCCTGCGGCGCGTTTGCGTTTTCCGCGGCGGGGAGCCAGGTCGCGCGGGCGCAGTCCGGCCTTCCGGTGCGCAACATCCGGGTGGACGTTGCGCCGCTGCGCGCCAACGCCGGTGACCCGACGGCGACTTGGGTCGAGCGCGAGCTGCCCCGCAGCCTCGCTCGCGCGCTGGCGGGCCGCCTGACCTCCAGAGGCGGAACGCTGACGGTGAGGATCGACTATCTCACCCTGGGATCGAACACCGGGGCCACCCTTCACGGCGGCTCGTCGCCCGATCAGATCCAGGGCGTGGCGATGCTCGACGGCGTTCAATGGCCGGTGCGGGCGATTTCCAGCTACGCGGCCTCGCCGATCGACCAGACGATGGTCGAGCAATCCAACCATTATCGGGTCCGGCAGGTCTGCGAGGCGCTCGCGTTCTGGATCGCTCGCGATCTTGGAGGCTGAAGTGAGCCGATCGCCAGCTTCCGGGAGAAGCGGCGCTGCGAAGGCCCCGGTTCGTCACCGCCAGGGGCCGGGAAGCGGACCGTCGCCGTCACCCCCGACCGGCGGACCCTCGCGGGGCTTATCGACGAGCCGGGCGAAATCGACGGCGTCGTCTGAGACTCGTGAGCGAAACCGCGACGGGGCGCCCGGCGCGTATACTTGGAAAGCTGCGCCGGAGCGTCCTTCAGTTCACCGGGCTCGCGCGCCGATTGGAGATTGCCTGATGTCAACTCGTGTATGGGACCGTCGCGCCGCGATTGCGGCCTGCGGCGCGTTTGCGTTTTCCGCCGCGACGGGGAGCCAGGCCGCGCGGGCGCAGTCCGGCCTTCCGGTGCGCAACATCCGGGTGGACGTTGCGCCGCTGCGCGCCGACGCCGGTGATCCGACCGCGACCTGGGTCGAGCAGGAGCTGCCGCGCCAGCTCGCTCGCGCGCTGGCAGGCCGCTTGACGTCGAAAGGCGGAACGCTGACGGTGAGGATCGACTCTCTCACGCTCGGGGCGAACAAGGACAGCCGGGCCTGGGACGACATAAGCGGCGTCGCAACGGTCGGGGGTGTGGCGCGGCCCGTGCGGGCGACGTCGAGACACTGGGCTTCGGCGATCGATGCGGCGACGATCGTGCAATCCAATCACGCCCGTGTTTCAGCGGCCACGGAGGCGCTGGCGTTCTGGATCGCGCGGGATTTCTGATCCGGCTTGTTCCACGGCTCCTTTCTCGAGCCGATCGCGGCGGAACCGGCCGCGAGCTCTGCGAGCGCAATGAGTCGCTCGCAGAGAATGGGTATAAGCGCTTCGCTCTCCGAAGCGGGTCGCCGCCGCTCGCGACACAGCTGGTGAGGCCAGGACAGTGGCGCTTTAGGACTGCGCACGCAGCGCGGCGTTGGTGTCGGTCGGCGCGGCGTCTTTTCTGACTGGCTCGACACCCTGGCTTCTGGCCATCGCCTCGATCGGCAGAGCTTGCGGCGCGCGCTCGTTTCGACGCGGACCGCGGGCGCTTCACTCCGCCGCTTGCGCCGGCTCCCACTCACGCTCGCGGTCCTCGCGCTGCGCCTTCATCGCCGGGCGCCCGCTCTTCTTCTTGGCGCCGGTGACCCAGTCCGACAGCTGCCCGAGATAGAGATAGATGACCGGCGTCGTGAACAGGGTCAGCGCCTGGCTGACGATCAGGCCGCCGACCATCGTGTAGCCGAGCGGCTGGCGCATCTCCGAGCCGGTGCCGTGACTGAGCATCAAGGGCACGCCGCCAAGCAGAGCGGCCATGGTCGTCATCATGATCGGACGGAAGCGCAACAGCGCCGCCTTGCGGATCGCCTCGGTCGGCGTGAGGCCTTCCTCGCGCTCGGCGGAGATGGCGAAATCGACCATCATGATGCCGTTCTTCTTCACGATGCCGATGAGCAGGATCGTGCCGATGAGGGCGACGAGGCTGAATTCGTAGCCGAACAACATGAGCGTGGCGAGCGCGCCGAGCCCCGCCGAGGGCAGCGTCGAGAGGATGGTCAGCGGGTGAATGAAGCTCTCATAGAGCACCCCCAGGATCAGGTAGACGCAGATGAGCGCAGCGAGGATCAAGAGCGGCACCGTTGTCAGCGAGTCCTGGAACGCCTGCGCGTTGCCCTGGAAGGTCGTCGTCAGACCCTGCGGCAACTGAAGTTGTTGCATCGCGCGCTCGACCGCCTCGGTGGCGGGCCCAAGCGCCACCCCTTCCGCGAGGTTGAAGCTGATGGTGATCGCGGGGAATTGTCCCTGGTGGCTGATCGACAGCGGCGCGACCGGAGCCGTCGTCCATCTGGCGAAGGCGCTCATCGGCACCATCTGATTGGTGGTTGGCGAACGGATGTAGATCTTGTCGAGAGTCGCCGGATCGCCCAGGAGCTGCGGCAGGACCTCGAGGATCACATAATAAGTGTTCACCTGGGTGAAATATTGCGTCACCTGCCGCTGGCCGAAAGCGTCGTAGAGCGTATCGTCGATGAGCTGCGGCTGGATGCCGTAGCGCGAGGCCATGTCGCGATCGATCTTGAGGGTGAGCGTCGTGCCGGAGCTCTGCTGATCCGTCGCGACGTCGCGCAATTGCGGCAGCGATTGCATTTTCTCGAGGATCTTGGCCGCCCACGCGCTGAGCTCCTCGAAATTGGCGTCCTGCAGCGTGTATTGGAACTGCGTTTTGGTGAAATGCGCGCCGACGGTCACATCCTGCGCCGCCTGCAGGTAGACGCGCATGCCCGGGACCCGGGCGAGCTTCGGACGCAACCGGGCGATCACCTGGAACGCGTCGACGTCGCGATCCTCTCGCGGCTTGAGCGTAATGAACATGCGGCCGTTGTTCTGCGCCGAATTGCCGACGCCCGACCCAAGCCCCATCGCCATCGTGTCGACAGCGGGATCGGCCAGCACGATCCGCCCAACTTCCTGCTGCAGGCGATACATGTCGTGAAACGAGACGTCCTGACCCGCCTCGGTCGTACCAAACAGAATGCCGGTGTCCTGCTGAGGAAAGAATCCCTTGGGTATGACGACGAACAGATAGCCAGTGGCGATCACGGTGCCGATGAAAACGAGCAGCGTGGCGAAGCGGTGGCGCAGGACAAAATTGACCCCCCGCTCGTAGCCGTTGGCGAGCGCCGTGAAGCCCTTTTCGCTGAGATTATAGAGTCGGCCGTGCCGCTCCTGGTCGTGGCTCTTGAGAAAACGTGACGCCATCATCGGAGTAAGCGTCAGCGAAACGAACGCCGAGACGAAGATTGTCATGGCGATGGTGACCGCGAATTCGCGGAATAGGCGCCCGATGATGCCGCTCATCATCAGGAGCGGGATAAGCACGGCGACCAGCGAGACGGAGATCGAGATGATGGTGAAGCCGATCTCCGCGGAGCCCTTGAGCGCCGCCTGAAACGGCTTTTCGCCCTCTTCGATATGCCGGGTGATGTTCTCGAGCATGACGATCGCGTCGTCGACGACGAAGCCGACGGAGATCGTGAAGGCCATGAGCGAAAGATTGTCCAGGCTGTAGCCGACGACCCACATCAGCGCACAGGCGCCGAGCAGCGCCAGCGGGACAGTGACGCTCGGGATGATCGTGGCCCAGAGATTGCGCAGAAAGACGAAGATCACCATCACCACGAGCGCAATGGTGAGCGCCAGGGTGAACTCGACGTCATGCACGGAGGCGCGGATGGTGGTGGTGCGGTCGGAGAGAATTCTGACCTTGGTGGTCGGCGGAATCGAAGCCTGCAGGGTCTTCAGCGTGCTCTTGATCGCGTCGACAGTGGTGATGACGTTCGCGCCGGGAATCTTGAACACAACGAGGAAGACGCCGGGCTTGCCATTGCTCCAGGCGGCCTGCGTCGAGTCCTGCGGTCCCGCCACCGCCTGGCCGATGTCGCGCACGCGCACCGGCGCCCCATTGCGATAGGCGACGATGACGTCGTTCCAGTCCTTGGCCTTGGTCAGCTGGTCGTTGTCCTGGATGGTGAAGGTCTGCTTCGGACCGATGAGGGCGCCCTTCGGCGTGTCCACGGTCGCAATGCCGATCTGCGCCCGCACGTCCTCGAGCTGCAATCCCTTCTCGACAAGCTTCGCCGGATCGACCTGAATGCGTATGGCGGGCGTCTGCTGGCCCCCGACGCGCACGAGGGACACGCCGGAGATCTGGCTCAAGTGCTGGGCGAGGATGTTTTCGGCGGCGTCGTCGACGTCGATAACCGGGGCGACGTCCGACTGAACCGACAGGATGAGGATCGGCGTGTCCGACGGGTTGACCTTGCGATAGGTCGGCGGACTCGGCAGATCTTTCGGCAGTTGCCCGGAGGCGGCGTTGATCGCGGCCTGGATGTCGTTGGCGGCGGCGTCGATGTTGCGGTTGAGATCGAACTGGACGGTGATCGCGGTCGCGCCGAGCGAACTTGTCGACGTCATCTGCGACACGCCCGGGATTTGCGCGATCTGGCGCTCCAAAGGCTGGGCGACCGAAGTCGCCATCGTGTCGGGGGAGGCGCCGGGGAGCGACGCCGAGACGGTGATGGTGGGAAAGTCGACCTGCGGCAAGGGCGCGACCGGCAGCGACGGGAATGCGACCAGGCCGACCAGAAACACCGCAACCATGATGAGCGTGGTTGCGATCGGGCGGTGAATGAAGGGCGCCGAAAGGCCTTTGTACATAGGCTTTAAGTTCCGCTTCCCGTGTCGATTGAAACAATCGACCCGGGTTGGAGCAAGAACTGGCCCGACGTCACCACGCGGTCGCCCTCCTCAAGGCCGTCTGCGATGACCGACGTAACCGTGTCCTGATGCCCGACCTTGACCTGGCGCAGCTGGGCGCGGTTTTGATCGTCGACGATGAAGACGTAAAGTCCCTTTGCGCCATGTTGCACCACTTCGCTCGGGACAATCAAGACGCTTTTCTCCACCCCGAGCTGCAACCCGGTCGTGACCGCCAGCCCTGGCCAGAGCGCATTGTCCTTGTTGTCGAACTCCGCCTTGAGCCGAATCGTCCCGGTGGCGAGGTCAACCTGGTTGTCGCTGATCGACAGGCGCCCGGTCGCGAGCTTGCGGCCCTCCGTGTCCGTCACCGTGACCTGGGGCGACCCGGAGGCCAGCTCCTCGTTGATCCGTGTCACAAATTCCTGTGGCTCGGCGAAGATCACTGAGATCGGCTGCAATTGCGCGATCGAGACGATGCCGGTCTGCTGCCCCGCATTGACCAGGTTCCCCTCGTCGATGAGCCGGAACCCGGCGCGCCCCGAAATCGGCGCGCGGATGGTCGTATAATCGAGCTGCGTCTTCGCGGCTTCGATCGCGGCGGCGTCCGCGGCGATCGTGGCGGTGAGCTGCAGCACCAGCGCGTTCTGCGTGTCGAGCTGCTGCTTGGTGGCGAAGTCCTGTTTGGCGAGGGTGGAGTAGCGCGCGAGATCGAGCTTCGCATTGGCGAGGGTGGCGTCGTCCTGCGCTTTCTTGGCCGCGGCCTGGTCGAGTGCGGCCTGGAAGGGTCTCGCGTCGATCTGGGCCAGAAGGTCGCCCTTGTTGACCATTTGCCCTTCATTGAAAGCGATCTTCATGATCTGGCCGTCGACACGCGCCCGCACGAGGACGGTGTTGTAAGCCTGAACCTGCCCGATGCTCTGCAGGACGACGGGAAAGTCCGCGCGCTTGACCGGCGTCACGGTGACGACGATCGGCGCCGGGCCGGCCTTTTGGGCCGATTGACCCTGCGAAGGCGCTGACGCGGTCTGAGCGTGTGGCGCCCAAATCCTGTCGTGCAGCTCGTGGGCGAGCCGACCGCCGGCCGGAAGCCAACGGTCAGCCGCCGCCGGCGCGTAAACGCCGTAGGCGACCGCCGCGCCGCACACCGCTACGACAACCCAGGCAACCCCGGCGAGCCTCATGAACGAACGCCTCTCTGCAACTCGACGATGCGCGCAGGTGGACCGCTTTCACGCCCCGCATTGGCGCCGGGAGCGCGTCGCGGCGCGCTGCGCCGACCCCCGGCGCGCAGGCGCCCTGCAGGCGCCCGTTCTCGCGGGAATATGGGCCCATAACATTTTTTTCGGAGCGCGGATCATCATCAACCAAATTTGACCAGCGCGCCCGGCGCGTGGACCCCGAGCTAAAATGAGACGCCTGGCGGGATGAAGGCCTTGATCGCCGCCGCCGGAACGAAATACTTGGCGATGTCCGTCGTGTGGCCCTGCCCGCCGAATTTCAATGGCCGCTGAGTGATCGAGATCTTGCGGCTCATGATCCCCAGGAGGCATAGATCGGCGGCGTCGAACACGCCTGAGCCGGAGTTGCCGGTGGTGGCGACATCGGCGATCGTGGTGTCGAACCGATCGCGCAACTCGGCCGGAATCGCCTGGCGAGGCAAGATCCTGGAGGGAGCCGTTCCTTCGGGGATGGCGACGACGACCTTTTCGCCGGCGTATGGGGGAAGCTTGCACAGGGGCATGCGCCGCATCTGCAGACCGGCCGGGAGCTTCGCCGCGTCGACCGACAACAGCGTCAGGTCCACGCTCTCGAGGCTGCCCTGCTTGACGAGCGTGGCCGGCAGGTCCTGTCCCGCGATGAGGACATGGGGCTTGGTTTGCGCCACGTCCCCGGCCACGTGCGCGGCCGTCAGGATGAGGCCGGCGCCCAGATAGACGCCATAGCCGGGCCATGGCTGGCGCGGCGTGCGGTTGATGTGCACGGCGAAGGCCGTGAGGCCGGCTGGATCCGATTGCGCCCGGCCTTGGGTCGGCGTCAGCGCAGCCGAGAGCGCAGTGCAACCGAGGATCACGAGTCTCGCGGCAGCCGTCATGGTTCTCCCTCGGCGCGCGTCCCCAAGCGATCCCGTGGCGCGCGCCACGGGAGAAAGCAAAGCCGATGCCGCAAGGCGACGGTCAAGCCAATGTCTAGAAACTGACGGAATGGAGCAGTGAGCGGATCGGTTCGGACAGGAACTCCCAGCCGCGGCCCATCAGCGAGGCGTGGCCCATAAGGGAGGAAAAGAGGCGAAACAAACAAAGAATCTCGATCAGCGCGGCAAAAAGGACGTTGAGGAACGTGAATCCGTGGGGAACGCCCAATCCGACCTCCTCGCGCATCACATGGTCGTAAGGGACCTTTTGTACATAGGACGACGTCCGCCCGAAGAATGAGAATACCGTGAGGCCAAAATACTGCAGTCTACCCGAGATAACGAATATGAACGAATACAGCAGTCCAATCGTCGCCATTATAATTTCCGTGTTTCTATCGTGAATATTGTCAAAAACGAACCACGCTACCGCCAGTATAACCAGTCCGGCGACGATTCGAAACAAGATTACGAGCGCCCTAAACATGGGAATGCCAGTCTGTGCTGATTTTGTTCTTGGTAAAATCGCCGATGGCGACAGGACAATCCCATAACCCGACGCACTTTGCTTGTCCAGCCGACACCTTGGGGGAGAAAACATATTGAGTGTCCAGGGGGCGGAGGAACCGGGCGCGACCTCTCGTCAGGAGCCCTCATGAGGCCGGCGCGTCTTGTTTTGGACCCAGTTTCGCTTACACTGCACTGCGTCAATTTCGGCGGTCGAGGGCCGGGCGCGGCGTGCGGGCCAATGTCACGGAAGCCTTGACTACAGCGGAATAATGGAATTTACCGTTGTCGCCGATTTTATCAACCGAGGACCTGGAACGTGCGAAGAGTGCGCGGAGGCCGTTCCTCAACCCAGTGTGAGCCCGCAGATGACGACTGAGAGTCAAATCGCGCCTGAATCGGCGGCCGGGCTCGGCGGGACGCGGGGCGGGGCGTTCATCGCGCGCCCGGCCCGCTGGCGCCTGCCGATCGCCTATGGGTCGATCGCCCCGATCGCGCTTTGCATCGACCTGGCCCTGATCCTGGGGAGCGCGGCTGCCGCCGAGGCGATCTATCACAAGGTCCCCGACGCGTTCGAGGGCGAATTTTCCCACACGATCGCCGCCGCGATCTTCGTCGCCATTCTGTTCGTAGCGGTCATGCGGGTGCAAAAGCTTTACAGTCCAACCCGGCTGATGCTGTGGGAAGACCAGGCTCGGAGCGTGCTCGCCGCCTGGTGCGGGGCCTTCCTGATCCTGGCGTCGGGCGTGTTCAGCTGGGGGGTAAGCCACGATCTGTCGCGTGGGGACGTTCTCTTTTTCTGGGCGGTTGGGGTCGTCGCGCTTCTCGGGCACAGGGTGGTCTGGAGGTTCGCTCTGCCGAGCGCCCTGGAAAGCGGCGCGCTCAAGGGCCGCACTATCGTCAGCCTGTCATGCGAGGAGAACGTTCCGCCCGAATTCACCGACAATCTGACCCGCCACGGCTACCACGCGGTGGCTCATTTCCATCTGCCTGAGAGCGGACCGGAGGCGGAAGGGATCATCGAAAGCGTCATTTCGCTCTGCCGCACGTCCGACATCAAGGAGATCATGCTGTTCGTCGATCCCGAGCGCCTGTCGAACGTCCGCTCGGTGGCGCGGGGGCTGAGAGTGCTGCCTTTGCCGGTCACCCTGGTTCCCTTCGGGACGCTCGCGCAATTGTTCCAGCGGGCCCGCTACGACATTGGCGACACGGTCGCCATCGAGCTTCAACGCGCTGCGCTGTCGCCCGGGGAGCAGGCGGTCAAGCGCGGGATCGATATTGTTCTGTCGGGGATCGGCCTGATTATCCTGTCGCCGATCCTCATCGCCGCCGCGATCGCCGTGCGGCTGGACTCGCCCGGTCCGGCGCTGTTCCGGCAGACGCGGCATGGCTTCAACGGGCGCCCGTTCCGGATTTTCAAGTTCCGCACCATGACCGTCATGGAAAACGGCGACGTGGTTGAGCAGGCGAGGAAGAGCGACAAACGGGTGACCAGGGTCGGCCGCTGGCTGCGCCGCTACAGCATTGACGAACTGCCCCAATTGCTCAACGTTTTCCTTGGCGACATGTCGCTGGTGGGGCCGCGTCCGCACGCCTCCGCGCACGAGCGCCACTTCACTTCCGTCATCGAGAAATACGCGTTCCGTCACCACGTTAAGTCCGGGATTACCGGCTGGGCGCAGGTTCACGGCGCGCGCGGCGAGACCGATACGCTCGACAAGATGCAGCGACGGGTCGAGCTCGATATCTGGTATATCAACAATTGGAGCGTTTGGCTCGATTTCGCCGTCATGATAAGGACCATTTTGGTCGTCTTCATCAGCGATAACGCCCATTGAAGACGCAGGCGGATCCGGGCTGGCCAAGCGCGCGGCTCCGGGACGCCGGGGAACCCGAGAGGACGCAAGAGAAAGCGGCCATGTCGATCGAGTCGGTAAAAGCTGAGTCCGTTCGGCCAGCCTCGCTTGGCGCCCGCGTCGAAGGCCGCGGCGTCAACCTGGTCTTTGTCGGCGCGCTGGCGGCGTCGTTCTTCGTCGCCTACCTGCCAACCTATCTTAAGCTCGCAAACGGCGCCTGGCGCACCGAGCAGGAGGGGCACGGTCCCCTCATCATGCTGGCCGCAGCGTGGCTCGCCTGGCAGCAGCGCGACAAGCTCCGCGCCATCGAATTCAAGCCAGCGCTGGTCGCCGGCTGGATCATCTTGGTCCTGTCCCTGCTGGTGATGGCGGTCACGCGGTCACAGGACATCCCGATGATCGAAGTGGCGACACAAATTCCGGTGCTCCTGGGATGCTTGCTGCTGATCGGCGGTTGGCCGCTGGCGCGCGTCTTCGCCTTTCCTCTCGCCTTCCTTGTCTTTTCCATACCCCCGCCGACCTGGCTGCTCGACGCGTTCACCGTGCCGTTGAAAGTCTGGATCTCCGATATCGTCTCAAATTTTCTGTACGATCTTGGCTATCCGGTCGCCCAGAACGGCGCGATGATCATGATCGGTTCCTACGAACTCATGGTCAAAGACGCTTGCTCGGGCATCAATTCGATCTTCGCCCTGTCTGCGATCGGCGTCTTCTACATTCATGAATTTGTAGGCAACAACTCGATCCGCAAGATCATCTTGATCCTGTCGATCGTTCCAATAACCGTTGGGGCCAACATCTTCCGCGTCGTGACGCTGGTTCTGGGCGCCTACTACATCGGCGTCGACACAATCGAGGGCTTGTTCCACGACCTTACCGGCATTGCATTGTTCATCTTCGCGCTGATCCTGTTCTTCTTCCTCGACCGTGTCCTCATCGCTCTGGAATACTTGATCGGAAAGGCGCGTCGGCCCTGGAGCGGCGCTCGGACAGCGCTCTGAAATCCGGCGGGCCGAAACCGGCGCTGGCGAGTTCCGGCCCTAGGAGCAAGTTTCGCGGACAGGAACGCCGGCTTCATCGCCCGGCGGCCTGAATTGGAGCCGGAGCCGCCGGAGCGGGAAGTCGAAGGACGCTCGATCCGACCCGGCAAGGCTTTTTTCACATTTAAGCCGTCAGTTTGGCGCGTTCCTTTTGGGCTTTCGGTTTATGACGTCTGGGGAACGGCTGGACTGACAAATCGCGCTCGGCAGAAAACGGTTGGACCGATAGCATGCAGACGGTCTACGATTTTGTCACGGTGATATGCTTCATATGCATCGTCGTCACCTATTTCATGTTCACCGAAGGGGGCATGAAAGTCCTGGCGCATTTCATGCTGCCGGCGGTGGCGTTCGCGCTCGCCAATCAGCTCGGCAATCATGCCGGAAACAACGTGCCGATGAACGCCCTCGCGGTCATCCTGATCGTCGCTGGAATCGGCTACACCTTCATAATCGTCAGACACAGTCCCTCTTGAGCCGAAGCGAAGCTGTCCCTGTCTTGCGCTTGTCTTGACGCGGACAGTCGGATTCGACTGAAAAAAGTTCATGAAAAGAGCCGTTGTTTGAAGGGCCCTTGCGGCGATGAGCCTAGCTGGCGGCAAAGGCGGCTGCAGGTTTGCAATTTAACATTCGGGTTTAGCGTCTCACAACAGCCGGCCGCTATGGCTCGGCCAGCGGATCTTCGCCGCTCGCGACCGAGGCGCCCGCATGATCACCGCCGCAGAAATTCAAATGATCCGCAATGCGGATCCCGGTGTTGTCTTGCCGGGCATCGATACGACGGCCGGCAATCCCTACGCCACGTCGACGCTGCTCGACTTCACCAAGATCACCCAGGCCTCCAGCGCGCCCTACTTTTACACGCCTTCCAGAAACACCGTGACCGTCACGCAGGCCGGCGCGGTGCTCAGCGGCATCAATTTCGGCTCGGCGACGGTGCTGGTCGGCGCCAACGATGTGACGATCAAGGACTGCACCTTCACCGGGACGACCGGCTTTTACGCGGTCGAGCAGGTTACCGCCGCCAGCGGGCTTACGGTGGAAAACAGCACCTTCACCGGCACCAAATCGCCGACTGAGTCCAACGTATGGATCGGCTCTGTCCAGGGCTCCATGACGATCGAGGACAACAGCTTTTTGAATTCGCCAGCCGACGCGATCGATATGCACGCGGGCGTCGTCAGCGGTAATTATTTCTCCGGCGCCGGGTATTTGCCGGGAGCCCATGCCGATGCGATCTGGGTGCCGAGCTCGACCGGGGCCACCATCACGAACAATCTGATCGACGGGACGACGAATGCGGACTCCCCCGCCAACGTGAACAGCGATCTGCGGATCACCAATGAGGCAGGCAATACGAGCAACGTGACCATTTCCGGCAATTACCTGCTCGGCGGCGCATATACCGTCGAAGCCGGAAGCACCAACACGACGTACACGATCAGCAATGTTTCGGTCGCCAACAATTACATCGGGTACGGTGTGTTTGGCGCCTATTACCCCACCACGGCGGGGGTCACCGTGACCGGCACCACGGCCATCGACTTCACCAACCCGACGCCTTCGATCCAGGCCCAGGCCGTCTACCAGGCTGCCGGTCTTCCGACAGCGAATGTGGTTTCAGCGACGGCCGGCGTTGTCTGGGCCATTGCCAGCGGGTCGACTCCGACGACGGTCCTCGGGAACAGCATCGTGGGGGAGGATCTGCAGGGCGGGGCGGGCGAAACGAACTTTATCGGCGGCGCCGGCACACAACATCTGTACGCCGGCAAGGGCGTCAACATTCTCACCTATCTCGCCATGAGCGATGGCGGCGACACGGTGGCGGGTTTCGATCCGGCCAAGGACCTGATCGATCTCAGCCACGTGGATGCCGACCTCACGGCGGCTGGCGTGCAGAACTTCACTTTCATCGGCTCCGGCGCATTCGACGGCGCTGCCGAAGTGCGCTATCAGCTGAACCTGGCGAGTAACACCACCACCGTCCAGGCGGCGCTCGCAGGCGACACGTCAGTCGATTTCAGCATCACCCTCCAGGGACTGTTTCCGCTGACCGCGGCCAATTTCGCGCTCACGGCGGCTCAGTCCTCGGCCGATTTCGCGGCCGGCGCGGCCGTGACCGCGACCAAGGTCACAACAGCTGTCGGCGCGCCGACCGAATACACAATTTCCAACATCCAGAACAAATCCTACACGTCCTACCAATCGTTCTACGGCTCGACCATTGCGGCCGATGACCTGAACCTCAGTCCGACCGCAAACAAACTCGCCCTCTACGCCGCCAGCATGACGGTCACGCGGGGCGGCGGCAGCGAGTCGCTGCGGATCGGGACGGCGGCCGCGGATACGCTCGGCTACCATCCCGTCGAGACCATCGACGCGACCACCAGCGGGGGCGAGCAGTTCATCTTCAGCGCCGGCTTCGGGGCCGAGACGATCAACGGCTTCGCGGTTTCGGGGGCAAGTCCGGACACTATTGATCTGGCGTCGTCGTCGTTTTCCTATCTGACCGCGGGCATGTCGGAGGCTGAAGACCTCGCGGCCGTACTGGCCCACGCCAGCAGCAGCGCGTCCGGCCTGACGATCTCCGACTCGGATGGCGACAGCCTTACCCTCACGGGGGTGACCGCCGCGATGGTCGCCGCCAACCCCTCAATGTTCGATTTCACCTGAGTTCGCAGAAGGACGGGGATCGCCGAGCCGTCACGCCCGCCGATCAGAGGTTGGCCGCCCGCGATTTACGCGTGCGACCCTGCATGGGAGCGGCGGCGGAACGGCCAGGCGATTAGGAGCGTGGCCGCCCAACCCCAAAGGGCGGCGCGGCCGCCCGCTGCAAGCGCGCCGAGCGACACGGGTTCTCCCGCGCCGGCACGCGCTCCAGTTGTGGTCGAACCACGGACAAGATCGTGGCCGGCGGGCGCGATCCGGCCTGGGTCGGGGCATCGACGCCCGCCGCGCGGATCACCATAACTTTAATTGAGAACCAGTCCGTCTTTCCTGCGCGGCGCCACGGTTGCTCTGGATGCCTGCCGCGGCGTGCTAGAGTTGAACCATGTCCGACAGCGGCCCGTCGCGCAATCTACTTTGGCCTGGCGTCCCCCTCGCTCTGGCGTCGGCCGCTCTGTTTGGCGCGTCTACCCCGTTTGCGAAGCTGCTTTTGGAATCGGCCGATCCGCAACTCCTGGCTGGGCTCCTTTATCTGGGGGCAGGTGTCGGACTTGCGATTGGCCAATCGGCTCGGTCCGTACTGGGGATCAGGACGTCGGAAGCGCCGCTGCGGCGGGCTGATATGCCTTGGCTGATTGTGATCGTTCTGTCCGGCGGCGTCATAGGACCGCTGTTCCTGATGCTAGGGCTCGCTCGAACTTCAGCCGCGTCCGGTTCGCTTATGCTCAATCTCGAAGGATTGGCGACCATGGTCATTGCATGGGTCGCGTTCCGGGAGAATGTTGATCGGCGCCTCCTGCTCGGCGCGGCTTCCATCCTTGCAGGCGCGGTCGTGCTGTCCTGGCGGGCGCACGGGATACGCCTCGACGAAGGCGGCTTGCTGATCGCGGCGGCGTGTCTCGCGTGGGGCCTCGACAACAACCTGACGCGTAAATTGTCATCGGCCGACCCGATCGTCATCGCGCTGATCAAGGGCCTTGTGGCGGGAAGCGCGAACCTGACCATGGCGCTGTTTCTTGGCGCGCGCTTGCCGTCGATCGGCGCGATGGGCGCGGCGCTGCTCCTCGGATTTTTTAGCGTCGGGGTGAGTCTCGTGCTGTTTGTCCTGGCGCTTCGTTATCTCGGCAGCGCCCGAACGGGAGCCTATTTCTCGCTCGCTCCCTTCCTCGGCGCGATTATCGCGATCGTTCTGCTCAGCGATCCGATAACGACGCAACTGATCGTCGCCGGAGTCCTTATGACGTTCGGCCTCTGGCTACATCTGACCGAACGCCACAATCATGAGCATACGCACGATGCGATCGAGCACGAACACAGACACGTCCATGACGAGCACCATCGACATTCGCACGACGGGGCGGTGACGGAGCCGCATGCGCATTGGCATCGGCATGAGCCGCTTCGGCATCAGCATCCGCACTATCCGGACCTGCATCATCGTCATGAGCATGGCTAGGTCGAGCCGAATTGTGAGCTCAGTCGCAGAGAGGCAAGAGCACCTCGAACGGACTGGTCAGGTCGATCTGGTCGAGGTCGTCGAACACGAGCGACCCGATCCTCAGGTGAACGGCTTCTGGAAACATGGGGCGGCGCGCTGCGGGTTCGGCTCGGAAGAGACGATGCGGCGAAGTTTCGTGCGGCTCCAGGGCGTGAGCCCGTCAGACTATCAACGGCGCTTCGGCGGTTGAGGGCGTGCGGGGCGATCCTCTACCAGAGCTGCCTCACGGTGAGCCGCACGGTTTGCGAATAGGGTTCGCTCGCGGGCTTGGCGACGACGCGCTCGTAGTTGAGGCCGAGATCGGCGCCGCGCCACAGGCGCAGTCCCATGCCCGCGCCGATCCGGAGCGTGTTCGCCATATTGTCCTGGTCGATGCCGTCGACGCTCGTCTCTCCGCCGAGATTGTAATAGGCGTCCGCCGAGAGCCAGAGCGCGTCGGTGACATTGCGGCTCAAATGCTCCTCGAGGCGCAGCAGCGGCTTCTGTGCGAGCGTTTGCGCCCCATTCACGAGGTAATTGCCGTTGTCGGTGAAAATTCGCCCCGCGACATAGGTCTCGATCCACGTCCATCCTTGATCGGGCGTGTAGCTGAAATTGACGGTCGGTGAGATCATCCAGCGGTTGGCGCTCGGGTTGATCGGCGAGGCCGGCTGATAGGTTCCAAGCGGCGTCGTGACGAGCAGGTGGAAGCTCGAAAAGGTCTGGGGAACGAAGGACTGGAACTGCTCGCGGGTCAGCGCCGGGGCGCCAAAAATGTTCATCTGCCAGAGGAAGCCGACGTCGGAGACGCCGTTCGTGCTGGCGCGAAATGGGCCGGCGCTGGTGTCGATCAGCGCATAGGGCAGAACGAGCGAGAAGCCTCCGGTCCGCCCCCAGTAGTCCATGATGCGGGTGATGACGACCGACTGGGCGAACACGTTGGCGCGAACGCCGGGGACCGTGTCCGTCCCGTCCTCGGGCGTGACGGAGGTGGTGTACCCGGCATTGTAGTTGAGGAGCCAGGTGTCGACCGGCGCGTTGAGATAGTCGCGCGCCGAGCCGGCGTGCGCGGTCGCCGCCGTCCACAGGACCGCCGAGACCCCTGCGCTGGCGAGCGCCCTCAACCGCTTCGCTGGACGCATGCTCCCCGCCTGCATCGCGCATCTCCCAATCGCGCCCTCGCTCTCAAAGCGCGCGCCGGGTCTTTGGCGCTTACGCCGGTCGCGAGAAGGCGATGTCGTCGTCGACCACCGCGCCCGGCCCGACCGGAACCCTTCCAGGTTTCGGTTGATGGAGATTATGGAAGGCGATCTTGTCGTGCGACACCTTTCGCAGAAAGTCAGCGAATACGTCGATCGTCATTTGTTCGCCCGGGCAGCGCCGATAGCCGAAGCCGAACGGCGCGAAGCCGGCGTAGTCGCAGACCGGCGCCGGTTTTCCGTCCGTCACCGCGAACACTGTGCCGAAGCCGCTGTTGGTGATGTCCGTCTTGCGCCCGTCGCTTACGGCAAGCCTTGTGATTTCGAAGGGACAACGCGGCAGACCGATCTGCTTGCATCTCGCCTCGTCGACGTCGGCGCTGGTCGGCACGCTCAGATATCGTTCCGGCTCGAACTGGTCAGGATCGTTCCACAGCCGCGGGTCGAAGCTCGTGTCGGTGTGGGGCGTGTTCATGTACGAATGCCTCTCGTAGGGCACGCCGAATTGCGCAAAGGGCGAGCCGCCGTAGAAGGATCCCGCCCGCGTGTCGGTGATCGCCGAAATGCTGCCGCCGTTCGGCGAGATGGTGCGGAAGAGCTCCATCACCAGAAGCTCAAGGGGCGTGTAAGGTTTTCCGTTCGCATTGTCGAAGTCGCCGCTCATCGTTTTCTCGAAGGTCGCGCGCACCGCCTGGTCGCCGCCGTTTTCATTGAGGCGGGTCATGATGCCGAAGATCGAATTGCCCCACTGGCTGAACGCCACGAAATTGTGGAAGCATTCGAAGACGACGTCCTTCTTGTCGAAATATTTCCCGTCGCCCGCGTTCTTGAGCCAGTAATAGGCGATGGTCTTGTCGGGATCGGCGATCCGGCCATTCGCGATGTCATCGAGCCTTTCGTCGATCCACTTCGTCAGGAACGGCCGCAGCGCTCGCACGGTCATGTAGTTTTCGTAGACGATCTCGTGTAGCGGATTGCGGTAGGCGAGCACCGTATTGAAAGCCTCGCCGATCGCGCGGACCTGGGGCGGCACGGCGTCGCCTTTAACGCCAAGATGCAGGTCCCAGTAGACGTCCCAATAATAGTCGAGGTAGTGGCGCATGAAGGGTTTGTCGGCGTGCTTCTGATCAAGAAGCTCGTCGAGAAAGTCGACGACCTTCGCCTGGTACTTCGGAGCATAAAGGTCGGGGCTTACGCCGGTGAAGTAGATCCGCTTGCGCAGATTCTCGGGGCCGCGATTCTCGAGCCCCTCGAGAAAAACGGTCACGCCGTCTGAAGGGGTCGGCTTCCAGTCTTCGTAGAGCATGCCCCAAAAATCCCAGGGGATGGCATCCTGTTTGGTCAGCGGCAGGTCGATCATGGGGAGGAGCGGACGTTCGCCGGCAAAGATGCTCCCGAGAAAGAACGGGACCACCGCATTCTCGACGTATTCGCGATCGAAATGGCTTGGAATCGTGGCGCGGAATTTGGCGAGCGCGGCCGACAGATCCGGCGCCAGCGGCGCCTCGGGCGCGGCGGAGGCCTGGGTGGAAAGCGCGCCTGCGGCAACGGCTGCGACGCCGCCAAAAAGAAGCGCGCGTCGCTCGACGGAGAACGGGGAGGTTGGGGTCCCCTTGCCGGGCTTCATATCGCCGGAATCTGCGTCGACGGCCCGTGGCTGGTCGGACATGGCGTAACCTCCCTGAAAGCGGCGGATTTCAACCCAGCATCAACTTGAGCCTCCGCTCAGGCAATCCTGCGCGTAGTTTGAGTCGACGACAAGGCGAATGCAGGTTACTAGGTTGGTAAGTTGACGCCGTCAATCGCGCCGCCCGGATGTGCTTTGCGTTAGGCTCGCGAGAGAGTGACAAAGCTGCGTCGAGACATTTCCGCAACGCCTGCTGGCGCTGGCCGGCCGGGACCGGTCTTGCGGTCTTTGGCGGGCTGGCGTCCGAGTGACCTCGGCGCGGACGCCATCGCCGGCTTGACGCTGGCCGCAATCGCCATCCCCTCGCAAATGGCGACCGCCCGCCTCGCGAACCTCACCCCTGAGGCCGGCTTGCTGGCTTTCGTCGCCGGGGTGACTGGATTTGCGTTGTTTGGCGACAGCCGGAAGCTCGTTGTCGGCGCGGACTCGACCATCGCGCCCATTTTCGCCGGTGCGCTGGCCATGCTCGCCGCGGCGGGACCGTCCCACGACGCCGCGGCCGCGGCGCTGGCGCTGATGGTCGGGGTCATCCTCATCTGCGGCGGCGCGCTCAAGCTCGGTTTCATCGCCGACCTGTTGTCCATCCCGGTTACGACGGGCTTTTTCGCCGGCATTGCCGGCCACATTCTGGTCTCTCAGGCGGCGCCGGTGCTCGGCCTCGAGCCGAGTCCGGGTCCGCTCGTCCGACAGGCTCTGTCCCTTGTCGAGCGGGTTCAGTCGGCCAATCCCTGGACCTTGATCATCGGCCTCGGCGTGCTCGCGATCATGTTCGCGGGCGAACGCTTTAGTCCCCGGGTTCCTGCGGCGCTGATCGCCCTCTGTCTCGCCGGCCTCATGACGGCTAAGCTTCATCTCGAGGCGCGCGGGGTGGCGACCCTCGGGTCCCTTTCCGGCGCCCCGCCTCGTCTTTCGCTGCCGATGATCTCCTGGGAGGCGTTTCGCACCGTCGCCCCGCTCGCTCTGCTCATCGCGCTGGTGGTGATGGTGCAAACCGCCGCGACCACGCGTTCGTTCCCCGACAGCCCGGACGGGCCCGACATCAATCGGGACTTCATCGGCGTCGGAGCCGCCAATGCGTTCGCGGGTTTCATCGGCGCTTTCCCGGTCGACGCGAGCCCGCCAAACACCGCGATCGTCGCGGGGACCGGGGGCCGGTCACAAGCCGGCGGGCTCATCGCGGCGGCGCTTGCGCTCGCCATTCTTCTCTTCGGCGGCCGCGCACTCGCTCATGTGCCGTCCGCCGCGCTTGCGGGCCTCCTGCTCTTCATCGCGATGCGTCTCGTGCGCGTGAACGTGATCGCCGATCTCTGGCGACGGGGCCGGGCGGAGTTCCTTTTGATCGGGGTCACCGCGCTCGCGATCCTTGCTCTCCCGGTTGAGGAGGGCGTCGGCGTTGGCGTTCTCCTGTCGGTGCTGCACGGCGTGTGGACGACGACCCGCGCGCAGCCCGTCGAATTCGAGCGCATACCCGGGACGTCGGTCTGGTGGCCAAGCGACGCGGAGGCGAAAGGCGAACTCGTGCCGGGCGTGAGAGTGATCGCGCTCCAGGCGCCGCTGTCGTTTCTCAACGCCTATCATTTTCGCCGCGCCATCGAGCGCTTCGTCAGCAGGGGCCAGTCGACCAGGCTGATCGTGATCGAGGCGAACGCGCTGGTCGAGATCGACTACACGGGCGCGGCCATCCTCGCCGATCTCATTCGTGGCTTGCGTGCGAGGGGCCTCGACGTCGCGGTCGCGCGGCTTGAATCCGTGCGCGCACAAGCAAGCTTCGCGCGGCTCGGATTGTTCGATCTCATTGGGCGCGACCATGTCTTCCGCAGCGTCCAGGAGGCGATCGACGCGCTGGCCGGGCCCGGCCCGGGGTGAGGGGCATTCGCGCGCTTGATTTTTGCGCCCCGTCAAATCGCGGTATGGTGGGTCGAAGGATCCTGACCCCGAGAGCGCGCTTCCCATGGCGGACATTCCCATCGGCGTCCTCACCATATCCGACCGCGCCTCGCGAGGCGTGTATGAGGACAAGGGGGGGCCAGGCATCGAGGCGGCGCTGAAGGAGCTTCTGGCCACGCCCTGGCGCTCCGAACGGCGCCTTGTCCCTGACGAGCGGGGCGCGATCGAAGCGGCGCTGATTGCGCTTGCCGATGAGCTCGACTGCCCGCTCATCCTCACGACCGGAGGCACGGGGCCCGCGCCCCGCGACGTGACCCCGGAAGCGACGGAAGCGGTCTGCGAGCGCATGCTGCGTGGATTCGGCGAGCTCATGCGCCTCAAAAGCCTGGCCGAGGTTCCGACGGCCATTCTGTCGCGCCAGGTCGCCGGCACTCGCGGCTCGAGCCTGATCATCAATCTGCCGGGCAAGCCGGCGGCGATCCGCACCTGCCTCGACGCTGTGTTCGCCGCCGTGCCCTATTGCATCGATCTCATTGGCGGCCCCCGCCTGGACACGAACCCGCAGTTCTGCACGGCCTTCCGGCCCAAGGCGTGAAGCGGGCGCAACCGGTTGTTCAACGTCTTATAACTGTTGGATTCGAGCGCCGCGCCGGGGAGGCCGCCGCGGCTGCGTGGCCCGCGCGCCTCCAGCGCTGGAATGTCAAATTGGGGGAATAGTCTTTTGTCCAATAGCTCCCTAAATCATGAGGGTGACGGAGCGTTGGGAACCTTATGTCAGTCGTCAAGATGTTCGAGCCGGAAGCCGATATTCGTGTCGCGATGCGCGAAATCGGGACGAAGGCGCGCGCCGCTGCGCGTGAGCTCGCCAACGCGCCGGCGGAGAGGAAGAACCGCGCGCTTGGTGCGGCGGCGCGAATCCTGCGCGAGCGCGCGGGCGAAATCCTGGCCGCCAATGAGCTCGACTGCGCGGAGGCGCGAGCCAAGAGCCTGAGCGCGGCCCTGGTCGACCGGCTGACGCTCAACCCGGCGCGGATCGAGGCGATGGCGCATGGGCTCGAGGCGGTCGCCGCCTTGCCCGATCCGGTCGGGCGGGTGCTCGCGACATACACCCGTCCCAATGGCCTCGTCATCGAGCGCGTGGCGACGCCGCTCGGAGTCGTCGGCGTCATCTACGAGAGCCGCCCCAACGTGACCGCGGACGCCGGCGCGCTCTGCCTCAAGAGCGGCAACGCGGTGGTGCTGCGGGGCGGCTCGGACAGTTTTCGCTCCTCGGCCGCCATCCACGGCTGCCTCGTCCGGGGCTTAAGGGAGGCCGGACTGCCGGAGGCGGCGATTTCGCGCGCCCCCTTCGCCGCCCGCGAGGCGGTCGGCGAGATGCTGAAGGGCCTTGGCGGGGCGCTCGACGTGATCGTGCCGCGCGGCGGAAAGAGCCTGGTCGAGCGCGTTCAGCGCGAGGCGCGGGTGCCCGTGTTCGCCCATCTCGAAGGCGTCGTGCATGTCTATGTCGACCGGGCGGCCGATTTCGACAAGGCGCTGAAGATCGTCGTCAACGCCAAGATGCGGCGCACCGGCGTCTGTGGCGCGGCCGAGACTCTGCTGGTGCATCGGGGCGTCGCCCCGTTCCTGCTTTCCCCGCTGATCGACGCGCTGATCAACGCAGGCTGCGCGGTGCGCGGCGACGCCGGGGCGCAGGAGGCCGATTCCAGGGTCACGCCGGCGAGCGAAGAGGACTGGAGCACGGAATATCTCGACGCGATCATCACGGTTGGAGTCGTCGACAGTCTCGATGCGGCGATCGACCACATCGAGACCTACGGCTCCCATCACACCGACTGCATCGTGACCGAGGACAAGGCGGCGGCGGATTGTTTCCTCAAGGAAGTCGATTCGGCGATCGTCATGCACAACGCCTCGACCCAGTTCGCCGACGGGGGCGAGTTCGGCTTCGGGGCCGAGATCGGCATCGCGACCGGGCGCATGCATGCGCGCGGGCCGGTCGGGGTCGAGCAGCTCTGCACGTTCAAGTATCGGGTAAGGGGCGCGGGCCAGCTGCGGCCCTGACGCGCGCGCCGACGGCCGATCCGCCCGCGCCTACTGGCCGGCGATGATCTTGATCGGCGCGCCGAGCAGCGTGAGCGGCAGCGCAACGACCGAGCCGACCCCACTCGCAGCCCGCTCGCCCGCGTCCGTCGCCCGATGGCCAGACTTTATGCCCTGGGCGAGAATTTCGCGCATTTGGGGCGCGACTGAAGCGAGCTGGACGAACTTGTCGTGGTTCGTCGGGTCGGTCCCCTTCACGTCGGTGAGATCAATGACGGTCGCGCCGAGCGCGGTGAGCTCCGCGACATCGCTGCTGTCGCCGACCCGAGTGACGCCGCCCGCGATCGTTCTGGAGAGAAAAAGCGCCCGATCGTCCTGAGATAGCACGACATAGAAGGGCTTTTGCGGTTTGCCGAAGCGGCGCAGCTGCGATTTGAACACGTCGATGTCGATATCGGGCGCGGCGAGCAGGATCGTGCCGATCTTGCTGGCGGGCGGCAGGTCGCCGGAAATCCTGATCTGACGAAACGCCTCGACGGTCACCCAATTGCCCATGGAATGGGCCAGCACATTGACCTTTTCGGCGTTGCTGCGAAGCAGGAGACGCAGCGTGTGTTCGAGGCCGTCGCGGGCGGCGGTCGCGCTGTTGAGGTCATAGACGTAAGCCGTCGCCTGTCCGCGCGAAGCCCATGTGAACAGCACCGGCACGCCGGGCGCGTTCGAATCATGCGCGAGCTGCACGCCGCGATAGACCGCCTCGGCGAACATCGTATTGAAGCCATGCACGAAGAGAAAAACATTGCGGCTTCCGCGCGGCCGGAGCGCGAGCTGGGCGTTGAGCGCCTGCAGGAACGCCTTGTCGCCGGCGAGATACTTTTCGTCGCGCACGACGAAATCGACATTCGGATCGCCGGGCGGCGTGCTCGCCCATTCGATTTCGTTCTGCTTGTGGTTTGGCGGCACGGAGACCGTAATCTCGGCGTAGTCGATCGCGCTCGCCCGGTCGCCGTTGAACATCGTCCCCGGCCGTGGGTCGCGCTCCCGGGTCGTCGCGACGAGCAAAGTATGGTCGACCGCGCCAGCCGGCGCGTAGGCGACGGCGCTCAGAAAACCGCTCTCGGGCCGCGAAGCGCAGGCGACAAGAGAGAAGGCGACGAGCACGACCGCCAGAATGGACAGAGGCCGTTTCAGCGGCCCGCCGCGCCCCGAAGGCGAGGCAATGACCCGCGCCGCGAAGTGATTCACGAACTGCCCCCGCCCCATCGCCGCCTCGGACGATTCTGAGCCTGCGCCCGCTCCATCCTTAAGGCAGGGCTACCCTGATTGAAAACGAAAACACGTCGCCGGTCGCCTCGCCTCTTGCGCTCCCGGCCAAAAGATACTATCTCAACTAAAGACATATCGTGACATGTCTCATAGTGCGATATGTCTTACAACGAGCCTGTCTTACAACGGAGATAACAACAATGTTTCATCGTCATTTTGAAGACCACATGCGCTTCGCCCATGGGCCCTTCGGCCACGGTCCGTTTCGCGGCTGGCGCTCGCGCGGCGGCGGTGTTGGCGGCCGCGAGGGCCGGATGTTCGACGGCGGCGAGCTCAAATTCGTGATTCTCGCGCTCGTCGCGGAAAAGCCGCGCTACGGCTACGAGATCATCAAGGAGCTCGGCGAGCGGGTCGGAGGCGACTATTCGCCGAGCCCGGGCGTCGTCTATCCGACGCTGACCATGCTCGAAGAGATGGGCTACGCGAGCGCCAGCCAGGATCCGCAGGGGCGCAAGCTCTATGCGGTCACCGCCGAGGGCGAGAAGGTTCTGGCCGAGAACAAGGCCCAGGTCGACGCCATCTTCGAACGCTTCGGCGATCGTGACGAAGACCGAGGCGCCGGGTTCGTCTCGGTCAAGCGGGCGATGCTCAATCTGCGCTCCGCGCTTCAATTGCGCCTGCGCGGCCGCGCCGCGACCCCTGAGCAGATCCAGGCGATCGTCGACGCTCTCGACGCGGCGGCCAAGGCAATCGAGCGCGCATGACGGCAAGCGAGGGGCCGCATAGGGGAAACTACGGATTGCGCCGCGCGGCGGGGCTCCCTATGTCGGGCTCTTGCGCACCCAATCCATGACCTCCTTCGAGGCGATCCCTTACGCCGATCCGGAACGGCGGCTGCGGCGGCTCCTGCGCCGGCTGCCGCGCCGGATGCAGGCCGTCACCCGGTGGCTCAGGAAGCCCGCCTCGCGCTGGGCGCGCATCCCGGCCGGCGTCCTGTTGATCTTTGGCGGCTGCCTGGCCATTCTGCCGGTGTTCGGCCTCTGGATGCTGCCGCTTGGGCTCATGCTGCTGGCCGACGACATCCCGCCGTTGCGCCGCTTCCGCGATCGCGCGCTGGACTGGCTCGAGCGGCGCCGGCCAAACTGGTTCGCCGCCGCGGGCCGGGCGAGCGCGCCCGGGACATCCGGCGGATAGCGCTCCGGTCTTTCGGATCAAAGCGTCCCGCGCCAACAGGATCCCGGAAGCGTCGACAATTTCTTGCGGAAAACCAGAACTAAGGTTAAGCTTGGTCAATGACCACCCCTGGCCCCCAGCAGCCCCGAAACCTTCGCGCTCGCCCCGGGGGTTGCGCCGCGGGGAGGGGCGTGCGCCCCAACAAAAAAGCCGCTCCGGAGAATCCCGCGCAACCCATTGAAAAGGCTTGTTTCGGACGAGAGAATCCAAGGAAATTCAAGCTTTTCAAACCCCTCCCGGCGGGGACTTTCACAGGCAAAGAGCCAGCCTAAAGATAATCCAAACCGGATCTGAAATACGCTATCTACACGTATCTTAGCGTCGCGAACATGCCCGCTTCCATGTGGTAGAGCAGGTGGCAGTGGAGCGCCCACCATCCTGGATTGTCGGCGTCGAACGCCACCACCACCCGCCGGCCCGGGGTGACGAGGATCGTGTCGCGCATCGCGCCTGAAAACCGATCGCCGTCGATCTCCACCACCTGGAACTCATGCCCGTGCAGGTGCATCGGGTGGGGCATCGGCGTCCGGTTGACGAAGACGAGTTCGACCCGCTCGCCTTTCGCCACTGGCAGCGGCGGGACGCCCTTGTTCCAGATCACGTTGTTGATCGACCAGACGTAGCCGGCCATCTCGCCGGTGAGGTTCAGCGTATGGACGCGGTCGGCCTTGCGCGGGGTGAGCGGCTTCTCGGCGCGCAGAGCGCGTTCGAGATCGAGGGTCAGGGCGGGCGACGGCGCTTCGGCCGCGTCAGCGATACGGGCGACCGCGGCGCCGGCGGCGACCAGCACAATGCCCGTCCGGTTGCGCTCGCCCTCGACCTCAGCCAGCACCGGATAGGCGCCGGGGCCGGGCGGAAGGTTCAGGCGGATATCGAGCCGCTGGGCGACCGCGACCGGGAACCGGCCGGCGCGAATCGGCGCAATGGGGCGCCCGTCGACGGCGATCAGTTCGCCCTCGAGCGCGCCAAGCCGGATGTGGAAGGCGCTCATCGACGAACTGTTGATGATGCGCAGGAGCGCCCGGCCGCCCGGCTCGACCTTGACGATTTCGGGATCGGCGAGCGTGCGGCCGTTGGCGAGGAAGGCGTCGTATTTGACGTCGTTGAGGTCGGGCGCCGGTTTGCCGCTCGGGGTCGTGGCCTTCATCCCCGGCATCGAAGCCATGGCGCCCGCCGGCTTCGCCATGCCCGCCATCGAGCCCGAGTTCTTCAGGCTTTCGAAGATCTGTTCCGCCGGCGTGAAGCTGAAATCGGCCAGCATCACCACGACTTCCTGCTCGTCCGCCCGGTCGCGCTGGTCGTGGATGATGAGCGGCGCTGTCATCAGCCGCTGTTCCTGCAGCCCCTGATGCGAGTGCATCCAGAACGTACCGCCGAAGTTCAGGGGAAAGTCGTAATCCGCGCTGCCGCCTGCCGGAATCGGAGGCCCGGAAATCCCCGGCACGCCGTCCTGCCGCCACGGCGGCGCCATCCCGTGCCAATGGATGAGGCTCGGTTCGCCGATGCCGTTCTCGACCCGCACGCGGAAGGGCTTGCCGACTTCGGTGGTGAGCCCGAAGGTCCCGCTTGGCTGTCGGACGCCATAGACCGACGCTGTCTTGCCGTTCACCTCGATATCGCGTCGCTCAAGGCGCAGGATCGTCGGCGCCGCTGCGGCGCTCTCCGTCGAGTCTTGGGCTTGGGCGAGGAGCGGCGGCGCGGTCAACGCGGCAACGCCGCCCGCAACAAGCGCGCGTCGAGACAGCATGGGAGCCCTCCTCATCAGACGTCGTAGGGGAAAAGGCGCGACTAGATGGTTACCAAGGATCTATGCTCAGTGGAACGTGTAGCGAACGTCGTTTGCGCCTGAATGACCACGACGCACGATGATCGGAGCGCCAAATCAGGCTGCTGGAATCCGCTGTTCGTGCTAGCTTCCGCAATCCGAGGTTTCTCAAAGCCCGCGAGCGAAACGACATCGCCATGCGAAGGCCGGAGTGCCGGAGGAGTGAGAGGGACCCGAAAGCTCGCTCTGAATCCGCGCCAAAGGCCTTACCGCGATTGACTTCCGGACCTTTCTGACCCATCTCTTAGGCTCCGCAGAGCCGGGCTCTGGCCGGGGGGATAACGCGTGTGTCCTTGAGCGCGCCGCAATCTCTAACGCGAACCAAAGGAGAGTTCTATTCGTCGACCTATGAAAGCCACCGCGGCGCCGGAGAAGGGCGGCCCCCGCGTCAATCGTGACATTCACGCCATCCAGGTCCAGCTCATTGACGCCGAGGGGCAAAATCGCGGCGTCGTCAATCTGTCAGACGCCCAGCAGCTCGCCGACGAAGCTGCTCTAGATCTCGTCGAAATCGTCCCCAACGCCACGCCGCCGGTCTGCAAGATCCTCGATTTTGGCAAGTACCGCTTTCTCGAGCAGAAGAAGTCCTCGGAGGCCCGTAAGCGCCAGAAGGTAGTCGAGGTCAAGGAAATCAAGCTGAGACCCGGCATCGACGACCACGACTACGAGGTGAAGATGCGCTCGGTGCGTCGGTTCTTCGACGAGGGCGATAAGGTCAAAGTGACGTTGCGCTTTCGTGGCCGCGAGATGGCGCACCAGGATATCGGCTTCAGGCTCCTGCAGCGGGTCAGGGCGGAAACCGCGCCGATCGCCAAGGTCGAGGCCGAACCCTTGATGGAAGGGCGCCAGATGACCATGGTGCTGGCGCCGAGGTAAACCCGCGTCACGGCTTTTTGAACGTTTGCGCCGGCAAATAACCGCCTGCGAATTGACAATGAGGCGCCGAAGCGCCCATATATTTGGCATACCTGACACAAAGGCCGCTTCGGCGGCCCTGATTTTTTGGGATGGCGCGCCTACCGAACACGCGCGTCCGGGGACAAAGCCGTGACCACTGCGCAGACATACGCTGAGGCCTCCGCCGCGACGCGCCGGAGGGCCGAAACCGCGACCGTCGGCGTGCTCATCGCGCTCAGCGCCTCGCATATGCTCAACGACGTGATGCAGTCGCTCGCGTCGGCGCTTTATCCGGTGTTCCGCGACCGATTCGCTCTGACCTTCTTCCAGGTCGGCCTCATCACCTTTGTCTTCCAGCTCACCGCTTCATTCCTCCAGCCGGTGATTGGCTTGGGCCTGGACAAGCGGCCTTTGAACTTCATCCTGCCGGTCGGCATGGGGTTCACCCTGATCGGCCTGGTTCTGCTTGCCTTCGCCAGCACCTACGGCTTGACCCTGTTGTCGGTCGCCCTGGTCGGGGTCGGCAGCGCCGTGTTCCACCCGGAGGCGTCGCGGATCGCGCGCGCGGCCTCGGGCGGCCGGCACGGATTCGCGCAGAGCCTGTTTCAGGTTGGGGGCAACTTCGGCCAGTCGCTCGGGCCGCTGCTGGCGGCCTTCATCGTAGTGCCTTTCGGCCAGCACTCGGTGCTCGCCTTTACGGTTCTCGCGCTGGCGGCGGTGGTTATCCTGACCGGCGTCAGCCGGTGGTACGCCGCGGTTCGGGCGGAGCGCCGCAAGGGGCCGCCAGCCGCGGCGCCGGCCCATCCGCGCCCGGTGGTCGTGCGCACGCTGTTCGTGCTGATCGTGATGCTGTTTTCGAAAGTCGTCTATCTCTCGAGCCTCAACAGCTACTACACCTTCTATCTGATCCAGACTTTCGGCCTGTCGATCCAGCACGCCCAAGTGCTGTTGTTCGTGTTCCTCGCCTCCGTCGCAGCGGGCACATTCCTCGGCGGGCCGCTGGTCGACCGCTTCGGAGCGAAATTCGTCATCTGGGGCTCGATCCTCGGCGTTCTGCCGTTCACCCTGCTGCTTCCCCATCTCGGGCTGACTGGCACGGTGATCAATTCGATTGCGATCGGCCTCATCATCTCGTCCGCCTTCTCGGCGATGGTGGTCTATGCGCAGGAATTGACGCCGGGCAACGTCGGGGCGGTGGCTGGCCTGTTCTTTGGGCTCAGCTTCGGCTTAGGGGGCGTCGGCGCGGCGCTGCTCGGCATGCTGGCGGACAAGACGAGCCTGACCTTCGTCTACCAGATCTGCGCCTTCCTGCCGGCGGTTGGACTATTGGGCGGCTTCCTGCCGGATCCGCGCGCCAAGACCCTGGCCGCTGCTTAGAGGCTTTGGCGAAAGGTTTTCGGCGCACGCCGCCGTGCCTTTCGCCGAGGCGAACCGCCCGTTTCCGCCCGCTTCCAGGCAGCGTGAGCCGCTAATCGCCGCTCCCCGATTCAGACGCCGTCGTAAAGCTTGGTCACTCTGCCGCCACATTGGCGCTGTTGATGAGAATGAACATTCATTCTCATGGGCTCTCCCATGTCTTTGACCTCGCTGCCAATCCGACGACGGCCAGGCGATCCGGACCGGCGCCAGCGCATCCTGGAAGCGGCGGAGCGCGCCTTTGTCCGCCAGGGCTTCCATGCGACGACGATGCAGCATGTCGCCGACGTGGCGGGTATGAGCGCGGGCAATCTCTACCGCTATTTCCCGTCCAAGGAAGCCATTGTCGAGGGCCTGTGCGAGCTTGATCAGGCGGAGCGCGCGCAGGCTTTCGCCAAGCTCATTGCGGACCATCGCCAGATCATGCAGGCGCTTCGCGACGCCTTGCGCCAGCACGTGCTCGCCAAGCCGCCGGAGAAAGCGCGGCTCCTCGTTGAGATCTGGGCGGAAGCCGGGCGCAATCCACGCGTGGCCGCGATGATGGCTGCGATTGACGCCGAAGTGCTCGCGCGCCTCGAGCAACTCATCGAAACGGCGAAAGCGGCGGGGGCGGCCTCCCCCCGGCTCGACCCCCGTTTCGGCGCGCAGTTCTTCCTCACTTTTGTCGCCGGCATCTTCAAGCGCATCGCGATCGAGGACGATTTCGATCCCGATGCAGAGATGGCGATGGCGGTTGGCGTTCTCAAAGCGCTATTGGCCGGCGCGCTGTCCCCGGATTTGGCGCCGCCGCCGGCTCAGGCGCCTTGATGCGCCGGGCCCTCGTCGTTTCGCTTGTTGTGGGCGCCGCCGCGCTCGGGGGCGGCTTTGCGGCAGTCGCCGTCGCGCCCTGCGCTCTCCCGCCAGCGCTCATGGCCAGGATCGCTCCTGCCAAGGCCGCCGCCTGCCCGACGCCGGCGCAGTCCGCGGCTGACCAGCCGCGCGCGGTCGAGCCGCCGGCGGTAACGGTGGCTCCCGCTGTCAAACGCGAATTCGTCGATCGGCTGTTCGTCTCGGGGACTCTGGTGGCGCGCGAGGAAGCGCAGGTCGCGTCCCGTGTCGACGGGCTGACGATCGTCGAGGTCGACGCTGAGGACGGCGACCGGGTGAAGGAAGGGCAGATTCTCGCGCGGCTCGACCGCAGCCAGCTCGACGCGATGCTTGCCGAGAACGACGCGTCGACGAAGCGCGCCGATGCGGCGATCGACCAGGCGCAGAGCCTCATCGCGCAGTCCCAGGCGCAAGTGCAATTTTCGAACTCCGATTTCGAGCGCGCGCGCAAGCTCGAGGCGGGCATCATGGCCGCGTCCACCGTCGAGCAGCGCGAGATGGCGATGAAGACGGCGCAGGCTCAGTTGTCCGCCTCCCAGAATGCGCTCGGCGTCGCGGAAGCCGACCGCAAGAGCCGCGACGCGGAACGGCAGGAGCTGCTCGTTCGCATCGACCGGACGGCGGTGAGGGCGCCTGTGTCCGGCGTGATCAGCCGACGGTCGGCCAAGCCGGGCGCCGCCGCTTCGACCTCGGGCGAGCCGCTCTTTCGCATCATCGAGGACGGAGCGATCGACCTCGAGGCGGATGTGCCGGAACAGTCGCTCGCCCGCCTCGCTGTCGGCATGCCGGCGGAATTGAAGCTGCCGGGCGTCGAGAGCGAGGTCTCAGGCCGCGTCCGCCTCGTGAACCAGGAGGTCGACAGGGCGAGCCGCACCGGCAAGGTGCGGATCGCGCTGAGCGACGTTTCGCACGCCCATATCGGCGCCTTCGCCTCGGGCCAGGTCGAGCTCACGCGCCGGGACGGTCTTGGCGTTCCCGCCTCGGCGCTCACCCGGGACGGCGATTCGGCGCGTCTCGACGTGGTGCTCGACGGGAGGGTCCAGGAGCGGCAGGTGACGCCGGGCATCGTCGACGGCGATGTGGTGGAGATCAAACAGGGCCTGGCCGAGGGCGAAAGCATCGTAACGCGCGCCGCCGCCTTCCTCCGCCCTGGCGACCGCGTCCGGCCCGTGCCGGAAGCGTCCACAGCGGGCGGTTAGAGACCATGCGCCTCAATGTCTCCGCCTGGTCGATCCGCAAGCCGATCCCCGCGATCGTCGGCTTCGCGGTCTTGATGATTCTCGGCCTCATCAGCTTTCGCTCGATGCTGATCACACGGTTTCCGAACATCGACATTCCGATCGTTCAGGTGCTCATCACCCAGTCGGGCGCCGCGCCGTCCGAGCTCGAGTCGCAGGTGACGAAGAAGGTCGAGGACGCGGTCGCTAGCGTCAACGGCGTCTGGCATGTCGTTTCGACCGTCACCGACGGATCGTCATCGACAATCGTGCAGTTCACGGTGGGGTCGGTCGACGTCGACCGGGCGCTCAACGACGTCAAGGATCAGATCGCCAAGATCCGCACCGATCTGCCGCGCACCATCGACGAGCCCATCATCAGTCGCGTCGACATCGAAGGTCTGCCGATCGTCACCTACGCCGCCTCGGCGCCGGGGCTTTCAGTCGAGCAACTGTCGTGGTTGATCGACGACACGGTGGCGCGCGACCTGCAAAGCATCCACGGCGTCGGGGAGGTCAAGCGGTTCGGGGGCGTCGATCGCGAGATCCGCGTCGCGCTCGATCCGGAGAAGCTGCTGGCCCTCGGCGTCACGGCGGCGACCGTCAACGAGCAGGTGCGGGCCAATAATGTCGATGTCGGCGGCGGCCGTGGCGAGCTTGCCGGCCAGGAACAGGCGATCCGCACACTGGCTGGCGCGCGAAAGCTGGAAGATCTCGCCGCGCTGCCGATCGCTCTGCCGGGCGGTCGCAGGGTCCGCCTCGACGAACTCGGGACTGTCACCGACGGGGCCGCGGAGCCACGCACCTTCACCCGCCTGTTCGACGAGCCTATCGTCGCGTTCGGAGTGACCCGCGCCAAGGGCGCAAGCGACGTAACCGTCGACGGGCTGATCGAGAAGCGGTTGGCGACAATCGCGGCTAAGCATCCAGAGGTGAAATTCACCAAGGTCGACACACAGGTCGACAGCGAGGTCGGCAATTATCATTCGACCATGGAGACATTGATCGAAGGCGCGGCTCTAGCCATCGTTGTCGTGTTGATCTTCCTCCGCGATTTGCGCGCCACGCTCGTGACTGCAATTGCGCTGCCGCTCTCGGTCATTCCGACCTTCTGGGCGATGGAGGCGATCGGCTTCTCGCTCAACCTCGTGAGCCTCCTTGCGATAACCCTTGTCACCGGCATTCTGGTGGACGACGCGATCGTCGAGATCGAGAACATCGTCCGCCACATGCGCATGGGCAAGTCGGCCTATCGCGCTTCGCTCGAAGCGGCCGACGAGATCGGGCTCGCGGTGATCGCCATCTCGCTGTCGATCGCGGCGATCTTCTCGCCGGTGAGCTTCATGGGCGGGATCGCCGGGCAATATTTCCGTCAGTTCGGGCTGACGGTGGCGATCGCCGTCATGTTCTCGCTGCTCGTGGCGCGTTTCGTCACGCCCGTGATCGCCGCCTATTTTCTGCGCGCGCCCCATGACGAGGTCCAAAGGGACGGCGCGATCATGCGTTTCTACACGCGGCTCGTGCGCGCGTCCGTGCGCCACCGCTGGATAACCCTGTTCGCCGGCGCCGTGATTTTCGCGGCTTCCCTCTGGTCGACGTCGCTCCTGCCGTCGGGATTTATCCCCCCGGACGACAACGGGCGCGCGCTCCTCGCGATCGAGCTGCCGCCCGGCTCCCGGCTCGATGACACCGATCGCGTCACGCGCGCGATCTCGGAAAAATTGCGCGCCATGCCGGAAGTTCGCTCGGCGCTCATTTTCGGAGGCAAGCTTCTGGGAGGCGCGGATGATGAGCCGCGCAAGGCGACGATCATCATCAATCTCGTCCCCAAGTCGAAGCGCGAAGCCTCGCAGCAGGACATGCAGCTGAAGATTGGCGCACTCCTAGCCGATCAGCCGGACATCCGCTTCTGGTTCCTCAAGGACAACGGCCAGCGCGACTTGCAGCTCATCATCGCTGGCCCCGACATCAACGTCATCAATGACACCGCGAACCAGATCGCGAGCGAGATGCGCTCGATTCCCCTCATCGAGAATCCGATCTCGACCGCGGAGCTCGAGCGGCCGGAACTGCGCATCGTGCCGAAGCCTCAGGTAGCCGCCGATCTCGGGGTTTCCACCGAGGCCTTGTCCGATACGATCCGGGTCGCGACGCTTGGCGACATCGACGCCAATCTCGCCAAGTTCAACGCCGGAGATCGGCTGGTCCCGATCCGGGTCGAACTTGAGCAAGCGGCGCGCGCTCGCCCCGGCCTCCTGCAGGATTTGCGCGTGCCGACCAGCGGCGGCGCGACGACGCCGTTGTCCGCGGTCGCGGACTTTTCGATCGCCCACGGCCCGACCGCGATCAATCGCTACGATCGAACGCGGCGCGTGACGATCGAGGGCGATTTGCGCGGCGATTCGGCGCTCGGCGCCGCGGTCGCCGCGATCCACGCATTGCCGACGGCCAAGAATCTACCCCCCGGCGTCGAAATCCGCGAGACCGGCGACGTCGAGATCATGAGCGAGGTGTTCGCCTCGTTCGCCGCGGCGATGGGCGCGGGCCTCATGATGGTCTACGGGCTGCTCGTGCTCCTGTTCGGCAGTTTCCTGCAGCCGATCACCATCCTGATTTCGCTGCCACTCTCGATTGGCGGCGCGATCATCGCGCTCCTCATCACCCACAAGGCGATGTCGATGCCGGTGGTGATCGGCATTCTGATGCTGATGGGCATCGTCACCAAGAACGCCATCATGCTGGTCGACTTCGCAGTCGAGGAGATCGGGCGGGGCACGCCGCGCACGCAGGCTTTGGTCGAAGCGGGCCGCAAGCGCGCGCGCCCGATCGTGATGACAACGATTGCGATGGCGGCAGGCATGTTCCCATCGGCTTTGGGACTGGGCGAAGGCGGCGGCTTTCGATCGCCGATGGCGATCGCGGTGATCGGCGGCCTCATCATGTCGACGATGCTGTCGCTCGTCTTCGTGCCCGCGGTGTTCACGGTGCTCGACGACCTTGGCCGTGTTACCTGGCGCCTGTTCAGTCGCCTTTTCGGCGACGCCGAGGAGCCGCAGGCGGTCGTGCTCGCCAGCCCCGCGCCTGCGGTGAGGCCGCGGCCGCCTCCGGGGGTTTCGGTGGCGGCGGAATAAGACGCTCCCTTCAACCGCCGCGGGCGTTCGCAGTGTGACGCCCGTCACGGCGGCCGCCGGCCCGTAGCCCCATTACAGTCCTATTGTAGATGAAGGCATTTAGCGGCGCGGGGATTGCGCCGCGACATTGCAATCAAACCTTGGAATCGGCGGCGGGCAGGCCTGTGCGGCCAGCCGGAGGGGGTTCGGAGCCCGCCGCCGTCCCTTTTTGGGCGGTCATGCCGACGAGCGCTTTCAGCGCGTTCACCGCGGGGTCCACCACGAGGCCCATCGCGCCGTGTGGGTCATGCCGGTGTCCCGAGACGCCGAAGGCCAGACGCTGCGGCTCGACCGAGGGCATGCGCAAGGTGCCCGCGAGCCAATCCCAGATCGCGAGACTCGCGCCGAGATTGCAATTGAAATGCACGGGATCGGCGGAATGGTGCAACTGATGGTGCGCCGGGCTCATGAACACGCGCCCCCAGTTCCCAGTGAACGGGATCCAGATCTCGCTGTGCTGGAGTTGAGCGGTCAGGTAGATGTAGAGCAGCATCAGCACGTTCTGATCGAACAGGGTGAATGACGCTGCCTTTCGCCCGAGCGCGTATTGGGCAGCGCCGCCGACGACGCCGATGAATAGCGTGAGATTGTTGGCGAGAATCAGCGAATCGAGCGGGTGGACACGGAAGTTGACCAGTGGCGTCAGCACTTCGGCGGAGTGGTGCGCCCTGTGCAATTCCCATAGCGCCGGAACGCGGTGCTTGAGCGTGTGGTCGAAGAAGAAGCCGAGCTCGTAAGCAAGAAAGAGCAGAATCGTGCGCGCGGCGTTGAGCGCGAAATCGGGCGCCTGGGGTTGGGGCGGGGGGCCGAGGAACCTCGCAAGAAGCGCGGCGACGCCGTCACTGATCCATGACGTCGAGACAACGGCCCAGCCGAGGATCCCGCCCAGGGTCGCAAGCCCAATGACGCAATAGGCGAGGTCGGCGAAGGTTGAGCGGTGCATGAGGACGCGCCGTGAGAGAACCGCGCGTGCCAGCATCCTGACGACAATGGGGCGGTCGCGCCTCCGCCGCCGCCAGGCGAGCCAGGCGAAGGCGATGAGAGCGGCGAATCCAAGCGAGTAGATCGAGCAGATCGACGCCGGCGCAAGCAGGGTCGCGACGGCGGGCTCGATCGGGGAGAGAAGCGTCTGGACGAATGTCATCGGCGATTTCGCGCCGGTCGGCGCCGCGCCGAACCGTTTGCACGAACGGTAGCCTCCAGGGCTTAAAGATTCATAGCCCTGATCTGTGCATCTGGCCATTTGACCGGTCGCCGCATTCGCCTCGCCTGCAGCGTGATCCCAATCACGGCATGGAATTTGCGACGACCCTATATCGCAACTCGTCACAATTTGGTCGTTGCAAAGAACAGCGGCCGTACAAGTCGTGCCAATCGAAAAAAACAGGGGCAAAAAATGTATTCTATCATTGTTCTTATCTGTTCAACCATGTTGTCGCACGCAGATTGTCAGGCCAAGACCGCCATGGACGTGGTGCGGGGTCCGACGGTCGATAATCCCACGATGTGCGCATTGAACGCGCAGACCATGATTGCCCGCACAGATCTTGTGCAACCGGACGGGACCGAGTACATGAAAGTCGTCTGTACCCGCAGGCAGAACGCCGAGGCATGGATGGCTGAGATCGAGGCGCGCAAGGCAAGGGTCAGGGCGGGGGGATAAGTCCAGGAGTCGATGATCGGAACCGACCATCGACTTGATTGCCGATGCGCGATTGCGCGGGATCGAGCGCGATGCGTCGCGCTCGATTAGAATGGGTATGATGCCGCCCCTCGTCCTCGGCTTCTCGGGGCTTACGGATTGCGCCCCTCGAGCGGCGTTGGACGCAACGGAAAGGCGCCATTGATAACGGCCGCCTGGGCCGGGTCGATGGCGATCTTGCCGGCGAAGCCGTCGCGCCGGGCGGCCAGCGCTTCGGCGCGCAGGCCCTCCTCATCATGCAACTCGGCGAAGCCCGTGTCGACCGCCGCGACGCCTGCGGCGGCCGCGGCGATGAGCGTCAGGTCGCGCGTTAGGCGATAGGGGCTGGCGTAAGCGCCGGATGGGTTGCGGTCCGTTTCGGCGCCGATGTCGTTGCGCAGCGACTCGGCGCTCCAGGCGATTCCGATGAGCCGCACGCTCGAGCCGCGATAGCTTCCCATGCCGAAGAAAGACCGGGCGGCGTCGGCGAGCGCGATGATCCGCGTCGAACCGTCGTCGAGAGCGAATTCGGCCTCGCGTACTGCGAGCTTGGCGGAAAGCTGCTGGACGCTCGCCGCGCCCAGGCTACAGGGCAAGAATATCGCATCGGGTGCATGAGGCATCACGGCGTTGAGATCGGCATCCGTCTCGCCCGAATCGAGCGGGTTCACCTTGACAAGGAGCCTGGGGCCCCCTGCGCGGCCTCGCATCTCCTCGAGAAACCGCGCAGCCCGGGTTCGCGCTGCCGCCCTCTCGGGCGGCGCGGCCTGAGCGAGATCGACGATGACCGCGTCGGCGGCGCTTAAGAGCGCTGCGGCGAGCCGTTTCTCCTGCGCCGGCGCGACGAGGAGCGAGCGCATGGCGCGCGCGTCTAGGCGGTCAGCATCTCCGGTTCGCGCCGGCGCATGAACGCGGTGCGGCGGCATTCCGCGACCATGACGCCGTCCTGCTTGAACGCGCGGTGCCGGAACTCGACCAGTCCGGCATTGAGGCGGGACTTGGAGGCGCGCGTGGCCATCACTTCGGTCTCGGCACGGACCGTCTCCCCTTCGAACAGCGGCGCCGGAAAGATCACGTCCGTCATGCCAAGATTGGCGATGGTCGTGCCGAGTGTGGTGTCGTTGACCGAAATGCCGATCATGAGGCCAAGCGTGAACAGCGAATTCATGATCGGTCGGCCCCATTCCGTCTCGGTCGCGCAAAAATGCGCGTCGATATGCAAGGGCTGCGGGTTCAGCGTCATGTTGGAAAATAGCATGTTGTCCATCTGTGTGACGGTGCGGGTCAGCCGATGGTGAAACACCTGGCCGACCGAGAAGGCCTCGAAATAGAGCCCGCCGCGCGGATGGCGAAGAGGTCCGGTCTCCATCGATGCTCCGCCTCACAACCTTAAGTTGCCATTAACCACGCTGATGCAATCTCAGCGACAATCTGTCCGCCGTCGCGACGGGCGAGGGAGGGCAACCCATGAACGCCAACCGACCGATGACCGAGCTCTTGCCGCTACCCTCTTTCGCCAAGCCAGACATTGTGCGCCGATTTCTCGCCTGGGCGCAATCGGCCGACGTGGAAGCGCGCGCGGAGGCGACCAGCGCGCTGGCGCGCGCCTATCTATACTCCGATCTGGCGGCGTCCGCGCGCGCCGAGGCTGCGCTCGCGCTGACGGCGATGTCCGGCGATCCTTCGGTCCTCGTGCGCAAGGCGCTGGCGGAAGCCCTGTGCTACTCCGGCGAAGCGCCGCGTCCGCTGATTCTCGCCTTGGCGGCGGATGAGCCGGATGTGGCCGCCGCGGTCATTCAGCGCTCGCCCGTTCTGACCGAGGCCGACCTCGTCGATTGCGCCACGCACGGAGACGTCGTCTCCCAGACCGCGCTCGCGCATAGGCCCGGCCTACCGCCCGGGCCGGTCGCGGCTCTGGTCGAGAGCGGCCGGCCGGATGCGGTTCTTGTGCTGATCGCCGATCCCGGGGTCGATCTTGCGGCCGAATCGCTTTCTCGGATTTTCACCCGCTTCAGCGACAACGCGAGCGTGCGCGAGGCGCTGCTTGAACGCCCCTTCCTGCCGGCGAGCGTGAGAGCGCGCATCGTGGCGGCGCTGGCGAAGGACTTGAGCGCCGAGGCGTCCCGGTGGATGCCGCGCGAACAGGCCGAGCGCACCGCCCGCGAGGCGCGCGATCAAGCTCTCTGTTCGATCTTTTCGTCATGCCACGCGGACGAACGACGGGAGCTCACGCGCGCGCTTCGCACCGCCGCGGCGCTTACGCCGGCCCTGCTCCTGCGTTCGTTGCTTACCGGGGAAGGGATTTTGTTCGCCGAGGCTCTGACGGAATT
This sequence comes from Roseiarcus sp., assembly GCA_036489975.1. GTDB lineage: Bacteria > Pseudomonadota > Alphaproteobacteria > Rhizobiales > Beijerinckiaceae > Roseiarcus. The sequence goes on from DASXES010000144.1 coordinate 99,501, forward strand.
GTCCGGCCTGCCGCTCACGCGCGTCGCGGCCTTCATCCGCGAGCCGCACGGGGAAGGCTTCGCCGCGCTTGCCCACAGGGCCGGCTTGAAGAGCAGGATCTTGCCCGCGTTCCGCGCTGCGGTTGTCGCCATGAAGACTCATGCCGCCCAGGGCGGCGACGGCCTGAAACTGTCCCTGGTGCAAGAAGTCATCGACGAATGCGAGCGACGCGACAATCCGGCGCTGACCAAGGTTCTGGCGCTGCTGTGGCGTTTCGCCGCCGAGGCGGCGAAGGCGGAAGCTGTGGGCTTCGCGCGCGAGGCCGCTCGTTCCGCCTCCCCCGGCCGGCTGCCGCAGATTCTCGATTTTTTCCCGGTTAACGACGACCTCGCAGGCGAGCCGACGAAGTTGATCAACTTCGACTGGCGCTCGGAAGTCGCTGCGCCGCCGCTCGAGCTGGGCGCTCCGGCGGATGAACTCGGCGAGGATCAGGCGCCGCGCGTCGAATTGCCGCCGGAGCTTGTCGCCCCGTTCAACGACGCGGCCTGAGCTTGAGCCGCTCGCGGCCATTCAACCCGTTCGCCGCGCCTTGGACCTCATTCTGAGCAGCGCCGCAGGCGACGCGTCTCGAACGGCGGACCGAGCCTGCCTATGGCGCCGGCGCTTCGCCGGTGGATTCCGCCATCGCCGCGCGCGCCTGCGCGATCGCCTGCCGCAACACCGAAGGCTCCTGCGCTCCCGGCACGCCGATGCGGCCGCCGAAGATGAAGAACGGCACGCTGCTCACCCCCATAGCCTGCGCCTGCTCGATCTCCTGCTTAACCAGGTCGGCGTCCGCGCCATCGGCGAGGCGCTCTTCGACCAGCTTGGCGTCGAGCCCGCATTCGCCAGCGATTTCGATGAGCACGGCGCGGTCGCCAATGTCGCGCCCCTCGACGAAATAGGCCTTGAACAGCCGATCGACGACCTTTTCCTGTGCGCCGGCCGATGCGGCCCAGCGGATGAGGCGATGGGCGTCGAGCGTGTTGGGCGAGCGCTTGATCCTGTCGAAAGCGAACGGAAGGCCGACCTCCGCGCCGAGGCGCGTGAGGTTGTCATGGGAGGATTGTAGCCTGCCGCTCTTGCCGAATTTCTTTTCCATATATTCCGTCCGGTCGAGCCCAGCGGCCGGGATCGTCGGGTCGAGCTGATAGGGCCGCCAGCGCACGGCGACCGGCCCTGCTTCTTCCCCGAGCGCTTCTTCCAGGCGCTTCTCGCCGAGATAACACCAGGGGCATACGACGTCGCTCACGATGTCGATGGTCAGGATCTCGTCCGCTTTGCTCATGCCACGCTCCAGGCTTACCCCACGCGCCTTATCTGGCGCCGGGGAAACGCAAGCGCAAGCGACGCCTCAGCCAGGTCTCGCACTTGCGTTTCCCCTTCTCAGCCCGCGCCGGGTTCGCCTTTGCCGACCCAACTCCGGGATCGGCTCGTTCGCGGCGCGCAAAAGGGAGTCAGACCGGGGTGTGTCGCCGTTCCTCGGCGTCAGCCCGGATTGCGAGGCGAACGCGATCCGCCTCAATCTCCCTTCCTCCTTGGCGCAACCCATTTGATTATGTCCGCAACTTTTAATTGAATTCTTCCGAATTCGTGTTAGTTTTGCTGAAGGTGAGACACAACTTTGACAACCTCGGCGGCTTTACTAGCCGCGCCGCGCGAACGACGACGGAGGTCGCCCTGGCGGTCGCAGCGGAGCACTCAGCGGCTCCAGGGTTCTTCGCTTGCGGTTGACCTTACGGCGGGATCCGCCGCGCCCGAAGCCCTCCATGGGGGATGATAATGCTCGTCAGCTTTGCTTGCCTCAGCTTCGCAGGCGACCGGAACGTGAGAAGCGGGCGGTTGTCAGCCCTGACCCGCAAAGGAGCGCATGTCTGATGCATGCCCGACCAGTCCGAAGATCGGAGCCTCCCGAGACGGCCCCGGCGTCAGCCCAAAGGCGCTGGACCGATGTTTCCGGCAATGGCGCCGCAGCAATCAACCCGGCGCGTGACGTGGCCGATGAATCGGCGCAAGCCCCGATGCTGGAGGCTGAGATCAAAAGCCTGCGCCGCCTCCTCGCCGAGGTTCAGGCGAGCCGGGATAGCCTGCAGCGGCAAATTGACGATTTGCGCCGCGACCGCGACCATTGGCAAGGTCTCGCAAAGTCGGCCGAAAGGGAGAAAGCCGCGCCGCGGACCTGGTTTTGCGGTCGCGTTTCGACGAGCAATTCGCGCTGATCTAATCCGCTTTCGGGGCGCGCCGCCCCGTCGCGTCGGATATTGGCGTTTATCCGCTGGGTGTGGGCATGCCGTCCACGCCGTGGTTGCATTGCGCTCCGCACCCCGGCCCTTCCTCCGGACGAGCGATTTGCGCCCTTAAGGGGCTCGGCGCCACCAGGAGGAAAGCTCGACCCCGAACAGGGGCGTCTGGTCCGGCCGGCCAAGCTTGGCCCAGTATGCGATCCAATGCTCAGGCGAATAATACATCGGGACGATATAGAAGCCGGAGATGAGCAGCCGGTCGAGCGCCCTGACCGCAGCGACGAAGTCCTCATTGGTCTTTGCCGCCAGGATCGCCGCGATCATCGCGTCGACCGCGGCCGAGCGGACCCCGACGATGTTGTAGGCGCCCTCGGCGTCCGCCGCGGCCGAGCTCCAGCGTCCGCGCTGCTCGTTGCCAGGCGAGGGCGAGGCGATCCACGATCCGATCATCATGTCGAAGTCGAAGCGCGTGCGCCGCCGCTGGAACTGCACTTCATCCACGAGCCGCACATTGCCCATGACCCCGATGCGGGCGAGATTGCGCGCGTAGGCCAGCGCCAAGCGCTCCTCCTCGCGGGTCTTGACCAGGATCTCGAAGGCGAGCGGGGCGCCATGGGCGTCGACCAGACGCCCGTCGCGCAGGACATAGCCGGCCGCGGCAAGCTCATCGAGGGCGCGCCTGGCGATCGTGCGGTCGCGACCCGTGCCGTCGGAGACGGGCGCGCGCCATTTTCCCTCCATCACGTCGTCGCGCACCGCGCCGGGGTAGGGGGCGAGCAGCGCCCGCTCGCGCGCCGAGGCGGGGCGGCCGATCGACGACAACTCGCTATCGTCGAAGAACCCCTCCGACCGCTTATAGGCGCCGCCGAACAAATTGGCGTTGATCCACTCGAAGTCGAACATCGAGGCCAGCGCCTCGCGGACGCGGGGGTCGGCGAACTGAGGACGGCGGGTGTTGAAGGCGAAGCCAGAGACCCCCTTCGGCAGCCGGTTCTCGATCGCGGCTTTAATGACGCGCCCGTCCTTGGCTGCGGGGAAGTCATATTCATTGCGCCACCGGGTCGTGTCGTCCTCGACCCGGTAGTCGATGAGCCCCGCTTTGAAGGCCTCGAACATTGCGGTCGCGTCGCGGTAGTAGTCGATGCGGATCTCGTCGAAATTGTACAAGCCCCGCGAGATCGGCAGGTCCTTCGCCCAGTAGTTGGGGTCGCGCTCGAGCACCAGCCGTTCGCCCGGCTTGACCTCCGCGACCTTGTAAGGGCCGGAGCCGACCGGAATCTGCAGCGTCTGGTCCTCGAAATCCTCGGCGTCGGTATGGGCGCGCGACAGCACCGGCATGATCGCCAGCGTCAACGGCAATTCGCGGTCATTGGCGCCCGAAAGGTCGTAAGCCACGGTGTGCGCGTCCGGGGCGTCGATGCTTTTCACCAGCGAAAAGGCGGCGCGCTGCTGCGGGCGGCCCTTGGCCTTGAGCAGATTGAAGGTGAAGACCACGTCGGCGGAGGTGATCGGCGTTCCATCCGAGAACCGGGCCGCGGGATTGAGATGGAAGACGACGTGATCGCGGGCCGAATTGGTTTCGATGCTCTCCGCGATGAGGCCGTAGAGGGTGAACGGCTCGTCGGCGGAACGCGCCATCAGCGACTGGTAGACGTTGCCGATGAGCCCCTGCGCGGTCGACAAAGCCTTGACGTTATAGGGGTTCAGGCTGTCGAAAGCGCCGAGATAAGCGAGATCGAGCCTGCCGCCCTTAGGCGCTTGCGGATTGACATACGGCAGGTGGTCGAAGCCTGGAGGCAAGGCCGGCTCGCCATGCATCGCGATCGCGCCCGCCGGCGGGCCGACGGCCCCAGCATGCGCCGAGACCGCGGCCAGCGCGATCGCGAGCGCGGCCGTGAGGAATAAGCGAATCGAGCAGCCGATCATCGCCGCCCTTCTATCATCGCCCAGCGGCGGATTCCCATACGAGGGCGAATCCGTGCGACGGGGCCATCGCTTTCCGAAAGGAGGTTCACCCATGGACGGTTGAAAGGGCAGAAATTGTTATTGGAATGTCGCGTCGAATATGGAAAGAGGGCGCGCCGACACTCGCAGCGCGTCCGCCACGCTCGCGTCACGAGGCCGCCGAGGCTTGCCGATCCCTGGCGCCGATTGGCCTGGTGCGGGCGCAGGGCGGAGCGCAACACGATCCCGCTTACGGTTCGAAAGGACGATTGATGAGATTTCCAGTCAGGCGCTTGAGCGTCGCGTCGCTCGTAATGAGCCTCGCCCTCGCCGGCGCAGCGTTCGCGCAGACCAAGCCGGAAAAACCCGCCGCCCCTGCCGCTCCGGCGCAGGCGGCCCCGGGCCAGCCGCAACAGCCGCCTCCGCCATCGAAGATCGATCTGGTGTCGCCGGAGCCGCAATGGGCCAAATTCTGCGCCAAGGAGCCCTCAAACGGCCGCGACGCCTGCGCCACGATGCGCGACTTCTCGACCTCGGCCGACCAGCCCCCGATGATCAGCATCAACCTTTTTGAGGTGGCCGGCGAGGAAAAACGCAAGTTGCGCTTGCTGATCCTGCCGATCGGCATGCTGCTGAGGCCTGGCTTCCGGGTCGTCATCGACAAGAATGAGCCGCTCGACGGCAAGTACGACATGTGCTTCCAGAACGCCTGTTCGGCGGAAATCGAGATCGGGTCGAAGGCGCTGGCCGAACTGAAAAAGGGGCAGAACATGGCGGTCGTCATGCGCGTGCCCGGCGGCGACGTTTCGGGGCGCGAGATCACCTTCAACGTTCCGCTGAAGGATCTGGGCACGGCCTATGACGGCAAGCCAACCGACCCCAAGGTTCTGGAGCAACAGCGCCTGGCGTTGCAGCAGCAACTGCAGAAGAAGGCGGAAGAACAGCGCAAGGCGCTCGAGCAACAGCAGAGCGGCGTCGGCGCCCCCGGAGCGCCGGCCCCGGCCGTCCCAGCCCCCGCCGCGCCGGCGAAGAAGTAGAAGTGGTGGGGGCGACGGGCGCAATCGCGCGCCAAGCCGCCTCCCATCGGGGTTGTCAGCTGAGGCGCAAGCGGCCGCGGGCGCTATATTTGCCGTCCTGCGTCCGCTCGAAGACCTCGCTCACCTGCGGGTGCTGGACCGGCTCGCCGGACTCGTCAGACATCAGATTCTGCTCGGAGACGTAGGCGACGTACTGGCTATCCTCGTTCTCGGCGTAGAGATGGTAGAACGGCTGTTCCTTCGCGGGGCGCACCTCGGCGGGAATCGAGCGCCACCATTCCTCGGTATTGGCGAAGACCGGATCGACGTCGAAGATCACGCCGCGGAATGGGTAGAACCGGTGTTTGACGACCTGTCCAATCCCGAATTTCGCGTCCCGACTCTGCATGGTCGACAAACTCCTTTGCCCATAGGCGGACCGTTATAACGCATCGCGTCGGAATGGGAACCGCTTTCCGTTCCGACAGCGAGCTTTCCACCGGCGGTTGGCTGCCGCGGTTCGCTCAAAAGCAAGAATTGGGCCGCCCGTCGCTTCGGGAACGGATGGAGGACGCTCAAAACTGGTAGAGCGCGGCATAATCGGGGTCCTTCGCCGCGACCTCGCGAGCCAGATCGACGACGACGCGCGCCTGTTTCCAGGTGGCGTCGTCCTGCATCTTGCCGTCGATCATGACCGCGCCCGATCCGTCCGGCATGGCCGCCAGGATCTTGCGCGCGAAGGCGACCTCGGCCGGATCCGGCGAGAACACTCTTTTCGCGATCGCGATCTGGCTCGGATGAAGCGTCCAGGCGCCCGCGCAGCCGAGCAGGAAGGCGTTGCGGAATTGCGCTTCGCAGGCGATCGCATCGGAGAAATCGCCAAACGGCCCGTAGAACGGCTTGATCCCGTTCGCCGCGCAGGCGTCGACCATGCGCGCGATCGTGTAGTGCCAGGGGTCCTGCTGAGCCGAGGCGCGCTCGGCCTGGGTCCCGGTCGGGTCGCCAAGCACCCGGTAGCCGGGATGGCCGCCCCCGACCCGGGTCGTTTTCATCGCCCGCGATGCGGCGAGGTCGGCGGGCCCGAGGCTCATGCCCTGCATGCGGGGCGAAGCGGCGGCTACGCCCACGACATTGTTGACGCCCTCCGCGGTCTCCAGGATCGCGTGCACTAGAATGGGGCGCTTGAGGCCGTAGCGGGCCTCGAGCAGGGCCAGATACTGGTCGACGAAATGGATGTCCCAGTCGCCCTCGACCTTGGGAATCATCACCACATCGAGCTTGTCGCCGATCTCGCCGACAAGCCGGGTCATGTCGTCGATGAACCAGGGCGAATTCAGCGCATTGACGCGCGCCCATAGACCCGTCGACCCGAAGTCGGTCGCCTTCGCCAGGGCGATCAGGCCTTCGCGGGCCGCCTCTTTGGCGTCAGTTGGAACCGCGTCCTCGAGATTGCCGAGCACCACGTCGACCTGGCCGACGAGCTCGTCCACTTTCGCGCGCACCTTCTCATTATGCGGCGGGACGAAGTGGATCATCCGCTCGAGCCGGGATGGAAGTTCGATGAGCGGGCGGGGAGCCCCGATCGCCAGCGGATTGAAGTACCGACGCGGCGCTTTCATGCAACTGGACCCTGTCGTGACGGAGGCTTGGGCATAGGGCGGTTCCGCGTCGGCGGCAATCGCGAGGGCGAATCCAGCGCGGATTCTTGGCGGATTCCTGGCGGATTCTTGGCCCGTCGCGGCTCCGATTCCGTCGCGCAATACAACCTCAAGTGGGCGTTCGGTCCAAACAAATGCAAGCAAAAACCAAGCAAAACCAAACATAAATTCTTGGATTTGTTTGGTGGAATCTGGACTTTTCAAAGGGTTATGCGAGGAAAAAAACAAAAAATTTCCCCCAACCTCCACTCGCGCGCGAGGTTGTGGCCCTGCGGCCGCGAATCGTTCGCTCGCCCGAAGGCCCGACGGCCGCGCCGCCTCCGCGGGAATCGGGTCCCATCCCGGCATTCGGGCGCCCCCGCCTGGCAAGCGGGACGACAAGGCGACAGCGCTTTCACGCTCAGCCCCAGGCGAACGGCTCCGCGAACGGCGCCGCGTATGGCTCCGCGCTTTGCGCTTCGCCGGGGCCGGCCGGGTCCGCGGCCGCCTCGGCCTCGATCGCCCCGGCAGGGAGCGCGGCGGGAGTCGCCGGATACTGCGGCGCCGGCGCCGCCTTGCCGGCCGTCAGATTGGCGACCACCCGGTTGATCTTGTCCATGAGCTTCTTGCGCGCTTCATCGTCATAGGCCACGTTGGAGACGGCGATTGTCTGATAGCGGTCGAGCCGGTCGAGCACCTTGAGGTAGGGACTGATGGCGGTGACGTCGCCGGCGGCGACCGCTTCGGCCCCAAGCTCCATCAGCGGGGCGAGGCGAGCCAGTTGCAGCTTCGCGTGGTCGGCGGCGCTGTCGACCGACCGGTTGCGCAGGACCTTGGAGACGATCTGCCGCACGCGCTCGCGCGTCACCCCCTCCGCCGCCGCGGTTTCCTCGTAGCTCGAGCCCTCGCGCAGCCGCACGAAGATGCGCTGGCGGCGCCGAACCATGCCTCGCGCGGTCGAACGCTTGCCCGGCGCGGGGACCGTATCCAGAACCATGACCTCTCCTTCCACAGCCTCAGCCGCGGTTTGTGGGAAAACACCACAGGATAGCATGATTTCTGAAAGACACAAATAAATGTTGTGTTCTTATAGCGAGACCTGTTGTTGATCTCTGTGCGGCCGCCTCTCGTCCGGCTTTTTCGTCATGGCCGGGCTTGACCCGGCCATCCAGGTGAGCCCCGGTCGATTCAATTAACACATTGATGTATATGATATAACTAATAGACAACCGGCGAATACCGGTGGCAAGGCGTGGATGGCCGGCGCAAGGCCGGCCATTACGGCCGGAGAGTTGGATTTCTCGAAAACAACAGCTAGCGCTATAAGAGTCAAATGTCGAGTTTCTCGCCAAGCGGCGGGTTGGCCCCTTCGCCACCCGCGATTTTATGCGTATTCGTGCGCATGATTGTGGCGGGCCGCGACCTGCCAATCGGGACACTCAATACTCGGACTCGATGATCGGTCCCGATCGTCGGGTCGGGGAGTCAGCCTTGCGCGGATCGCGCCAGAAGCCCTTCGACGAGGCGGGCAAGATCGCCCCCGTCAGACCGATGGGCGGCGAGGCCCGCGTCGCGGGCGGCGCTGATGTCGCTTGCCTCCGCCCCAATGAAGAAGGATTTTTCGCGCGTGACCGGCCGTTCGTCCATGGCTTTGGCGAACGGGTTCTCCGTCCCGGCCGAGCCGGAGAGGGGGCCTGATGCAAAGCCGGCCTCGCTATAGAACCGGTCGACATGCGCGCCCCCGGCGGCGAGGCGTTCCTGCATCGCCGCGTTCGAACGACCTCCGTCGCCCGCCCCGCTCATAACGAACACGTAATAGCCGTGATCGTTCAGCGCGCGGATGGCCTCGACCGCGCCCGCTGTCCATTGAATCGCGCCGGAATCGCCCGCGCCGCCGCCAACCAGCGCTCGCCGGTCGAAGAAGGCGGCAGGACGCACGCGCACGTTCGGAAGCTCGCTATGCCCCTGTTCGAGTGTTTCTGGCAGCCCGATATCGAGGAAATAGCCGTCGAACGCCTTGCCCCGAATCTGGCCGCGCTCGACCAGCGTCGGAAAGACATTTTGCTCGAGCGAGCAGGGCAGGGCGGAAACGAGGTCGAGGATCTCGCGCTTCAGCACATAGACCCCGCCGTTGATGATTCCCGGGCCCGGGCGGCTCGGGTCCTTTTCCGAAAACGCGACGACTTTCCCTTTGCGTTCGATCACCCGCCCGTAGCGTGAAGCGTCGGGGACCGAGCGCAGCGCCAGCGTCGCCATCGCGCCGCCCTCACGCGAAGCCTGCTCCAGCGCGCGCAGATTGATGTCGAAAAACGCGTCCCCGTTCATCATCAGAAAGCGGGGATCGAGCGTGGGGCGCGCGATCGTCAGCGCGCCCGCGGTGCCGAGCGGCGCCTTTTCCAAAAGCACCCGGATCGTCGCGCCGCCGACCCGGCGCCCGTCATAGGCCGCCTCGAGAACCTCGCCGAGATAGCCGCCGAGCAGCAGGATGTCCTCATAGCCGTGGCGTTCGATCATCTCGATGAGATAGTCGAGGAACGGCTTTTCGCCGGCGATTCTCAGCATCGGCTTCGGGATGGCTTGAGTGATCGCCCCAAGCCGCGTGCCCTTGCCGCCCGCCAGGATCAAAGCCTGCCGGATCGCGCCGCTCATGGGCGCGAGGCCGGCCGCTTTTCCTGCTCGCCCCAGACCCGGTCGGCTTCGGCGGCTGCGAGAAAGACGTGATAGAGCGTGCTCGCCGGCATCGCCTCGACGAGCGGCGCGCCTTGCGCGTCGACATGGTCGATCCAGCCGCCCGCGACCGGGCGGCCGAGGAAAGACGCGAACAGCCGGTCGATCGTCCGCGCCGCCCGGCCTGCGGCTTCTTCATCGCCGAGCTCCGCCGCGGCGACCTCGGCCTTGATCGCCTCGGTATGCGGCCATGAGCGTCGCGAGGGTTTGTGCACGCGGCCGTCGTCGAGCAATTCGTCGACGACGAAGCCTTCCGCGTCGAAGCCGTGCCGGTCGCCGAACGCCTTCAGCTTCTCAGCGATCGGCGAATCCCCGCGGCCCGAGAGCTTCGCGTAGCGGCGAAGCAGCCACGACCATTCGAAATGGTGCCCCGGCTCGCAGATGCGCCCGTGGATTCCTTCGCGGGGATTCCAGCCCCCGTCGAAATATTCGGCGAGGATTCCTGTTCCATGCTGGAAGAAGCGCGCCGTCATCATGCCGTAGAGTTCGGCGGCGCGGGCGAGGAACATCTCGCGCCCCGTCGCCTCGAACCAGGCCAGCATGGCCTCGAACAGATGCATGTGCGGGTTCTGCTCGCGGTTGTCCGCGCGGGCGGGGAGGGCGCTGTGATAGCCGCCGGTCGGCGACTCGAAGTGCCGGTCGAGAACGCTCAGCGTGTTGATGGCGGCGGAAAGGAATCGCGGCTCGGGCGCGAGCTTGTAGGCCCAGGCGAGTCCGAAGAGCGCGAACGAGTGCGCATAGAAGTCGCGCCTCGCGTCATGCACGGCGCCGTCGGCATGAACGGAGAAGACCCAGCCGTCGCCGCCATCGCTCCCATGATAGCGGTCGATCAGCTTATGGGCGGCTTGAAGCGCGAGCGCCTCGCCTTCGGGGCGCCAGCCGAGCAGGGCCGCGTGCGAAAACACATAGATCTGGCGCGCCTGCACCATGGCGCGGCGCGGCGCCGCGTGCATGGGCGCGCCCTCGAAGGTGAGGCGCTCGACGAAACTGCCGCGCGCCGCGTCGAATCCCGCTTCGCCCCAGAGCGGCAGCGCGTCCTTGACGACCCAGCTCTTGAGGCGCGCGACGGAAGGCGCCGCCTCCGCCGTCGCCGGTCCGGGCGTAGCGGCTTTCGCGCGTGGCTTCGGCGCCGGGCTAGTCATGGCGCGCACAATACCAGTCCCACGTCTCCTTGAGGCCCTCGCGAAGCGAGTAGGCCGGCTTGAGCCCGAGACTCACGGTCTTCGACAGGTCGTAGCCCCGATAGGCCTGCCCGTTCGGCTTCGAGGCGTCCCATTCGATCCGGCCGCCCATGCCGGCGACGTCGGCTAGCGTGTCGACCACGTCGCGGATGCGGTAGACGTGGCCGCTGCCCATGTTGACCGGCCCGTCGATCGCGTCCATCACGCCGAGCGCGATCCGCGCCGCGTCCTTGATGTAGACGAAGTCGCGCTGGGCGGAGCCGTCGCCCCAGACGGTGACGTTTCCGCCGCTCGTCTTGGCGTCGTAAAATTTCTTGATCAGCGACGGAACGACATTGCCCGTCTCGGTGTCGAACCTGTCGCGCGGCCCGAACAGATTGGCCGATACGATATACGCCCATTGGAGGCCGTAGCTCTCCTGATAGGCTTGCAGCATGGTGAGCATGGCGAGCTTGGCGTTGGCGTAGCCGGCCTGGGCGGGGTGCGGGGACCCCATGAAGATCATGTCCTCTTTCAAGGGCAGGCCCGGAGACGGAAACGGATAGACGGCGCCGGTGCCCATTGCGGTCAGCTTGCGCGCGCCGGCGCGGCGCGAGGCCTCGACGACATTCGTGTTCATCATCACGTTGTCATAGAAGAGCGGGCCCTGGTTCTTGAGGCTTCCGAGGATTCCATAGACGCGCGCGGCGGAGTGAAAGACATGATCGGGCCTGAGCCGTGCGAAGGCGGCGATGGTCGCGGATGTATCGATGAGATCGCTCTCCGCGCGCGTGAAGGCGATGACATTATCATAGCCTTCGGCCCGCAGATGCGCGACGAGCGCCGAGCCCATGAGGCCCGCGGCGCCGGTCACCAGAATTCTGTCGGACTTGTTCAGGTTCATCGGGCGAGGAAGTTCTCGTTGCGCCGCACGCGCTCGCGCCAATATTCGAGCAGGTCCCGCATGGTGGTCTCGAACGGAATTTCCGGCTCCCAGCCGGTGTGGGTGCGAAACTTCGTCGTATCCGGCACCTGCAGATCGGCGTCGATCGGGCGCAGGCGCTCCGGATCGAGTTCGACCTTGATGTCGCGCGAGGTCGATTGCCCGATCAAAGTGTCCAGCATGTCGCGAACCGAGCAGGTGTACTGTCCGCCGATATTGTAGTACGCGCCCGGCGTCGGCTTGACGGTGACCAGCATGTAATAGGCGCGCACGGCGTCACGGACGTCCGCCCAGGTGCGCAGCGAATCGAGGTTGCCGACCTTGACCACCGGCGGCAGTTTGTTGCCCTCGATCATGGCGATCTGCTTGGCGAAGGTCGACTCGGCGAAAACGTCGCCCCGGCGCGGGCCCGTGTGGGTGAACATGCGCGTCGTCATGACGCACATCTTGTAGGCCTCGGCGTAATAGCGGCCGACGAGATCGGTGCCGACCTTCGAGATCGCATAGGGCGACGCGGGGTGAAAGGTGCATTCCTCGTTGATCGGCAATTTCTCGCGCGGAACGCGGCCGAAAACCTCGGAGGAAGCGCAGACGTGGATGATCGCCTCAGGCGAGAAACGCCTGAGCGCGCCAAGCAGCCGCTCCGTGCCCTGGATGTTGGTGTCCATCGTGTCGAGCGGCGCGGTGAAGGAGGTCTTCGGGTAGCTTTGGGCGGCAAGGTGAAACACGTAGTCCGGCCGCGCCGCCTGAACACAATTCTCGATCGACATCGTGTCGCGCAGGTCGGCGTAATGGAGCTTGATCCGATCGCCGGTGTTGATGTCGTCCAGATGGCCCGAAATATTGTCGAGGGGACTCCGCCAGCGCAGCATGCCGTGGATTTCCCAGTCCGTCTTCTCGAGAAGATAGTCGAGGAGATGCGAGCCGACCATTCCCGTTATGCCTGTGATCAAGGCGCGCTTAAGCATTGTCCCTCTCGTTTCGATGACAGGCGTCAGGTTGGGTGAGTTTCGAGAACGGTCTCAAGATTACCGACTGAGAATTCCCGCCCCCTGATCCTCGAGGCAGATCTTGACGAAGCTTTTTTGCCCGAAGGTCTCGATCATCTTCGCCTGAACGGGCTCGGGCGCCATGAACAACAGAAAGCCGCCGCCTCCCGCACCGCACAATTTGCCGCCGTAGGCCCCGAGACGCATGGCTTCGTCATAGGTTGCGTCGATCTCCGGCAGGGAGACGGAGGTCGAGAACCTGCGCTTCGCCTCCCATCCTTCGCTGACCAGCTTGCCCAGGTCGCGAAGCATGCTGTCCGGGTTCCGGCTTTCCAGCACTGCGATTCCCTGGTCACAGAGTTCAACCATGCGGGAGAGATCCTTGTTGATCTTCTTCTCTTCGGTGTTCTTCAGCTGCTCCCGCACCATGGTCGAGGCGTGGCGCTGAATACCGGTGTAGACGAGGCAAAGCGAGCGATCCAAGGCGTCGCGGCATTCGGTCGCCATTTGGGCGGGGCGAATGGTAAAGTCGTCCTTGTGGAAGCGATAAAGGTTGAGACCGCCAAACGCCGCATGGATCTGGTCCTGTATGCCGACGTTTTCCTTCAACAGATCTCTTTCCGTGTGGACCGCGCGCTTGAAGAGATCGAACTTCGTGATTGAGCGGCCGCCCAGGTGCTCCATGAGCGCGATGAATCCGACAGTGAAGGACGACGAGCTTCCCAATCCCGAATTGCCTGGCAAGTCGGAAATAATCGCGACGTTCAGGGGCCTGTCATAACGCATGTCAAGCAGTGTGGCGCGGATCACATTGTGCTTGATGTCTTCGACCCGATCGACGCCTTCGACGATGCGGTAAGTTATGCGATATCGATGTTCCGCAAAATCCGCCATCGGCAGCGCGATCGTATAGATGTACTTGTCGATCGAGGCTCCCAGCACCGCGCCGGGATGATCATGAAAATACATTGGGTAATCGGTGCCCCCGCCAAAAAAGCTGATTCGAAGCGGGGATCTTGAGATGTTGATCACTGAAACGGTCCCCAGCCGAGGGCAAGATTAGAATCCGGAACGCTTTGTGGAACACCCTCCCAAAATCTTAGCGTATCGACTGACGCGCGTTCGTGCGCAAGGGCACGGATTTGATCTCGAACGCAGGGGACGAGTCAAAATCACGCTTGTCTAAGCAGGCGTTGATTAGCGGCAACGCACATATCACAGCGATACCCTTGGGTCCAACCTGAATGGAATAGGGAGAGCGGCGCCGCCGGCCGCGAGGCTGAATACGATCAGCGCAATCGCCGACAAGTGAACGGATCAGCCAAAGCGCTCGTTTGTCTTCAAGTCGTGCGGAAAGTCTTGTCGCGAATCGGCGCGGCTGACCGCGCGACCGACCTGGCGGTCCTTTTGCATCATGGGAAATTCGATTGCGGCGCCAGTAGCCAGATGGTCGAAAACCTGCTCGGCGCGCCGGCGCCAGGAATGATGCTGGCGCACGAAATCGCCTGCGGCGTCCACCACGCGCTGCGTGTCCGGATCGGCTCTGTCCTCGTCGAGCCGTTGGGCCAGGTCCGAACCGTCCGGCGCCACCTGACAGAACGCTTCCGTAGGCAGGATCGACTCGTATTCGCCGCTGCGGGGCAGGACGCCGAGGAGCCGCGTCCCGGCCGCCAGTCCTTCAAAATTGCGCATCACCAGAGGGCTGAATCCCCCCGTGCGCTTCGGGTCGTCCAGATCGGGCGGCGTGGTCACGTAATATTGCGCGCTCGAGGTCAGTCTGCCGACTTCGTCGGTCGTCAATCCTCCGCCCTGGGAATAGACGTAACGAAGGCCTCGCGCTTCGCAATAGGCGAGCAAGGCCTTGTGCAAGGGCTCATAGCGACGACCGAGCCAGAACGCGAAAATCGACTTTTCCTCCTTCCGCGGGTAGAAAACGTCGGTATAGGCCCCAAAGGGCAGCCAGACGAATTTCGCCAGTGGAAATCGGCGCTTCAGCTCGTCCGTCGCTTCACGGTAAGCGACAAAACACGGATCGAGGCGTTCGACCGTCGCGACAAGGCCGATCTTGGTCAACGAAGGCTTCCATGCATCGAGGATGAAATTGGACCGTCGCGCGCGCAAGTTCAGATACGAGGCGAGATGGATGGCGCCGCTGGGACGGGCGGCGAGCTGAATCCAGAACAGCGCGTCGCAGTCCTTCACCTGGGAGCGAATGCCGCGCCATTCGCTGCGCCGCTTCCAGGCCAGCGGGGGCGGCGCGACAGTCCGGACGCCGGGGTGATTCTCCAGTCCTGAAAACAGTGGCGGCAACAACGTGGTCCAATAGACGCTCGGATCAAGCGCCGCATTGGAAATCAGACCGAGTTCCATAGCACCCCCGGAGGCGCCGCTCGTAAACGTTACTTCCCGAATAGCAAAGACAGGAACGTCGTGCAGCGTCTCGCACCGCAACATTGCACGAGTTCGGCGGCTTTGGCAAACCCCCACGGAGCCGCCTTGCCGCCGCCGCGCGCTCTTCGATCCATTGGAACTCCGTGGAATCCTTGACTTTTGCGAGAGCAAGGGGGAGGGCGCGCCGGCAGGCAAGGCGCCGGGCGCGGGCAGCTTCCGAGGGTTCGCGGGCCTCCCTCCGGCGCGGACGGACGGCTTAAACTCTTGAGAAGGACGAAAAACGGGGGGCCTCTGTAGGCGAAAACTTCAGCATTCGGACAAATCGTTCGGGACGCGTTAGAAATACATAAACCCGCTCGTTGTTTGATGACCCCAGTTCACCCGAGGCGCGCGGTCTCACACAGACTCGCGGGCCTCGACAAATGTGGGGCCGCCCCCGTGTCGACATTCGATTTTGATCGCCTGTTGCGTAACCGCCGCGGCAATGTCGCGATGATGTACGCGCTGGTCGCGCCTGTGCTGGTGTTCGGCGGCGGGGCGGCGATCGATTATGGCCGGGCGGCGCAGATTCACACGAAATTGAACGCCGCCGCCGACGCCGCCGCGCTCGCCGCGCTGACGCCGACGATGCTGCAGCAAAGCTCGCAGACGGCCCATGACGCCGCCGTCAACATGTTCAAGGGCCTGACCGAAAACCTTGCAGGCGTGACCGCGAATGCGACCCAGGTGACGGTCTCCGTCACGGCCGGCGCCAACAACACGCTCATTCGCACCGTCCACGTCAACTATTCGACGTCGGTCAACACCATCTTCTCCCAGGTGCTGCGCGTCAACGCGCTGCCGGTGTCGGGGGTTTCGCAGGCCAGCGCCGAGGCGCCGCCCAACATCGACTTCTATGTGCTGCTCGACAATTCGCCCTCGATGGCGCTCCCCGCGACGGCCGCCGGCATCGCGCAGATGGAGGCTCTCACTCCAAAGCAGGACAGCGGAACCGGCTGCGCCTTCGCCTGCCATCAGGCGAATACGGGCTACAACACGAGCACGCCGACAAACAGTCAGACCGACACAGTCTACAATCCTTGCGTGGACGGCACGAGTCCAACCCTGCCGACTTCGGCGATCACCATCAACAGCGTTAAATACACGAAAGCCTGGTGCGACGCCTCGAAGAGCCACGTCCAGCTCGACAACTATGCGCTTGCGCGCAAGAACAAAATTACGCTGCGCCTGGACGAATTGAACAGCGGCGTTTCGACTCTGCTGCAGACCGCGTCGACGACGACCGCATCATCGGAATTCGCGACGCCGCCGCAATATCGCTTCGCGATCTACTCGATGGACTCGCTCTGGTCGATCGGTCTCGCCCAATTGATGGCGCGGACGGCCAACTACGCCACCGGCTGGACGACCGCTTCGGCCACGTTCGGCGTGATGGAGATGTTCCAGAACAACGACAAATGCGCCAATTCGTCGTGCAGTTCCGGGACCGCGACCAGTTCCAATAATTACGATGCGCTCGCCGACACCGCCACCAACTTCGACGATTCGCTCGGCAAGCTCAGCCAGACGACCTACATCCCCAACCCAGGCAACGGCACCAACCAAACCGGCGACACACCCCAGGAAGTGCTGTTCATCGTCACCGACGGCGTCGAGGACGAACTGAGCGGAAGCACTCGTCTCCAGCAGGCCATCAATGATCTCGGCAGCGCGCCTTACGGCAATTCGTCGGGAACCAACTGGTGCACGACGATCAAGAATCGCGGCATCAAGATCGCGATCCTCTACACCGACTATCTCGCCGTTCCGACTGACAGTTGGTACGAGACCCATATCGCGCCGGTCCAGACGGATATTGGCCCGGCGCTCCAGGCCTGCGCCACCCCCGGCCTGTTCATCGACGAAGCGAACGACACGAACATCGGAACGGATCTCGCCAACCTGTTCAACGCGGCGACCCAATCGGGCCATCTGACCCAATAGGGGCGCGGATCCATCGACCAGGCGGATCGAGGCCAGAACGGCCTGGATTCGCCTGGGTTTTGCTTTATCCGCGTCCGCCCTTTGCGGGGGCTTTGGCGAATCCACATTCAAGTCCGGCCGCGTCTTGGCCCCTCAGCGCCACTTGTTCTCGTCGAACCTGAACGCCGGCTGGCGGACTCGCGTCAGGCTTGGCGCCAATGTCGACAACCCGCGGGCGTTTGAAAGGCGCGGCGCTGACCTCTCTTGCCGGTCGTGACCGGCGATGGGCGCAGTTCCGGCAGCGAGTGAATCCTTTCAATCGCTGGCGGCGCCTTTTTCGCGCCTGTCGCACCTGCCCGGCTGCGATCGGTTCCGAAGCGTCCCCTCCGCCACGCTGCGCGCGGTTCTCTTCCCCCGCTGCGCAGGGAAGGCGAGCGTCGCCGGGAGGACTGATGCCAGGACTCGATGATCGGAACCGATCATCGCCTTCATGGCCGAAGCGCGCTTAGCCCGTCCTCAGACGGGCGTTCTTTAAGAACGCCCTGTGGCGCCCGCGCCGTTGCGCGGATCGAAGCGCGGATCAAGTCGCGCTCAAATGGAACGGGTATGAGCCCGTCCCGTCACTCGCTCTGCCCGGTTGGCTATGGACGCGGGGGGAAGGATGGGCGCCTCCGGCGCCAGCATCTCGGGAGGGCGCGCCGCCATCCGGCGCCGCCGCCCGCCCTTCTGTCATTCCACGTTGATCGGGCTCGCGACCCGCGGGATCATGATGATCGAGTCGTGCAGGGTCATCTTGCTGACCGAGAAATAGATGCCGGTCGGTTCGAACGGGTACTGCACTTCACCCAGCACGACATAGTTGGTGGGGACGGTGTTTTTCGCGATGCCGCCGCAAGCCGGATTGTCCTTGGTGTTCGAGCTGGGAAACGCGGAGGCGATCGCTGGATCGATCGAGATCTGACTGCCCGTCGTGCGGGCTGTTCCGTTCGCGTTCGGCCAGCTGCCGCAGACCGTGCCGGTGGCGGTTCCGTCGCCGTTGACGGTGACCAGCAGTTGCGACACCACTACCACGGCGGTGCTGCCGTCGTAGGGGTAGAGGATCAGGTTCGGATAGGCGAGAATCTGGTCTTTCTCGGCCCCGGTGATCGTGGACTGATTGTTGTTGTTGGCCTGGGCGAAAATATTGGCGACCGTGGTCGCGGCGAGCGTCACTCTGCGCTGCACTCCATAGGCCTGGCCCCCGTAGACGACGAGGCTCATCAGCATGAGGGTGAGCGGCAGGATCAGCGCCAGCTCGACCGCCGCCAGACCTCGCGCGTCGGCGACGAACGCGCGCGCGCTGCGGCGCAAGGCGTGCGGAGTGCGGGTCTTACTGCACATAACGGGGCTCGATGCGGAACACCTGGGTCGAGGTCATCAGCATTTTGCCGCTGCCCATGTTCGAGAAATTGAGGCCGAGCGGGCCGCCATAGACCGACCACGGATACATCACGACCAGAAGCATGTCGGTGCCGGCGGCGGCGGAATTGGAGCCGACGTCGACCGTCGGCGTGCCGATGAGCTTTCCGGTCGCGTCGAATTTCGGCAAGAGAGCGCTGACGTTTGTCGTGCCTGCAGGCAGAGGCTCGAGCTCGACGCTCACCTGCGCGCAGTTGAACAGCGCGGTCAGTTCAGTGCAGACTTGGGTCTGGAATTGCGCCGCCGTCAGCGAGGTGGTCTGATTGGTGAGGACGGTCCTTGCCGCATCCTCCGCCGCCGATTCGAAGAACGCCTTGACCAGGAAGATGGAGCCCGCCTGCAAGGTGGCGAGCACGACGCCGATGAAAATCGGAAAGACCAGCGCGAATTCGACCGCGGGCGAGCCGGTCTCGTTGCCCGCCAGCTTTCGCCCCAGGCGGCTCACGTTCGCGAGGAATTCGACCATGGACCTCATCGTTGCAGAACCACACCCTCGTTTTGGCGGTGAATCCTGCGCGCCAAGGCCTTACCCCGGCCTTATCCTCGATGCGTAATTTTGCTGAAGATGCGAGCCAATCGGCGCCCGCGGATCGGACAGAATCCGGTCTTCCGCCGTTAACGCTGTCCGATCGTTAAAGGAATGCGGGCAATGCGCGTCTCGGCTTGGCCCTGCGTCCACAGCCCTCGTTCCTGAGAGCCCGCTTCGACGCCGTTCAGCGAGATCGCTGCGGATCGGCGAGGGGCTGGGTTGCGCCGCTCCCACCGATCGCGCGGATCGTGGGCGCGGACCACGGCCCGCCGATGTCGAGCGTGAGGCGCCCGGCGTCCTGCGACTCCTCGCCCGCCGCGTCGGTCTGCACCGCGTTGAGGGTGAGCGCCCAGCTCCGGGCGACGAGATCGACGAGACCGTCCATTTCCGCGGTCACGCCGTGGCTCGTCATCGCGGCGTGTTCCACCCGGGCGCGGCCGTGGCTGAGCGCCAGCGAAGCGTCGAGCTTGTCGAACGCCGTTGCGCCGAGGCGCAGGTCTCGCCCGGCATCGAGCGGGCGGCGCCGGCTGCGGCGCAGCGCCTCCTCCAGGTTGACGCCGAGAATGGCGCCGTCGGCCGCTTCGAGCGACGCCGTTCCGGTCAGGCTGGCGATCGCGGCGGCGGGCGAAGCGCCGGAGGCCTCAACGGCGAATTGCGCCCGGCCGCTCCCCGTCATTAGAGGCTGGCCGAAGTCGGCGATCGCCGCGCCGAGATCGGCGCCGACGAGTTCGCCGCGCGCGCTCATCTCAACCTCCCGCCCAACGCTGGCGAGAGCCGCCTCGCCCTGAAGGCGACCGCCATACGCCGTGGAGTCGATCAGCGTGATGTTGAGCCCGCCGTCGTTGACGATCACCGATGCGGCGGCGTCAGCGAGCGTGAGGCCGTAGACATCGAGATGGGCCGCGGACAGACGCAGGTCGAGATCGAAGGTCTGCAGCGCCGCGACAGCGAAGGGCTTGGCGCTCCATCCGCCCGATGGGTCGAACAGGCTCTGCGGCCGTCCGAGAAGCGGGCTCATTTCCAGCGTCTCGGCGGCGAGCGTGCCGGAGACGGTGGGATGTCCGTCGGCTTCGCCGATCGCCAGCGCGCCTTGAACCTTCTGCCCGGCGCTGGTCAGGGTCGCGTCGTCCAGCGTCCACCCGTGCGGGCCGGCCTTGGCTTTCGCTGTGATCACAAGGTCGTCGGCGGCCAGGACGGGCGGGCGCCCGATATTGAGGAAACTCGTCAAGGCTGCGATCGAAGGAACGGACGCGGTCAAATCGCCCTCGGCGCTGCGTGCGTCCCCGAGCGCGAGCGCGCCGCTGAACCCAAGCTTGGCCAAGGGCGAATCGAGGGCAAACAGGATCGAGGTTGGCGCGCCCTTTGCGGCGCTCTCCGGATCGCTAAGCGCGCCGGCGATCCTGACAGGGGTGTTGCGCCACACGGCCGATAGGCTGAAGCGCAGTTGATCGCCGATCGTCAGCCCGTCAAAGCGTCCCTGGACATGGTCGATGATCGTGTCGACTCCTCGCCTGGCGCTTACGAGGCGCAGGACGCCGTTCGACAGGCTCAAGCTGGTCAGGGGCGCTAGAGCTCTGACGACGGTCGCAGGCCCCGCTGATCCTCCCGCCGCTCCGGCAAAGGGGGGATGATCGATATCGACCCTCACCGTCGGGCTGACCAGGATGACGCCCGTGGGGATGACACGGCCCCGCAGAAGATCGAACAGCGACAGGTTCAGGCGGGCGGCGGGCGCCGAAAGAAGGTTGACGCCATACGCGTCGTCGAGGCGCGCATCGGCGATGCGAACGCTCGGCCACGGCAGGGCCGAAAAGGTCGCCCCCTGGGGAGCGCTCCAATGGAGGCGCGGCGCAGCGCCGAACGCGGCGTTGAGACTGTCGCCGACCTTCACCGCCGATAACGGCCAGCGCGTGAAACCGCACGCCGCCAGCGCGACAATCAACGCCAGCACCGCGCCCCACGCCAACGGGCGGCGCATGTTCTCGAGGTCTCCTTTCGGGCCCCGGCGTAGAACCGGGCGCGCCGACTCATACCGCGTACCGGCGAGCGAGGCGACAATGCGTTGAAACATCAATAAGGACAGAGGGCGCATGGGGAGCCCCGGAACGGCGGTGGTGGGGAACGCGCGATCCCTGCGCTGGTTCCGGCCAAGCGGGAATCGGGGACTGGACGCATCGGCTCATGTCCGCGCTTTACGGCCGAAACACGGCGGAGAGCAGGCGGACGAGAAGGGAAGACCCCGGGCGCGCCATTAATTCGCTGTTAAAGCCTTTCACTCAGCTTCATCGGACGGGCGCGGCGGCGCGCCCCATGGCTTACGAGCCAAACCGGAGTTGAAGCAGTCCTCATGCGCGACAATTATTTCGAGGTTATCCCTGATGCGGGCGACCAGCGCAGCGCCGGCAGCGTGCTTACCCGCATCTATCGCGACATCGGCCTCGCCGCGGTCGCCGAGGCGTTGAGACTGCCGGCGGACGGCTTTGAGCCGGAGATGATCGAATCGCTCGAACGGGGCGAGCTCTTTCTGCTTCCGCTTGTGCACGCCGAGGCGGACGCTTAAGGGAACGGCCCGCGCCAACGAGCGCCAGCGCGAGCGCGAGCGCGACCGATGGTTCACTTGACGAGACGCCGGTTCCTTGTCGTCGGGGGTGCGGCGGCAGCCGCGATTTCGTTGTCGGGTTATGCGACGGCCTACGAGACCGGATCGGCGCTGACCCTCGCCGAATATGCGCCCAAGCTCCCCAACTGGCCTGACGATCTCGAACTCAAGATCGCGGTCATCGCCGATATTCACGCCTGCTATCCCTGGATGTCGGAAGAGCGCGTGGGCGAGATCGTCGACCTCGCCAACGCGCAGAAGCCGGATCTCACGGTGCTGCTCGGCGACTATGTGTGCACGCACCGGTTCGTGTCGGGATATGTGCCGCCCGGCGCCTGGGCCGAGCAGCTCGCCCGTCTCGAGGCGCCGCTCGGCGTCTATTCGATCCTTGGCAATCACGACTGGTGGTCGGCGGCCATTCCGACCGACCCGCCGGACAATTCGCTCAGCGTCCGCCGCGCGCTGGCGAGCGCCGGCGTTCCGCCGCTCGAAAATCAGTCGGTGCGATTGTCTAAGGCCGGGCGGCCGTTCTGGCTGATCGGTCTTGGCGACCTGCTGGCGCGTGTGCCCAACCCCCGCCGCGGGCACGGCGCCGATGATCTCTGGAAGGCGATGCGCGCGATCAACGACGACGCGCCGGCGATCCTTCTCGTCCACGAGCCCTATTTCTTTCCGTGGGTTCCCGATCGGATCGCGCTCACCCTCGCCGGGCACATGCATGGCGGGCAGATCAATCTTCCAATTCTGGGCCCGCCGGTGTCCCTTCTCAAACGGCGCTCCGGAAGGTTCGTCTATGGCGAATACGCGCTCAGCGAACGGCGGATGATCGTGTCGGGCGGCCTCGGCACGTCGCTCGCGCCGGTGCGCATCCTGCGCCCGCCCGAAGTGGTGATGGTGAAGCTCGGCGGCGAGAGCTTGCGCGCCTGAGCGCTATTCGAACAGGACCGGCGCGATCGAGGCGACCAGGAGGGCCGCCATCGTCCAGTTGAAGGGCCGGATCACGCGGGGATCCTTAAGCAGGCGTCGAAGCGAAGCGCCGAACACCATCCAGACGCCGCTGCACGGGATCGCCATCAGGGCGCAAAGCGCGGCGATGAAGAGGACGCTCTTCGTATAGCCGTCGACGACGCCGGCATAAGCCGCGAGCGCGCTCAACGCCATCACCCAGGCCTTGGGGTTGACCCACTGAAAGGCGGCGGCGGCGAGAAAGCCGATCGGGCGCCCCCCTGGCTCGACCTCGCCCATTGGCTTCGCCAGCGCGATCTTGAGCGCAAGCCAGATCATATACATCGAGCCGGCGACTCGCATGATCGGCAGGATCTGGGGAAAGCGCTCGAACAGGATGTCGAGCCCGAGCCCGACGACGGCGATCATCAGCCCAAAGCCGAGGATGACGCCCGCCCAATGGGGCAGGGTGCGCCCCACCCCGTATTTCACCCCCGACGTCATCAGCATCAGGTTGTTCGGCCCGGGCGTGACTCCGGCTACGAAGGCGAACGTGGCCAGCGCCCAAAAGATTTCAGGATGAACGGTCACGTCAGATGCTCCGCCGGATGGGCTGCTCTAAAGCGTGGTCACGTCCTCGTCGCCCTTGCCGTGGTCCTCCTTGCGCGCCTCGCGGCCCCCGCCGCGCCGCGCCCTACGGCCAACCGCCTCGGCAAGCGCAGTCAACGGACTCGCCAGCGCGCTCAGCCGGTCGACGCCTCCGGCCGCCCGCTCGCCGCGCGTGAGAACGCGGTCGAGTTCCGCCATGGTCTTGGACAAGGCGGGGTCTTCGTCGTCGAGCCAGACGTGAAGCACCCGTCCCCACGCGAGCGCCAGGCCCTGGAGCTTGACGGCGCCGCCCGCGCCCTGCGCTTCGACGCCGGCCGCCTCGAGCATGAAGCGCATGGAGTTCGTCGCCGCCTGGTTCATCGCCAGCGCCGCAGCCGGCGTGCGCCGCAGCCATGCGATCGCCTCCCGAAGGCCCTCGCGATAGGGCGCCATCGCCTCGAGCCTGCGCATCAGGACGTCGAACAGGCGCTCGCGCGGGCTCTCATCCGCAAGCTCGCCTGTGTCCTGCTCCAGGACGGCGCGGTCGATGCGGCGCGAGAAGCCGGCGAGCACCGCGCCCTTGGAAGGGAAGGCGTCGCGGAAATCCGCGAGCGAGACGTCGGCGGCCTTGCAGATGTCGCGGATCGAAATGTCCTCGAAACGGGTTTCCGCCGCCAGCTCCATGAGAGCGTCGATAATCTTGCCGCGCGTGTCGGTGGGCGCGGACTTGCCCTCGTTTTTCGGTCTCGTCGCCATGGCGCGCTCCTCCGGCTGATCTCCTGTCAATGTATGCGCTGAGGAGCCCGCCGCCAAGGAACCCCCTCTAGCCGGCCATCTCCGCGGCGCGGGCGCGGGCCGCGGCCGTCGCCCTCGCCATGAGATCGTCGAGCCCTTGTGCGTCCTTGAGCACGGCAAGCGCGGCGGCGGTGGTGCCGCCGGGCGAAGTGACGTTCTGGCGCAGCGTGGCGGGCGCGGTCGCGCTTTCGCGGCGCATCAGTTCCGCCGCGCCCTCGACCGTGCCCCGCGCAAGGCCCATCGCGAGCTCGGCCGGCAGGCCCAGTCTCTCCGCCGCGGCGGCGAGCGCCTCGGTGAGGGCGAACACATAGGCCGGGCCTGAGCCGGAGATCGCCGTCACGGCGTCGATCGCGCCCTCGTCCTCGAGCCAGAAGAACGTCCCGACCGCGCCGAGCAGGCGCTCGCACCAGCCCCGTTGCTCGGCCTTGACTTCCGCGTTGGCGAAGGCGGCGGTTACGCCCCGGCCGATCGCAGCCGGGGTGTTGGGCATCGCCCGCACGACCGCGCGCGCCTGAGAGAGCCGAGCCGTCAGATTGGCGATGGTCTTGCCCGCGATGATCGACAACAGGAGCGTCCGTTCCGCCGCGAGCGCGGCGATCTGCGGGGCGACCTGATCGAGGCTCTGCGGCTTGATCGCGAGAATGAGCACATCGGGCGAGGCTTCGACGCGGGGATTGAGCGCAACGCCGCGGCTCCCCGCGAGGGAAGCGATCTCGGCCGACGGATTGGGTTCGACGATGCTCAGCGACGCTGCCGGGAGGCCGGCGTCGAGCCAGCCCTGCGCCATCGCTCCGCCCATTTTTCCCGCCCCGATGAGAACGAGGCGCGCCGGCCATTGGGTCAATTGCCACTCCCTTTAGGTTAGCCGAGTATCGGGAACATTTCTAAGACTGTGGCATTTTTGCCTCGATCGGTAAGTTTCGGCAAACGACTTCGCAACAAGTTGTTGGACTTAACCGAGTGGTTTCGCTAAAAAACTTTGTGGCGAAACCTTGGATGGGGGACATCCAGGCGCCGCTCGCGGTTTTGTGAATGGCGTTTAGGCTTACGCTCGGTAACCTTGATGAAACCGTTAAGTTTTATGGTGACAAAATCGTTAGCGGTACGATTGACGGGGCGGCTATGAAGACGAATGCGTTGGTTGTGGGGCTTGTGCTGGCCATGGCGGCCCTGGTGAGCGGCTGCACGCCGATCGTTCAGGCCGGACTTCCGGACCCGCAGCTCACGGCGCGTGACAAGCAGATGATGGCGCTCGCCGAGCCGGACGAGTGGACGATCCCGACCCGGCGCAGCATCGTCCAATACTCGACCCAGGAAAAGCCGGGCACCATCGTCGTCAACACCGGCACGAACTATCTCTATTTGGTTCTGCCGCACGGGCAGGCGATCCAATACCGCATCGCCAGCGGCGCCGAATATATGGGGTGGACCGGTCGCGCCGACGTCGGCGCGATGAAGGAATGGCCGACCTGGATGCCGACCGCCTCGATCATGGAGCGCTGGCCGCAGTTCCAGGTCTATAAGCAGCACGGGCCGCTCGAAGGCCGATGGGACAATCCGCTCGGCGCGCGCGCCCTCTATCTCTTCGTCAACAACAAGGACACGCTGATCCGCATCCACGGCACCAACGAGCCCTCGGAAATCGGCGGGCATGTGTCGTCGGGCTGCATCCGCATGCGCGACATCGATGCGATCGACCTCTATGGCCGGGTGCACGTCGGCACGCCCGTGATGGTGATCAGCTAGCGCGCCGCGCTGTCGTTTCCGCGCAGCAGAAATCTTGCCTCTCGTCGGGCCTTGGCTGGGCCGCTCGGGGGTTAGCCGCCTCTCACCTGGTAACGAGTTGCTCTAGAAGCATGGAGGTGAGGTCGCCGGGCCTGAATGGCTTGCTGCACACTCGCCACTCGGGGTGAGCGGCGGGGACGACGCCCTGCCCGTACCCGGACAGGAACAGGAAGGGGATGCCTCGCTCCGCAAGCACCTCGGCCACCGGAAAGACCTTCACGCCAGCAAGATTGACGTCGAGCACCGCCAAATCGATCATTTCTTTGCGGGCCGCAAGGAGCGCGGCTTCGAAACGGCCGTACGGCCCGACGATCGTGCAGCCTGCCTCGGTTAGAATGTCCTCGATCAGCAGGGAGACCAACATTTCGTCTTCGACGACCAGCACGCGCGAGCCTGTGAGATGAGGGCCGCCCATGACGGTCAAGATGCGGATTTGTGGGGCGCTTCGATCGAAACCTGCGGCAAGGGAGCCACGAGGGTCGCGACGACGCCGGACGACGCGAATTCGATCCGAACATCCGCGCCCATGTCCTGCCGTAAACCGCGTTCGATCAATGTCATGCCGAATCCTCGATCAACTGGGGTCACGACCGGGGGGCCGCCACGTTCTACCCATTCGAGGACGACTTGTTCCTGGCCCTCGTTTCGCTCGACGCGCCATCGAATATCCACGTGGCCCTCGAAGGTTGACAGCGCGCCATACTTGACCGCGTTGGTCGTGAGCTCGTGAATGCCCATGCCGAGAGCCAAAGCTGCCTGAGGCTCCAAAAGCACATGCGACCCATGAACGACAATATTCTGACGATCGTTGGATTGGAACGGCCGGAGTTCCACCATCACGACGTCTTCCAGGGAGATCCTTTTCCACCCTTGGTCGCTCAAGAGCGCATAGGCAGCGCTAAGCGCGTGCACTCTGCCGGTATAGTTTTTTGAGAACTCCTCCATGCTGCCTGAGCGCCGCATGGTCTGGGTCGCCATTGAAATCACGACGCTCAACATATTCCTGACCCGGTGATTGAGCTCATCGACCAAAAGACGCTGATGGGTTTCCGCCTGCACGATGCTCGTCACGTCGACGAAAGTCATGATCACACCGTCCGCCACGCTCTCCGGTGTTCGGTAGGGAACAACTTTCATCAGATAGTGGCTGGAGGCGTCGCTGCGGGCGACCCGTCGCTCAAGCGGCTGCAACGTCTGCAAAACTTGGTGGCAGTCGTCCGTTAAACCCGGGTAGTCGAGACTACTCACAATGTCAGTCAGGGGGCGGCCTTGATCGCTTGGAATTAAATTGTAGATACTCGCGACCGCCGGAGTAAAACTTCGGATGATCAAATAAGGGTCAAGGAATATTGTCGCAACGTGCGTACTCTCAAACAGATTTTTCAGATCGCTATTATTGTGATCGAGCTCGTCGATCTTGCTGGCTAGCTGAGCGTTGACGGTCTGCAGCTCCTCGTTGATCGATTGGATCTCTTCCTTGGATGTTTCTAGCTCCTCATTGGTGGACTGGAGCTCCTCATTAACGGAGTGCAGCTCCTCGTTAGCGCTCCTCAGCTCTTCCAAAGCCGTGTCGTGCTCCTCGACGACCGACTGAAGTTGCTCGCGTGTATCGCGCAACTCGGCCTCGAGCTGGGGGTCGGCAGGAGCCTCCGCGACGGTTTCACCCTCGGCGGCCTTGCGGGCGGCCGGCCTATGAGGCCCGGCCTCGAGAAAAACAATCAGGTACATCGGACTGCCGTTCGGTTCGACGCGGGGCTCGACCGTCAGCGTCAGGCGATGGACCTTGCTATCCGCGCCCGTCACCAGAGCGCCCGCGCTCTCAACGCGGGTTCCCGTCTGGACCGCTTGCTTCAGCGCCGCCCGCAAGGGCGCGCGCAGACCCTTGCGGGCCATTTCGATCACGTTGTGGTTCGGCACGCCGGCCGGCAACTCAAGATACTGTGTCACACGGCTGGAATACTGGACGCTGCTCCCCTGCGCCGTCACGACCACATAGGGCGGCGCAAATCGTTCCAGGACTTGCGTGCTCGCCCAGTTCGAAGCCCGAGCGTTGCCTATACGGGACGCTCCTCCATCCGGAGCGGGCACGGCAGCTTTCCCTGGCGCCGATCTTCCAAGGTCGCCTCTTCCGGCGACGCGCAAAGGCGGGCTCGGGACGTCGCGCTTTTGGAAGATACGGTGGCTACGATCGATTGTGGAGAACAGGCCCTCGTGTCGGTTGACCGTTTCGGCGCTGCCGAGCAGGAGGATTCCGTTCGGGACCAGAGAATAGTGAAAAGCGGGTATGACGACGCCCTGAAGGTCAACGTCCAGGTATATGAGTAGATTTCGGCACGAAAGCAGATCGATTCGGGAGAAAGGCGGGTCGCGGATCAGACTGTGCGCCGAGAACGTGCAAAGTTCGCGCACCTGCTTGGCCACCATAAAACTGCCGTCGACTCCATGGACAAAAAACCGCGAGAGACGCTCAGGCGACAAGCCGCGCAGCAGTGTCGAGGGGTAGCGGCCCGCGCGCGCGGTAGCTATGGCAGGTTCGTCGATATCCGTCGCGAAGACCTGGATCTTTGGCGCGCTATCTAACCCGTCAGCATATTCGCGAAGCAGCATGGCAAGCGAATATGCCTCCTCGCCCGTGGCGCAACCGGGCACCCAGACACGGATCGTTCGATTGTTGTCGGCCCCGTTAAAAAGACCCGGGATGACCGCCTTTTTCAAAAGCTCGAACGTGTCCTCGTCCCGAAAAAAGCTGGTCACGCCGATTAGCAGATCCCGGAACAACAACCTGACCTCGTTGCGGTCGCGCCTTAACCGGTCGATGAACGCGTCGAGCGAGGTGAGACCAAGCACCTGCATTCTGCGCTGCACCCGGCGCAGAAACGTCCTGTCTTTATAGTTGCTGAAATCGTGGCCCAACTGGCGCTCGAGAACAGCACAGATGGCGAGCCTCGCCTCTCTGATTTGCTGCTCCGAGAGCGCGGCCAGACTCTCGGTTTTTTGGCGCGCCTCCCTTATGTCAATGATGTGACCGGGTAAGCGCTCGACCGGCGCGACGATATCGACCGCGCCCGTCGCAATCGCGCTGGCCGGCATTCCCCCGTGCTGCGGCGCGCTGCCATCCGACCCCTGTACAAGGGTCAACCCCCCCTCCTCCTTGATCGCTTTCAGGCCAAGCGCCCCGTCACTGCCTGTTCCGGACAAAATGACGCCGATAGCGTCCTCGTGCAGCGCGGTGGCGAGCGAATTGAATAGCATCGTGATAGGATTGAGCTCTCGTGGCTCGTCGGCGCCGAGCCGGTGAAGGTGCAAGCGCCCGTTCTCGAAGGTGACAATCACGCCGGGCGGCGGCACGTAGATGCAGTTCGGCTCCAAAATGCGGCCGTCCGTTGCTTCCGCAATGGGCATGGATGTCCAACGGCTCAGGATTTCCGGCAGAATGCTCTTGCGGTCCGCGGGCAGGTGAAGAACGACCACAAAGCACAGGCCGCTGCCGGGCGGCATGTTCTCGAAAAAGCCCTTAAACGCTTCGATTCCGCCTGCAGACGCTCCGATGCCGACTACCGGAAATCGTCCTTCTTTTGCATCAGTCACGAGAATCCCTCCGACCCCGGCGAAGTCATTTCAGCTGCCTCGGTGGAACGCGCGGCTGCGTGGATTGTTTTGTCGCGACAGCACAATCTCCGAGGTAACCGCGGAGGTGACGGGATATCGTTCGACGGCAAAAGGGCAGAGATGAGCGAAGTGAGTGTATGGCTAAGAGAGACGTTCGACGGCGCCTTTGGTAGCATGTACCAGTTAACTCTGCCGTCCCAAGGGTGTCAAAGATTACACATGTACTCCATTTGCGAGAAGTCCATCGTTTCTGGTCGCATTGGCGGCTCAATCGCTGCCAAAAGCACGAAAGCCTTGATCTCGCGTCGCCGCGGA
This sequence comes from Roseiarcus sp., assembly GCA_036489975.1. GTDB lineage: Bacteria > Pseudomonadota > Alphaproteobacteria > Rhizobiales > Beijerinckiaceae > Roseiarcus. The sequence continues at coordinate 129,155 of DASXES010000144.1, forward strand.
TCGGCAGGATCTAAGTCAAACCCAGACTGCACCATTCCGGAAGCTGGGTTCGAGGCGGCGTGGCTTTGCGCCACGAGGCCGTCGATGCGTCACCTAAACGGCGGCTCGTCGAAGCTCCTGAGCTTGCGAGAGTGCAGCGAGGCGTCGTTGCTCTGCAGATGCCCGATCGCGGCGATGCCGATCTGCAGATGCTCGGCGATCGCCCGCTCATAGAATGCGTTGGCGGCGCCCGGCAGCTTGATCTCGCCATGCAGCGGCTTGTCGGAGACGCATAGAAGCGTGCCGTAAGGCACGCGCATGCGGAAGCCTTGGGTGGCGACGGTCGCCGATTCCATGTCGACGGCGATGGCGCGCGAAACGTTGATGAGCCGCCGCTCCTGCGACCAGCGTAATTCCCAATTGCGGTCGTCGTTGGTGACGACAGTGCCGGTGCGCAGGCGCCGCTTCAAGGCCTCGCCCCGGTCGCCGGTGACCTTGGCGACCGCCTCCTGCAGCGCCACCTGCACTTCCGCAAGCGCCGGGATCGGGACCATGAGCGGCGCCGCCTCGTCGAGGATGTTGTCGCGTCTCAGATAGGCGTGCGCAAGCACATAGTCGCCGATCACCTGCGACTGCCTCAATCCTGCGCAATGGCCGATCATCAGCCAGCAATGGGGCCTGATGACCGCGATGTGGTCGGTGATGGTCTTGGCGTTCGAGGGCCCGACGCCGATGTTGACGAGACTGATCCCCCGCCCGTCGGCGCGCACGCAATGATAGGCCGGCATCTGGAAGCGATGCCAGGCGACGGCGCCCGCCCGCGCTTCGGCTTCCGCCGGCGAGATCGACGAATCGATGACGACGTTGCCCGGCAGAATCACCTTCTCGACGCCCGCGCCCGCGTGCAGCTGCTTCAGGCCCCACTGGACGAACTGGTCGACATAGCGGTGATAGTTGGTGAGCAGCACCCACGGCTGCATCGCCCGCCAGTCGGAGCCGGTGTAGTGAACGAGGCGGCGCAGCGAATAGTCGACCCGGGGCGCGTCGAACAGGGCGAGCGGTCGCTCGGGGCCGAAGTCGAACTCGCCGTCAGCCGTTTCGTCGCCGATTGTGGCGAGCGAAGGCACCGGGAAGAAGCGCGCGAGCTCCGCGGCGTCAGCGCCGCCGCGAGTCAGTTCGTCGCCGCTCTCGATCACATAAGGGTAGGGGATTTCCTGGGCGCCGACGCCGACCTCGATCGTGGCGCCATATTCGCTCACCAGCGGTTCGAGCTGCTCGAGCAGATAGGCGCGGAAGTCGGCCGGCTGCGTCACCGTGGTCGCGTACACGCCCGGTTCGCTGAACTTGGCGAACGCGCGCGGGCTCGAAAGGGCAGGGCCGCTCGGCGCGTAAATCAGGCGCAATTCGGGATAGCGAAACAGAGCGCGCGTCGCGCTCGAGGGCGGCTCGCCTTCCTTGAGAAAGCGCTCGACCGCCCCGTGCAGGGCCTCAGTCGCCTCGCCATAGAGGCGGACGAGCCGGCCGACCGCCTGCTCAGGGCTCGCCACCCGCTCGAACGGCCCTCTGGCGTTGTCGTTCGAGGGGTCAAGCACCGAAATTGTCTCCTCCACCGATGAAATCGGAGTGGCGCGCCGGACTCGGGCCGCCGCTCCGCGCGGCTCAGTCTGTCGCCGCGATACAGGCGATCTCGACCGTATAGGCCGGCGCGGCAAGCTTCGCCTCGACGGTTGCGCGCGCCGGCGCATGACCGGCGGCGACCCACGCGTCCCAAACCGCGTTCATCTCGGCGAATGTGCCGATGTCGGCAAGATATATCGTGGTCGAAAGAATCTTCGTCTTGTCCGATCCGGCTTCGGCGAGCAGACGATCGATCGAAGCCAGGATCTCCCGGGTCTGGTCGCCGACGCTCTTGCCTTTGGCCTGATCAGCGACCTGACCGGCAAGATAGAGGGTCGAGCCATGAATGACGGCCTGCGACATGCGCGGCCCGGCGTGTAATCTCTTGATGGCCATGAATGATGCTCTCACACTCGAACGAGGTTCGGGACCGCGCCCATAAAGTCGCGCTTACCGATCTCGGCGCCGCTTGCGCGCAAAATGTCGTAAGCCGTGGTCAGGTGAAAATAGAAATTGGGCATGGCGAAATGCAGGAGATAGTCGGCGCCGGGAAGCTTCAGTTTGTTGGTGGGTCCAGTGGGAATGACGATCTCGCGGGTCTCGCCGCCTTCCATCGCCTTGGCGTCGATCGATTTCAGCATGTCCAGCGTCGTATGGATGCGGTCGCGCAGTTCGGCGACGGTCGTCTCGTTGTCTTCCTTGCGGGGCGGCTCTTTGGCGGCCAGCCGGAACGACGAGTTCTTGGCATGGTCGCAAAAGCCCTGGACCTGACGGACAAGGGGCCACATGTCCGGGCTTAATCGCATGGCGAGATAGTTGTTCGGATCAAACTTGCGCGCCTTCGCATGCTCCTCCGCCCTATCGAGAATGGCGAGGAACGCGTTCAGCCCGCGCTCGTAGACCGGAACGCTGCTCTCATAGAGCGAAAGAGACATCGGCTTCAATTTCCTCCCGAATTCGGCCGCAGGTCGACGCGGCGGGCCATGGATGCACCTAAAACGTGACGTTATCAACTTCCCCGAGGCAGCTCGTCAGGGTCGCCCGCCGGTCATTCGAGATCGGGCGCGACCACCTCCGCGCTTCCGCGCT
>DASXES010000017.1:0-12999 GCA_036489975.1 Roseiarcus sp.
CGCGGGTCCTTCAGCGCCGAAAAATGATCGAGAAGACTCTTCGCAGGCGAAGTGGACATCACGGGCTCCGATTCGTCGAAGCCCTTTGAGAATCACATTTCCTAAGCGCCCGCCCGCGTTAACCTGAAGCGATCGCCCTGCCTGCTCCACGCTGAAGCCTTGACAGCCGACGCACCGCTCCGTAGACTTTAATTGTTCAGCAGGTCGAACAGATGTCCGACATTTTGAGAGGCATCACCTTTCGGGAGGAAGTGCAATGAAGGCGCTAGGAATCGCGCTCGCAAGTCTGTCTCTGTGCAGCGCCGCTTCGTTGTTCGGACCTCTGCCTGCTGAGGCGGCGAACGCCAAGCCGGTGATCGGCGTGATCGAGCTCTTCGGGAACCCCTTCTTCGCCGAGGCGCGCAAGGGGATGAAGAGTGTGGCTGACAAGGAAGGCGCTGAGCTTCTGATCGAGAACGCGAACTCCGATGTCGGCCGCGAAGCGGAGCTCATGCAGACCTTCATCCGCCGCCAGGTCGACGTCATCCTTATCTCGGCCCAGTCTGCGACAGGCTCGATCGCCGCGATCAAGCTCGCGAAGGATGCGGGAATCCCTGTCATCTGCTGGAACACCTGCATCCGCTCACCGGAGGATAAGCAGCTCGTCAAAGCCTTTGTCACAAGCGACAACAAGAAGATCGGCGCAATCACTGGAGAGCAGGTCGCCAACTATGTGAAGGCCAAGCTCGGCGGGAAGGCCACGATGCTCATGCTGACGTGCCAGACGTTTGACACCTGCAAGGACCGCCGCGCCGGCATCAACAAGGCGTTGGCCGGCCTGGACATCAAGATCGCGGATGAGCAGGAAGGCTATCAGGTCGACAAGGCCCGGCCGATTGCCGACGCGATGCTGACCGCGCATCCTGAGGCTCAGGTCTTCATCGGCGAGAACGACGATGGCACGATCGCCGCAGGCCAGGCGGTCCAGGCCAAGGGCATGTCGGAGAAGACGCCGGTATTCGGCATCGACATCAATCCGCAAGTCGCTCGGATGATCGCGGATCCGAAGGGCGCCGTGGTCTGGACGACTGGCCAAGACCCAAACGGCATGGGAGCAGCAGCTGTTGATCTCGCCATGAAGCAGGTCCGAGGACAGAGCCTGGGCGACTTCTACCAATTCACGGCCTCGCCAACCTATTCGAAAGCCAATCTACCCGCGGTGGAGAAGTACATCGCGGCGCATTGACGGCTGCGCGCCAGCGGAGCGGAAAGGCGATGCCGAATATTTCGCCGCTGGCCGAGGCCAGAGACTTCGGCCAAGAAGCCAGCGCGCTTACCGTTCGGGATTGCGCGAAGACCTATCCTGGCGCGCTCGCCCTTGCTGGGATGGACTTCAGCATCGCGGCCGGAGAAGTGCGCGCGCTCCTCGGCAAGAACGGAGCTGGAAAATCAACGCTGGTCAAGATCATCGCTGGCGTGGTGAGGCCGGACGTTGGCGAGATCCGCATGCGAGGCGAGATCGTTCACCTGACCTCGCCTCAAATCGCGCGAGACCTGGGGATCGGGCTCGTGAACCAGGAACTCGCAATCGTGCCCGAGCTGTCCGTCGCGGAGAATATTTATCTCGGGCGCTGGAGCCAGGCCTCGGGCCGGCGGGCGTTCGTTACACGCTCGGTCCTCGAACAAAAGGCCGCAGCCCAGCTGGCGGAGCTGGGCGTCGATCTCGACCCCCAGGCAAAGGCGGGGCGCATCTCTATCGCGCATCAGCAGATCGTGGAAATCGCGCGAGCGCTGTCGTTTGAGCCGCGGGTCCTGATCCTCGACGAGCCGACGAGTTCGCTGCCAGCTGCCGAAGTCGACCACCTTCTCGGGATGGTGAAGCGCCTTGCGGCTCGCGGGGTTGCGATCATCTATGTTTCGCACCGCATGGACGAGATCCCCAAGATCGCGCACTCCGTCACCATTCTCCGCGACGGCCGTCATATCTGCACTCGCCCGATCAGCGAACTCAACACGGGCGAGATCGTTCGCCTGATGACGGGCGGCGAAACTCCCAACTTCGTTCATGACTCGCCATCGAGCTCGCGCGAGGTGACGCTCCGGGTCGAGAATATCTCCGATGAGAAGCTCAGCAACGTGAGTTTCGAACTTCGACAGGGGGAGATCGTCGGGCTCGCAGGGCTGCTTGGCTCCGGCCGGACGCGGCTCTTGCGGACGATCTATGGCCTTTCCCGTCCGGCGGCTGGAAAGATTCTGATCATGGGCCATGACGGGGCGCCCCGTTCGCCGGCGGCGGCCATCGCCGCTGGCGTCGGCTTCGCTCCGGAGGACCGCAAGCGCGAGGGCTTGGCGCTCAACATGTCGGTTTCGAACAACCTTGTCATGTCCTGTCCAGGCAAAATTCGCTGGGCGGGTTTTCTGTCCACACGACGTGAGGAGGCCGTGGCGTCGAAGTCGATCGGAAGGCTGTCCATCAAGGTCGCCGACGCCAACCGCCCGGTCAGAGCTCTCTCGGGTGGAAACCAGCAGAAGGTCGTATTGGGGAAATGCCTCAACGCAGGCGTGAAGATCCTGTTGCTCGACGAGCCCACCCGCGGCGTCGATATCGAGGCGAAAAATCAAATCTATGACCTCCTTCACGCCCTCGCGGCCGAGGGCGTGTCGGTACTGGTCGCTTCCTCCGAAGTGGAGGAGTTATTCGTGATGTGTCACCGCTTGTTGATCATGGCGCAAGGGCGCATTGTTGCGACAAAGGGCATCAACGACACGACGCTCGAAGAAGCGATGCAGCTCGCGATGGAGGGAACGAGCCAATGAGCGATGGAGACGCCATCGCATCGACTGGCGGCTTGGCAAAGCCCCGGTTTCCTGGGCCGCGCCGCGGACGGCTCGCGACAGATCTGCTCTCAGAGCATGGCGGACTCCTCGCCGCTCTGGCGGCGCTGGTGGCGGGCTCCGTGATCTTCGCTCCTCATTTCGCCTCTATCGCGAACCTCCTTGATATTCTGCGCCAGATGGCCTTTACCGGGATCATCGGGCTGGGCATGACACTTGTCATCATTGCTGGTGAAATTGACATCAGCGTCGGCTCCGCTGTCGCTTTCACCTCGGCGCTGTTCGGCGTCGTCGCGGTTAACTTGGGGTGGCCGTTTCCTATTGCGACGGGCGCCGTGCTCGCGGTTGCGACGCTGATCGGGCTCAGCGCCGGGGCGGTGCGCGCTTTTTTCGGTGTGCCGTCCTTCATCGTGACGTTGGCGCTCTTCTCGGCTCTCAAGGGCGGCGCGCTGCTGCTTACGGACGCGATTCCGATTCCCATTCTGGATGACAACTTCAACTGGTGGGGAACAGGCGCCTTCCTGGGCGTTCCGGTGCCGGCGCTGATCCTCTTTATCCTGTTCGCGGTCTTCTCGGTCATCGCGAACCGCACGAGCTTTGGGCGTTCGGTCTACACCATCGGCGGCAACGCCGAAGCCGCTTATCTGTCCGGCGTTCCCGTCGCGGCGGTGCGGACGATTCTCTTCGGACTAACAGGCTTCCTGGCTGGTGTATCCGGGCTGCTGCAGACTTCGCGCCTCGCTGCGGGAAACGCCGGGATGGGCGTCGGTCTCGAATTCGCCGTCATCACCGCCGTCATCGTTGGAGGCGCGAGCCTCTTCGGCGGAAAGGGGTCGATGCTCGGCACCATGCTTGGAGGCTTGTTCATCGCGGTGCTCAACAACGCAATGGTTCTCTTCGGTGTGAACTCCTACGCGCAATATGTGGCGAATGGGCTCGTCGTTCTGCTCGCGGTGCTGATCAGCACCCTGCGGTCACAAGGTGGCTCGGCTCCCGGCGTCCTTTCGTCGCTCAAGCGACGGCGGTAGCTGGCGCCCGGATCGGAATTAGGTCGCAACGCTCAGGAGAGCCCGCAGGGCGCTGAGGACAACAGATCATCACTCCCAAACCCAGTCGGAGACGGAATGCAGCCCAAGTTCAATCTGACCGCCACGCTCCAGGCCAAGCCCGAAAAGCGGGCCGAACTCCTTAAACTGCTCATGAGCTTCGTCGGTAAGTCGCGTTCCGAGCAGGGGTGCGTGGATTACCATTTTCATGTCAGCCTCGATGATCCAAACATGTTCTATTTCTACGAGAACTGGGCGGAGCGCGCCGACTTCGATCGCCACATCGCCCTCGACTATCAAGAGGACTGGTTCGCCAAGCAGGGCGAATATCTGGCGAAACCTGTCGAACTCCGTTTCTTCGAGATGGTGAGCGTATACGACAAGTAGCCTTGCGGCGCGCCGTTGGGTCAACCTTCAGCGCGCCCCGCTTTCCCGCAAAGGACCGCGAGTGATGACCAACGATCAACTGCGCGCGCTCAACAAGACCCGGCACATTCAGCAGATTGCATGGCTTACGCGCGATCTCGAAAAGTCGATGCAGGCCTGGATCGACACTCTTCGGATCGGACCGTGGCGTGTCTTCCGCTTCACCGACAAAACCGTGAAGAATCTCAAAGTCGATGGCAAATCCGTCGAGGGTCCTTTTGAGTTCCGAATCGCCATAACTTATGTCGGAGACATGGAGATCGAACTCATTCAGCCCGTTCGAGGCCCAATGATTTACGAGGACTATCTCCAACGGCGTGGCGAAGGATTGCACCACATCAAGGAGAAGATTCCCGACGACCGAATGGCTGCGGTGGTGCAGGACTACGCGGCGCGCGACGTCAAAGTCACCCAGACGGGCCAGTTCGTCGCCGACTTCCATTTCTACCTCGACACCGAGCCCAAGCTAGATTTCGTCTATGAGCTCGGGAATTGTCCCTATCAGGACTTGCCGCGAGACCTGGTGTCGATCTACCCGCCGGAAGAGAGCTCGCCAAAACGCGCGTAGGCATCCGTGGCGAACGCCGGGTTCATCGTGACGACCGCGGAGCCTGAGGACGGGTTCAAAGCCACAGGGGGACTCATGAACGATTCGAAGCTGGTCAGTTGGGGCGTTCTTGGTTCGGCATGGATAAACAGTCTCGCGATTCCCGGTATGCTGGGCGCCGGAAACGCTCGTCTCGTGGCGGTTTCAAGCCGCCGCAGCGAAGCGGCCGAGGCCGATCGCGTCCGATGGGGCGCAGAGCGCGCCTACGGCTCTTACGATGCGCTCCTCGCCGATCGGGATATAGAGGCGGTCTATATCCCGCTGCCGAACCACCTTCACGAAGAATGGACCGTGAAGGCGCTGCGGGCGGGCAAGCATGTTCTCTGCGAGAAGCCGCTTGCTTTGTCTCTACCCGAGATCGACGCGATCGAGAGCGCAGCGCAGCAGTCCGGCAAACTCGTGATGGAAGCATTCATGTATCGGTTTGCGCCGCGCTGGGGACACGCCGTCGAACTCATCCGAAACAACACGATCGGCGGCGCCAGGCTCGTCCGCGTGACGCTAGGCTTCAAGCAATTCTACGATTCCTACAATATCCGCTTCGATCCCGCCGCAGGTGGCGGCGCGCTATGGGACATGGGTTGCTACGCGGTCAACATGAGTCGTCTGCTGTTCGGCGCCGAGCCCGTGAGCGCGTTCGCGACGAGTTGGACACGCCTCGCCGAGAAGGTCGACACGACCACATCGGGCATCCTCGACTTCGGAGGCGGGCGGATCTCGATTTTCTCGATATCGTTCGACTTCATCAATCCGCTGGCTCAGGTTGAAGTTGTCGGAACGGACGGTTGGATCAGCATGCAGGGCACGGGCATGCGGGGCGAGCCGTTCACCCGGCTGCTCTATCACCGGTTCGGCGAAGAAGTCTTTCTCGGCGGCGTCGAGCCGGTCATTGAGGGTTTCGGCGGGTATGACATGTTCGCCGCTGAATTTCGCGAGATCAGCCGCGCGATCCTGGACCGGGATAAGCCGATCTACGGGCTCGGCGACGCGCGGGCGAACGCGCGCGCGATCCTCGCGCTTGCGAAGGCGGCTGAGACCGGCGCCGCCGTCGCCTTGGGATAGCGGCGGGCGGCCCGCTTCGGCGGCCCGGAGGCTTGACATCTCCCTAGTCAGCCTGCCCGGTCCGCCTGCGCGAATGGCGCAACCGGACTCTTTTTCGAGGCTCCCTAGAAATTGAATTTATCGACATTGTCCTTGGTGAACATCAGAGCCTTGCCGTAGACGATCTCACCTCCGTCGCCGACGGTATATTCGCCGGCCTTACCCGCCTCGAAGGTCGTGCCGGGTTTGAGGTCCAGTTTCCCGGCTAGCTTCAGATGCGTCGCATAGGTCGCGAGATACCCGAGTTCCTCGGGATCCCAGAGCGCGAAGCACTTTTCTGATCCGTCCTTGAGATAGCCTTTGATCGCGCTTGGCAGCGCAAAGCCCGTCGAGAACACCTTGCCGACATGGCCGCTTGCCGAGATGGCGCGCGCGCCCGCCGGAGCGCTGACGGCCGAAGACGAAATGATGACCTTCAGGTCGGGATGAGCCTGCATGAGATTGATGGCGACGTCATAGCTCTTGGCGTCGTCGTCGTTGGCGTATTGCGTGTCGACCACCTTGAAGACCTGATATTTGGGATCATCCTTGATGTATTCCTTCATGTACTTGATATGAGCCGTATGGTTCGGCGCCGTCGGGGAGGCGGCGACGAAGGCGATCTCGCCGCCCCTGGGCGAGTCGAGGAGCGCGCAGTCCAGCATGGTCTTCGCAGCCTGCTTGTAGGACAGCTGATTGACGAACATGTCGCGTGCGTCCTGCGCGGCGTCGGCGTCGAACGTCGTAACGGTGATGCCGCGCTTCAGCGCCTGCTTGAGCACGGGAGCGACCGCGTTGAGGTCGATCGCCGCCAGCTCAATCGCATCGGGCTTCTGCGCCAGGAAATTCTGCAGGGTCTCGACCTGGAGACTGACGTCCGCATGATCGGCGCCGGCGTAGACGAACTGGTCGCCCAGTTCAGCGGCGGCCTCGCGACCGCCCTTTGCCGCCGCCTCAAAATACGGGAAGCCGGTCCACTTCGGAGTCATCATGATCTTGAAGCCGGAGTCCTTGGCCAAAGCGGCGGAATCCCCAAGGCCAAGAGCCAGAGCGATTCCTGCCCCGGCGAACAGCGTCGTATGCAACTTCATCGTTTCCTCCTTCTCTGCTGTGGTGATCGTACGTCGCGCGTTGCGCGTGCGATCGTATGCGTCCGCTCGATCTCCTTCAATTCGAGGCAACCGCCTGTCGAGAGAACGCAAACCTGTAGCCCCGGACGGCGCCCTGGAAGAGAATCGGGCGCAGGACGCCGACGATCAAGAGTCCGCCGAGGACGATTGTCTGGATAGGGCCGGCGACATTCGCAAGGCCCATGCCATTGCGCATTGTGCCAAGCAGGAACAGCGCGAGGACGACGCCGAGGATCGCGCCTCGACCACCGTTGATGTCGAGGCCGCCGAGGACGACGGCCGTGACCACGAAAAGAATCGCGCCATCGGCGTTGTCGCCGCGCGCAGATCCATATTGGCCGATCCAGACGAGGGCGGCGACGCCGGCGAGTGCGCCCGCGAGCGCGTAAGCCATGACCTTGATGCGGGCGACATCGATGCCCGCGGCCCACGACGCCTCCTTGTTGAGTCCGATGGCGTAACAGCGGCGCCCGAAAACGGTGCGCCGCATGAGCACGCTGACCGCAAGCGCGATGACAAGAAACAGGATGAACGATACGGGGACCAGGCCGAACGCCTGTTCCGATCCAACATAGAGGTAGGAATCGTCGAAGCCCGTGTAGCCCGTCTCGGACCCCAGAATGAAGGCAAGGCCGCGAAACGCTCCCATCGTGCCCAACGTTACGGCGAGGGAAGGCAGGCCGAAGCGGGCGACGAGGACGCCGTTCAGAGTCCCGAGCGCCGCACAGGCGGCCGTGACGAGCGGGGTGGCGATCCAGATCGGAGCGCCGAAGGCGGAGAACTTGGAGAACAGGACCGCGCCGAACGCGAGCGTCGAGGCGAGCGAGATGTCAATCTCGCCTAGAATCACGACGACCGCAAGCCCTATCGCGAGGATGCCGGGAAAGACGAACTGGCGTGTTGAATAAGCAATCTGGTCAAGGCTCAGATAGTAGGGCGACAGATAGGCCGACCACGCTCCCGCCGCCAGCGTCAGCACGACGAGCGTCAGCTCCCACTGCGGCAACTTGCGGATCATGGGGCTGCCCTAGCGATGCGACGACGCGCGCGAAGGGCGTTTCTGACCTGCCCCGCGATGATCATGTCGGCCGTCGCGGCCAGCACGATCGCCGCGCCCTGAATGAACATGCGCCAGAACTCGGGGATGCCGAGAAGCACGAGCCCATTGTCGATCGTCGCAAGCACCACGGCCCCAAGCGCCGCACCGATAACGTTCCCCGAGCCGCCAGCGACGCTGACGCCTCCGATGACCGCAGCCGCGAGCGACGTCAGCTCCCAGCCGGAGGCGAGCACAACGGTCACCGTCCCCACGCGCACTGCGTAGAGGAAGCCGGCCAGGCCGCACAGGACGGCGCCGAGAATATAGGCGAAAAGCACGACGCGCTGCGTTCGCAGACCGAAGAAGGCGCTCGCCGAGACGTTCGACCCTACCGCGTACATGCGCCTTCCCAACGGGTAGAAGCGCAAAAACGCCGCCAGGAGACACACGACGATGATCGCGATTACGACCAACAAGCGAACGCCAGCGATCCTGACCTCCGGAAGCGCGTTCATCCAGGCAGGCAGGCGGCTCGCGGTGATCTCTTGCCCGCGCGCATAGACGTAGGTCAGACCGCGATACACCGACATCGTGCCGAGGGTCGCAATCAGCGGAGAGACGCGCCCGTAGGCGACAAGAACCCCGTTCAGCGCGCCGAGCGCACCCCCGATTGTGAGCGGCATGAGAACGAGCGCGGGACCGACATGCGGATGACGGGCCGCAAAATCGGCGGTGAGATAGGCCGAAAACCCCATGATGGAGCCCACCGAAACATCGAGGTTTCGGGTGATGAGCACCACCGCCTGCGCCGCGGCGACGATGGCGAGGATGGCGGCGTTGGAGATGATCGCGCTAAGGTTTCCGGGTGCGATAAACTGCGGCCGTAGCAGCGTGAACGCCACTCCTAGCAAGAGGAGAAAGGCCGCGACGCCGCTGACCCGAAACCTCAGCGCGAACTGGCCTAAGGCGGTACGCGCCTCGCCGTCAGTTGGCGCCTCGCCGCCTTCAGTGAGCATGCGCGCTGTCCCGCGTATTCCGGGTGGCGGCCATCATCACCGTCTCCTGATCGACAGACCCCGCATCCATTTCCGCGACAAGCTCGCCTTCCGCGATAACGAGGATGCGGTCAGAGACGCCGAGCACCTCCGGCAGGTCGGACGAGATCACCAGAACAGCCAGTCCCTCGTCGGCGAGTTGAGCGATGATGCCGTGAATCTGCGCCTTCGAGCCGATGTCCACACCATGTGTCGGCTCATCAAGGATGAGAACCTTTGGCCTCGTGGAGAGCCAACGGGCGAAAGCCACCTTTTGCCGGTTGCCGCCGGACAGATCCGAAACCAGTTGGTCGATGCCCGTTGTGCGGACATGATAGGTCTCAACCGCCTCGGAGGCGATCGTTCGCCCCGCGGCCTCGTCGATGAAGCCAAGCTTCGCGAGCCGGTCCAGAATGGGCAGCGTGACATTGTCAACGATCGGGGCTGACATGATGAGACCCAATCCGTCGCGATCCTCAGGGAGATACGCCAGTCCTAGAGCCAACATCTGCTTCGGGCTGCGCGGCGTTACGGGAACGCCGTCAATGGCGATCCGGCCCGCGGTCGGCGGCGAGAGGCCGAAGCACGCCTGCGCGATTTCGGAACGACCGGAGCCCACCAGCCCGGCCATGCCCACGATCTCGCCCGCACGCAAGGCAAACGAGACGTTCGAGAACGCGCCCTCGCGGGTCAGCCCTTCGACACGCAGAACCTCCTGGCCGGGTGTTCGCTTCGCGCGCCCCGCGAACATGCCTTCGAGCGGGCGGCCCACCATCATGCGAACGATTTCCGTCCGCGACATCTCGGCGGCGGGCCGCGTGGCCACATGTCGTCCGTCCCGAAGAATCGTGACAGTGTCGGCGATGAGCGTCAGCTCCTCAAGCCTGTGGGTGATGAAGAGGATCGCCGTTCCGTGGTCGCGCAGGTCGCGCACGATGCGGAAGAGCTTTTCCGCTTCCGCCGGGGTCAGCGACGAGGTTGGTTCGTCGAGGATCAAGAGTTTGAGGTCGGCGACCAGCGCTCGGGCGATCTCAACAAACTGAAGTTCCGCGACGGAAAGCTCGGCGATAAGCGCATGCGGATCGATCGCGACCCCGATTCTGGCAAGCGATTCACGCGCCCGCGCGACGACAGCCTTGCGGTCGACAACGCCAAGCGCCGTCACCGGGGTTGCGCCCATGCTGATGTTCTCCGCGACATCGAGGTGCGGAAACAGCTTCGGGTCCTGGTAGACCGCAGCGACGCCAGCGCGGCGCGCGTCGACCGGCGTCCCGAAGCCCGTCGGCTCGCCGTCGAGTTCGATATGTCCTGAGCTGGGTTCGAGAACGCCAGTGACAATCTTCACTAAAGTCGACTTGCCGGCGCCGTTCTCACCGACCAGCGCGTGAACTTCGCCGCGCGCAACGCTGAAGCTAACATCGGACAGGGCATTCACGGCGCCAAAGGTTTTCGTGATGCTTGCGATTCGCAACACCGGAACACGATCCGTCGGCGTCATGTCCGCAAATTTCCGCAATGCACGCCGAGGCCGCCAAGCCTCCAGGACTTGCCCGCCATCGCTTCCTCCCGACCCGATGGACTCTTGGTCTATGACTAGCTAGTCATAACCAGTCGCAGGGGTCAAGGACAAGACGAGCGGGCTTCGTCCGAACATGCCCAGATACGCCTCTTCAACCGACGTCGCGAGGCTGGCCGGGGTTTCCCAGTCCTCGGTCTCGCGCAGCTACCGGCCGGGCGCCAGCATCTCGCAGCGGACTCGCGAGAAGGTGCTCGCCGCCGCCGATCAACTCGGCTATCGGCCAAGCATTATTCCACGTATCATGATTAGTCATCGCTCTGACCTGATCGCCGTGGTCATTGGCGGACTGTACAACCCCCTGTACGCGCGCGTGCTCGAGGAGTTCGCCACCCAGCTCCACTCGAGCGGGCGTCAGATGCTACTCGTGCCAGTCGATAGCGGACATTCGCTCGACTCGGTCCTTCCGCGACTTGCTGGCTATCGCGTCGATGCGATCGTCAGCGCTCTCGCGGTGCTTTCTCCAAAGACGGCGGCCGCTCTGGCGAAACTCAGGATTCCCGTCATCTCGTTCAACACCAAAGTCAGCAACGCTTGGGTGACATCGGTTTCGACTGATAACGCGCGCGCTGGGGCAGAGATCGCGGACCACTTTCTTGCGCGCGGCGCACGCTCTTTCGGCTTCGTCACAGGTCCGGTCGATAGTCCGGCGAGCGCGGAGAGACTTAAAGGATTCCGCCGCACACTGGCAAGGCGAGGTTTCAAGAACTTACGGATCGCGGAGGGCAGGTTCCGCTATGAGGACGGCTTCCAGGCGGCGCTCGCGATGTTCGCCTGCGGCAACGCGCCGGAGTCGATTTTTTGCGCTAACGATCTGTTGGCGATCGGCGCTATTGACGCAATTCGCACGCGTCTTCGCTTGCGTGTTCCTGAGGATGTGCTCGTCGCGGGCTTTGACGACATTCCGATGGCGGGATGGGCTGCCTATGAGCTGACGACCTTCGTGCAGGATGCGTCGCTGATGGTGAGGGAGACGATCAAGATGTTCCAACACTCCCCCATCGTGCGACGGGACCTTGCCGAAGGCCGGGTCACCCTGCCAGCGCGTCTGGTCGAACGCGCATCAACATCGAGGCTTAGTCGCGGGTCTCGGGCTGAGATTGCCGACGTGTCGCGCGCCGAAGGTCCCTGATTGCGTCTTCCGCTGGCTGCTTTTCCGGCCCGTATTTCTGTCTCATCTTCGCTCCTTGCGGCGACGATGATCCAGAAATCCTCCCTACGCGAAAACCTTACGCTGTCTCAAAGGCGCTGACGTCGGGCATATGTGGGGCGGGATCGGCGGGCGAAGCGCTTGTTGCAGCTCACGAAACCTCTTCCTTTTGTCGGATCTGTCAAAGCGCTTTGAAGCGTGTGCCCATTTTCGCGTTGAAGGTTAGCCCCTTGAATGGCCGCTGGCAGGCGGGCCGGAACGGAGCTGGTCGGGTTTGCGCAGCCGGGGTGGTTGCGGCGTTTGGAGGATGCTTTTCAGATTGGCTCAGGCGCGGTTTTTGAAGCGCCAGCTTTCGTTGCCGGTCTCGATGATCTCCCAGTGATGGGTCAGTCGATCGAGCATGGCGGTGGTCATTTTGGCGTCGCCGAAGTTCTGTGGCCAATCCGCGAAGGCGAGGTTCGTCGTGATGACGATCGAGGTGTTTTCGTGAGAGCTTGCTGATGAGATGGAGCAGCAACTGAGCGCCGGACTGGCTGAACGGCAGATAGCCGAGTTCATCGATGACAATGAGGTCGTGACGCAGCAGGGCCTCGACGATGCGGCCGCTCTTTCCGGCGGTCTTTTCCTGTTCGAGCTGATTGACCAGATCGACGAGATTGAAGAAGCGGCCGCGGGCTCTGGGGCGGATGACGGCGGTGGCGATGGCGCGGGAGTGTCAGGAATCTTGTGCGCGGGGCCATAATCGCACCGATGGAGGGCGAATATGGCGATCAAGAAGGACACGTTGGACGATCTTCTGGCGGGCGGCGACCCGAAGGCCGTGTTTTCGAAGGACGGGCTTTTCGATGAGCTGAAGAAGGCACTGGCGGAGCGGGTGCTGAACGCCGAGCTTGACGATCATCTCGAGAATGAAGCCGCCGAGGGTTCGCGCAACCGCCGCAACGGCTATTCGAAGAAGACGGTCCTGACGGAGACGTCGAAGATCGACGTCCGCATTCCGCGCGATCGGGAGGGGTCGTTCGATCCGAAGCTGATCCAGCGCTATCAGCGGCGTTTTCCCGGCTTCGACGACAAGATCATGTCGATGTACGCCCGGG
>DASXES010000073.1:0-2979 GCA_036489975.1 Roseiarcus sp.
GATCGAGGGCCGACCCATCCGGGCGTAGAGCGCCGAGAACTCCGCCGAAAGAGCCGCCAGAGCCTCGTTCACGACCATCCGGATCGTCCTGAGCGGATGGGCCTTGCCGACCCGCGCTTCCAGATCGACGTAGCTGAACAGCGACCCCGACCGCTCGTCCCCGCCCCGCATTCCTTCGCCTCCGCCAAAGCCAAGGCGAAGGAATCACAGCCCATCCTGCGACTTCTTCAACAGCCTGCTAGGGCGGCACAGAAGGGCAAGGTCCGGGTTCAGCCCGGATCTGCTTCGTTGGAAGGGCAATCTCCGAAAAGCACGAAATCTGCGTTGGGGCCTACACGGCTTGTCTTCAGCCCGTTGTTGTCGCTGATTTTCTCGGAGGTTTGGGTCGAAGAAGTTGGGCCCAACCGCGTTGCGCGGATCGGTGGTAAGGTCGCACCGAAACAACCTGCCTGCTCAAGACCTCGTTAGTGTGGACAGCTAGGTCGGGGAGGGGCAGAGCTCCTATGCGGAGCCAAACGCGCTCGCCCGCGCGCGGCTCGCACTTCGACATCGTGCGCGAGCGCCTCGCACTGACCGGCGTTCGCGCCAGGGAGGCGCGTTTCGAGCTGGTCGGGATCGACTAGCTGCACGGCGAAGCACGCATGCGCGATGGCGATCCTTGGGAGGAGCGGGTCGAGTCGTCGGCCGCTCGGCGAGGAGTTCGAGACGCTGCACGCCAATGGACCCGCCGCCGCCAATGGCGGTTCACCAGCGGGCTCGGTGCGGGCGCGATGCTCGGTAAGCGACCCGGCTACGCGGAGCTTCGACGCGCGGCTCTATCCCACCCGTTCGCCGAGACACCAGGTCGTGAACCTTGGAGGGGAGCTACTCCTCGACGGTCCGCGCCGTTACAGCGCCGTCCGAGCCCAAGCCCACGACCTTGGTGGCGACGAGTTCACCGTCCCCGCAAACCTCGCCGATTGGCGAAATTGCCGCCGCTCACTTGACCCCGGCATCCGCGCAGGCGGCCAAGCAGCGTCGCACGACCAAGCGTCGTCCAGTCTTTTATTACCCAGCCGAATTCGACCATCGTGGCTATCACAACAAGGGTCATCACGATGTTGATCCTGAAGTTCTCGAAGAGGAGGCCACCGCCCCGTAGCCACCGAGGCGCAGGTGACGAAGCCCAGAACCGCTAGCGTGGACGTCTTTCCAGGTTCAGCCCCGCTCCGGCGGCTGTGGCACTGATGTGCGTCATGCGGAAAAGTATAATAATGCAGTTGCATTTATCTGATCTGTTCAATAATCACCCTGGCGCGCGTGAGAAGTTTCACCCAGGCCGCGTCGATCCTGAACGTCTCGCAGCCCGCGCTGACGGTCCAAATCCGGCGCTTTGAGGAAACGCTCGGCGTGAAGCTTTTCGATCGCGACACCCGCTCAGTTGAACTCACGAGGGTGGCGCGTGATCTCCTTCCTGCCTTCCAGAGGTCTCTTCAGGATCTCGAGGCGGCGCTCGGAAGCGCGCGGGACATTGCGTCTCAGGCCCGGGGCGTCGTCAGATTGGCGGCGCTCCCATCCGTTTCCGCGGGAGTTCTCCCTGACGCGATTCTACGCTTTCGCGAGGTCAGGCCGAACGTCGTATTCGATCTCAAGGACGTCATCGCCGGCCAGGTTCTCAACCTCGTTCAGTCGGAAGAGGTAGACTTTGGTGTGATGGGAGGGACAATCAAAGCGCCCGATGTCGAGGTGACTTTCGAGGCGCAGGACCGCCTCCACGTTGTCTATCCGAGAGGCCATCGTATCGCGCGGCTGAAAAGCATCACACCTGCGGCGCTCTCAGCGTTTCCGTTGATCCTCATGCAGCGGGACACGAGCGTGCGCGGGCTTCCACTCCGCGGGCCTGATGCCCAAGGCGACATGCGAAGCCATCTACATGATGACGGCGGTCGGCATGGTCCGCGCCGGCCTGGGGCTCGCCATCCTTCCAGGCTCCGCCCGAGAGATAGAGGCCGAGCCTTCGCTCCAGTCGAAACCGATCGACGACCCGTCGTTTACAAGACCTGTTTCCATCATCAAGAGATCCGGCCGAAGCCTTCCGCCGCTGAGCGAGACCTTTCTTGAACACCTTTCGAGCTGTCTCAGAGCCGCGCTAGCGTAATTCGATGATAGTCATCGACCACAACCGATCCATGTTTGCCGTCAGCGGCCCTTGAGACAGTTTGAGGGGTTTCAGCTAGGGATGATTTCTGGATCATCGTAGCCACAAGGAGCGAAAATGAGACAGAAATCCGGGCCGGATAAAGCGCCGGCCGAAGACGCGATCAAGGACATCCCGCGCGACGCAACGGCACTTTTGCGCCGAAGACAAAATCCGCATCGTGCTGGAGGATTTGCGCGGGGACGACAGCATCTCCGGGCTGTGCCGCCGCGAAGGCATCGCCTCGTCGATGGACTCCGCTGGTCGAAGGAGTTCCTGGAGGCCGGTAAGCGGCGATTGGCCGGCGACACCGCTCGGGCTGCGACGTCGGACGAAGTGAGGGACCTTCGCCGTGAGACGCAGGCGCTCAAAGAGGTTGTCGCCGACCTCACGCTCGAAAACCGACTGCTCAAAAAACGTATGGCCCGCCCCGTTTGCGAGGGGGTTGATCGAGAGCGCCGAACGACTGCGAACCGCAGCCTTCCCAACTGTCGGTGGGAGGGGCGCGCAATCCAGGCGGAGGCAAGCGTAAAAGCCGCCAGCGCCGTCGTGTCGGTGCTCGCCTTGTAGCGCTGCTCATGCTGGCATTCTGGCTCTTGAACGGTCCCCTAAATCGTTGATGCACGACAGCCACGGCTTGGCAACTCTTGCTCGATCCGCCTCACGGCGACTTGGTGAGGTTAACGGGGGCTTGAACTGGATGGCGGGGGCTTGGGCGATCTGATTCAAGGGCTTCGATTTTTGGAGCCGAAGTCATGGATTCGCTTTTCGCCAAAGACCACCTGCGTGTGTTGCTCGACCAT
>DASXES010000082.1:0-5417 GCA_036489975.1 Roseiarcus sp.
GTGAAACTGGAGCCCGCGCATGCCCAGCGTCTCCATGATCTGGTTCGAGCGGTAGCCAGTGTCGACCACAATCGGATAAGCGCCGCCAAGGATCAGAAATCCCAGCGTATGCACGCGGCGGGTGCGTCCGCAGTCGCGACCGAGGACAAGGAAGCTCGATTCGAGCTCGATGTCGCCATAGTCGAGAATCTTAATTTCCAGCGGCATAATTTCCTCCCAACTTTTGTTTTCCGTTGTGCGCCTTATGGCGCGATCCGATAGACGCGCATTGCCGTGTCGTGCAGGATCGCCTGCTGTTCCTTGGGCGTAAACGACGCCACTGCGTCCCTGTGCGCTGACAGGAGCTCGGCATACGAGGTCCAGAGCTTCTCGATCGGAAAGTTCGAGCCGAACAGGCATCGCTCCGGGCCGAAAATCCGGACAGTCTCGCGAACCACGTCGGCGACATGCCCAGGATCATTGCGGTGCACGAAGGTGCCGAGAGCCGATAGCTTAGTCGTCACATTCGGGCACGCCGCGAGGCGGACCATGCCCGCGCGCCACTCGGCGCGTCCCGCTGTCGACAGGTCTTCGAGCATACCTGCGTGCTGAAGGACGAACGTGACCTTTGGGCACGACTCGGCAAGATCGGCTGCGTCGGCCATTTGCGGCGCAAACACCTGCAGATCGAAGCTCAGGCCATAGTCAGCGAAACGGCCGACGTTACGCTGAATCCTGGAATCCGCGGCAAGGTTAGCCCGCGTTGCGAAGCGGTATTCTGGGTTCTCGTGCCAGTGCAATTGCATGCGCGCGCCGCGCACCAGGGGATAGCGCGCAAGCCGGTCGAGTTGGGGACGGACGTCGTCGGCGCTCACGTCAGCATAGGCGACAATCGCGTGGGGCCAGCCCGTCCTGTCCGCGGTCCGCTGCACCCAGGCCGCCTCGTCTTCATAAGCGTCGGGAGACCAGTTGGTCTGAACGTAGACCGATTTCACCACGCCGAGGCCGTCGAGGTCGGCGCGGAATTCTTCGATCGGATAGTCGCGCCGGATCGGCTCGTAAGGCCCGAAAATGCGCGGCTGCATGGAACCCATGAGCCAGGGGAGATCGGCCTGCCGCCAGATATGGTGATGGCCATCGACGACCGGAATCACGCGGCTCTCCTGCGTCCCAACGCGAGGACATGATTGACGATCGCGGGCGTCGACCCGCCGTCAACCATGTCGTCGACCAAGGGAAAGATGGCGACCAAGGCCTCGGTGCGCGGACGGAAGTTCGCGCCGACCGCAAGCGGGGTCAGCCAGCTCAGCCGCCACGCGCGGCGCGAGAGCCTTGCGACCGCATCGGCAAGCGCGGTCGGATCGCCGCGCTCGAGGCCGTCCGAGACGATCAGGGTAATGGCGCCGCGCGCGTAGGACGCAAAGCGAGGCAGAGCGAGAAACGCCTTGAGCGCATCGCCGATCCGGGTGCCTCCATCAAAGTCGCTGACGATATGAGCCGCGCCGGCCAGCGCCTGCTCGCGTCGCTTGAGCCGCATCGGCCGCGTCACCCGCGTGAGTCTTGTGCCGAAGGTGAAGACCTCGACCCGCGGGCTCGCCTGGACGAGCGCATGGGCCAGGCGCAAATTGTCTTCGGTGCGGGCCTTCATCGAGCCGGAAACGTCGATGAGCAAGAGCGCCTTGCGCGGCCGCATCCGGCGCTTGAGGCGTGAGAGCTTGATGATCTCGCCGTCATTGCGGGTCGCGTCGCGCAAAGTGCGGCGCATGTCGACAACGGCGCCGCGCCTTGCACGCGAGCGCCGGTAACTCACCCGCTTTGGCAGGCGCCGCGCAGCCTCGCGTGTCAGACGGCGCAAGGCTTCGCCCGTTTCGGTCGGGCCAAAGCGGCGCTCGACAAGCGCTTCGGCGCGCGTCGCAGCCTGGCCGGATTCATTCGATTCTTCGGCGCTGATCGGTTCGTCCGCGCCGCGTCGATCTTCCTGGACGCGCACCACGTCCTCCTTTTCGTCCGGGGGCAGGTCCTGCCCCTCGGCGCCGAGGAAATGCATGTCGAACAAAGTGTGATAGACGGCGTGGCGCTCGGGCGGCGGGGCGAGGGTCGCGAGACCGGCGCGACGGATGTCATAGGGATCGCGCGGCCCTAGAAGGACGATCGCGGAGAGGAACGCCTGCGTTTGCTCCGGCGCGACGGCAAAGCCGTTGGCGCGCAGGATCGCGACAAAACCGATGAACGGTTCGGCGGCGCGCGGCAGGGAAGCGATGTCGCTCATGCGATCGACTCGGCGAGGATGGCGTCGAGGCGCCCGGAAACATAGGCGAGGTCTTCCTCGTCCTTGAGCGCGACGCCGATCGAGCGCTTGAACGCGTCGGGCCATCGCGCGCCACCGCGGTTGAGGAGCGTCGCGGCCTCGGCCCAGTCGACCGACTCGGAGATGCCCGGCGACTTGCTCAACGGCTCACGTCTCAGTTTGCCGACCGCAGCGACGACGGCGCGGGCCGTCGCCTCCGCGACGCTCGAGGCGCGCAGCATCACGATGCGCGCCTCACGCTCGGCATTCGGGTAATCGATCCAGTGATAGACGCAGCGGCGCCTGAGCGCCTCGTGCAAGTCACGCGTCCGGTTCGAGGTCAGAATGACGATCGGGCGCTCGGCGGCGCGGACCGTGCCGCGCTCCGGAATCGAGATCTGGAAATCGGACAGGAATTCGAGCAGGAACGCCTCGAACTCCTGATCGGAGCGGTCGATCTCATCGATCAGGAGGACCGTTGAATCGGGCGAACGCAGCGAGGCCAGCATCGGCCGCTCGATGAGGAAGGGATCGCCATAGATGTCGATGCTCTGCTCGCCAGCTTGCCGGATCGCCAGCATCTGGCGGGGATAATTCCACTCATAGAGCGCCGACGAGGCGTCGATGCCTTCGTAGCACTGGAGCCGGATAAGGCGACGCGCCAACACGGCGGCGACCGCCTTCGCCGCCTCCGTCTTGCCGACCCCGGGAGCGCCCTCAAGCAGAAGCGGCTTGCCGAGCGCAAGCGCGAGATAGACGACCGTCGCCAGGCCCTCGTCTGCCAGGTAATAGGCAGAGCGAAGCGCCCGCTCGAGCGCCTCCGGGCTATCGATCCCGACAATGTCAGCCCTGATCGCCATCGTTAAGCGTCTAGCGCCGCGCCTGCGGTCGCGCGCCGCCCTGCGCCTTGATCGCGCGCAGCACCTTTTCAGGTGTGATGGGCAGTTCGTCCATCCTGACGCCAACGGCATTGAAGATCGCATTGGCGATCGCTGGCATGATGGGATTGGCACACATCTCGCCCGGGCCCTTGGCCCCAAACGGGCCGTCGGGAGCCGGACGTTCGAGGACGGTGATGTCATGGGGGCAAATATCGCCCGGCCCTGGCATCAGGTACTCGACGAAATCGCGCGGCCCGTGGCTTGGATCGGGATAGTAGGGCTCCGGGGTCTCGTAGAGGGCGTGGCTGATGCCCATCCACGCGCCGCCGACGAGCTGCTGCTCGACGAGGCGCGGATTGAGCGCCCGGCCGAGTTCGTAGGCGCTGTCCATCCTCACCATCGCAACTTCGCCGGTTTCGTCGTCGACCTCGACTTCGGCGACCAGACACGCGTGGGCGTAGCAGGTCGCAGGCGACATCTCTCCGGTTTCCGGATCGACGTCGGACAGAGGAACGAGGAAGATGCCGCGTCCCGAGATCGTGCGCCCCTGCCGGAACTGCGCCGCGATGGCGACATCCTTGGTCGAGATCGATCGGTGCGGCGCGCCTTTGACGTGAATGTTGCCGCGCCCGTCGGTCTCGAGGTCAGCAACGTTGACCTCGAGTTCCTCGGCCGCCGCCTCCATCATCACGCCGCGCGCTTCACGCGCCGCGGCCATGACCGCGTTGCCCACCCGATGTGTCCCGCGCGACGCGAAACTGCCCATGCAATGGGGGCCGGTGTCAGAATCGGCCGTATCGACATACACGTCCTCGACTGGCACCCCGAGCGTCTCGGCGCAGATCTGGCGCGTCACCGATTTCATCCCCTGCCCGAGATCGATCGAGGACAGCGAGACGGTGAACTTGCCGCTTGGATTGGAATGAACCAGCGCCTGGCTCGGATCGCCGCCGAGGTTCATTCCAATTGGATAGTTCATTGACGACATGCCGCGTCCGCGGAGCTTGGCCATCTTATCTTCTCCTTCCGCCGAAGACCGACGAGAACCGGATCGCGCCGTGCGACGGCGGGACGCCCGCTGGCTGTACAGGCGCGGGCGGGGATGGAGGCGGCGGCCGGATCGGTTCTGGCGCTGGCGGGGCGGGACGGTCATAGACCGTGCGCTGCTGGCCGGCCGGCCGGCTGACGAGGATCGGCTCACGCACTGGCGGGGGCGCTGGCGCGGCGGGGCGCGGGGCCCCAACGTCCTTGAGCGACGACATGCGCTTGAAGTCGTCGCGAATGCGCCACTTGGCCTTCTCCGCCGCGACCTGCACGCATTCGATGAGGGCCGTGTTCTTCGCCTCGCGCCGATGTGCTTTCATGTCGCCGTCGCGATAGGCATTAACAAGCCGGAACTCCATCGGGTCCATGCCGACGAGGTCGGCGAGTTTGTCCATCTGGCATTCGATGGCGAAATCGACTGCGGTGACGCCGAAGCCACGCATCGCCGTCGCCGGCACCCGATTGGTGAACACGCAATAGACGTCGGCGGACACGTTGGGGATCGTGTAGGGCCCCGGCAGATGCGCCGCGCATTTGACCACAGCGTAGCTCGACAGGCGGGTATAGGCCCCGCTGTCGAAAAGGCAGCGGAACTGACGCGCGAGAATGCGCCCGTCGCGCGAAACCCCGTCCTTGATGAAGATGCGCTCGGCGCCGCGCGGGGCGCAATACAGCATCTCCTCCTCGCGTCCGATCATGTAACGCACCGGCCGCCCGGTCAGCATCGCGCCGAGGATCGAGAGCGGCTCGGTCACGGTGTCGACTTTGCCGCCGAACCCGCCGCCGACCGTCCCGCCGATGAAATGGAGCGTGTTCGACGGAACGTCGAGGATCTTCGCGCAGGTGTCGAGCGAGAAGAACAAAGCCTGGGTCGAGGTGTAGACGACATAGCGGCCGTTGGTGTCGGGGGCTGCGATGGAGCCGTTGGTTTCGGTCGGCGCGTGCTCGATCGGCGACATCTGATAGCGCTGCTCGAGAATGTGATCCGCCGCCGCGAAGCCACGCTCGACATCGCCGAAGCGGATCTTCTGGTGATCGTAGATGTCGTGGTAGGTGAAGGTGTTTTTGGGATAGGTCTCGTTGACCACCGGGGCGCCAGGCTTCAGAGCCTCCTCGACGTCGAAAACCGTCGGTAGCGGTTCGTAGTCGACGCGGATCTTCGCGACCGCCTCGAAGGCTTCGCGCTCGCTGTCGGCGACGACGGCGACGATCGGCTCGCCCTTGTA
>DASXES010000021.1:0-8304 GCA_036489975.1 Roseiarcus sp.
TTGTCGTAGTCGAAGAAGACCCGGTTTGAGAGCCAGTTTTCGCGCATGGACTGCCAGACGTTCTCGACCGGGTTGAGTTCGGGGCATTTGGCTGGGAGCAGCAGCAGGGTTAGGTTTTTCGGGACGTCGAGCTTTGGCGAGGTGCGCCATCTGGCCTTGTCGAGCAGGAGGACGGCGTGGCGACCGGGCACGATGTCGCAGGCGATTTCGTCCAGATGCAGTTGCATCGCCTCGATGTTGCACTTGGGCAGGATCAGTCCGACCGCCTCGCCTTCCTTCGGGCAGATCGCGCCGAAGATGTCGGTCGAGGCGGGGCGCAGGTCGCTTGGAGCGGAAGGCCGCGTTCCTCGTCGGGCCCAGCGGCGGGTGATCTTGTTCTTCTGGCCGATGCGCGCCCTCATCCTGAGCTTGTCGAAGACGTCGGCGAACCAGATCTCTATGGTGTCGGGAGCGACGCCTTTTTCGCGCCCGATCTCTTCCAGGCGCGCGGGGAGACTTATGGAATGGCCCGCCCCTCCTTCCGGCGTCGTAGAGTCGCCGGCGGTTCAGAAGGAGGAGGAGTGGGATATGGCTTTGACGGCAATCTCTGATCTTGGCGTTGATCTGGGCAAGAACGTGTGCAGCGTGGTTGGGCTTGACGCATCCGGTGCGGTCGTGTTGCGGCGCAAGGTGAGACGCGAGACGCTGATCGCTCTGGCGGAGAAGCTTTCTCCGTGCGTGATCGGGATGGAAGCCTGTTGCGGCGCCCACCACACGGGTCGTCTATTCGCCGCTCATGGTCATGATGTCCGGCTGATGTCGCCGGAATATGTCCGCCCCTATGTCAAGGCGCAGAAGAACGACGATCGCGACGCGGAGGGAATCGCCGAAGCAGCCACCCGTCCGACGATGCGGTTTGTCGAACTGAAGAGTCAGGATCAGCTCGACATGCAGACACTGCATCGGTCGAGAGATCGGCTGGTGGGGGAGCGGACGGCTCTCATCAATCAACTGCGCGCGATTCTGCTGGAGCGTGGGTATGTCGCGCCTCAGGGCAAGCGGAAGCTCGAGCAGTTCCTGAGCGTACTGATGGATGAGCAGGGCGGCGCGGAACTGAGCCCGCGCATGATTCTGCTGATCACGGACGCCCGCGCCCAATGGGCTGAGCTCGATCGGCGGATAGCAGCCTTTGATGCCGAGTTCGTCCACTGGGCGAAAGAGAACGAGGGGGCTCGTCGGCTGACAACGATTCCGGGTGTCGGACCGACGATCGCTTCAGCGCTGGTGGCCGCCATCGGCCAGGCCGAAAGCTTCGATCGTGGTCGGGATATCGCCGCCTGGCTCGGCTTGGTCCCACGGCAGTTCTCCACCGGAGGTAGGCCGAAGCTTTTGGGCATCAGCAAGCGCGGCAACAGATACCTTCGCAAGTTGCTGATCCATGGCGCCCGAGCGGCGCTGCCCTATGTCGCCGAGCGAGACACGCCGCTCGGCCGATGGGCCAAAGGGCTCTTGGGACGCGCCCATCACAATGTTGTTGTCGTCGCCTTCGCCAACAAGCTGGCCAGGATTGCCTGGGCGGTGCTGCGGCGCGGAGAAAAGTTTGCCGTCAAGGGATCGACCGTGGCGGCGTAGCGGTTGGTCGATCAGGCTCGAGGGCACTGTTCAATCGGTGAGGTTTGCGAGTGGTGATAACGAGATGGCCTGACAGTGGAACGGCGGTCTGGAAACCTGATTTAAAAACGGCGTTCGACGCCGGGAGACTTATGAGGACCAGAGCGCGCGTATCTCCATCTTGGCCGGGAGGAACACCTCCGAGGCCGGATACGTTGAAGCAGACTGATCAGCCGATCTCATAATCCACTTGCAGACGGGGCGGGCCATACGTTGGGGCGGGCCGAGAGCTTGCGATAGTCCATCGCCCGCAGCTCCCGGTTCATCGTCTGAATCGAAAACGACGATGCGGTATTCTTCGAAGGCCCATTGGCAAAGATCGACAAGCCGCCAGCGCACGGCGCCGTGCGCAGCGGGGATCGGGCCCTCTTCGATCATCCGCGCCAGCGCAGTGCGGTGGGCGTCGGTCAGGCGCGGCGTCTGACCCGGCGCCTTGCCGGCGATGAGGCCCGATGGGCCATGGGCGTTGAACCTGAGAACCCAATCCCGAACGATCTGAAGCGTGACGTCTATCTGCCGGAGCACAACGCCCTCTTCGCGCTCCAGGTCACCGGCAAAGGCTCGGCCTTCACGCCCATCCCGAGCGTCGATCTCGACGAGATCCTGTGCGTTCAGGAGGAGCGGCCAAGGCATGAAGGACAATTGCGTCTCCTACCGGACGCTGAGACTGCAGATCCCCGAAAGCCCGATGCGCGCCCCCACTTCGTCAAGGCGCAGGTCAGGTCCACGCCTATCCCGACGGCTCGCACGCCGTCTTTCACGGGCCCCGCTGCATCGGGCGCCATGACCAGAACGGAACGATCAGGGATGCGAAAAACGCTGCTTAGATCCGCTCGGGGAGCCTCGTGGACGGGATGGACAAGCCTCCGGCTTGCCCACCTCGCCCACGAGGCAGAACAAAACCAGAAGAAGCGGACATGTGACTACCAAACCGGACAAGTTCATTCGCTATCGACACGCCAGCGAAGCTCATTAACAAAATTAGAATATGGTGGCTACTAATCTCTATTATCGGAATATCCCGCTTGGCCAAAAGCCAGGCGACGAGCGGAGCCGACTGCTTGACAGGCTGGCTCAACCACAACCGGCGCGCGAATCGCGACGAAGGGGGGAGCTCGGGCCTTGGTTGTCGAACCGAAACCCACGTCGCGCAGACGAGCGGGCCGCTCAGAAGCTGGTTGCGCCAGCCCCAGTCTTCCGCCACATCAGCCCCATGAGCCACGACCTCGTCCTCATCGTCGACTTCGGCTCGCAGGTGACGCAGCTGATCGCGCGGCGTGTGCGCGAGGCGGGGGTCTATTGCGAAATTCACCCGTTCTCCAAGGCGGCTGAAGCGTTCGCGCGGCTGAAGCCGAAGGCGGTGATCCTGTCCGGCGGCCCGGCGTCGGTTCCGGAGCCCGGTAGTCCCCGCGCGCCGGTGGAGATCTTCAAAAGCGGCGTTCCGATCCTCGCCATCTGCTATGGCCAGCAGACCCTGTGTGAGCAGCTGGGCGGAAAGGTCGAGAGCGGCCACGCGGCGGAATTCGGCCGGGCTGACGTCGAGATCCTCGCGCCCTCCGCTCTGTTCGATGGCGTGTGGCGGCCGGGCGGGCGCTATCCGGTATGGATGAGCCATGGCGATCGCGTCACGCGCCTGCCCGAAGGCTTTCGGGTCTATGCCGTGTCGGAGAACGCGCCTTACGCGGTCGCGGCCGATGAAAAGCGTCGCTACTACACAACCATGTTCCATCCCGAGGTGGTTCACACGCCCGATGGCGCGAAGCTCCTCGCCAACTTCCTGTTCAAGGTCGCCGGCCTCAAGGGCGACTGGACGATGGCCGTCTTCCGCGACGAGGAGATCGCTCGGATTCGCGCGAAGGTCGGCAAGGCGCGCGCGATCTGCGGCCTGTCCGGCGGCGTCGATTCGGCGGTCGCGGCCGTGCTCATCCACGAGGCGATTGGCGACCAACTCACCTGCGTGTTCGTCGACCATGGTCTTATGCGCCAGGGCGAAGCGGACGAAGTGGTCGGCCTGTTCCGCGGCCATTTCAACATTCCGCTGATCCATGTCGACGCCGCGCAAGAGTTTATTCAGGCGCTCGCAGGCGTCGAAGACCCCGAGGCCAAGCGCAAGACGATCGGCCGGCTGTTCATCGACACATTCGACGCAGAGTCGCGCCGGATCGCGACCGACGGCAAAGGGCCTGTCGAGTTTCTGGCTCAGGGCACGCTCTATCCTGACGTGATCGAGAGCGTGTCGTTTTCCGGCGGTCCCTCCGTGACCATCAAGAGCCACCATAATGTCGGCGGCTTGCCCGAACGCATGCGCATGAAGCTCGTCGAGCCTTTGCGGGAATTGTTCAAGGACGAGGTGCGCGTTCTCGGTCGCGAACTCGGGCTGCCCGAGACCTTCGTCGGCCGTCATCCCTTTCCGGGGCCAGGACTCGCCGTCCGCTGCCCGGGGACCATCACCCGCGAGAAGCTCGATATTCTCCGCAAGGCCGACGCCATCTTTCTCGACGAGATCCGCAAGGCGGGCCTCTACGACAAGATCTGGCAGGCGTTCGCTGTCTTGCTGCCCGTGAAGACGGTGGGCGTGATGGGCGATGGGCGCACTTACGATTCCGTCTGCGCGTTGCGCGCCGTGACTTCGGTCGACGGCATGACCGCCGACTTCTATCCCTTCGACATGACCTTCCTTGGCCGCGCGGCGACCCGCATCATCAACGAGGTCAAGGGCGTCAATCGCGTCGTCTACGACGTCACGAGCAAGCCGCCGGGCACGATCGAGTGGGAATGATTTTGGCCCATCCGGGGGTATCCCACGGCGTCCCGGAAACCTCTATAACACACTGATAAACAAAATAAAATCATCCAAAGACGTTCGGGGACTATCGGCCGGCAAAGATCGCCGCTGACGGACTCCCTGACGGTGCGGCTCCCCATTGCGAAATCCGATTTCGTCCGATACCGTCAGGGTGTGAGCACCCTATGACGGTCTTTTTTTCGATCTAACTAGCTGTAAAAAAAAGAGATTTTGGCGCGAGGGTGCCCGAAAACGGCCTGACGGTCTTTTTTGGAGGAGGCAGTCCCGATGTTGACCGATGCAGCCCTTAAGCATCTGAAACCAAAAGAGAAAATTTACAAGGTGACGGACCGGGACGGCATGTATGTGCTCGTAAAGCCGTCGGGGACGCTCTCTTTTCGGCTGGATTACCGGGTGAATGGACGGCGCGAGACCGTTACCTTCGGCAAGTACGGCCCGGCCGGGTTGTCGCTCGCTCGTGCGCGAGAGCTGTGCATCGACGCCAAGCGCGCGATCAGCGAGGGACGCTCGCCGGCGATCGAAAAGCAGCGGGAGAAGCGCCGGCTCCTGGAAGCGAAGAGCTTTGGCGAGTTCGGCGAGAAATGGCTGACCGCGGCGCCGATGGCGGACAGCACACGGGCGATGCGCCGATCAATCTTCGAACGCGAACTGCTACCAAGGTGGCGCACCAGGCTGCTAACCGAAATCACACCGGATGACCTCCGGGCGCATTGTGGCGCAATAGTTGAGCGCGGCGCGCCAGCGACGGCGATCCACGTCCGCGACATCCTCAAGCAGATCTATGGCTTCGCGATCCTGCACGGCGAGAAGGTTGCCAACCCGGCTGACGATGTTGGGCCGGCTTCGATCGCGACGTTCGTGCCGAAGGATAGGTCGCTCTCGCCAACCGAGATCAGGATTATGCTCAAGCTGCTTGAGAAGGTGGCGACGCTGCCGACCATTCGGCTCGGCATGCGCCTCTATCTGCAGACCATGGTGCGCAAGAGCGAATTGCAAGATGCGATATGGGATGAGGTCGATTTCGAGAACGCCGTCTGGACGATCCCGAAGGAGCGGATGAAGCGCTCGAAGGCGCACAACGTCTATCTGTCTCGGCAGACCCTCGACATCATGATCGCGCTGAAGACCTGTGCCGGAAACTCAAAGTACCTCCTGCCGTCGCGCTATGATGCCGATGCGCCTATGTCGCGCGCGACGTTCAATCGCGTGACCTATGCGGTTGTCGAGCAAGCGAAGAAGGATGGATTGCCGCTGGCGCCGTTCACCGTCCACGACCTGCGAAGGACGGGCTCAACGTTGCTGAATGAGCTCGGCTTCAACAGCGACTGGATCGAGAAGTGCCTCGCGCACGAGGATGGGCGTTCCTCACGTGGCGTCTACAACAAGGCGGAGTACGAGGTGCAGCGCCGCCATATGATGCAGGAGTGGTCGGACATCATCGACGCCTGGGTTGCTGGCAAGAAGCGCGTGCCGGTACTCATCTCGCCTTCGATGCCGCTGCTTGAGCCGGACCCGGCGATCGAACCGGGCGCGATCGCCGCTGCCTGACATCAGGAGATTGCGCCCGCGCGATGGGGGCTGATCGGCGTGCGGCCAGCCAGGCTTCGACCTCCGCCAGGTCCCAGACGACGCAACGGGGGGAGAGGGCGAAGCGCCTCGGAAATTCACCGCGCTGTTCCATCTCATAGATGGTGCTGTCTGCAAGCGGGACCATTTCACGCAGTTGCTGCCGACGAATGGTCCGCTTGATAGATACCTCCGCTGCTGATGCCATCTCCAATCTCCCGAACTTTCCAACCTGACGGCAATTGAAAGCGATTGCCGCCGAAAGATGGAAGGTCTCGAGTTCGTCTGTAGGCGATTAGAGGGCGCTAGGACAAAGATCGGATGGTTATGCACGCTAGGCTATTCGAAGATGTTGGCCAAGATGCTGGGCTGACGCGGCCGCCATTGTGATTTCGGTGGTGCGATTTCATCAGCTCAAATCCAGCCCCGCAGCAACGCCACAGAGATTCAGAAGGTCAGGCGGGAGTGGAGGCGCTTCGCGTTGCTTTGAGCTGTTGAGCGCTTCCCGCGATGCGTCCGACGTAGGGGGGCAGTCTCCGTCTCATGCCTGATCCGTGCCGGACTTACGCCTTGGCGGCATTCCGTGCAGCCTCGAATACATCGTATGCGGACGTCGCACCCGCTACGTGCTCCGTACCCTCGGCTCCGAGGTCCATCCATCCCGCGTTCACGGCCTCAAACATTTCTTCGGCAGGTCCGGTGTGGCCCTTCGGGATGCCGAATTGCTCGAACGCTTCCGCCCACCCTGCACGCGGGACTGCGAAGGCTTTCACGTCGAGATTCAGAACTTCACCCAATTGCTCCGCGACTTCATCCGCGGTGACCATCGAACCAAGCTCGACGACACGCTGCCCTGACCACGCAGGCCCGGTCAGCAGCGTCGCCACTTCGGCACCGATGTCATCGGTCGCGACCATGGTCGATTTCCGGTTTGTCGGATTGTAGTAGACCGGCAGCGTTCCGCCCTGGGCGACGTGCAGGCCGTAGAGGAAGTTTTCGAAGAACCCGCCGGCGCGCACAAACGCGATCGAGGATGTCAGGTCGCGAAAACCTTGCTCCAGAAGCGACAAGGCCATGATCATCCCGAGCCCGCTGGTCCTATTCGCACCCATCGACGAAAGCGCAACCACTCGTGGCGGCGCTGCCTTGGTGAGCGCCTCGACATAGTTTGCAATCACGCCCTTGGCTTCTTTGTAATCGGGCGAGGGTGCCCAGACAGCCGGCAACATGACAAACGCGCCTTCGACGCCTTTGAGCGCCCGCTCGATGGCGGCCGCATCGTTCCAGTCGCCGTCGACCAGTTCCACGCCCGGGTCCGTCCAGCTTGCCGCCTTCGCGCGGTCGCGGACCAAGGCCCGGACCGTCTTGCCTTGCGCCAGCAAATGTCTTGCTGTCGCGCCGCCGACGTTTCCCGTGATTCCCATGACTAAAAACATGTGTTTTCTCCGATCTTGAGGGACAGAGCAGCGCCCCTGTTGGTTCAACGGACGAGCGGTAGAAGGGCCCGGACACGGGAATCGCGCGCGTAGAGGCCGCCCCATGTCATCGCGCCCAGAAGCAGGGAAATGAGTTCCGGCGGCG
Source organism: Roseiarcus sp. (assembly GCA_036489975.1). Classification (GTDB taxonomy): domain Bacteria; phylum Pseudomonadota; class Alphaproteobacteria; order Rhizobiales; family Beijerinckiaceae; genus Roseiarcus. The sequence continues at coordinate 7,604 of DASXES010000021.1, forward strand.
ACCCCAACTCACCAATGCGGACATGGGCGCAGATGGCGCCTCCCAAAAAGCCCGTCACCAGGATCGCGCCGAGGATGGCGGTGGCCGGGATGGCGTAAAGCACGGCGCAGGCGAGGATGATCGGACCCACGATGCGGGTCAGGTCCAGCGCGAACCCGGTTTCCTGCAACATGCTCGCGATCTGGGCCGGCGCGAAAAGCTGAATAGCGCCGTCTGCCACCAGAGCGACAACGACAACCGCGCTCATGATCCGGCCGGCCCACTGGGCGTGATGCAAGGTCATGGCTTCAGGCGCCTGACGAAGGTTCATGGTTTCAGACATTTGTCGTTCTCCAAGATGGTCACCTAGCTTCGAGGCGTAGGCTTACTGTGTCTCTCAGATGTGATAAACACCGAGGAATTGAACTCACTGTTCTCTCGTTGGAGAACAATGCCAAGGCACCGAAAATGCAGAATCTCGAACCCATCCTCATTTTCGTAACGTCGCGGAAATGGGGAGCTTCACCCGCGCGGCCGATAGCCTGGGCATTCAAAAGGGAAGGGCCTCGACGGCGGTCCGCAAGCTGGAAGAAGATGTCGGTGTCAGGCTTCTGCACCGGACGACGCGCAGCGTGCAGTTGACGGAAGACGGACGCGCATTTCATGCCCGTGCCCGCGATTTGCTTGCTGACGTCGATGACCTGCACTCGATGTTTGCAGGT
>DASXES010000043.1:0-9135 GCA_036489975.1 Roseiarcus sp.
GCGGGTCCTTCAGCGCCGAAAAATGATCGAGAAGACTCTTCGCAGGCGAAGTGGACATCACGGGCTCCGATTCGTCGAAGCCCTTTGAGAATCACATTTCCTAAGCGCCCGCCCGCGTTAACCTGAAGCGATCGCCCTGGGCCGGAAACGGCGCCGCGTTGCTGCGATGCCGTCGAGGCCATAAGGTCCTCGAATGGCTTCGTCCGTAAAAGGTCTTCCAATTTGGGCACTGACACTCGCGCGAGCCGAAGCAGCGCGCCCGTCCCTCGACGCGCCAGTCGAATCAGCATGAACCCCTTCCGGATGAGAGCGCCGAGCGGCCCCTCGGCCTCAAGCGGCCGGGTCTGAGATGGCCGTCCAGATCGAGGACATAGGCTTTTCATTCATCGTGGATGAAAATCCGAGATTCGCTTACCAGGGTTGGCATCTCGCACACTCGATCATCGAGCGGTTGCACGCGGCGCCTTCCAGCATCCTTGTTCACTTCACCAGAGAGGTTGATTCGCAAACGGTCGATGTCTTCAACTTATTGGGATGCAGGACGACAAGAATAGATAGATTTGGGGATGGGAAATATTGTAATAAGCTCGCTCAGTGGAGCGATGTACTACGAGAGTCCAGCTTTAAGCAATTTATTTTCCTGGATACAGACGCAATCTTCGTTCAAGATCTTTTACATGAACTGCGCACTGATACGATCTATGCGAAAGTCGTCGATGTCGCCAATCCTCCGCTTGGAACCCTCAGAGAAGTCATGCGCGCCGCCGGATTCAGCACCTTGCCGAAGGAATGCCGCGTGGATGCGAGCGAGGACTTAACGTATTTTGCGAACGCCAACGGAGGTTTTTACAGCATACCAAAACAATTCGCCGACAGTCTGTTTGAAAGCTGGCGGCGATGGTCGCTATGGCTTCTCGCCAACCCCGAGCCTTTACGCAAAATCAACAAGACCAGCCATATCGATCAAATAAGCTTCTGCATGGCGATCCACGAGACGGAGCTGCCGTTTGAGTTCATTCCATCCAATCTCAACTACTTCATGCATTTTGCCAGCGAGCACTATTACTACGACCCGACAAAGCCGATCTCGCTCATGCATTACCATAATGATTCGGTGAACGTTGTCGGATTGCTGGACCCGCCCGGGGCGGCGACCTCCGCAGAAAAAGACGCCGTTGAACAAGCAAATTCGCAAATCGCGAAGCATTTCAACAACAAGCTTTTCTGGGAGATGCGGTACGCGAATTTCAGCGAGCGTGGCTCCGGCGTTGGATCGCGCGGAGAGAATCTCGAGTATAAGCGAAATCTACTGTTGCAACAGGGCGTGGAGAACGCACAGTCAGTGCTCGACGTCGGCTGTGGTGACCTTGAAGTGGTCAGGGCGCTCAACCTTACCGGATACGTCGGGGTCGATCAGTCAATCAAGACACTGGAGATTGCGAAGCGCGCCCGCCCGGATTGGGCGTTTGTGCAAGCTCCAGCCTTGAATGCATCGCCAGCGGAACTGGTGCTTTGCTTCGAGGTGCTTATCCACCAGGAGTCATTGACCGCGTATCGTCAACTCATTCACTACCTCGCCGAGAAGACACGAAGAATATTGCTTGTCTCAGGCTATGAGGAGGAGAGTGAATCCATCCGCAGCAATTCCATGCTGTTTTTTTATGAGCCTTTGAGCCGCAGTCTTGAGAAAACGGGCAAATTTGAATCCGTCGAAGCGGTCGGGCGCCACACCGACGTGACCATTTTTCGTTGTGAGACGCGGCGCCCCACGCTCGGACGCTCGTTCCGCCAGTGGCTCCGCCACCGGGCCTGAACGACGCGTCCCATTGCGCCTCGCCTGGCCCGACGCGAGCGCGGCGGCCCAGCACAATCGCCGCTTGCCCGAAGACGGGGTGCGCGCGACTTTAACTACCCCCAAACCTTCTGGGCTGACCAGTGGGTGTTGACGGAGCCGAGGCTCTCGTAAGAGAACCCGCCCGACGAGCCATTCGAGTTCCAGAGCTCGACACCCCCTGTTGACGAGTTCTGCCACAGGAGGCCGTCTGCGCCGCTTCCGTTGAAGTCTCCGGTGCCGACGATATGCCAGTTCGTGTTGACCGGGTTCAGGGCTTCGTAGGTGAAGCCGCCGGAGCCGTTCGAGTTCCACAGCTCGACGCCTCCGGTCGACGCGTTGCGCCACACAAGGTCGTCTTTGCCGTCGCCGTTGAAATCTCCGGTTCCCGCAATCTGCCAATTCTTGTTGACCGGCGCGAGGGCTTCATAAGTGAACCCCCCCGAGCCGTTCGAGTTCCACAGCTCGACGCCCCCCGTCGACGTGTTGCGCCACACAATGTCGTCGTTGCCGTCGCCAGTGAAATCTCCGGTTCCCGCAATCTGCCAATCCTTGTTGACCGGGTTCAAGGCTTCATAGGTGAAGCCGCCGGAGCCATTCGGGTTCCAGAGCTCGACGCCTCCGGTCGCGGTGTTTCTCCAGAGCAGGCTGTCCTCGCCGGTCCCGCTGAAGTCTCCAGTACCTTCGATCTGCCAGTTGAGGTTCACGGGGTTCAGCGCCTGATAGGTGAAGCCGCCCTGCCCGCTCCGGTTCCAGAGCTCGACCGCCCCGGTCGAGGTGTTGCGCCAGGCGATGGCGCCATCGCCCGTTCCAGTGAAGTCGCCAGTTCCTGCGATCTGCCAGTTGGGGTTGACAGGGTTCAGCGCGTCGTAGCTGAATCCGCCCCCTGGGCTATTCACGTTCCAGAGCTCGACGCCTCCCGTCGACGCGTTCCGCCACACGATGCCAGTGAGGTCGGCCGAAGTCAGATCAAATGGAGCGAGGCCTGTCGACGCGCCAAGACCGCTGCTCACCTCCTGTACGGTGGACCCGTTGGTCTCCCACAACTGGGGATGGCCGTTCCCGTCGAGGCCGCTGAACAGCACAACCCCGTTGTGGACGGTCATGCCGGTGGGATCGAGGCCCGAAGTGCCAGGCACCTCGCGCGTGCCGCCCGCGGTTCCGTCAGTCACCCACAACCCGGCTTGCCCGCTGGAGTCGAAGGCGTTGAACAGCACCTCGCCCTGGTAAACGGTGAGGTCTTGAGGATGGAGCCCCGTCGGATCTTGCGGTGTACTAGCCCCGGCGACGAGTTCCGTCGCGCTGGTTCCGTCCCACGCCCACAAGCCGACGTTGCCGCTGGAGTCGACGCCGCTGAACAGCACCTCGTCGCCAAACACCGTTAGATCCCTTGGATTAACCCCCGCACCGCTCGCGCCGGTTATGGGGATCTCGCTCGTTGTGGAGCCGTCAGTCTTCCACAACCCGACCTTCCCGCTGGCGTCGATGCCGCTGAACAGAACATTACTTCCAAAGACTGTGAGGCCGGTCGGATCCAGGCCCAGTCCCGTCGTCGGAGCCCCGGAGACAGTGAGCTCGCGCGTGCCGGCCGCCGTCCCATTCGTCGTCCACAACCCATAGAGGCCGGTGGAGTCGCGTCCACTGAACAGCGCCTGACCGTTGAAGACCGTGAGATCTGTCGGATTCTTCGCGACATTGGTCAGTAGGTGCGTGCCGGCCGCCGTCCCATTCGTCGTCCACAACCCGGACCCGCCAGAACCCGTGCCATTGAACAGCACCTGGCCATTGAGGATTGTGAAACCGTTGGGATTGAACGCGGAAGCGCTCGCTCCCACGATGCCAGTCAGCTCCTGGGTGCCGGCCGCGGTCCCGGTTGTCGCCCACAATCCGATGGCTCCGCTTGCACTGTCGCCCGCGAACAGAATCTCGCCGTTGAAGCCTATGAAGCTGCTGGGAGCGACCCCCGAGGCATCCGCGCCCGTGATGGGAGTGAGTTCAAAGGTCCCGCTTGCGGTGCCATTGGTTTCCCATAGGCCGTCCTTCTTGGCCGCGTCGGAGCCTCCAAAAAAAACAACATTCATCAGCGCACCCGTCCGTGAGATTGTTCGCCTCGACCGAAGATCGTCGGCTCATTTGTCCAGACCGCTTTTACACAGAATTAATACGAAGTAAACCGGGCAGCACAACTCGCGGGCCCGATTGGGCCGGCAGCGGCTTTGGTTCGAGGTTTTTTGGTCCGAGCGCGTGCTGTTCTCGCTTCGTCCGTGGCCGCTGGGGCCGCCTTGGCGTGAGAGCGGCGCTAATCTTTCTCTACGCCCCGGCGATCGCAACGCGCAAGTTGCAATCCTTGTTCCAGCTTGACGTTGAAGTCCTTGAGCCGATTTTCCGAAGCCTTGAGCCGATTTTCCGCGCGCGGCGGATCAAAAATCTCTCGTTCGTCGACCTTTCTTCTTAAGGAGAATGGTAATAAGGCCGGATCCGCAGCGGAAGGCGGAGCGCGCAAGGTGAGCGATCCAACCAATCGCTGACGGCGGCGGCGCCTTGGCGGTGGACAGCGCGCCGTTGCGGATTGCGCCGCCAGCCGAACAACGGCTGTGGACTCAGCCCAAGCCGGCGGCGCCACAGCCGACACGTCGTCCTCGCTCTCGTAGCTTTCGGCAAGGATCCCGCCTTGTGCTCCGCTGTCCACGCGCGACGCCGGCCCGGGCCCGTGAACGCCTCCAGACGACGAACGGGCTCTCCCTTCGATTTGTACAAAAACTCAACGGCAACTCGTGTCCTCGCTCCCGACTCAGCGACGTCAGTCAATCGCCCACACACCTGAAAGGTGCGATCAAAGGGCCGCTTGTCGATTTCCGCCCGGATTTGGCCTGCCGCGGTTTCGTGGACACGGAGATTGGGTGTTTCATGAAGCCGGAGGTGGCAGACGGAAGCCGAGACATGCCAAGGTCTGCTTAAGCGAATGTCCGACTCCAGGGAGCCTCAAGATGTCGTCACAAGTCTTTTCCGGAACCATGCCCGCCCTGATGACCCCTTGCGGGCCCGACCGGCGGCCCGATTTCGACGCGCTCGTGAAGATGGGAAAACATCTCGTCGGCGCCGGAATGTCGGGGCTCGTCTATTGCGGCTCGATGGGTGACTGGCCGCTGCTGACGATCGAACAGCGAATGGAGGGCGTCGAACATTTGACGAAGGCCGGCTTGCCCGTCGTCGTCGGCACCGGCGCGCAGAACACCGAGCAGGCCGCGGCGCTCGCTGTCCATGCGAAGGAGAAAGGGGCGCGCGGGCTCATGATCATTCCGCGCGTGCTTTCGCGCGGCGCCTCGACGGCCGCCCAGCGCGGCCATTTTGCCCGCGTGCTCAAGGCTGCGATCGATTTGCCTTCGGTGATTTACAACAGCCCCTATTACGGCTTCCAGACGCGGGCCGAGCTCTTCTTCGAGCTACGAGACGAGTTTCCCCATCTGGTCGGATTCAAGGAATTCGGCGGTAAGGAATCGCTGAGCTACGCCGCGGAGCATATTGCGGGCCGTTCGGACGACATCGCGCTCATGGTCGGCGTTGACACCGAAGTGTTCCACGGCTTCGTCAATTGCGGCGCAAGCGGCGCCATCACCGGCATCGGCAATGTTCTGCCGCGCGAGGTGCTGCGGCTCGTTGAACTCTGCCAGCGCGCCGCTAAGGGCGACGCTCAGGCTCGGCTCCTGGCGCTCGAGCTTGAGAGCGCACTCGAGCCGCTCTCGGTCTTCGATGAGGGCGTCGATCTCGTGCTCTATTTCAAGCGCCTGATGACGCTTCAGGGCCATGACGAGTACGCCTTGCACCTGAACGATTTCGACGCGCTCAGCCGATCGCAGGAGAGCATGGCGAAACGCCGGTTCATGACGTTTCGCGCCTGGTGGGCGTCCTGGCCCGGCGCCAAGGATTAAGCGCGGTGCGCGTCATCGACTCCCATACCGAAGGCGAGCCCACCCGCGTGATTGTCGATGGCGGGCCGCCTCTCGGCGACGGGCCGCTCGCCGCGCGGCTTCACCGCTTCGCCGACGATTTCGATCATGTCCGCCGCTTCGCCGTCAACGAGCCGCGTGGCTACGATGCGCTGGTCGGGGCGCTCCTCTGCGAGCCCAACGACCCTTCATGCGCTGCGGGTGTGATCTTCTTCAACAATGTCGGCTATCTCGGCATGTGCGGTCACGGGACGATCGGTCTCGCTGTGACGCTCGCGCACATGGGCCGGCTCAAGCCCGGGCGCCATCGCTTTGAGACGCCGGTCGGCCGGGTCGGCGTGGATCTGATCGACGCCTGCACGGCGGCGGTGGAGAATATCGAGAGTTATCGTCTCGCCGAAGGGGTCTCGGTTGAGGTCGAGGGTTTGGGAATCGTGCGCGGCGATGTCGCCTGGGGCGGCAACTGGTTCTTTCTCACCTCGTTTGCGCCTTGCGATCTCGAGCTCGCGAATGTGGGTCAACTCACGGCGGCGGCGACCGCGATCAGCGATGCGCTCAAGGCACAGGGCGTACGCGGCAAGGACGGCGCCTTGATCGATCACATCGAGTTCTTTGCTCCTCCGCGGTCGAGCGATGCAAACAGCCGCAATTTCGTCCTGTGCCCGGGCGGCGCCTATGACCGGTCGCCGTGCGGAACCGGCACCAGCGCCAAGCTCGCTTGCCTCTCGGCCGATGGAAAATTACGGCCTGGCGAAGTGTGGGTGCAGGAAAGCATCATCGGGGGCCGTTTTCGCGCCAGCTTCGAACTGGGTCCGAACGGGGGCGTTCTGCCTCGCGTCAGCGGACGCGCGTTCATCTGCGCCGAAAGCAAGCTGGTGCAGGACCCAAGCGACCCGTTCCAGCATGGGTTCGCGGGTCAGCCTTCAGGCTAACCCCTTCGCCGTTTAGCCAGACCCGACGCTTGACAGCCCGGTCCGGGCCGTGTCTGTGCACCGCCGCCAGGGCGCGAACCGTGTCGTCCTTTCGAATTTGGTCGGGGGAGCCGGTTCATGAAGACCGCCTTGGTGTTTCCGGGTCAGGGCTCTCAGGCGGTCGGCATGGGGAAGGCGATGGCTTCCGCATTTCCCGTGGCAAGAGAGGTATTCGACCGCGTCGACGCGGCCCTCTCACAAAACCTTTCCGGACTGATGTTCGACGGACCCGAGGCCGAACTCACCCTGACCGCCAACGCCCAGCCGGCGCTGATGGCCGCGAGCCTCGCGGCGCTCAAGGTTCTGGAGACCGAACAGGGCTTTAACGCTCCCCGGCAGGCGGCCTATGTCGCCGGACATTCGCTCGGCGAGTATTCGGCGCTTTGCGCCGCGGGTTCGCTCACCCTTGAGGACACGGCGCGTCTTTTGCGGCTGCGCGGCGATGCCATGCAGAAGGCGGTTCCCGTCGGCGAAGGCGCGATGGCGGCCATCCTCGGCCTTGAATTCGGGGCGGTGGTGAAGATTGCGACCGAGGCGGCGAGCAATCTCTACCTCGGCGGCGCGATCTGCCAGGTCGCCAACGACAACGGGGCTGCTCAAGTCGTCGTCTCAGGCACGAAAGCGGCGGTCGAGCGGGCAATGGAGCTTGCCAAGCTCGCCGGCGCGAAACGAGCCCTGCTTCTGCCCGTCTCGGCGCCGTTTCATTGTGCGCTGATGCAGCCGGCCGCAAAGGCGATGGAGGAAGCGCTGAAGGACGTCAAGATTCTTTCGCCCAAGCCCCCCCTCGTCGCCAATGTCGAAGCCACGGCAGTCACTGACCCGGAAGCGATCCGCTCCGGCCTTGTCGCCCAGGTGACCGCAACTGTACGCTGGCGGGAGAGTGTGGCTTATATGACTGCGCATGGCGTCATGCGGTTTATTGAACTCGGCGCGGGCAAAGTATTGACTGGCCTCATCAAGCGAATTGCGGAAGGCGTGACGGCGATCAGCGTCGGCTCGCCCGCCGACACTGCAGCCCTCAGCGCCTCGGCGAAGCCCTGATCAATCTGCGAGAGAGACGACGCCCTTGTTCGATCTGACGGGAAGGACAGCGCTCGTAACCGGCGCGTCGGGCGGGCTTGGCGCCGCGATCGCGCGCGCCCTTCACGCGCGGGGAGCCGCAGTGGCGCTCTCCGGCACGCGCCTAGAAGCGCTCGAAGCGCTCGCCGCCGAACTCGAGCATCGGGCCCACCCGTTTCCGTGCGATCTCGCCGCCCCCCAGGCCACCGAAGGGCTCGTTTCGAACGTCGAGGCCGCGATGGGACCGGTCGACATTCTGGTCAATAACGCCGGGGTGACGCGCGACGCTCTCTTTATTCGGATGAAGGATGAGGACTGGGACACGGTTCTTGCGGTCAATCTGACGGCAGCGTTTCGCCTGTCGCGCGCAGCGCTGAAGGGCATGCTGAAACGTCGTCATGGCCGGATTATAAATATGACGTCGGTCGTTGGCGTTCAGGGCAATGTTGGCCAAGGGAATTACGCGGCCGCGAAGGCTGGCATGATCGGCATGTCGAAGGCGCTTGCGGCCGAGGTGGCGACGCGGGGCATCACGGTCAATTGCATCGCGCCCGGTTTCATCGACAGCCCGATGACACAGGCGCTCGACCAGAAACGGCGCGAGGCAATCCTCGCCTCGATCCCCATGGAGCGCCTTGGTTCGGACAAGGAGATTGGCGCCGCCGCCGTGTATTTGGCGAGCTCAGAAGCCGCTTACATCACCGGGCAGACGCTGCACGTGAACGGCGGAATGGCAATGATTTGATGACCTTGGAGTCGCACGGAAAGTCAGGTGTGACAGATCTCCCGCCCTCTCGCGTTGACAAAAAAGATATGCTATCGACCCGATTTGTCGCAGGACGCGGGAGGGGCTGATCTTTCGAGCGTCGGCGTCGGCGAACCCCGAGCGAACCTGTCAGCGCTTCGCGGCGCGGAGCGGACGGCCAAAGGGCGAGCGTCGTCTCCGACGAGGTCGGTCGGGGAATTGATCAGGAAGTCGGGCGTCGAAGCCTGATGCATAAGGGAAAAAAGACATGAGCGATGTCGCGGAGCGCGTGAAGAAGATCGTTGTCGAGCACCTTGGCGTGGAGGCCGACAAAGTCGTCGACAGCGCCAATTTCATTGACGATCTGGGCGCCGACTCGCTCGACACGGTTGAGTTGGTGATGGCGTTTGAAGAAGAGTTCGGAGTCGAGATTCCCGACGACCAGGCCGAAACCATTGTAACCGTCGGCGACGCGATTAAATATCTCGAAAAGTCGTCTACCAAAAAATAAGCGCGCAACGCCCTGCGCCGGCCTAGCCGGCTTTTGTCGAGACGCTTTTCTCCTTGAGTCCGGGCCGGGCG